>NZ_FMTT01000028.1 GCF_900100345.1 Paenibacillus tianmuensis | reverse complement strand
CTAAACAGCACATCGAACCAGGTTCGACGATCAGTAGCGACGCGCATCGTTCGTACCATGCACTCGCTAAAGAATATAACCACCAACCGATCAGGTTCAATGTAAAGGACAATCCTGATCATTTGAAATGGCTGCATACGATGATTTCCAACGCGAAAGCCTTTATCGCCGGTACGTTTCACGGTTTAGATTCCAAACATCTGCAATCCTATTTGAACGAATTCTGCTTTCGCACCAATCGTCGGCAGTTTGAAGGTCAGATGTTTAATCGCCTGCTGGCTGCTTGTGTTTCCACTGATACCGTCACCTACGGCGATTTGACCGAATAAGCCAAGCGGAGCTAACTTGATATTCAAAAATGTTTATGTTCGATGAAATATAGTATTTAGACTGAAACGGTGTTAAGCTAATTTCATAAATTTGGTTGGAGGTAGGAATTTGTTCTCAGGTAAAAAGAAAAAAATCAGAGGTTGGAAAAGGCGTTTAAGAAAAATCGATGAGTGGAAGCAAAGAGTCATAAACGTAGATATGGAGCATCTAAACAAAAACCACAGAGATTATGCTAAGCTTTGGATTCCTCCATTTTATGGCATCCATCGTAGGAATCCCCCTGTCTGGTTCAATCGCTTGATCCTTGAAGCAATGTTGGAGGTTTATGAGAATTGGCTTCAAAAGTTCAAGGAAATGGATGAGGAGTTTTACCTAAAAATATGGCTATACGACCCGCACTTTATTAATTCCCAAATCGTGGCTGCTTATAAAGAATGTCTTTTCTTTTACGACCAAACATTCGATCTCGCAAGACAAGAACAAGAAAAGAAATTCCCTTTTGACAAATACACTTTTTTGAAAGACAGATTGGAAAAATTCGACTGGCGTTTACATATTGATAGCGATGTTTTCACAGAGAGCGACTTAATTGACAATATCCAACGAGGATGGATGAGTGAAAATGAGGTTATAGCCATAAAGAGTAAGGCTTATAAAGTCGATACAATCAATTTATCCGATGGGGATACAGATAAAGTGTATAGTGTGAAGGTTGGGGACGTTTGGGTCGGCTCAATAAAGAACGTATAAGACTCTATAAGTGATGGTACATTCCATGACGTCCACGGCATGGAAATCTACCGCATCATGGGAAAATGGCATCCTCCATCTATTCATTGATATAATGAGGCGATGGCGAGGAAAAACGAAGTACAACATTCACATTTTTGCCTAGGGGGTAGG
The DNA here is from genome assembly GCF_900100345.1 of Paenibacillus tianmuensis. Classification (GTDB taxonomy): domain Bacteria; phylum Bacillota; class Bacilli; order Paenibacillales; family NBRC-103111; genus Paenibacillus_G; species Paenibacillus_G tianmuensis. The sequence continues at coordinate 66,283 of NZ_FMTT01000028.1, read as the reverse complement.
GTTATGGAGGCTAAAGATGTCAGACGAAATATCGATAAGATCAGAAGCTCCAGAGACTTATGGAAAGAGTTTGAATATCAAGACCCAGACGTAAACTATTTCAAACGATATGCAGCAGCAGTTGCTATTCAATATGATTGGAAGCCTGAGGATTACGATTTAATCAAGTTTTTAATGGAGAATGAGGTTGAGAGCAGGATTCATGATCCTTATGGAGGTTGCGGGGACTCTTTAACTCTTATTTCTTATTTGTTAGCCAAGTTCCGCAGGCCGGAAAATGTATGGCTTTTTGAGAAAGCCAAAAGCGCAAATTTTGATACGCATTGTGCTTATTTTGATGAATGTATTTTTTCTGCCGGAGTTGAACTGACTTGCAAGTACCTTGAGGGGTTTGAACTTACCGAAACCAATACATATCTGTTCGAACATAAAGACCAATTGAATTCACTTTTTTCAGAGCAAGATATAGGAGATTACTTTCATAGAATGACTTTATGGTTTCCCGATAGCATGGAAAAAGAGAAAACTGAAAGTTTACTAATAAAGGCAATAGATTTTGATGACCTCGAAGAGGCTGAGAGGCTTTTTGATATCCTTGAAAAGCAAGCCGAACCTGACGTGCAGACATTATATTATCGAGCAAAAGAATTGAAGAAATATGAAAAGGCCATTTTTTATAAACAGAAGGAATTAGAGTTGACTACTGACGCTCGGGATAAGGTATCATTCATCTTAGATATAACTGAACTGCATATTTTGAATAACGACTACATGAAAGCTTTTGAATCAGCACAATCGTGGGAACGACTTCTTACGCAATTTGATAGTTGGCAATACACCGGATTAGGCCGATCTATGAGTGAATCCTGGTTTGATATCTGTCTTGGCTTTTATAAAGAAAAGGATATCATTAGCGCACAACTATGCTACCGGAATGGTGATTGGATGATAAGAACAACGAATAATTTTTCGTTAAACGTTTTGGAAAAGGCGCTGGCTTGCAGCAAAGCTGTTCGGGATGAGAAGGGGATTCGTTTTTATAAAAAGATAGTTAAGAAGGAACAAAGATGCAGGCGATAAAATGTTCAATAGTTGATGACATCGCGTTTAATGTTTAAGCCAGTCATTTCCTCAGGTGCGAGGTCTCCATTGATCAGTTGGCGAGGCGCGGCCCGCTTGTAAAATTGACACAACAAATGATTTGGAGTATAGTCTAATAAAACCACTCTCTTCGCATTTATAAAGAAAGGAGCATTCGATCCATGAAGAAAAAAACGTTAAAGTTCATATCTTTTGGATACGGATACTCTACTGCTGTTTTTTTCTAAAATCATTTTACGGGTGAAGTGTGCCTAAAAATGATGGTAAAAAATAGCATAAACTATAAAAGGCGAGGTAGATTCAAATGGAAAACGCTAAGATCGTTAGAAAAAATCCGGCGGGGATGCCAGATCCGGTAGGGAACTACACCCATATTACAAAGATCCCCAGAAACGCAGAGCTGTACGTTACTTCCGGTCAAGTCGGTGTAGATCGAAATGGCAGCTTTCCCGATCCTATGAACGAACAGATCAAAAATACGTTTGACAATATTAAAACTGTTTTACATTCCGAGGAATTAACGGCAGAAAATATTATTAAGGTTAACATATGGGCTACCCAAAAAATCGATTGGGATTATCTATATGCCGAGTGGGATAAGTTATTCGGCAGTACTTATCCTGCAATGACCGTTGGCTATATATCCGAATTAGGATGGCCGGAAATCAAAATCGAAATTGAAGTATGGGCAGCTAAAGTCTAAAATCAACTCTTTTCATTCACCCCCACGTAAAAGCCGTGCTTTGACGTGGGGTTTTTGTTTTTGACGGTAGCTGACATGAAAGTGGAGACAAGGGTAGGTATTCACCTATGGTTGCCGAGATGAGTATCTTATTGTTGAAGATACTTCATGGTACGGGGGAATCTGTGTGGGAACCTTTGTTAATGTAGAGCCGGGTGTAAATTTATATGTGGAGGATATCAATCCGGGGGGAAGCAAGACCATTGTTTTTATCCATGGTTGGCCTTTAAGTCATAAACAGTTCGAGTATCAGTTTGATGTTCTTCCCGCAATGGGATACCGCTGTATAGGAATTGACTGGAGGGGTTTCGGCAATTCGGATAAGCCGATGAGCGGTTATAATTATGACCGATTGGCGGATGATATCCGCATAGTAGTCGGTACGCTTCAATTACATGACTTCACGCTCGTCGGTCACTCCACGGGCGGATCGATCGCGATTCGGTATGTGTCCCGGTACAATGGCTACGGAGTCTCGAAACTTGTCCTTGTAGACGCTGCAGCTCCCATAGGCTTTACGCCAGAGACTGCCAATAAGTTTCTTCATGAGACGTTAAATGACCGCCCTAAGATGATGCGGGAAGTCACCGACAGCTTTTTCTTTCAGTATATCAGCGCTCCGTTCTCGGAATGGTTTTTTCAACTGGGATTACAGGCAGCAGGTTGGTCGACCGCGGCTGTCGTCGTTATGCTGAGAGATGAGAAGCTGGATGCCGATCTTCCGCTCATATCCGTGCCTACCTTAATCGTCCACGGCATTCACGACAAAGTCATTCCCTTTCAACAAGCTCAGGAACTCCATCACAAAATAAGAAATTCACAGCTTGTCCCGTTTTACTATAGCGGCCACGGCCTTTTCTGGGAGGAGCGTGACAAGTTTAACCAGCTACTGGGGCATTTTATCAATCAATGACACGACCGGGATTCCTTGATAACTAAGGAGTTCCGGTCTATTTCTTTTTGATGGCCAAAGCAATGGATTGGCCCCCGGCGGGAAGGGGGTTGCTGCGGTTTGGTCGCCATTCTCAAAGCGACACAGGCTATCGCGGATCAGATGGATTTGGACGCTGTTTTGGTGGGGATTGTCAGCACCTTGATGAACTATGCCGGAGCGCAACAAGGCGCGCTGCTTACGGAATCCCATGGTGAGCTGTATGTCCGGGTCTATGCGGATGACGAAGTGAACATTTTCGGCACGCTTACACCATTGGAGGACAACGAGCTATTGTCCGGCGGTATTGCGCGTTATGTCTCCAGAACGAAGGAATCGGTCCATTACACGGGGAAGGAGGACAGTTGGCTACTGCTTATTATTTTGACAACGAAAAGGATGATCTGGTAGGATAAACCCGTGTTGCCGGCCGGAGGGGAACACAAAACGTTAAATCTGGAGGTAGCTATGAACCATTGTCATTTGCTCGATATCGAGTTTGAGTACGGAGGACAAAAGCAAACGATTACCCCCGTGCTGCTTCAAGACGAAGAAGATGTCATTCTCGTCGACTGCGGGTACCCGGATTTTGTGCCTCTTCTTGAACAAGCGGTCAACCGCTGCGGCTTACGGCTCGATTCGATCACCAAGCTGATTGTGACGCATCACGATATGGACCATATGGGTCCGCTGGCCGCGTTGAAGCGGGCTTTTCCGCGTATCGAGATTATCGCGCACGAGGTGGAGGCACCATATATTGCAGGGACGAAGAAGTCGCTCAGGCTGGAGCAGGCCGAATCGACGTTGGATGTCTTGCCGGAAGAAGCGAAGCCGCCAGCGGAGCAGTTTATTCGCTTCCTGCAATCAATCGAGCCGGCGGCCGTCGATCGGACGGTCGCTGATCGGGAGCGGCTGCCATGGTGCGGCGGGATCGAGATCGTGCATACGCCCGGTCATATGCCCGGGCATATTTCGCTGTATCTTCCCGATAGCCGGACGCTGATCGCCGGGGACGCCGTCGTCATTGAGCAGGGGAAGCTGGACATTGCGAATCCGCAATTCACGTTAGATTTGGAGGAGGCCGTCTGTTCCGTGCGGCGATTGCTTGATTACGACGTGGAACGGCTTATTTGTTATCATGGCGGATGCTTCCACGGCGATGCGAAGCAGGCGCTGCGGCAGCTCGTTCGCGAATATACGTCTTAGCGGGGCCATGCGCCCCGGTTTTCCAGACCGTAAAGACGGTTTTAGCAACGCCGCAGTGACATAGCCCGAAGATTAAGGATTGCAGGACGGTGCAAAATAAGGTATAGTAATAGTTAGATAATCTAACTATTAAGAACGCAACGTTAAAGGGTGATGGCATGGAAAGAAAAACGGGGAATGAACGCACGGCGGATCAACAGCTGCCTGCGCTGGGGATCGCCCCCTATTTGGAGCTTATGGACAAAACGGCGGCTGACCACGCGGACCGTAAATCGATTCGCATGGGATTGGTCATGCTGTGGCTTAGCGACAACATCCTCGACGTTATGGACGTCGATTTAGCTCCTTTTGGCGTTACCGAGAGCAAGCTGGATATGTTATTGCTGCTTATGCTGCATGAAGGCAGAGAGCTTATTACGCCTTCCGGCATCGCAGACCGGCTTGGAATCCGCCGCGCTTCCGTCACGGCTCTACTGGATTGGCTAGAAAAACGCGGCTGGGTTTCCCGCGAACAAAGCGCCAAGGATCGCCGCATGATTCATGTCAGCATTACGCCGGAGGGACGGGCCATGGTGGACCAAGTACTGCCGACCTTTTGGTCGACCTGTGCCTCGCTGCTCGGCGATTTGGATGCCGAGGAACGCAGCGTGTTCGAGAAGATTCTGGGCAAGCTGCATCAAAGCATCGAGAAAAGGGTGGGCGTAGGGAGATAATTTTTTTTAGAATAATAGTTAGATAGTCTTACTATATTTGAAAGGAAAATTCGGGTGATGCCATGAAGTGGCGAAAACAGTTTGCGGAAATGTTCAAGGAGCTGCTCGCGCAAGCAAGCGGGCAATGGCCTTTGATCTCGCTCTCGGCGGCAGCGATTGTTGCGATTTCCGTTCTTGAATTTTGGATTCCTCAATTCACAAAAATCGTCATCGATCAGTTCATACCCAACCGGCGATACGACGCGCTGCTTGAGATGGGAGGCTGCATTGTCGGCGCTGCGTTATTGCTGGGAGCTTTTCGTTTTTGCAGCAGCTACATGATGACGCTTGTTAGCCAGAGGGCCATTCTGCGGCTGCGGAATAAGCTGTACCGGCATACCTTGAGCCTGGACTTGAAGTTTTTCGAGCGCAATCGTACCGGCGATCTCATGACCAGGCTTACCAGCGATGTCAACCAACTGCAGGAATTGGTGTCTGCCGAAACGTTATCCATCGCGGCCGATTTTTTCACGTTTACTGCAGTTTGCGGTTATTTGCTTTATGTCGATTGGGAGCTGGCGCTTCTGCTGATGAGCACGTTCCCCTTCCTGTTCTACACGTCGCGCTTTTTCAGCGGCCGCATCAAGTCGGCTTATCGGACGGTACGCCAGTCTTCTGCCGAACTGAGCAATCATCTTCAGGATACGCTGTCCGGAATCCGAATGATCAAATCCTTCGCGAACGAGCACGAGGAGGTACAAAGATTCGCCGAGTGGAGCGAGCAGAACCGGAACGCTACAGTGACGGCTTCACGGCTGTCCGCTTTGTTCTCTCCGATCGTCGACGTGCTGAATTCCATCGGGATGGTCTTCGTGCTGCTGTTCGGGGCTTGGCAGGCGATGCGCGGACGGCTTACCGTCGGTGACATCGTGGTCTTCCTTGCTTACCTACGTCTGCTGCAGGGTCCGATTCGGTCCTTCAGCCGCATGGTGAGCCGAATTCAACAATCAGCCGCGGCCTACGAACGAATTCACGAAGTGTTGAAGACCGTGCCGGAGATTCGTAACAAAGACAACGCGATCGCTTTACCGGCGATTCAAGGGGATATTTTCTTCGATGACGTGGATTTCGCGTATGAAGCGAATGTGCCGGTTCTGCAAAATTTTCATTTGAGAATCCGCGCCAACCAAGTGACGGCACTGGTCGGCTCGTCCGGCTCGGGCAAATCGACCGTCGCTCATTTGATCGCCCGTTTATACGATGTGCAAAAAGGGGTGATCTTCATCGACGGTCATCCGCTGGACGAAGTCACCCTTGAGTCGCTTCGCCGGCAAATCGGCATCGTATCCCAGGATGTGATCCTGCTGAACGGCACCATCCGGGAAAATATCGCCTACGGCAGGCCGGACGCGTCTCCTGAAGAGATCGAGGCGGCGGCGAGAGCGGCGAATGCGCAGGAGTTTATCGAGGCTTTTCCCCACGGATACGATACGTTGATCGGGGAAAGGGGCGTCAAGCTGTCGGGCGGACAGAAGCAGCGGCTGTCGATTGCCCGGGCGCTGCTGAAAAATCCGCGGTCGATCATTTTGGACGAAGCGACCGCGGCGCTAGATACGGAATCCGAGCAGCTGATTCAAAAGGCGCTTTCCCGGCTGCTTCCCGGGCGAACCTGCCTGGTTATCGCGCACCGCCTGTCCACGATTCAGCATGCGGACCGGATTGTCGTTTTGGAAAAAGGGCAGGTTGTGGAAACAGGCACGCATGAAGCCTTGCTTCGGCGTTCGGGCCGATACAAGACCTTGTACGATATGCAGTTTCCGCAAATAGCCATCGAGACGGCTTGATCCTAATTTATTTGAAATTCGAAATTCGAAAGAGGTGCTTTATGTTGCAATTGGCCAATTCATCCCTTCCTGAGCGAAACTATTCTTTGATGACGGCGGTGCTGTGCTGGTCCGGCATGGCGGTGATGTCAAGCCTGTACGTCACTATTCCTTTGATTTCCTTGTTTGCGGAGCTGTTCGGCATCACGCCTACCCAAGCAGCGGCTGCGGGAAGCGTGTTTTCCCTCGGCTTCGCGATCGGCTGCCTGATCTATGGCGCGTTGTCGGACAAATACGGCCGCAAAAAGGTCATTGTGATCGGGCTCATGGCGTTAACGGTCATCTCCTTGCTGCTCGGCGCGATCGACAGCTTCTTCTGGATCATCGTGCTGAGAGGCTTGCAAGGCGCTGCGGCAGCCACGTTCTCGCCGGTGGCCCTGGCCTATGCGGTGGAGATGTTCCCCGCGGAAAAACGGGTGACGACGATCGGGTTTATCAGCACAGGCTTCCTGGTTGCCGGAATCGTAGGGCAGGTCGTCAGCGGTTTAATCAGCCAGCAATACGGGTGGAACGCGGTATTCTATATTCTCGCCGCCGCTTATGTCGTGACTGCGTTTCTCGTTATCCGGTTCCTGCCGAAAGGGGAAATTCAACACGCCCACGCCAACATATGGGAGCCTTTGAAACAAATCGGCAGCGTATTTTCGCAGAAAAATCTTCTTCTTAGCTATGCTATCGCTCTGGTGCTGCTCATGTCGTTTGTCAGCATGTACACGGTGTTAGGCAGCTACTTGAGCGGACCAGACTTCGGGCTGACCAAGCAGGAAATTCTGTATGTGCGCTCCATCGGCGTAATCGGCATGCTGGTGTCTCCTTTATCCGGACGCTTGGCCAAACGGTTTGGTGTTCGAGCCGTTCTGCGCGGCGGACTGCTGCTGGCGATGGCGGGTCTTGCTTCACTGGGGCTGATGTCCAGCCTGCCCCTGCTGATTATTCTCAGCTTGGTCTTTGTGGCGGGCATTGCGCTCTCCGTTCCGGCACTGGTTTCGCTCGTCGGTCAATTGGGAGGCAAATCGCGCGGGATTGCGGTTTCAGTCTACACGTTTATTCTCTTCGCCGGAACAAGCTTGGGCCCCATCCTCTCCATCCGTTTTATGGAAACCGGCAGCTATGGGCTGACCTTTGTGCTGCTGGCGCTCATTCTCGGGATCGGATTGCTGGCCGCATTGCTCATTCGCCGGGAAACGCCCGAGGAACCGGCGGCAGCTAGGAAATAAGGGGGAAATATTTCCCGATCCGTTCATAACGGTTGACGAACGAAACTTCCGTTGTGTATGATGAAAATACGCTTAATTTCCAACTTCTCCGAGTTGGAAAGCAGGGGAACCATTTTTGTGGGGCGAATCGCCTTGTGTGCGTAGGGAACCATCTTTCCCGAGTCCGTCAGCTAACCTCGTCAGCAGTAGATGGGTCCATGCTTTTCGTGCAACTTTATTGCATGAATGACCCGTTGTGCGGGTCTTTCGATAGGGATAGACCCGCGACAGTCAGCCTGACTGCGGCACGATGATGCCCAGGGATGCGCTGCCGTACGGGTCTTTTTGCTTTATTCGCCCATCTGCGGAAAAAGAGAATAAGGAGGTGTCCTGCGGTACTGCTGGTGTAATTACATCCATGACAAGGAGGGTAAAAGCCATGGCACAGCCGAAATATATCACCGATATGAATAAGATTCCCCAAATCCCGCTTCAGGAGCGGGAGAAGCTTAAGCCCATTACGGAGAAGTTCGTGTTTCGCGTGAATGATTATTACTTGAGCCTCATTAATTGGGACGATCCGGACGATCCGATTAAAAAACTTGTCATCCCGAACGAGGGCGAGCTGCTGGAATACGGCCGGTGGGACGCTTCCGACGAGGATACGAATTATGTCGTTCCCGGCTGTCAGCATAAATACCGGACAACGGCTTTGCTGCTCGTATCGGAAGTATGCGGCGCTTACTGCAGGTATTGCTTCCGCAAACGATTATTCCGCAACGATGTGAAAGAAGCGATGTCCGATGTCGAAGAAGGAATCGCTTACATCGCCCGGCATCCCGAAATTAACAACGTGCTCCTGACCGGCGGGGACAGTCTGATCCTGTCGACGGCGCGCCTGGGCAACATCTTAAGCAAGCTGCGGGCCATCGAGCACGTGAAGATCATCCGGCTCGGCTCCAAGCTGCCCGTGTTCAATCCGATGCGCATCTACGAAGACGAAGCGCTGCTGGAGCTCATTCGCACCTTCTCCTCCGCGGATAAGCGCATCTACGTCATGGCGCACATCAATCATCCCCGCGAAATTACGGAGGAGGCAAAAAGAGGGTTCGAGGCACTGCATCAGGCCGGGGCCATCGTTGTGAACCAGACGCCGGTGCTGAAGGGGATTAACGACGATCCCGCGGTATTGGGCGAGCTTCTGGACAAGCTTTCCTGGGCCGGCGTTACGCCTTATTATTTCTTCGTCAACCGCCCGGTAGCCGGCAACAGCGAGTTTGTCCTGCCCCTGAAGCGGGTGTACGCTATTGTCGAGCAAGCGAAAGCTTTAACCTCCGGTCTGGGAAAAAGGGTACGTCTGTCGATGAGCCATACGTCCGGAAAAATCGAGATTTTGGCGATCGAGAATGACAAGGCTTATTTGAAGTACCATCAATCGCGGGACGGGGAGTACAGTAAATTTATGATGTTGGATTGTCCGGAGGAGGCTGCCTGGTTCGACGATTTGCCGGGGAACGAGCGGTTCTGGCATAAGCCGGAGAAGAAGACGGACGCCATCGTTTCCGTGAACGAGTTGCCTGAAATTCCTGCGGCACGCCGGGCGGTCTCAAGTTAAACTAGCGAAAACAGCCAATCCCCTGGAAGATCAGGGGGCTGGCTGTTTTTGGCATATCGCTTCACGCTTCCGCACGCTTCGTATGAATCCCTTGCGGTGTCGTCTTTTTCCGCCCCAAGAGGTTCGTTCCGATAACCCCGGCAATAATCATGACCGATCCGATCAGATGGTATACCGTCACCTCTTCCCCGAGAAACAGAGCCCCGGACGCGATTGAGACGATGGTCGCCAGATTGCTGAACACGCTCATTTTCGAAGCTTCGATTTTGGACAAAATGTAGTTGGCCATCAGGGCAGTGGCAAGCGAGGACACCACGCCCAAATAAAAGACCGAGACGAGAAAGGTCCCGCTAGCCAGCGGCGCGACGAATTGGTCAAGCGTTCCGGCGGACGTGTGGCTGGCAAGCGAAACGGCCAGAAAAACGACGAAGCCGACGCCGAGCATAAAATAAGTGATTTCTGCAGGGCTGAACTCCTTCGAGAGTGAACGGGCCAGCACGCTATATCCGGCAAAGGCGACGCACGTCAGGAACAGCAGGAAGATCCCGGTCATGTTCGACAGGTCGATGCGGCTTCCTTTCATGATAAAGATGAAGATGACGCCGAAGACCGACAGGAAAATCGACAGCTTCTGCAGAACGGTCGTCGCTTCCTTCAAAAATACCGAGGCGAGCACCATCGTCACGACCGGGGTGAACGCGTACAGAATGCCGCCCTCGGCCGAGGTGGCGTGCTTCAGCCCGAACGCTTGCAGCGTGAAGAAGCCGAGCGGGTACATCGTTGCCAGCAGCAGCGCCTTCTGGAGCGGCTTGCCGCGGTAGGTCAGCTTGACCCAGCCCAGCGCGACTGGGATCGACATGACCGCAAACGACGCGGCGAAACGAAACGTCAGCGTGTCGAGCGGGTGGGCGTGTTCGAGCGCGATTTTGGTAAACAGAAACGAGAATCCGATGATCACCGCATTCAGCACGGAGAATACATAAGCAAGTTTTAATCCTTTTTGATTCATGGGGACAACCTTCTCTCCTGGACAGTCGGGAGCGCGTTCGTGAACGTCTCTTCCGTTACTATCTAAGGTAAGGCCAATGAGTGAACCGGACAATGTCATTTTGCCCAAACTGTATCGATACAGTTGGATGGGTTCGTGTATAATGAGGGTAACAAGGAGGCGCATGATGAAAAAGTATGTCTCGATTTTATCCGATATGGAGCATAAAATCCGGGAGGGGCACTTCGGTCCCGGCCGGAAGCTGCCGTCCGTCCGCAGCGCCACGGAGGAGTATGGCTGCAGCGTCAGCACGATTGTCCGGGCCTATGCCGAGCTGGAAAAGCGCCACGCGATCTATTCGGTCCCGCAGAGCGGCTATTATGTGGTCGAGAAGTTGGGAGACTGGCGCAGCGAGACGGTCAGCGAAACGATCGATTTTGCTTCGGCGTCGCCGGATTTGGACGTGTTTCCGTATTTGGATTTCCAGCATTGCCTGAACAAGGCCATCGATACGTACAAATACCATCTGTTTACTTACGGCGATTCGCACGGGCTGGAAACGCTGCGCCAGACGCTCGTTTCCCATTTGGCCGGCGATCAGGTATTTGCCAAGGCGGAGCGGATTCTCGTCAGCTCGGGCGTGCAGCAGGCGCTGGAGATTTTAGCGAAGATGCCGTTTCCGAACGGAAAGACGACCGTTCTGGTCGAGCAGCCGAGCTACGATCTTTATTTGCGCTTTTTGGAGGCGGAGGGCGTTCCGGTTCGCGGCATCGCGCGGACGGCGAAGGGGATCGATCTGCAGGAGCTGGAGGAGCGGTTCCGCAGCGGTGGGATTAAATTTTTTTACACGATCTCGAGATACCACAATCCGCTCGGCACCTCGTACAACGTGGAGGAGAGGAAGGCGATCGCCCGGCTGGCCGGCAAATACGACGTGTACGTCGTGGAGGACGATTATATGGCGGACCTCGGCGCCGAGCGGTTCGAACCGATTCACGCTTATGACCGGAGCTCGCACGTCGTTTATTTGAAGAGCTTCTCCAAAATCATTTTTCCCGGCCTGAGGCTCGGAGCTGTCGTGCTGCCGGAGCGGCTGTTGAAGACGTACCATAGGTACAAAAATTACCCTGACACCTCGCTGCTCTCCCAGGCGGCGCTCGAAATTTACATCAAAAACGGCATGTACGAGCGGCACAAGCACAAAATATATGGCTTGTACGAGGAGCGGATGCGCGCGTTGAACGAGGCCATGCGGCGGCACAACGAAGCAGGGCTGATCGAGGCGGCAGATGTCCGTTCGGGCGTCTATGTCCAGTTTAAGCTGCCCCGGACGGTCAATATCGAGCGTCTGGTGAAGCGGATTGCGGCGAGGAAGGTTAGCGTCGTTCCCGGCAAACCGTTTTATTTGGCGGAATATGCGGAGCGGGAAAAGTTTATCCGCATCAGCATTTCGCGGGCGCAGCGGGAGCGGATCGATGAAGGGGTTCGGGCCATCGTCGAAGAAGTGCGGCGGGGGAGCGGGTGGTAGAGGATTCGATCGGCGTAATCTGCCGGGAGGGAAATCTCCTGTCAGGAGCGAGGAGAAGACGCCGGCCAGCGACGCGCAGGGCGTTCGTCCAGACTTTTTGAGATCCATCTTGCAACAGGCTAGGCTGGCTTCACGCGGAGAGATACGAGAAGGGGCAACACTATATTTCAGTGCCTGTCGAATGCTTGTCAGCCGACTCCCCACTACATGAGGCACAGGAATACGTTCAGACCTATGTAATCCTAAAGAAGACAAAACAATCGATATGGATAACTTCGAGCTCGACTAAACTCAAATTCAAGTTTATTATATCTCGAGGGACAAGGAGTATTTTGCTTCTTGTTCCAGTAAATTGAACAAGGAGTTGCGCGGATTTGTTTGATGATTTATATCGCGCATGGTATAATTATGGCAGTGATCGAATTTGCATTGGATGAACATGGACAACAACCTGTATTAAACCACTTAAACATGCTCAGGGCTCAAGCACAAGCAGGCGATCTAGATGCGCTATGGATTCTGCCACGTATTACACGTGCAATGAGTTTTGTCAGTCGTCATGGTATTCCAGATTCGCTTGATAAGTTGTTATCAGATACCGATGATAACGGAGTCGCTTTTACTCTTGCTAAACCGGTAAAAGAGTTAGTACATCATCATCCTTTGCTTGAACTTAGAGTGAACAGACAAGGGTACGGAGCATTTCGTGCTATATTTTTTGTCCATAAACATGAAGGACAACAAATTTTAGTTTTTACCCGCTCGATTCTTAAACAATCAAAATCTTCCATTGCCTTTGATATTGTTGTTCATGAAACAGAAGCCATGTTTTCAGATTTCAAGATCAACCCGGGGAAATACATTAATTTATGAAAGGGTGTTTTACTGTGACTAAGAAATTAGGACAGGATTATGCCGATTTTTTGAAAGATGCTGAGGAGATACCCGAAGTACGAGAATACTTGAATTCTTTTTCAGTTATTATAGGCGATCTTGTTATGTCTCGACGTCTTCAATTGGGTTGGAGTCAAAAAGAACTTGCTAATGCTGCTAGAACTACCCAAGCTCGTATTTCTCAGATAGAAGCAGCTCATGAAGGCATAAAAATGGAGACGATCAACAAAGTATTCCGGGCACTTGGTCTGGCTGGCATAAATCCTAATTTCCGAGAGGATGCAGCAGGATGTGAACAAGTTTTTGTAAAATGATATAAGCAGAGAGAACCATGAATGGGGTTCTCTCTAATTTTACAGAGATGGTTCAATACGAACTTTTTATGAAGTCGACTAATGGTAGTACTTAGACGATCTCGAACTTGCTACAGTAAGTGGTCAGGACCTTCTTACCGTCTTCCATTCTGATCGTTTGGGTCGTGACTACGACGGAATTATATGTGAGTGGCGATATATAACACGCGAAGTCGGCGCGCACGAGGTAGTCCTGGAATAGGAAGGCTTTTTGTGATGTATTGTAAACAATAAATTAAGTACGGGGCCAACCGTCAATGCGAGGTCGGCACCCTTGATTATGACATACGGCATGTGGATGACCTTCGCTTCACTGTAAGTAATGCCTCAATGATGTGAACAGTCTCCTAAATTAATTTTTTCCCTCTATAATAGCGAAAGAATCGTCGATTGGATGATATTTCAACTGTTCGCGAACGTCCGAGAGATCCATCCGCTTATAGCGATTGTTGGAGATTCCGGGAAAGACGGCAAACTTGATGGAAGGCGTCTCGATGCACCGCAACAGCAGATCCCCCAAATCGCGAGGGCTTATATATGCGCTCAAATCTCGCGCGCTTGCCCCATGAAGTGCCTCCGGATCACTCAAAAAGTTGGCTATGCGGACTACGATGCTGGAGAGACCCTCGACATCGGCGAAATAAGAAGCGAGCGCTTCCCCGAAACATTTGCTTACGCCATACAAATTTTTCGGGCGAACCGGCATGTGCGAATGGATCTGGACATCTAGCGGATACGCTTCGACAGCCTGGGCACTGCTGGCAAAGATGACCCTTTTGCAGCCCTGATCCTTGGCAGCGCGAAATATGTTGTACGTTCCTTTAATGTTGTTTTCCAGCAAAGAAGAGTAAAAATCCGCTTCAGGCGACGGGTCCGCCGCTAAGTGAATGACTGTGGAGACATTCGCGCAAGCTTGCTGGCAAGCGTCCAGGTCCGTCACGTCCAAGGTCACGATTTCATCTCCGGCTTGAGCCATGGCGCTTAGAGCGTCAGAAGAGCGGTCGGCCAAACGGAAACAGTATTCCGCTCCCGCCTCTTTCGCGTATTGCCTAAATGCTTTGCCGATATTGCCGGCAGCGCCGGTGATCAGTACCTTATTGTTCGAATTCATCTTTCATTCTCCTTATTATATAGATATGTTTGAAGACGAAATTTCTCCGATTCTCATGCCTCAAAATGATATTCCATATCCCCAGCCATTGTGGCTGGCGTATCGCCCGTCTTCCGAAAATCATGGGCGTACAGGAGTTGAAAATCCCCAAAATCCACTTGTTTATAGAACTCGAAGCAAGGAAACCCATCATGGCGGCCCTTCACCTGCACGGTGCCATCCTTATATGCGGTAATCTGCAGAGAGTAGTCAACCGTCGGCGCATCAGGACGAAGCGGGTTGCTTGCACTCGCTCGCATAGTTAACGATACCGTATCCCCGTCCCACACTTCGTCTTCAACGCGAATACCGTCCGTAGACGATTTTCCTTGTTTGTACTCGACGGAGCCATCTGGAGCTGTCAATTTGAGCACGGTGACACCCGTATTGGCGAAAGATGTAATTCTTTGCTTAACGAAGTCGATGACGACTTCCTGCTCCACACGGCAACGCCCGGTGTTTACCGCGTGCGGAGTGAATTCCCTTGCATCCGCCTGATATTCATAGATCATGCCTGTAGACGGGTCTTGAATTGGGGGCAGATAGAGCAACCCGCCGATAAACACACTGCCTCTAATTTTGATTAATTCTGCCATAATAGAAACTCCTCACCTCTAATGACTCGAAGTAAATTTAAAGCTATTTATAGTATTCGATGGTTATTAATACTTTCCTTTTTTATGATTTTACTTCCAGCTCTCTGTAGAACCAGATATCAACATTATTCCATACATCCCTTCGGCCACGTTCACAATTCTTTTGTTGAATATCAAGAAAATACTGGCCATGCCAGGAAAGTAATCGAAGAAAGAGGAGATGGGAGATTTATGGATCAGCAGGAGTATGGACGATATTTGATTGGTTTAATTGATGAGGAAGCGCCAGACGGGGAGATCGGGAGGGATGCGTTTTACGGATACTTTCAGATTTTCAGGCCAAGCGGCGAAGGGGTGGAAGCTATTTTTGCACCTCTTGCGAATAGGGAGGTATATCTGAAGCGGCTTGCTCCGATTTATGATATGCTGGACCCTGAAGATTTTAAGGGAGACAGCGTACCCGGATATTTTATTGCCAAATCCGGTTCGGTATCCGAGGACGTGCTGAGAGGTTACGGAGAGCAGCTGATTACGGGAATGAAGCAGCTCATGGAAGAGCATGCCGATGTTGACGGGGCAGCGGAGGCGGCGTCATACCTAGCTGAGATCCATCAGATTGTAATCCTTCCGCGAGCAGGAAAAATATGACGAGATCTTGTATGAAACCTTGGACGAAATTGTGTCCGAGCATAAAAATCTGGACGAACCTGTCGAAATTCTGAGTGAGGCCTATTACTCTATTGCCTGCCATTATTGGATTTCCTATTATTTGCAGTGGCATCGCTTTGATCTTGCGGGTGATCCGCTGGCCCCATGTTTTGAGCTGTACCGATTGGGGTATAATCTGGTATTCTCTGGTTCAAACCTATATATTGAAAGGTTCTAACGGCGGAAATTGTAAGCTCCATCGAACAAGCGAGACGATGTCGGAATGCATACCGGAAAACATGTTTTGATTAAATAGACACCCATGCCACTACGCGGCACCATCAGATGATGAAATACAGTTATTTCAGGATAGCGCCTTAGCGCAGGTGGTGGGAGTGTTCAAGAAAGGCTATGCTAAATCTTTTTGAGTAATGGAAAACCGCCCTCTTGGGCGGTCAGTTGAACTATCGTTCCAGATTGTTGAAGTGAACTTGATGGCGGCTAAGACCCAGCTTTCCTTTTAGCCGCTCTTTGAATCTGGGATTTTATATTATCAATTCTCTTATGAGCTTTCTCTTTAATAAAATCTAACGATTTGCTCCATTTTTTTATCTTATTTGTTTCATGGTTCCAGATGTACACGTCTGCGCTTAATAACCCAGAACTCGTTTTTTGAAGTACCAGATGGTTACCTGTATCACCAGCGGCGATTGAAATTAGATTGTCGTTTATGTAATCCCAACGTGCTTTAGTATTTTCGTAAACGATATGGTTTGAAGTTTTCCGAGGATTTGAATTATCAAAAATGGGGTAAAAAAGCCAGCTACCTGGTAATTCAAGTCCATTTGAAATTTTCCATATCTCTTTTAATTGTTCGGGAAAAGCCACACCCAATTGTTCCGCAGCCGCGTTTATCATCTCTTCACAAACCCCAAGATTTAGAGAGGGCACTTCATTGATTCTATGCTTCTCCATTTTCGCACCTCTTTCTTCTTTAGTGTATCTTTTCCAATCCATATTCACACCTAATCAATGCTTTTACAGAGTTAGTTACACACCTTTTACCCGTTGTTTCCCATCCGACTTGAAACGGTAATGGTCTAAGCCTTTCGTTTTCGCATAGGAACTGAATGCCCGCCACGAATCCGTACAAAGCACGTTTGAATCATTAAGATGTGAACCAATCGCCTCATTATAGTATTCGATGGCTATTATTACTTTCCTTTTTTGTAATTCAACTTCCAGCTCTCTGTAGAACCAGATATCAACGAATGTCTCAACTTACCAGAGTTGGAGTTTCACCAAATCCTGTTTGTTGATGCTGATGGCATTGAACAGGGGTCGTGGATTATAATAAACCAAGAACATTATGTTACATTATTCCATACATCCCTTCGGCCACGTTCACAATTCTTTTGTTGAGTCTCAAGAAAATACTGGCCATGGCAGGGAAGTAATCGAAGAAAGAGGGGATGGGAGATTTATGGATCAGCAGGAGTATGGACGATATTTGCTTGGTTTAATTGATGAGGAAGCAACAGACGGGGAGATCGGGGAGGATGAGTTTTACAGCTACTTTCAGATTTTCATGCCGAGCGGCGAAGGGGTGGAAGCTATCTTTGCACCTCTTGCGAATGGGGAGGCATATCTGAAGCGGCTTGCTCCGATTTATGATATGCTGGACCCTGAAGATTTTAAGGGAGACAGCGTACCCGGGTATTTTAATGGCAAATCCGGTTCGGTATCCGAAGACGTGCTGAGAGGGTATGGAGAGCAGTTGATTACGGGTATGAAGCAGCTCATGGAAGAGCATGCCGATGTTGAAGGGACAGTGGAGGTTGCATCATACTTGGCTGGGGTCCATCAGATTGTAATCCTTCCGCGAGGGGAGATTGGACAGTACCGGGAAAAATATGACCCGATCCTTCATGAAACCTTATTCGAAATTGTGTCCGAGCATAAAAATCTGGACGAGCCTGTCCAAATTCTGAGTGAGGCCTATTACTCTATTGCCTGTGATTATTGGATTTCCTATTATTTGCAGTGGCATCGCTTTGATCTTGCGGGTGATCCGCTGGCTCCATATTTTGAGCTGTACCGATTGGGGTATAACCTGGTATTCTCTGGTTCAAACGTTTATATTGGAAGGGTCTAACGGCGGAACATGTTTAGATTAAATAGACACCCATGCCACTACGCGGCACCATCAGATGATGAAATACAGTTATTTCAGGATAGAGGTGCATGATGACGGAATCAAAGTCTATTTTAGTAAACTTTTTGAACGGAAATTTATCTAAAGATGAGTTCTTGAATATTTTGTATCATAACGAGAATCTGCAAGATGAATTGGAAAAAGAAACGAAAATCGGGACACATACAGGTCATGGAAATTTGCTGTTATATTTGTTAGATACGGAGGAAGAGGTTTTTTATGAAAAAGCAACAAAACCCGTGATCAAAGCTTATCTGGAGAAATGCGGTGTGGACGTTAATTTTAAAATGACGACCGGACAAAAGCATGTTGTGGATGTCTGGGTATCCGAATACGTAAGCTATGAGAGCTTTTCTCAGGCGCTTGAGCTTAACACAAGAGGAAACTGTCTGTTTCAGAAGTATTTCAAACTAAAACATGCGTTTTGCGACTGGGATCATGCTATTATAGAATACTTTGGCGAGACTCCGTGCCCGATCGCTGATATTAAGAGCTTAGATGGATTTGGCGATTTGTGGGAGAAGGTCCAATTAACATTGAAGGAAAAGAACATCCAGAAACTAAGCTGCCTTATTGCGCTAGATGAATTGGATATGAGCGTTGAAGTCAAAGAGTCTCATTCTTTTTTGTACATAGGCAAAATCGAAGTGGAAGATACGATATAAATAGGGAACCGCGAAAAAAGCCAGCATCTCTAAACATCAGAGGCGTTGGCTTTTCTTCTGCTTCGCTTATTTCAAAACAAATCTCCCGGTCACCGGGTTATGGTCACTGTTCTCGAAGTTCAGATCGTGTCCGGTGACATCGACGATTTTGACATTCGGAGAGACAAGAAAGCCGTCGATGACAGCGAGAAAATTAATCCCTGGCCGATACGCGGTATCCAGCGTGCGGACGGAAGGCGTGCCCGGATCTACCGCCCATTGGAAGCCAGCCGGAGCGAAGGTACCGGGAAAAGGCTGCAGCCACTGCGGCCATTTCTGCTGCGACGGAAATCGGCTGTGATCGGTTCCCGGCAAGGCGTGGTTCCAATCTCCGCCGAGAATGAGATAGTTGTTCTTCTTCATTTCTTGATGAATATGGTCCGCCAGGAAGTCAAGCTGTTGTTTGCGGATGGCGCCGCCCTTGTCGAAGGCCGATAAATGCAGGTTGATCAAGACGAGTTCTTTGCCGTTATCGACGGGCAAGCGGCTCTCGATAAATGCGCGATCCAGCTCAAATAGCTGAACAGGCCAACTCTCTTTGCCTGGCAGATCGACGCGGGTATGGGAAGTGCTGTTGGACATGGATACCGTCAGTAGTCCGCTCTGGACCGCACCCATCGGATGAGTCAGCGGCACGGGAACCCAAGCCACCTTATAGTTATAGGCAAACGTGCTGCTATATTCCGGCAGACGGTCGCTAATGATCTGGACTTGGTTCATATGATTGCTGCGTGAAGAATTAACGTCTACTTCCTGCAGCATATACAGATCGGAGCGGGCGCCGCTTAGAAAATCGGTAATGGCGCGCAGGTTCGCTTCTGTTTGTTCCTTGCTGCCGGATCGGGACATCGTTCCGCCATCCATGAAGAAGTCCTGTCCTTTGTCAAGGCCGGCGTAGCCGAGATTGAATGTCGTGACAGTGAACGGCTGACCCTGCTTCAGCGTAGAGGTGTTGTTATTGTTGGTTGGAAGCTCCACTTTAGCAGGGGGCTTATAATCAACCGCTGTCATATAGATGAGAAAAAGGGCAAGTGCAGCAATGGGGGGGAGCGCGATCCAGGCCAACCATGGTAACAATTTTTTGATCATCAGATCGTAGTTACCTCCCTACATGATCATTCTTGCCGCGCAAGTAACCAGCCTTGAAGTCCCGGCCCGCAGCAGGACAGGGGCGGTTCACGACTAGCCGATATCGGACTCAGCCTTCCAGACGATACTGGAAATTAAAAAGACAAGTAGAGGATGAGGTGGTTGCATAGGTTTGTAGCAAATTTAAAGGAAGGCCAACTGGGGGAAATGCTTCTCATTCCGGAGGTGACTAACCAAAAAAAAGGGATTTGAAATTTTGAAAAAGAGGCCTCCTTGTTGATAGAATTGGCGCTACCACAGAACCAAATTCAGGAAGGAGGCCTCTCATGAAAAGGAATACCGTTCTTCCGCTTGTTGTTGCTTGGGCAGCTTTCTGCGGAATGGACGGTTTCTGTTGCTTGTCACAGGCGGGACTTACTTCTGGTCCTGAGCAAGGAGCGTGCTAACCTTTTCCACCAACCCCCCGAAAAACCGGACCGCCTGGCGCAGAGGCTCATCCGTATCCATCTCCACACCGGCGGTCCGCCAGAACGCCAGCGGTGGCAGTGTTGCTCCCGCTTTCAGGGCCGTGAGCCACCGTTCTGCTGCCGATGCTCCTTCCGCCCTAATTTGCGTGGTTATCGCAAACGATGCGCTCATGGCCACGGCATAGGAGTAGGGATAGAGACAATTATCAAAGTAAAGATGCGGATACAGTGCCCACTCCATCTGGTTCTCCTCTTCCAGTACCAGCTCATCGCCATAGAAGTCCTGCCAGATCTCGCGGTGCAGCGCCAGCACCGTCTCAACGGCAACCGGCTTGCCTGCCTCCACCAGATCGAACAGCCGTTGCTGCAGCCTTTCAATCAGGAGCATGGCCGAGAAGTGATTCGCGAAACTAACTTCCAGCAAACACCGGGCCGCGGCAAGCGCCTTTCCCTGGTCGCTGCCGGCGGACAGGTACTGATAGCAGAGCCATTCGTTGGCTGTGGAAGCGGTCTCTGCAACCAGACCGCCGTACCCGCTGTCGCCGATGGACTGGTTCCGGTTAATCAGGATGCTATGGACCGTGTGTCCCAGTTCGTGCGACAGGAGCATCACATCGCTTAGCTTGTCGGTCCAAGTCGTCATGATGAACGGATGAACCCCGTATTGGCTGGTGCTGATGGGAAGGGGAAACCTGCCCCGGTTATCCGCCCGGTCGACCCACCGCTCCCGCAGGGCCGTGTCGACCACCCGCACATACTCCTGACCTAGTGGCTCCAGCGCGCTGCGCAGCAGGTCCCCTGCTTCCGCGAAGGAGGTTTGCTCCGGTTGATCCAGCAGAGGCGCCGTTAGATCATATGGATAGAGCCGATCAACCCCCCACAGCCGCTTGCGCAGGCGGAGCAGCTGGCGGGCCACGGGCCTGGCCTCCTCCAGCAAGGTATCCACCGCCCGGCGGTAGAAGGCGACATCCAGGTGGTCCGGGAACAACAGCATCTCGGCGGCGGAGCCAAAGCGGCGGAGACGGGCGAGATCGACTTGTTTGCGGACGTGATTGATCAAGTTGGCGCCCAGGGTGGACTGGTGAGTTCGCAACCCGGCCATCAGGGAGGCATACCCGCGGCGCCGGAATTCTCGATCGGATGAGTAGGCGATGTGAAACAGCCAGCGGTCGATTGAGACGGCGTGGGAGGTGCCGTGGCTGTCGGCGACCGACTCACACCGCAAATCCGCGTTTACGATCTGCTGATAGATCTGGAAGGGGGTCTCAAGGATTTGGCTGAGGCCTGACAATACCGCCTCGCCCTCCCGACTCAGGACATGCGGGCGTCGGCGGATTAGCGCTCTTAACTGATGAGAATAGGCCCGCAAGACAGGCTCCTGGGCGTACCGCTCCAACTGCCCGTCGGGCAAGCCCAGCAGTTCCGGCTCAATGAACGAGGCTGCGGCAGTTATTTTCCCGTGGGCCGCACTCGCCCGACCGACCATCGCTAGATTGGCCGGGTCCGATCCGTCGCCCATCTGGTGCAGGTGGGCATAAAAGGTGACTCGACCGGCCTGTTCTTCGAGCACATCCCTCAATTGCAGGCAGGCGAGCAGAGTCTCCGCGCTTTCCCTCAAGCGGCCCTCGTATTCAGCTAGCGAATCCGCGTTTAAGCGGACAAGGTGCTCTTCCCAAGCGGCGTTGTTCGGATAGATTCCTGTAACATCCCACTTGAGCTCTTCAGGCGCCTGACTACGCGTCGGGCGTTCAGACATGGAGCTATCCCCTTGGACAGATTTTTCACCATTCATATGGAAATCACCTCATTTGGGATATAATATATTAGTTTACAGTATATTGGAATAGTCATCAAACTTAGATTCAAGTCCTTGCCTTCTAAAACGATAGCATGAAAATGTGTTCAAAGCCCGTATGTAAACGGGCTGTAAGGGTAGTTAGATATAGGCCATGTCTACCAGTAGAGGGCATCCAATATCTATATTACCAATATATTCCCAAAAGTCTTTATTATTCATGGAAGCATGACCAGGAAGTACGAAGGAATCCCCTACGCTTCAAACCTTGAAAGAAGACGCTCGGCGCGAGATTCATAAGTACCGTATGGGAAAACCAGCCTGCTGCGTCGGAGTAGGACATACTCTCGGTGCAGCAGGTACAGAGCCGATAGCGCGGCCCTACATTCCAGCGGGAGGTAGAAAGCCATGCAGAAAGCCGACGGAAACGGGGCAGCTGTAGATGGTAGAGTGCGGGTCACGGATGGGGAAGAAAGGTTAATGAAGCTTATCGGGACAAAATCAACGAATAATGGCGATAGTTTTTCGGAAAGCTTGTAAAAGGTGTAAAGCGAAATACCCATTCTGAGACAGGAGATGTGGAACAGTGGCAAATGAATTTCTAACCTTGGCCCAAAAAAGGCGGACCATTTACACATTAAGCAAAGAATCGACCGTTCCGGACGATAAAATCCGGGAAATCGTCTATGAAGCGGTGAAGCATACGCCTTCCTCCTTCAACTCGCAAAGCGCCCGGGCCGTTATTTTGTTCGGAAAGCATCACGATAAGCTGTGGGAGATTACGACGCAGGTGTTGAAGGCGATTGTGCCGGAAGACCAGTTTGCCTCGACCCAGAAGCGCATGGACGGGTTCCGCGCCGCCTACGGCACAATTTTGTACTTCGAAGATATGGCCGTGGTCGAAGCGCTGCAAGCTCAGTTCCCCACCTATCAGGAGCGGTTCCCAACCTGGTCTCAGCAATCGTCGGGCATGCTCCAGTATGTCATCTGGACCGCGCTGGCGAACGAAGGCTTGGGGGCATCGCTGCAGCATTACAATCCGCTGATCGACAAGAAGGTAAGAGCAGAATGGAGCTTACCGGAAACGTGGGAGCTTATCGCCCAGATGCCGTTCGGCAAGCCTATAGCGCCTCCTGGCGACAAGGAGTTCAAACCGTTGGAAGAGCGTGTTAAAATTTATACTTAAGGAGCATGCTAACAAGCAGCCGACCGGTGTGGAGGTTTATGTCCTGTCGGTCTACCGGCTGCCATGGGGAAGTCTGCACGATCGGGGGCAATACATATGGATGCGAAGAAAGCGGCCGGCGAGAAAGCGGCGGAATACATAAGCGATGGGATGAGAATCGGTCTTGGCACCGGATCGACGGTATATTGGACCATTCTCAGAATCGGCGAGCTGGTTAAGGAAGGGTTGCGGATCGAGACTGTGCCGACGTCTGTCCAGACCGAAAAGCTGGCGCGCGAGGCGGGCATTCCTCTTCTTTCGCTTGCCTGGCTGCAAGCGCCATTGGATCTGACCGTGGACGGTGCGGACGAGGTCAGTCCAAAGGATGAACTGATCAAGGGTGGCGGAGGAGCTTTGCTGCGGGAGAAAATGGTTGCGTCATTTTCATCCCGGTTCATTGTTGTCGTCGATCATTCCAAATGCGTGCCCGTATTGGGCCGGTTTCCGCTTCCCGTTGAAGTGGTGCCGTTCGGTTGGGAAATGACAAGCAGGCAGCTGGGGCAAATGGGCTGTGAACCGGTTTTGCGGATGAAGGATGGGGCTCCCTATGTGACGGATAACGGAAATTACGTGATTGACTGCCGGTTTGGGTCGATTCCGAATCCCGGCGAATTGAGCGTGGAGCTGAACAAACTGCCCGGAGTCGTGGAGAACGGATTGTTCGTCAACATGGCGGATCTGATCGTGGTAGGGCATCCCGACGGAACGGTCAGGACGAAGTCCAGATCCTGATTTTTTTTCTAAATTGACTATTGACAAGGATCACAAAAACATATATCTTAAATTTAAGATAATTAAATCAAAGACATCTGCAAGGAGGAGTACAGGATGCATAAACGGTAGCGAGCGACAGTGGAACGTTTAGGAAAGTGTAGTCCGTGTGGTTGGTTGGGAAGTAAGGCGGCTTGCTTGGAATGAAGGCATAAACACATAGAGGCGTGAAGGCGTGAACGTAGCGCCGAGATGCCGTGAAGCTATGGGGCCATGTGTAGGATAAGGAAGTTACGCTAAAATATCTTAAAATTAAGAATAACAAATTAAAAATAATGGAGGACGATGATGATGTTGGCCTTGGGATTGCTGTTGGTTCGGTTGGTGGTTGGGCTGCTGTTTATCGGGCACGGGGCGCAGAAGCTGTTCGGCTGGTTCGGCGGCCACGGTCCGAAAGGGACCGGCGGGTGGATGGAGTCGGTCGGTATCAAGCCGGGCGTCGTCATGGCGGTACTGGCCGGGTTGATGGAATTGCTCGGAGGCGTCCTTTTTGCAGCCGGTCTGCTTACCCCGCTGGCTGCGGCGCTTATTGCCGCGACCATGCTCGGCGCGATCGTGAAGGTGCACGGTCCAAACGGCCTGTGGTCTACCGCCAACGGGTACGAATACCAACTCGTGCTGATGGTTGTCGTGATCGGCGTGGCTTTGACGGGCGCTGGCGCTTACTCGCTGGATGCGTTGCTTAAATAATTTGGCACGGACCATGAAATGATTAAATATAGAGGAGGATTTCCTATGACATTACAAACATTCGGCATTCATCATATTACGGCTTTTGCAAGCGATCCGCAGGGCAATGTCGATTTTTACGCAGGCATTCTGGGGCTGCGTCTGGTGAAGAGAACGATCAACTTCGACGCTCCCGAGGTATACCATTTGTACTTCGGCAACGAAGCGGGAAGCCCGGGAACGATCATAACGTTCTTCCCGTGGCCGAACTCGCGCAAAGGCCGGGTCGGCGGCGGTCAAGTCGGCATAACGACGTATGCCGTCCCTACGGGCGCTCTCGGGTATTGGGAGGACCGTCTCGCAAGCTTCGGGATTGCCGTAACCAAAGCAAACCGCTTCTCGGAGACGTCCTTGCAATTTCAGGACAATGAAGGGCTGCGGCTGGAGCTGGTCGAACGAGAGGAAGGACCGAGCAGCGGATGGTCGTTCGGCGGGATTCCGGCCGACAAAGCGATCAAGGGCTTCGGTGGCGCCGTTCTATTCAGCACCGATCCGAATAAAACGACGGACGCGCTGGTGCATCTGCTCGGCTTGGAAAAGGTTGCGGAAGACGCTGAGTACGCCCGCTTCCGGTCCGCCGGAGAGCTGGGCAACATAATCGATGTTCCGCTCGAGGCTGTGAGCCGGGGCAGCGACGGGGCGGGGACCGTTCATCATATCGCCTGGCGCGCGGCGGATTACGAGCAGCATGCCCAGTGGCAGAGTGAAGTGCAGAGCTACGGCTACCGCCCGACGTCCATCATCGACCGCCAATATTTCAACGCGCTCTATTTCCGCGAGGCTGGGGGCATCCTGTTCGAGATCGCGACCGATCCACCGGGCTTCACCCGTGACGAACCCGCCGAAACGCTGGGCGAGAAATTAATGCTGCCCGCGTGGTATGAGCCCCATCGCGCTGCGATCGAAGCGAACCTGCTGCCGATTGAAGTGAGAGCATTGGAGGGGAAACGCGCATGAAGCATATCTTCGAAAAGGGCCGCCGCGAAGAAGCGCCGACTTTGGTGCTCTTCCATGGTACGGGAGGAACCGAGCGGGATCTGCTGCCGCTGGCGAAGCGTATAGCGCCGGATTCCTCCGTACTCAGCCTTCGGGGCAATGTGCTGGAAAACGGCATGCCGCGCTTTTTCCGTCGGCTCGCCGAAGGCGTGTTCGACGAAGAGGACCTCATCTTCCGCACCCGGGAAGTCAGCGAGTTTCTAGATCAGGCCGCCGGGCAATACGGGTTTGACCGCAGCCGCCTCGTCGCAGTAGGCTATTCCAATGGAGCCAACATCGCAGGCAGTCTGCTGTTTCACTACCGGGACGCCCTGCAAGGCGCGATCCTGCACCATCCTATGGTTCCGCGAAGAGGCATCGCGTTTCCGGATTTGTCCGGTATCCCGGTCTTCATCGGAGCGGGGACGAACGATCCGATCTGCTCGGCGAGTGAAACCGAAGAGCTGGAGGGGCTGCTTAGCGGGGCGGGAGCTTCGGTGACGGTCCACTGGGAGCGGTTCGGCCACCAGCTTACGCCGACGGAAGCCGATGCGGCCGCGGCTTGGTTCCGAAAGCAGTTCGGGCTGTAATCGGAATTGGCGAAACGAACGAAACGAAGGCGCAGGAAGTACATGTTTGCATAAAGCAGCGAGGCCTTGGGCCGTCTGGAAGCAGGGGGGAACCTTGCTTTCCGACGACCCAAGGCCTGTTTATGTTGTCTGCCCGGGGGCGAAAGATGGTACAATTAAGCTGAAGATACCGGATGGAGTACAAGCGGTGAGGCGTCGTTTGGAGGGCATACTGACGGACAGAATGAACGGGAAAGGGGCGCGTGCACCTTGAACGGTAGTCAAGGACGCCCGTGCCCAACTATCCCCCACAGCAAAAGTTTTGCCGCCGGAGCTTTCTTAGTGAGAAAGCGACAGCATTTCCTTCATATCGTCTTGAGTGTTGCCGATCAGCTTCAGTCCGAATGTGTCAACAAGCACGTTCATGACGCCCGGATTGATGAATTCCGGCGGTTTCGGGCCGATGCGGATATCTTTGATGCCGAGGCTGAACAGGCCGAGAAGAATCGCGACCGCCTTCTGCTCGAACCAGGAGAGCACGATGCTGACTGGCAGGTCGTTCACGCTGCATCCGAAGGCATCGGCCAACGCCAGGGCGATTTTGACCGTGGAGCCGGAATTGTTGCACTGGCCTAAATCGATGTAGCGCGGAATGCCTGTATCGGCCACGGTGCCGTAATCGACGTCGTTGAAGCGGAATTTGCCGCAGGATGTGGTCAGGATCACGGTATCGTTAGGCAGCGAGGTGGCGAGCTCGCGGTAATATTCGCCGCCGCTTCCCGGGGCGTCGCAGCCGGCAATGACGAAGAAGCGTTTGATTTTGCCCGCTTTGACCGCTTGAATAATCTCCGGAGCCAGGCCGATCACGGTCTCGTGATGGTAGCCGGTCATCAGCGTCTGGTCCGACTCGATCCGGGCTTCCGGCAGCGATAAGGCTTTCTCGATCAGCGGGGTGAAATCGTCGTTGACGATTTTGGTGACGCCTTCCAGACCCGCAATGTCGTAAGAGAAGAATCGGTCGGCGTAGGAGCCTTTGATCGGCATGACACAGTTCGTTGTTGCCAGAATGGCGCCCGGGAATTTCTCGAACAGGCGGCGCTGGTCGTACCAGGCTTTTCCGATATTGCCTTTTAAGTGCGAATACTGTTTCAGCTTGGGATAACCGTGGGCGGGAAGCATCTCGGAGTGCGTGTAGATGTTGATCCCTTTTCCTTCGGTCTGCTTGAGCAGCTCCTCCAAAGCGTACAGGTTATGCCCGGTAACGACGATGGCATGCCCTTCGATGCTGTTCTGTGGCACGGCTACGGGCTGCGGGATGCCGAAGTGCGTCGTATGCGCCCGGTCCAGCACATCCATAATTCGGACGGCCGCCGAGCCGACCTTCATGGCCATGTCGATATGCTCCTGCAGGTTGAAGTTGGAGTTCGTCAACGTCATGTACAAAGCTTCGTGCGTAATCCGGTCGACCTCCGGGTCGGAATAGCCGAGCTGTCTTGCATGTGTGGCATAGGCGGCAATGCCTTTCAAAGCGAAAATCATTGTATCCTGCAAGCTTGCAATCGTTTCATCTTTGCCGCATACGCCGATCACCTTACAGCCGCCTGTCGGGGTCTGTTCACATTGATAACAAAACATCGCGAATCCCTCCGTTACGTTTGGTTTGCTATGTCAAAAGCGTAACACGAGGAAGCTCGGAAAAATGTGATTGAAAGCACATCAATCATGGCAAAGTCGCAACATCCGGGTCCGCCGCGGGCGGTAACCTACATTACTTATTGCGTAAAGGAGCGTACGAGCGTGTTTGGCATTCATCATTATTTCTTGTTTGTAATCGCTGGAATATTGCTTATCGTGACCCCGGGCTCGGATACAATGTACATCATTGCCAGAAGCGTGGCGCAGGGCAGAAGAGCGGGTATTTGGTCCACCATGGGGATTGCGGCGGGGACGCTTATCCACACGCTGCTTGCGGCACTGGGGTTATCTTTTCTTCTGGCCAAATCACTAGTGCTGTTTACGGTCATCAAAATGATCGGGGTCGCCTATCTGATCTATCTTGGGATTACTATGATTGTGTCGAAGTCCTCCGCCATTGCACCGGACTCTGGATCGGTAGAGTTGATGAGCACGCGCAAAATTTTTGTCCAGGGCATGATTACGAATATAACTAATCCGAAGGTGGCGTTGTTCTTTATCGCCTTCCTTCCCCAGTTTGTAGACAATCAGGCTCATAGTCCGTTGCCGTTCGCGATTCTGGGCGCGACGTTTATTTTCACCGGCATGTTGTGGAGCAGTCTCCTTTCTTATCTCGCAGCGTTCGCGACGGGGAAGCTAAGGAGGAACCTCAAGATCGGCCTATGGCTGAACCGGATCACTGGCGGCGTCTTCATCCTGATGGGAGCCAACTTGTTCCGCGCCAAAATCTCCAACTGACGCATTGCACAAAAAGATCGTCTCCAGCCGCAAGGGTTGACGGAAGACGATCTTTTTCATGGTTAGGGCAAGCACAGTTTTTCGTGATTTGTGGATAATGTGGATAAAATGTTCATAAGTTTGTGGATAAATAAGTATTGCGCCGCCGCGCATCAAGTGATTTGGATCTGCCAGCGGCATGCTTAGCTGCAAACGGTATTAGCTTCTGACGTCGAGTAGCACTTTTCCCGTGCTTTGGCGGCTTTCCACCCATTCGTGGGCTTGGGCGGCTTCGGCCAAAGGAAAACGTGCGCCGATCTTGATCGTCAGGCGCCCGTCGGCCAAGTACGGCAGCACCCGCCCGGCGACGCCGCGCAGCAGGTGGGGACGCTTGCTCCGGGTCGTGCCCAAGCTGAACCCGAGGACGGAACGGCAGCTCGCATGCAGGTCCGAGGTCTTGATGTTCCCCGCAGGGCCGCCTGAGTTGCCGAAATGGACCAAACGGCCATAAGGAGCCAGGCAGAGCAAGCTTTGCTCCGTTACGGCGCCCGCGATCGAGTCCAGAACGACGTTTACGCCTTCCCCGTTCGTCAGGTCGTTGACCTGCGCAGCGAAATCCCCCTGCGTGTAAGAGAGCACATGATCTGCGCCCGCCTCCAAAGCGATGCCCGCCTTGCTTTCGCTGCCGACGGTTCCGATCACCTTTCCCGCGCCCAAGAGCTTCGCCAACTGGATGGCCGTCGTGCCGACGCCGCCTGCCGCCGCATGGATTAGGACCGTCTCGCCCGGCTCCAGTCTGGCAATGTCCGCGAGCAGCTTATACGAAAGGAACGAAACGATCGGGCAGGCGGCCGCCGTATCGAAGCTAAGGCTGTCCGGGATGGCGAACGTCAGATTTTCGTCCGCCGCGATATATTCGGCATAGGAGCCGTGATGAGGAAAAGCGATGACGCGCTGTCCGACCTGCAGCTGCCGGACCTCGGACCCGACCTGCTCGACCGTCCCGGCCGCATCCAGTCCCGGAATGAACGGAAGGGTCCCGCCCTTTTTCCCGTATCTCGACTTGATATCGGCAAAATTGACGCTGGTCGTCTCTACGCGGATAAACACTTGGTTCGGACCGATGCTTGGCTTATCGACGTCCGTGTAGCTCATGTGCTCCGGACCGCCGAATTGCGTTACCTGAATGGCTTTCATGCTTGTTTCCTCCTCTGTGAGCAGATGACAAGGATGACTTCGCCGGACCGCCGGAAAATTCCTTTATAGGTTGAGTGGCACGAAGACAATTGACCGCTACTCCAGAAAATGATCGATAAAGCGGCGGGCGGCTCTGGACAAATAGCGGTTGTTCAGCCATAGAATGCCCACGTCGGATTGAAAATCGGCATCGGACAGCGGAAGCGTTCGGATCGACGGGAGAGGGAACGCCGTCATGACGGATTTGGGCAGCACCGTTGCTCCGAGTCCGGCCGCGACCATGGCGATAATGACCGCGACGCTGGAGCACTCGCAGATGATGCGCGGCTCGAAGCCGTGACGGCGGCACTCGGTGACCACCCGGTCGTGCATGCCGGTCGTCCGGTCCGTTTTGAGCGACAGAAACGGGAAGTCCGCCAGCTCCTGCATGCGGATCGTCTCCTGCGCCGGGTCCGGCAGCCACTTGCCGGGGATGACGACGACGAACGGATCGGACGGCAGCGGCCGTACCGCATACGACTGCGACTCGGAGGAAGCCTCGAAAGGGAGCCGGGCGACGATCAGCTCGACGCTCCGTTTCTCCAATTGCTCCCCGAGGAGGAAATGATCGCCTTCCCAGATGCGGAAGGTCACCTCCGGGTACTTCTCCCGGAACGTTTCGATGCGCTGGGGCAGAAGCGAGATGCACGAGACGACTGCGCCGATGGATAGCACGCCTTGGACGCTCTCGTCCAGTTCCTTCACTTCCTGCATCGATTCATTAAACTGATGCAGCAGGCTTTCCGCCTTCTGCCGCAGCAGCTCTCCTGCATGCGTCAGCCGTAGCCGCTTGCCGTCCCGGTCGAACAAGGTCACCCCGAGCTCCTCCTCCATCAGCTTGAGCTGCCGGCTGAGCGGGGGCTGCTCCATATTCAGCGTCTTGGCCGCGCGCGTAATTTGTCCTTCCTTCACAATTGCCAAAAAGTATCTCAGCTGACGCAAGTCCATCTCTGGACGCTCCTTTCATTCATACCTTCAAGGTATCGTTCTCCAATAAAACAGATATTTTCAATATATCGGAAGAACTGATACCATTCAACTAATACAATAAGATACAATAAGAATAAACCTTTGAAGAGGAGATGCGAAGAATGGCCCTTACTATCGAAGTGGAGCGGACTCAGGCTCCAAAACAAAAGCCCGATGTAAGCCGAGTTGGGTTTGGAACCGTATTCACGGATCACATGTTTATGATGGATTATGAGGAAGGCGGCGGGTGGCATTCTCCCCGGGTCGTGCCGTACCAGTCGATCACCATGGACCCGGCCGCGAAAGTGTTTCATTACGGCCAGACGGTATTCGAAGGGCTGAAAGCGTACCGTACGGCGGACGGACGCATTCTGGTGTTCCGTCCGGATCAAAACTTCAAGCGCTTGAACCATTCGAACGACCGGATGAGCATTCCGCATCTGGACGAGGAGCTGGCGCTGGAAGGCCTGAAGAAGCTGGTCCAAACGGACCGGGATTGGGTACCGGAAGTCGAGGGCACCTCGCTGTATATTCGTCCGTTCATCATTGCGACGGAGCCCGTACTGGGTGTCGCCGCTTCGAAACGGTATATCTTCATGATCATCATGTCGCCAGTCGGAGCGTACTATGCCGAAGGCATCCGTCCGGTCAAAATTCATGTCGAATCGGAATTCGTCCGCGCCGTCCCTGGCGGAACCGGCAGCGCGAAGACGGCAGGAAACTACGCCGCGAGTCTCAAGGCGCAGGAGGAAGCCGCGCTGGAAGGGTATTCGCAGGTGCTGTGGCTCGACGGCGTGCATAAGAAGTACGTGGAAGAAGTCGGGAGCATGAACGTCTTCTTCAAGGTCAACGGGACGGTCATCACCCCGGCGCTGAACGGCAGTATTCTGAAAGGGATCACGCGGGATTCGATGATTCAATTGCTGCAAAGCTGGGGCGTTCCGGTCGAGGAGCGGCCGGTCAGCATCGAAGAGCTGTACGAAGCGCACCGGGCGGGCACGCTTGAGGAGGCGTTCGGTACAGGAACGGCAGCGGTCATTTCCCCGGTCGGCGAGCTGAATTGGCGTGGCGAGAAGCTGACCATCAACGGCGGCGAGACCGGCGAGCTGTCCGCGAAGCTGTACGAGACGCTCACCGGCATCCAGAGCGGGAAGCTCGAAGATAAGCTCGGCTGGATGGTGCAGGTGTAGGTTCGGGACGGAATGAAATGGTCATGGTTTATTTCTCGGTGGCATAAAGCCTTTCTCTGAATTTCGTGTATAATATAAAGGTTCGGAATAAAGGTTCGGCGGTTGAGAAAGGATGATACCATGTTCACCATTACCGGTTACAGCGTAGCGCTGGTGAAAGACCCGTTCGGCATTTTGTCCGGCAAACGGTACGAGTTTATACTGGATATCGAAGTTGAAGAGGATGACGAGCTGTACTCCGAGCAGGGGTTATATGTCCGCGTCATTTACGGCGTGGATGAGGACCAAGCTAGCATCGTGAAGCACGAAATTTTCGAGCGGACGACGGAGCAACTGCTCGATTTTGAATTGGAAGACGACGAGTTGGAAGTGGTCAAAGCTTTCTGCGAGGAGCATGTCGGGAAAGTGGAGTAAGAAAGTACAAGAAAAGCGCGCGGCGTAAACATCGTCGGCGCTTTTTTTGCGTTTAAGGCTTGGGAGCGGCAGAACCGAGTTTTTCGAGGCGAAGTAAATCGGAATGACAGGAAGATCTTGCATAAATATACCTTCAGCCAGATGTAAAATGTCAAAATGCTTGTTTTCGTCCTGTTCAGTTTTGCATAAATCAAACGGATCATTCAATAAATATTTATTATTCATACTTGAATACTTTGTTATTGAACATGGTATTGATATTATTTGGAAATAAATTTTATCGTCAGCCACTTTTGATCGTATTTTTGTTAGATTTCATAAGCTTTCTACAATTTATATTCAACCCTTGGATAATTCGGAAAATGTAATCGTTTGCTTTTTAAATCCGGGCATTCATCGTTAAGTGAAAATAAATGAAGTACTAGATGAAAATAAGCCTTTTCACATGGTAATCGGTAAGTTAAAATATCTGTAAAAGACAACCAATTCTAACGACGAACTAAAGATTCGCGAACTAGTCG
This sequence comes from Paenibacillus tianmuensis, assembly GCF_900100345.1. Lineage (GTDB taxonomy): Bacteria > Bacillota > Bacilli > Paenibacillales > NBRC-103111 > Paenibacillus_G > Paenibacillus_G tianmuensis. Next base: position 33,479 of record NZ_FMTT01000028.1, on the reverse strand, counting down.
TCCGTAACCTCAAGAGGAGTGTCCGCCCATGTACCCAAAATATCAAAAACGTAATACCACAGCTTTTACCGCAGCTTCTTACTTCGCACTGGCCGCAGGCATATTCTTATATTGTCTCGGCATATACAATGCGGAGTGGGAATTAAACGTAAAAGGGTACTACTTGTTATGTATGTTCTTAATTATCATCACAAGTATCGCGACCCAAAAGGTGGTCCGGGACAATGCCGAGGACAAGGAGCTAAGAAGCGAAAATCCTAAGCATCGTATGCGCAACACTCCCGCTTTCACTGGAATGGCGGTCGCAGGGTTGATCATCGGATTCGCTATGTTTTTCATCGGTTTGTTTAATGCCCCGTTCGAATTGAACGTAAAAGGCTACTATATTGCCGTTATGCTGCTGATTTCCTATAGTGCGATCGGGGTACAAAAGGTGACCCGCGATAACGCTGAGGACAAAGAGATGATGGATAATCAAAATCTGAATGGATAACTCCATAGCTATATTTTAAACCCGCCTGCACGATAGGCGGGTTTTTCCGACTTTAGCACAAGGTTAAACCCGCGGCGGCTTCCCGGGTCTGGGCAACGAAACATGAATCCTTTGGCATTTCCCATTCAAGATGAAAAAATGATAAAATGGAATATAGTACCAAAATATTGGGGGCGAAGGAGGCCGAATGAATCGTGGCACGGATTTTATTTATGAATGGCGGGGCGGAAGGACATGTGAACCCGACGGTAAGTGTCGTGCGGGAGCTGGTTCAGCGCGGAAATGAGGTTGTTTATTTCACGACGGAATATTTCAGGGAGCGCTTGGAGAAGGTAGGGGCCGAGGTTCGCGCCTATGATTTTCACCGTTTCTTCGAGGGGTTTTTGAAGCACGGTATCCATCCGCTCGACAGAGTCAACGGTATGCTAGAGGGGGCGGAGGCTCTTATTCCCTATGTCTTGGAAGAGGCCAAAGCCAAACCGTTCGATTATATCGTACACGACTCCATGTTTGGGGGCGGGCGGCTGATGGCCCATTTGCTGCAACTGCCGGCGATCAACTCCAGCTCGTCTTTTGCGATGATGGCAGCGCATTTTAAGCATTTTATCGAGCGTCTGGATGCCTTTGTTCCTTCCGGCTCGTCTGGGCAGCAGGCACAAGAGGATTTCGACCGATTGGCGGCCAGGCTCCGGCGCGACTACGGCTACGTCATCCATTCGCCTTATGAGGCGTTCTTCAACCCCGAGCCGCTGACGATCGTATATACCTCCCGATTGTTCCAGCCCAAAAGAGAAGATTTTGACGATAGCTACAAATATGTTGGCCCTTCCGTGTCCGCACGTCTGCATGGAGAGCCCGAGATGCCTGAACTCGCGGGGAAATCCGTCATTTACATTTCGCTAGGGACGGAGTTCAACAAGGATATTGACTTTTACCGAAGTTGTTTTGAAGCGTTCGGGGGTTCCGGCAATACGATCGTGATGTCGGTCGGCCGACAGACCGAGATTGAGTCGCTCGGCGCCATCCCGGACAATTTTATCGTCCGTCCTTATGTTCCTCAGCTTGAAGTGCTTCAGCATGCCCGTTTGTTTATTACCCACGGGGGAATGAACAGCACGAACGAAGGCTTGTCTCACGGACTGCCGCTGGTGCTGGTCCCGCAAGGGGCCGATCAGCCGAGGGTGGCCGAGCGTGTTGCCGAGCTTGGAGCGGGCGTCGCGCTTGAGAAAACCGAACTGTCGGCTGACCTGCTGCGCGATACGGCGAACCGAGTGCTGGAGACGCCTTCCTATCGCGAAGCGGCGGCCCGGGTGGGCGAATCTTTGCGTTCGGCAGGCGGGGCCCGGCAAGCCGCGGACGAAATCATGAAGTACGTCTCGCAGGTAAACGTAGGGTAAGGCGCTGGAAGGAAGGAATTTGAAAGTTTAGTAGAGGAACAGGGGCCAGCATGCGACTCTATGGACTATGAATAGACTCGTCGTAAGTTTCGTAACAAGCGAAAACCCACCGCATAATAGGTTGACCGCCTACGGTGGGTTTCGTTGCGTCATGCAACGAATAACTCATCGATTCGTTCCGCCATTACCTTTCTCAAGTAGTTGAACGTTCGGTCAATTTTTGATAGAATGGGAACATGCGTAATTTTTGGAGGAAGGATATCATAAGAGGGAAGTGTGAACAAAATTGAAAAGTAATTATATGATTTTTGCCAGTATGTATCGTTATACTAGTGACTTTATCGTGCCTGCTTTAACAAACAAATTAAAAGACGAATTGCTGTCTGTCTCCATGGGCGGCGGCACTTTGGGGAAAATGGCTCTGAAAGCAGGTCTCAAAAGCAATTTTGATATTACAGATGAACAAACACTTATCGATGTTATTCAACAGTTGGATGCAAATCGATTTGTAAGTTCTCCTATCGTATCCATACTGATCAAAATTTATTTGGATAACAAGGATAACTTTACCAACCTGTCTGCCGGTTATGTTCATGAAAATTATTTGAATGAAGACCAAATTTCCGAAGTGATGAGTATTTATCATAAGAATATAGATACGAGCCTGTCCTCCGAAGATAAGCTGGAAATGATGAATGCGATCCAAGAAAGTCTCGAACATATTTTTGGCGATGATGATCATTCCAGGATGATATGGCATCGTTTTTTTGGTGTGTATGAAAACTTACTGCCCTATGCTCAAAATGTAGGGTTCTCCGGCTTTGATTATGCAAGAATTATCGATCTAATCGGCCGCTCCTATAACGTAGGTTATATTAACGATGAGCAAGCTTTGAAATTGTTAAGGCTTTTCGGCCCGTATATTGAAAATCTATACGGTAGCTGGGAAGTTTTCTTATCAAGCGCCATTTTAGGTAAACAATATATGATGTTCGATGGCTCTGTTGGAGGCATGTTTATTAAAGGTTCAGCCGAGTACATAAGCGATATATATGGCCTGATCACAGCTCCTTCCCAACCTTTGCTGGCATCCGATATTTGGGCGGACAGTGATTTCAAGAGCTTGGAAAAGGCTTTGGAAACCTATGTAGATATGGAGAAAGAGCAGAAGAAAAAAGAATACTACGATGCCGATACAGCAAATAGACAGCAGCAACTGGGAATGGAGAAGAAGTCGGTTGAATTATACGAGCGGTGTATTCTTGATGAAGCCGTGGAACACAATGTAACGCCTTTTTTGGATGTGAATGAATCGGAAAGAAGTTTTAAAATAGCGAAAGATGATATGGGGAAAGATGACGGATATTTCTGGTTATTTGTACAAGCATCAGGTATAAGTTTCGGTGAAGACGAGGTTCCCTTTTTCTACTGTAGCACTTTAACCAATAGCGAAAGAACAGTGTTTACGAATAAAGCGATTTATCTGTTAAAGAAAAAAATGTTCAGGAAGCTTAAGATCGACCGACTGAGTTGGACGGACCCGCTTCATTTTGAAGCTGCACTGAGTTTTTCAAATGAATTGAGTATAAGATTAAATGGACATCTTGTAAGCCAGTGTTTTCCTGATTTTAAGCAGACAAAGTACAGTAAAGCGATTTCTAGCGCCTCTACTAAAGCGGCTAACGCTATGGTCGCGGGTGAACTGAGAAAAATCGAGAAAATATTTTCAGAGATTAAAAACAAACTATGAGATGATTCAGGTAGCGCATTCATTATGAACAGGAAAGCCTATCACAAGGAGGAAAAAAGATGTCACAACAGCGAGAAGAGTTAGCGATGCAATGGCGGCAGGAGGGTAAGCGGTATGCTGCGGATGTGAACGAGTTTGTAAGGATTGGAATGGAGAGCAACTGGCAGCAGAAACAGCCGGAGCCGAAAGAGGACAAGCGCCATCAACTGGCTGGCAAAGTAATGAAAGAAATCAAGGCAGCCAACGAGACTGGAGACATCGCGGAGCTGCGCTCCCAATTCCCGCCTGCCACTTGGCCTTTTTCCGATATATATCAGGACAAAATGCAAGGCGTAGAGCCTATCGCAATCATGCCTAATGGGGGCATCCTCTTCCAAACCAGCGATTCCGCGCAGCCGCAAATCTATGTAGCGGATGCGACTAGCATAGAGGCCTTTGCTGATATTTACAGTGCAGGCGTCTCTCCTGATCGAAAATATGTAGCGCTGGCAGACGACAAAGAGATTCGTGTTCTAGCCGAGCCGGATCGTAAGCTCAACGGTACCGTAGCCGCTCGTTATGAGTGGGCTGCGCTGCAGCGGCAAATAAAAGAGATTTTACCTCAATACGAGTCACTCGCCGATGCTGAAATGCCTGCAAGAAGCCTTATAAAAATGGTTCCTTTCGCAAACGGACAGTCTCTCTTGCTCGTATCGAGCGGGGGAACCTTTCTTGTGGAGCAGGAGCATGTGACTCTACTCCATCCTGATCCGGCTACATATGGAGATGACGAGGAGGACGAGGAAGACCGCTATATCGGTGATGCCATGGTGCATGGGGCAGTCTCGCCGGACAATCGCTGGATCGCCTTCGGCAGCCAGAGCAGTGAGCATTTGCTGCTCGATATCGAGGAACGGGTCGTTCATGAGATCGTGCCTACATCCAGTTACCCGCATTATTGCACCTTCTCTCTGGATAGCCGGGAGGTCTGGTTCAATGCCTGCCATTTCTATAACGGGGAGACGATTAAAGTTCCAATCGCCGAGCTGACAGACAATACAGTCGACAAGGAATGGCCAAGCATGAATGAAGAAATGCGGGTATACGCCGCGGCTCCAGTATCGAATGGCCAAATTCTCGGCGACGCTTACGGTTACTTGCGCCTTATTAACAGCGAAGGTGAGGAGATTTGGCGCTATTTTGTCGGCAGTACGATTACCGGTCTTGCCGTGTCGGCTGATGAAGCGCTGCTTGCCGTGGGAACGTACGGCGGCATGCTGCATTTCATTGATTTGCAGAGCGGAGAAAAGGATGCGTATACGATCGGCACTGCACCGATCCAGGAGATGGCCAGATGGATCATCTGGAAGGACGAGGCGCCGCTGCGCTGGTAGCTGGAAATGTTGTACCCGCTGCTCATCAGAGCATGGCATGCCATTGCTCTGGTAGGCAGGGGTTAACGTATTACCGCAGCTTTCGTACGCGCGAGCCGATCATCGACAGCTCCGCGACAGCGAGCAATCACGTTTCACCTGCTGCTTCAAAATCTTCCCGCTCGCATTCCTTGGCAGTTCATCTACGAAGGAGTAAATACGCGGACACTTAAACGTAGCCAGATGTTCGGCGGCAAACACGCGCAGCTCTTCCTCAGTAACATTTTCCTTAAGCACAAGCACCGCTTTGACGGTTTCGCCCCACTCTTCATGAGGAACACCAACGACACAGGATTCCAAAACGGCGTCATGCTTGGCAAGGACTTCTTCGACCTCACGCGGATAAATGTTCATACCACCGGAAATGATGATATCCTTTTTGCGGTCCACGATGTAAATATAGCCATCTTCATCGCGATAGGCAATGTCGCCTGTGTACAGCCAGCCTTCCTTGATGGCCGCGTTCGTTTCCTCCGGGTTATTGTCATATTCAAGCATGAGGCTGTCGCCGGATAATACGATTTCGCCATATTCATTTGGAGCGCTATCGGTGCCATCAGGACGAACGACCCTGATTTCCATATTAACGGTAGGGTGCTTGCCGATGCTTCCGGCTTTCTCCAGATGTTCCTCAGGATATAAGAGGATGCCATTCGGTCCTGCTTCTGTCAGCCCATAAACCTGATAGAAGTTTTCATTCTGGAATGCTTTTTTAACTTGATGATAGGAGGCGAGTGCAAGCGGCCCGCCACCGTAAGCGAATACGCGCATGCTTGATAGGTCATAAGAGGACAAGTCAGCATCCTTGGCTGCAAGCAAATAAGCAACCGGTGCAGCAAAAGAGAAGGTCGTCTTTTCCTGGTGTATCCAGTTCAGGAACCCTTTTGGCGTAAAATCTCCAATAACATGTGAAGCTCCACAGTAAAAACCGCTCATGAAAAATGTATTTAAAGGTGCTGAGTGGGAGAGCGGCATCAGCGTGAGCATGGAATCTTTATGGGTAAGGCTGAAATTAGCGGAAACAGCCGTAGCAATCGCGAGGATGCGGTCGTGGTTAAACACGACCCCTTTGGGTGTGCCGGTTGTACCTGAAGTGAAAAGAATTTCGCAAACATCCCGCGAATCCATTGGCATATTCAGATTCTCGCCTGAAAAAATTGCGGATGCTTCTGCGCTTTCCGGAATGGAAAAGCAGTGCTTCAAGCTGCTGCCAGCTTTTAGCGCTGCAACCGTTTCGGAATGCTCATTTTCATACAGGACTCCAGCTGTGTTCGAATTTTGAAAAATAGCCGTTAATTCCGTAGGGGTCAAACGGATATTCATTGGCATCGGAATGGCGCCGATTTTCATACATGCGAAAAAAGCATAAAAGAAGTGCTCATGATTTCGCGACATCACGGCAATCCGGTCGCCGCGCTGGACGCCTTCATCCTGCAAATACCTTGCCAACCTGTTGGCGATTCTGTTCATGTCTCCGTAGGTAAGCCGGTTCGTAGCCGTAATAAAGGCGTCCTTATCAGGAAACTTTCTTGCGTTCCTTTCCAATACGCCATGAATCGTTGCCCCCACTTTGCTCAACCCCTTTAAAAATCAATGATGCTCAGCTGTCTTGGTCTGGCTATTTTCGTACTTTTCCTTATAAGTCAAAATGTCTTCCCGCAGCCATTTGTTATATCTCCCTAGTTGACGTTAACGTTACCTGAATTTTATAATAATTCTGAAAATTACATTTTGTCAACTAAAAAAGGAGTGATTTTCCATGAACGCAACTTCCCAGAACCAGCAGACGGGAGGAAGGAATGCATACACCTTTGACGAGTTTTTGGATCGGCGCAGTAACCTGGATTGGTATAAGGATGATCCTTTTTTGCAAAAAGCCCTAAACAAATTTGCAGGCCCTCACTATGAACAGATACATCATGAGCTGCTGAATTTTTCTCCGGCCGTTTCGTCTCAATGGAACATCCTTGCCGAGAGGGCAGCGAGACCTGAAGTCCGCCCATATATGCTGCACTATGACGCTTTCAACCATAGGATTGACCGAATCGTCCGGCCCATGGAAACCCTGCAGCTTGAAAAAGAAGTGTTCGGCGAAGGCCTTTTTTCGAGCAGCATGCAGGCCTGGGAAAGCTTTGCGAAGCGCATGCTTATTCATCAGCTTGGAGAAGCTGGCGTTACCTGCCCGCTGACATGCACGCTGGGATTAATCGCACTCCTTGAACAGTATCCTAATGAAGATCATCCGGAACTGCAGGAAATCTTGCAGCATACGAAAGAAGGAAGAAATGGGGATTTCGCAATCGGAGCCCAATTCATGACCGAGATTCAGGGCGGATCGGATTTGCCGGCCAATGTGCTGGAAGCCGTGCCGGATGGCAAAAACTATCGCTTATACGGGAATAAATTTTTCTGTTCGGTAGCCCATGCGGACTACTCAGTTGTCACGGCGAAGATTTCCGGTACCGATACCGTTTCGACGTTTATTGTGCCATCATGGCTGCCAGGGGATAAAGAAAAGGAAAAGCGCAATGGTTATGAAATCAATCGAATCAAATGGAAAATGGGAACGGCAGAGCTGCCGACAGGAGAAATTCAGTATGACGGGGCACAGGCTTATCAGGTTGGTCCTGCAGGAAAAGGAGTCGCAGTTGCCGTTGGAATTGTCCTGACTTTATCACGCCTTGAAATTGGCATTGCCTGCGCGGGTTTCATGCTGCGTGCTGCCCGGGAAGCAAACCTTTATGGCGATTTCCGCACTGTTTTTGGAAAAAAGGTGAAAGATTACCCGCTATCAGCCAGAACCTTACAACGGATTGAAAACGCCGCACAGCGCACGACAGCAGGCGCCTTTAAGATCTATGGCCTATTCCTGCGTCTGGATCAGCCTCTAAACGCGGGCATTCCAGTCGATCAGCCGCTTGAACTGCGAAAGCAGCTTTTTAATTTGAGAGAGCTTGTTCTACTGCAAAAAATCTGTACGACGAACGAAGGGGCAGAGGTTCTGCGGGATGCCATCTCCGTTTTTGCCGGCCATGGGGTCATGGAGGAATTCTCCTCACTGCCGCGAATTTTCCGTGATATCGTTGTCAATGAGCAGTGGGAAGGTCCGCGCAACTTACTGCTGACCCAAATCTACCGCGATATTCAGAGAGTTGCAGATTGGTATCCGCCAGCAGATTTCGTGGGGAACGTGCTGGCAGGCGCATCTAAGGAAACGATGAATCGATTCACTGAGCAGCTGACAGACCTGCTTCAGCGTCCGGTATGCGGGGAAGTCAGTGACGCATCGCTTGAAGCTGCTGAAGAATGGGATACGTTCTGTGATTCCTTTTTCAAAGCGTATCAGACGATCGCGCTGGAGGAAATTTGATCGCAGGTAAAAGTAGGGGAAGACGCTAGAAGGAAGGGGCTTGCACTTATGCGCAAAGGAGCTTCTCGGTTGTTATCCGGGAAGCTCCTTGTTTTACTTTCCGCTTCATGTGGAAGATTTTGTAGAGGAACAGGGGGGAGCATGTTATAATCGACACTATGGACTATGAATAGTGGTGGATGTTTTCGGACCACGGCGCAGCCTCCCGAAAGGGGGTGACGCCGATGGTCAACCTTGTGGCGCTTTATGATGTGCTGCGTTGGATCGTGACGGTTCTAAGTCTTGTGCTTGGTATCCGTAAGCTCTATCGCTGGACACGTCGTAAGTTTCGTAACAAGCGAAAACCCACCGCGTAATAGGTTGACCGCCTACGGTGGGTTTCGCTGAACTAAAATTTTGTTTTGGCGCGCCGTGGTGACCCACAGCCTTTCAGGTCCTAAGAGTCTTTACCGTTCGCAGCGGTGAAGGCTCTTTTTAGTATACGGATGAACTGGATGTTGTTATGCAGTTAGCTTCGAAACAACATTGATGTTGTCTTTATTTTATCACGGCATTTTACGTCATGCAACGTATAACTTCCTAGGTCTGGAGCTTCTCCGCTGTTATCCGGGAAGCTCCTTTTTTACGCTTCTTTTTTGTCTTCAGGTTCATATTCAATTAATTCGGACAAGGTGCATTGGAAGGTATCGCATAGCTTGAATAAACCTTTGAACGACAAGTATTACCGCAGCCTTCGTACGCGCTCTTTGCGCAGCAAATAGACGAAATAGGGAGCGCCGATGATCGCGGTCATGATGCCGACCGGCACTTCCCGCGGAATCACGATGATGCGACCAAGGCAATCGCCGAGCAGCATCAGATCGGCTCCGATAAGCGCGGCAAGCGGAATGAGCCACTGATGCCGGCCGCCAACAAGGCTGCGGGCCATATGCGGCGCGATCAGCCCGACGAACCCGATGGCTCCGACCGCCGATACGGAAATCCCGGCGAGAGCAACCGCCAACAGCAAGAGCCAGAAGCGCTGACGAACGACGTTTAAGCCGAGGGAAGCGCTCGTCTCATCCCCCAATTGAAACACATTCAGCTTCGCAAAGCTCCCCCAAGCGATTGGCAGAAGAACGGCGATCCAAGGCAGAAGGGAAACGACCTCCCGCCAGCCCCGGCTCCACAGGCTGCCCGACATCCACAGCAGCGCCATGTTGACGTTGGTCGGGTGGGTCACGATCAAGTACTGGATGCCGGCCTGAAAGACGGCGCCGACGGCTACGCCGACCAGAGCCAGAGAAGCGGGGCTTAACGTCAATCTGCGGCTCAGCAGCATGAGGATAACAAAGGCCCCGACCGCTCCAGCGAAAGCCGCTGCCGGTATGACGTACCCCGGCGATTGGGGAAACAGGAAGATGACCGCCGCCGCCGACAATCCGGCTCCTTTCGTAATCCCGATCACGTCGGGACTGGTGAGCGGATTGCGGACCAAGCTTTGGAGAATGACGCCGCTGACCGCAAGCCCGAACCCTGCCAGAATGCCGACGATCACCCGGGGCAGCCGAACCTCATGAACGATAAAATAAAACGGGCCGTTTGCGGATAGCAAGCTCGGTCCGATATCCCGCACGGGAACGGAGACGGCTCCGACCGCGACGGATACCACGGCTAACAGGATCATGATCAGTAATGCAGCGCTTAGAGCGATACCTTTTCTCACCGGTGGGTCCCTCCTTTGCGCCGGGCCAAATACACGAAGAACGGACCGCCGATCACCGCAGTGACAATGCCTACGGGGGATTCGAACGGAAACGCGATCATGCGGCTGAGCAGGTCGGCATACACGAGCAGCGAGCCGCCAAGCAGCGCGGTGAGCGGTACCAGAACACCCAGACGGCTGCCAGCCAAGGCGCGGGCGATGTGCGGGACGATCAGGCAGACGAATCCGATCGGTCCGCATACCGCGACCGCCGATCCAGCCATGAGCAGAACGAGCAGCACGGCGATGCCTCTGATGACCGCGACCCGTTGGCCTAAACCGGCAGCAATTTCATCGTCGATCAGCAGCAGGCGGAAGGAAGGGAGCATGACGGCAAGCAGCAGCAGGCTGCCGAGGAAGAAGGGCAGGATCATGCGCACCTCCGGCCATCCCGCTTGATTCACCGACCCGACGAGCCAGAAGATCATGCTCTCTGTCGAATACTGATTCAGGATAATCAGACCTTCCGTCAGGGACGCGAGCAGGAAATGAACCGCAATCCCCGCCAAGGCCAAGCGGACATACTGCTTATGCTCGTTGCCGGTCAACGACCAGACCAGCAGCGCCCCGGCCGCCGCTCCTGCAAAAGCGAACAGCATCGAGCCCATAATCGACAGCTCCGCGACCGCCAGCAATCCGAACACGACGGCCAAGGACGCTCCGGCGTTAATGCCGAACATATGCGGTGACGCCAGCGGGTTTTTCGTGGCGAGCTGGGTCAGCAGCCCGGCCAACGCCAGCAGCATGCCTACGATGCATGCCGTCAGTGTGCGGGGCAAGCGCAGCGTTTGGATATAGAGATGATTTTTGTCCTGGCCTTGATAGGTCAGCGCTTCATACAGCGTGCGCCACGAGATGGGAGCTTGTCCCCATTTCAAGCTGAGCAGCAATCCCGCGGCCAAGATGAGAACCGAAATGGAAAAAAGGAAGAGCAGAAACCGGGTCCGGCTCTGCTGCTTCATCGGTTGGATAGTGCGATCCATGCAAGTTATTCTCCCAATTGCTTCACGATATCTTCCGCAATTTTCTCCGATCCGAGCATGCCTCGTGACAGCGACCAGTCGCGCCGTTCCACCGTAAACACTTTGTTGCTCGCGACGGCGTCAATCTTTTTCCATAACGGATTGCTTTCCCATTGATTCACGATCGTCACTTTATCCGTAGGCATCAGGAACAGCACTTGCGGGTTCGTTTCGACAAGCTGCTCCAAGGTGAGCTGCGGATAGGCGGCGTCGTTCTTAACGGGATCGGTGAAGCCCAGCATTTTTACAATGGAGCCGGTGTACGAGTGGTCCGAGTGGGCGAAGAAGCCTTTCGGGTTCACGACAGCCGGGAGTACGGTCGATGTAGCGCGGCTGATTTTCTTCTTGGCCTGCTCCATTTTCGTCTGATGCTCCTGCAGGCGCTTTTTCCCTTCTTCTTCCTTGCCGACCGCTTTGGCTGCGATCATGTAATTATTCAGCATTTGGTCGTAATCGGCTTGAAAATCGTTCAGCACGAGAATCGGCGCAATGGCTTTCAGTTGGGTCAGCGCATTTTTGTGCTTGTTGATATCGACGATAATCAGGTCGGGCTTCAGCGAGCTGATCAATTCGATATTCGGCTCATAGCGGGACCCGACGGAGGTGTATTGTTTCAGCTGGCTTTTGACGGAGTCCATGAACAGCTCGGGCGTACCGTCGTCGGCAATTCCGATCGGCTGTACGCCAAGCGTCACCAGCATATCGGTGAAGCTGAAATCCATCGTCACGATGCGTTCGGGCTTCTTCGGCAGGGTGACGGTTCCGGTCGCGTCTTCTACGGTGATTTTCTCGTCTTTCGGAGCAGTGGCTTGTCCGCCGGTTTGGCCCGGTTGGGCTTGATTCGAGGCCGGTTGGCCGCAAGCGGCAAGCGCGATGACGAAAACGAACAGCAAGGTGGTGCGCAGTGTGCGGTTGATCCAAAGGTGCATGTTGCTATCCCCCATGATAATGATAATTATTCTCAGTTTATTGTAGTCGCATCTTCGTACTTAGGCCATGTCCAGTTTTAGGATGGGGCATGTTATATTTTTAGATTTCGGGCCGGTTTCGTTGAAAGGCCGTTGGGGAACAGCCCACTTCCTGTTTGAAAATGCGGCTGAAATGAAAATAGTCCGCGAAGCCGACCCGCTGCGCGATTTCTTTGGCGGGCAGACGGGTTTGCAGAAACATCTGCTGCGCCTTCTGGATGCGGAGACGGCGCAAATAGTGGGTCATTGTCGTCCCAGTATGCTTTTTGAACAGCACCGTGTAATGTCCTTCGCTCATTCCTGCCCGCTGGGCGAGCATCGGGAGCGTGAGCTTCAGCATGTAGTGCTCGTTGATATAGGAGAGGGATTCCTTGATGGCGAGGTCGGACGACGGTTCCTCTTGTCTCCTGTGCGTTTCGTACAGAAATATAAACAAGATCCGCTCCAGAATGAGACGTTTTCTGAACAACTGCACGGCTTCCTCTTCTTCGGAGTCGGTGCGGATTTCCTCGGCGGTGCGGATGAGCTCGTCCAGCATGTATTTGATCTTCACTTCGCTGTGCGTCCGAAGCGGGCCATACATCGTCCAAGCGCTGTTCTCTGGGAAGACACGGTAGGTGATGACGGCATACTCGGCCTCCTTCGTCTTCGGCACTTGGAGGTCGAAAGGGCTGTGCGCCGGATGGCAGGCGAAGCCCTTCGTGACGACAACCGGCTCATGGCCTTGGGCTGATAAAGTAACGTGTCCGCGGAGGACAATGATGATCCGGTGGCTGTCCGGGCCGCAGTCGATGAGCCGGGAAGCCGTGCCGGAATCGACAGTCTCGAATACCGGAATCATCGCGGCAAGTTGTTGAAAATGCATAGAGACGCAGCCCTTCTTTCCGTCAAAGTTTCTGTGCAAAGCCATTCCGGGTGCCCGGTCATCGGCTACCCTTGATAGTGACATATTTCTCAGGGGAGACACAAGAGGGGGAGAATGGAAAGCGGAGCAACTTAATGCAGCGCTGCGCCAAGCGCAGGCTAGTCTGGCAATCGAAGGGCTTGCGGTGCCGGAAGAGGGTCAGGAATTAGTCCAGAAGCGACTAAGGGGGAGATTTCTCAAGCTGACTTCTTGAAGGCGGCTCTTGAGATCGCGACCCGTGAATGATTTCGTTCATCAGGTTAAATATTAGTACAGTGAAGTAATCGAAAATAAGTTGATGTTAGATGGATAGGCCGCCATGCGTTGGTAGGCCTTTTTTCCATTTCTAACTCGAAGGATAATAATTCATTAATATGGTTTAAATTCAATATTAGGTATTTATAGAAAATAAATTCCAATCATGTTACAATGAAATCTAACACCAGAGAACATGGAGGTAATGAAGACAGGGAGGATGAGGAATGAACGCAATGCCTTCAGGAACATTTCCGCTGACGCAAGCGCAGAAGCGGATCTGGTTCATGCAAAAGATGCATCCCGATTCCGGTTTCATGAACTTTGGTTTGTCCGTTCAATTTTTGACGCATGTGTCTCCCGATTTGTTGAAGAAAGCCATCGCCCAATTCATGTTGGAAAATGACTCCATCCGGCTCTCGATCACAACCTCAGCCTCGAACGATCCCGGCATGCCCCGACAGTATATCAGCCCGGAAGATCCTCCCGATATCCCGCTGCTAGATTTCCGCAACGAGCAGGCGCAGGGCCAGGCGGCTCGCCTGTGGATCGACGCTGCGACCAGACAGCCTTACTCGCTTGAAGCTTCCCGACTCTATGATTTTGCTCTCCTCCGTCTTTCCGACACCGAATCATGGTTGTATCTCAAATGCCATCATATCCTTGGAGATGGTACCGCTCTCGTGCAGGCCGGGGCCGACATCGCAGACCTTTATTTGTGCTTGGCCCGAGGGCAGGCACGGGATTTTCAAAAGAAGCCTTCCTATCTCGAAGCGATCGACCGGGAGCGCGCGTATCTGGAATCTGACCGGTATGCGCAGGACCGCCAATATTGGGACGAAAAGTTCCGGACAATGCCGGAACCGCTTTCTTTGGCCCGAACCGGAAATCCGACGGGAAGCCTGGAAAGCGGCCGCTACGGGTTCGCGATTGACGGCAGCCGGAGGGAGCGCGTCGATGCCTTCTGCCGGGAGGCCGGGGTCAACCCTTCGGTTTTCTTTCTTGCTCTTTTCTACGCCTATTTGTACCGGATGACGGGCCAAAGGGACATCGTGCTCGCCAGTATAACCGGGAACCGGACGAGCCCCCGGGACAAACACACCTTCGGCATGTTCGCGGGTGTGGCTGCTTTTCGCTACGAAGTCGATCCGCAGCATGCTTTTACATCGCATTGCCAAGCCTTTGCCAAAGCCTATACGCGCATGCTGCGCCACCAGAAATACCCCTATAACCAGCTCGTGGCCCGAACGAGGGAGCGTCATCCGATCACGGGGCCGTTGTACCATATCGGGACGGAGTTTCAAGTGATGAATTTCCGCAAAGAAGACGAGATCGGCGTTGCGAGCGAAATTCATTTCAGCGGCTCGATCGCGGATGAATTGCATTTTCACGTTAAGGATCATACGGATTCCGGTATGTACCGGCTGGATTTCGAATACCAGCGGGCACTGTTCGGCGAAGACGAAATTGCGGCGCATGGCGAGCGGTACATGAATCTGCTGGACGATGCGCTGTCCCATCCGGAGCGCGCCGTGGCAGACCTGTGTCTTCTATCGGAAGCCGAGGCCAGGCGGATTTTGACCGATTTCAACCGGACGGAGCGGGATTTCGGAACGCAGCGCACGTTTGCCGAGCTGTTCGCCGGGCAGGTCGGGCGGACGCCCGATGCGGTCGCGGTCGAGTTCGGGGACGAACGCCTGACGTATCGCGAGCTGGAGCAATGGACGCGCCGGCTGGCGCACGGCTTGCGGAGCCGGGGCGTGGCGGCGGAAAGCGTCGTCGCGGTGATGCTTCCCAAGGGGCCGGAGCTTATCGCTGCGATGATCGCGGTTCTCCGCGCAGGAGGAGCGTATTTGCCGATTGATCCGGATTATCCGGCGGAACGGATCGCTTATATGTTGAACGATTCACAGGCTCCATTCCTTATAACAAAAAGGGGGATCGGACAAACCGTCGCAGGTTGGATAGGCGAGGTCATTCTTGTTGAGCCGAAGGAAGCGCATGGAGGTGCGGTTGAAGAGCTGAAGGACGTTCATTGGCCCTTCCCCGGGGAGGGCGATCTTGCTTATATCATCTATACCTCCGGCTCCACCGGGCAGCCGAAGGGGGTCATGATCGAGCACCGGGGACTCGGCAACCTCATTCATGCGACGAAGGATAGGCTGGGGCTATCCGGCCGTACGAGGATTTTGCAGTTTTCGTCGTGCAGCTTCGACGCCTCCGTGGTGGAAATTTTCCCCGTGCTATGCAGCGGGGGAACGCTTGTGGCCGACACCCGCGAGGCCATGCTGCCGGGCAAGCCGCTGGTCGAGCTTATCGGTAAAAAAGCCGTCAATGTGTTTATACTCCCGGCATCCGTACTCGCTATGCTGTCGGAAGTCCCGGGCAGTGCGGGCGCCTTGCGGACGTTGGAGACGGTGATCTCGGGGGGCGAGCCTTGTCCTGCCGAAATCGCTGCCGCGTGGAGTGTCAACCGGCGCTTTATCAACGCCTACGGCCCGACGGAAGCCACGGTATGGGCAACCGATCGAACGTTCGATGGCGGCAGGCTGCCGCCGGATATCGGGCGGCCCATTGCCAATACGCAGGTATATGTGCTGGACGAGAACCGGAAGCCGGTTCCGGTCGGCGTCGCTGGCGAGATGTATATCGGCGGAGCGGGACTGGCCCGCGGGTATTGGAACCGTCCCGGGCTGACGGCCGAGCGGTTCGTGGAGGCGGAGCTTGACCTGCCTGTGCCGGGAGCCGTCCGCTTGTACCGGACGGGAGACTTGGCCCGCTATTTGCCGGACGGAAGTCTGGAATATATTGGGCGTGCGGACCATCAGGTCAAAATTCGCGGCCACCGCATCGAGCTGGAAGAGATCGAAACCGTGCTGGGTCTGCACCCGGAAGTCCGGCAAGCCGTGGTCGTCGTTCATGACGATGGCAGCGGCAAGCGGCTGGTTGCTTTTGCGATCCCGGTCGCGGACGGGACGGACAAGCCGCAAACGGCGGAACTGCGCGCCTATTTGCAGGAACGGCTTCCCGCGTTTATGGTGCCGCATTTCGTCCGCGTGGTCGACCGGCTGCCGCTGACGCCGAGCGGCAAAGCAGACCGGGCCGCTTTAAGCAAGCTCGGCTTCGAAGAGCCGGCCGCGAATGAAAGCGCAGCTCCGCTCAATCAAGCGGAAGAGGTGCTGACGCGGATATGGAAAGAGACGCTCGGCTTGTCGCGGGTGGGCGTTCAGGATCACTTTTTCGACTTGGGTGGAGATTCCTTCCGGCTGCTGCGTGTTCATCAGCGCATCAGGGAGGCGCTGGACGATTCCGCGACCGTCGTTGACCTGTTCCGTTTTCCCACGATTCGTGCGTTGGCGGGTCACTTGAACCGGAGGCAGGGGGAAGAACTGGAGGAAGTGCCCGAAAGCGGCAGCAAAAGCAAAAGCGCGAACCGTATGGCGTTCCAGCGGAAGGAAGAAATAGAAAGGCAGAAACGGCTTAGAACACAGAGGAGGTAAAGAGCTTATGGAAGCGATTGCGAGAGACGGAGAACTGCGGGGAATTGCGATTATCGGGATGGCGGGACGCTTTCCGGGGGCGGGCGATTTGGAGCAATTTTGGGCCAATCTGCGAAACGGGCAGGAATCGATTACCTCCTTCAAGGAGCCGGAGAAGAACCGGGTCCATGCCGCGGGGATTTTGGAGGAAGCGGCCGACTTCGACGCCGCCTTCTTCGGGATGACGCCGCGGGAAGCGGAGATGACGGACCCGCAGCATCGGTTGTTTCTGGAATGCGCTTACGAAGCCTTGGAGTCGGCGGGATATCCTCCGACGAGGTGCACCGAGCGGGTCGGGGTGTACGCGGGCAGCGGGCAGTCGGATTATCTCCAGCATGTGCTGAGCCATGACGAGCTAGTGGAATCGTTCGGACCGTTCCAGATCGGCATCGGCAATTACCCGGACTTTCTCGCTACCCGCGTCTCGTACAAGTTGAACCTGAGCGGCCCGAGCGTCGCGGTGCAAACGGCCTGCTCCAGCTCCTTGGTGGCTGTCCACATGGCGTGTCAGGCGCTGCTCACGTACGAATGCGATATGGCGATCGCGGGCGGCGTGTCGGTCAAAGCGGACCAAACGGCAGGCTTCGACTATCAGGAAGGGGGCATACTGTCGCCGGACGGGCGCTGCCGCGCGTTCGACGCCAAGTCCCAAGGCACGGCGGTCGGGAACGGGGCCGGGGCCGTCTTGCTGAAGCGGCTGGATGAAGCTGTGTTGGACGGGGATACGATTCTGGCCGTGATCCGCGGTTCGGCGGTCAATAACGACGGGGCGCAGAAGGTCGGGTATACCGCCCCCAGCGTGACACGGCAAGCCGAGGTCGTCAAGGAAGCGCTGGCCGTCTCGGAGATCGACCCAGCGACGATGACTTATATTGAGGCTCACGGGACGGGCACTGCGCTGGGCGATCCCGTCGAAGTGGCCGCCTTAACGGAGGCGTACCGCGAGGCTACGAGCCGAAAGCAATACTGCGCCATCGGATCGGTCAAAACGAACATCGGCCATCTCGACGGCGCCGCCGGGATTGCCGGACTGATCAAAACGGTGCTGTGCCTGCAAAATAAAATGCTGCCGCCGAGTCTGCACTATACGGAGCCGAATCCGAAAATCGATTTTGCGAGCAGTCCTTTCTATGTGAACGACCGGCTCAGGGAATGGAACACGGACGGGTGTCCCCGCCGGGCCGGGGTAAGCTCGTTCGGCATGGGCGGCACGAATGCGCACGTCGTGCTGGAGGAAGCGCCTTTGACGGAAGTACGGTATCCGGAGGCGGGGGCCGCGTTCGCCAATGTGGAGCCGGAGACGGACACGGGGGCCGCCGATTGGAACGTCCTCGTCTTGTCTGCCAAAACGGCCACGGCCTTGCGCCGGAAGACGGAGCGGTTGATCGGCTATTTGCAAGCGAACCGGGACGTTCCCTTATCCGACGTGGCGTATACGCTTGCCGCAGGCAGAGAAACGTTCGCCCGGCGGCTCGCGGTGGTCGGCCGTGATTTCGGGACGGTGGCGGACGGATTAAAAGCGAAGCTTGCGGACCTGCCGCCGTCCGGTCAGGGCGCTCAAGAGCTCGCGGGCGGCGACGTACCGCCGCTGGGCGTGACCTTTATGTTTACCGGACAAGGGGCGCAGCACATCTATATGGGCGCCGAGCTGTACGAATCCGCGCCCGTGTATCGCGAGCAGGTGGACTGGTGCGCCGAACGGCTGCAACCGCTTCTCGGCCTTGATCTGCGGAATGCGCTGTATCCGCCGCCATCCCAAGCGGAGGAAGCGGCGTCCCGGCTTCGCCAAACCGCTCTGACGCAGCCTGCGCTGTTCGTCCTCGAATATGCTTTGGCCAAGCAGTTGGAGGCTTGGGGCGTTCGTCCGCAGGCGATGATTGGCCACAGCATCGGCGAGTATGTGGCCGCTTGCTTGGCGGGAGTCATGGCCGTAGACGATGCGCTGACCGCCGTTGCCGCGCGCGGAAGTCTGATGCAGGAGATGGATCGCGGGGCAATGCTGGCAATCGCGCTGTCCGAGGTGGAAGTGCGGGAGCTGCTGGCCGCCACGTGCCCGGAGCTGTCCGTAGCCGCCGTGAACGGCCCGACGTCCTGCGTGGTATCGGGACCCTTCGCGGCGATCGAACAGCTGGAGCAGGCGCTCGGCCACAAGAACGCCGTATCGAAACGTTTGGTGACCTCGCACGCTTACCATTCGGCGATGATGGAGCCGATGCTCGAACGGTTCGCCGGGGTCATGCGGGGGATCGCGCTGCACGCGCCGCAGCTTCCGTACGTCTCGAATGTGACCGGGACGTGGATTACGGCCGGGCAAGCGACGGACCCGATGTATTGGGTCCGGCATTTGCGGGACACCGTCCGCTTCGCAGACGGAATTCGCCTGCTGTCGGAATCAGGGCGAGCAGCCTTTCTGGAGATTGGCCCGGGGCAGTCTTTGACCTCGCTGGTCCGGCAGCAAACCGCCCGGAGCGCGACATCCGGGGCGTTGGCCGTCAACGCGCTGCCCCCGGCGGCAGCGGGCAAATCCGCGTACGCCAGCGTCCTTCAGGCGCTGGGCGAGCTGTGGTTCGCAGGCGCTGATATCGATTGCGCCGCATGGCATGAAGGGAAAGCGCGCCGGCGCGTGCCTTTGCCGACATATCCTTTCGAGCGTTACCGCTATTATTTGGAGAAAAAGATTCGAGCCGTCCCCGCCGCTTCTGCCGATGCGGCCGCAGCCGTCGGACAGGAGCGCCAGGCGGACATGGCCGACTGGTTTTATGCTCCGGTATGGAAACAAACGTTCCTGCCTCCGCAGCGACCGGCCTCTGGAGCCGCAACGCCGCACAAGCGGACGTATCTGCTGTTCCATGACCGGTATGGGCTGGCCGATGCCTTGAGCGAGGGCTTGAAAAGCGAGGGACACGAAGTCGTCGCCGTGCTCGAAGGCGGCGGATTCCGGCAAGTGGAGGAGGATGTCTTTACAGTCCATCCTGCACAAGGCCGGTCCTATGAGGAGCTGCTCCATGCTTTGGCGGCACAGCAGCGCTTCCCGGATACCGTTGTTCACCTCTGGAACGTCGCCGAACCGGAGGAGGGGGATGTTTCTGTCCCCATTGCACAGCGTTACGCCCGGTCGCAGCAGCTTGGGCTGTACAGCTTGATGTATTTGGCCCAAGCAATCGGCATGCAGGCGGCGGCGAAGCCGACGGAGCTGATCGCGCTGACCGGCAGCCTGCAATGGGTCGCCAACGAGCAGGTACGGAGCCCGGAGCGGGCGACCTTGCTCGGGGCGCTGCGAGTCATTCCACAAGAGTACGCGCAGATTCGAACGCGCGCCATCGACGTGAGCTTGGCCGATCTCGCTTCGGCTTTCTCCGGGCGCTTGACCCGGCAGTTGCTTCAGGAGATCGAGCACGGGGGAGAGGACTTTGTCGTTGCGTACCGGGGGATGCAGCGCTTCACGCAACTCTACGAAGCGGTCAAGCTGCCGGAAGCCGGTCCTGCGGACGCCGCCTTCCGCGATGGAGGCGTGTATCTGGTGACGGGGGCAACGAGCGAAATTGGCTTGCGGCTGTGCGAGGAAATCGCCCGGACGGCGAAGGTTTCTTTCGTGCTGATCGGGGATGCGTCGTTCCCGGACGCCCGCGAGTGGGAGCATGACTTGCTGCATAGCGGGGAGTCGGACGATACAGCCAAGATCATCAAGCGCATCCGTGCGTTGGAGCAAAACGGAACGCCTCTGCTCTACGCCAGCGCGGATCTGACGGATGAAGCCGGGCTGCGGGACATTGTGCGGCAAGCGGAGCGGCGGTTCGGGGCGATTCACGGCGTGCTGTTCGCCCAGGAGCCGTACGGCTCAGGCTTGATCCAGTTCAGCGACCGGGAGCGGTCCGAACGGGTCGTTGCGCCTCAGGCGCTGGGGCTGCTCATCTTGGAATCGCTGCTTCGCTCCCATCCGCTGGAGCTGATGATCGTGTTCTCGCGCACGATCTCGTTCACCGGCGGCGTCGGACTGATGGATCAGTGCGCGTCCCATCATTTTGTCGATGCGTTCGCCAAGTGGCGTGCGGCCGCCGGAGGCCGAACCATCGCCGTCAACTGGGGTATGTGGCAGGACGATGTCTGGGTTCGGAAGCAGACGGAGCTCCCGGAGGACGTCAAGGAGCATATGCTCCAAATGCAGGCGGTATTCGGAATTATCGGAGCGGAAGGGCTGGAGGCGATCCGGCGCATTGCGGCCAGCGGCCTGTCCCAAGCCGTCGTGTCCACGCAAAGCATTCACGATGCGGCGGGCAACGGATGGCTGAACGCCGCGGGCCACGCTGCTTCGGATAGCCGAAATAGCCGGGCAGATGCGGTTTATCTAGATGGCGAATCGTCTCAAGAACCGCCGCAAACCGAGGCGGAGCAAAAGATTGCGGCGATCTGGGAGACGCTGTTCGGGATTCCGGGCATCGGCAGACAGCAGAGTTTCTTTGATTTGGGCGGCAATTCGCTGCTTTCGATCCAGCTTGTTGCCCGGCTGCGGCAAGCGTTTCATGGTGACATCCCGATGGATGTTATTTTCCAATCGCCGACGATTGCCGAGCTGGCCGAGTCGATTGCGCAGACGCAGGTCAAGCCGGAGGAGCTGGACGAAATCGAACGCTTGCTCAGCGAAATCGAAAATTTGCCGCAGGACGAGCTGATGCAGCTATTAAGCCGCGAGGGATAAGGAGATGAGGAAATGAGCGGCATTCACGAGCGGCTGGCGGCGCTGACGCCGGAGCAACGGGCGCTGCTGGAGCGGCGTCTCAAGCAGCAAGGGATAGCGGCGCCGGATACCGCAAGGGCGAAGTCCGGACAGGGGCAGGGTGCGGAGGAAGCGGCTTTTGTCCCGAAGCGCAGGCGCAGCGAGGCGGCCATGGATTTCAGTCTGTTTTTCTTCTCCGGCGACGGCTCGACTACGGACCATCACAAATACGGGCTGCTGATGGAATGCGCGGCGTTTGCGGATCGGCACGGGTTCAAGGCGGTGTGGACGCCGGAGCGGCATTTCGAGGAGTTCGGCGGGCTTTACCCGAATCCTTCGGTGCTCAGCGCGGCGCTGGCGGTGGTCACGGAGCGGGTCGAGCTGCGGGCGGGAAGTGTGGTGCTCCCGCTGCACCACCCGGTCCGGTTCGTGGAGGAATGGTCGGTCGTGGACAACCTGTCGGACGGCCGCGTGTCGGTTGCTTTTGCCACGGGCTGGCATCCCGCCGATTTTATCCTCGCGCCGGTGCAGGACCCGGACTATTATGTCCATCGCAAGGAAGAGCTGTTCAAGTCGGTCGAACAGGTTCGGGCACTATGGAGCGGGGAGGCGGTTCCTTTTACCGACGCCAGCGGAACGGTGCACCGAATCAAGACGCTGCCCCGGCCGATCCAAAGCGAGCTGAACCTGTGGATCGCCACGAACGGGAACGAGGAGACGTACCGTCAGGCCGCCGGAATCGGAGCGGGCATCCTGACCGGCATCCTCGGGAACGGCTTTGCGGAGCTGGAGGGCAAGATCGAGCGGTACCGCGAATCGCTGCTCCGGCATGGCTACGATCCGCAGACGAAAAAGGTCGCGGTCATGCTCCATACCTGCCTCGGGGAGAACGACGAAGCAGTCCGGGCCAAGGTGGAGCGGCCGCTGAAGGAATATCTCAAGACATTTTTAAGCCAGCAAAGGCAAATTCTCGCCGACTACGACGGCATGACCGACGCGGACTTCGAGACGATCGTGTCCCGCGCCTTCGATAAGTACTACCGCGAAAGCTCCCTGCTCGGAACGCCGGACAAGTGCGCGAAGCTGGTGGAGACGCTCCGCGATATCGGCGTTGGGGAGATTGCCTGCCTGATCGATTTTGGCGTGGACCGGGAGACGGTGATGGAAAGCTTGGCATTATTATCCGATTTGCAGCGGAAATTCGCCTATGACAAGGAGCTGATCCCATGAAGAATCTGACCGATCGTATCCAATCGCTGACGCCGGAGCAGCGGGCGCTGTTCGAAAAGCGGCTCAAGCAACAAAACTTGAACGCGCAGCAGCTAACCCCGAATCCGGCAGCCGCAGCCATCCCCCGGCGGAACCATACGGGCCTGAGCCCGCTTTCCTTCGATCAGGAGCGGCTCTGGTTCTTTCACCGGATGCACCCCGAATCGCACGCGTACAACGTGTACGGGGCCGCCCGTTTGAGAGGAAAGCTGCATCATGGGGCGCTGGAGTACGGCATCAACGAAATCGTCAAGCGCCACGAGGCTTGGCGGACCGTATTCGGGCGCGTCGATCCCGTGCAGTCCGTGCTGCCTGAGCTCCGCGTCAGCGTCCCCGTGGTGGACCTGCAGGATATTCCCAAGGAGGAGCGGGAAGCCGTCGCTCAGCAGCTTATGCGCGAAGAGGTCCAGCAATTGTTCGATCTGGAAAAAGGGCCGCTGATCCGCTTCAAACTGTTTACGCTGTCGGATACGGAATCGACGCTCGTTTTGACCATCCATCACATTGTCATCGACCGGCTCACTTTCTCGATCTTCTTCGAAGAGCTGATGGCGCATTACAAGGCGGCGCTTGCAGGCGTTCCGGCCGAGCTCCCGGAGCTGCCGATCCAGTACGCGGATTATGCCGAATGGCAGCGGAATTACTTGCAGGGCGAGACCCGTGAGAAGCTGCTTGCCTTCTGGAAGGAGCAGCTGAAGGATTGCGAGTATGTCCTCGACATCCATACGGACTTCCCCCGGCCGCCCGCGATAACTTACCGGGGAGCGCGCGTCTTCCTTCGGTCGTCGAAGGAGACTTTGGACGGACTGAAGGCGATCGCCAAGCGGGAAAACGCTTCTGCCTTCATGATCGTGATGGCGGCGTTCAAGGCGCTGCTCTACCGGTATACCGGGCAAGCCGACATTCTGGTCGGCACCCCGCTCGCCAACCGCAGCCGGATCGAGATGGAAAAAGTGATGGGGTACTTTCTGACCATGGGTACGCTGCGTTCGCACATGTCGGGAGAAATGAGCTTTATCGACCTGCTGCGGCAGGTGCGCGATACCGCCAGAGAGGTCTACAAGCATCAGGAGCTGCCGGTCGGTCTGCTGCTGGACGAGCTGCGGGTTCCGATCGACCCGAGCCGCAACCCGTTGGTGCAGGCGGTATTCGTGTATGTGGACGTGCCGGAGGAGAAGTTCGCGCTCCCCGAGCTGGAAGCGGATATTGAGATGATCGACGGGGAGACGGCCAAGTACGACGTCACCATCGGCTTAACCGAAACGGAAGACGGGCTGGATGGCTTTCTCGAATATTCCCCGGATCTATTCCGCCGGGAGACGTTCGAGCGCATGAGCCGGCACTGGGAAGCTCTGCTGCACAGCATCGTGCGCAATCCGCAGCAATCCCTTCACGAGCTTGCGATGCTGTCGGACGAAGAACGGCACCAGCTCATTGACGGGTGGAATGAGACGGCGCAGCCGTTCCCGGACGATTCGTGCATTCATCATCTGTTCGAGAGACAGGCCGAGCTTACGCCGGACGATCCGGCCGTCGTGAGCGGCGGCCAGTCCATGACGTACCGGGAGCTGAACCGGCGCGCGAATCAGGTCGCCCACGCTTTGCGGAAGCAGGGAGTCGGGAAGGAAGCGGCTGTCGGTTTGATGATGGAGCGCTCGCTTGAAACGGTCGTCGGGCTGCTCGGTATTCTAAAGGCTGGAGGCGCGTACGTCGCCATCGATCCGGCTTATCCGGCCGAGCGGATTCGCGCCATGATCGAGGATTCGGGAATCGAAGTCGTGCTGATTCAGCCTAAGCTGGCGGACGCGGGGGCGGAGTCGGTCTCGGCGGTGCGTCACAAGCTCGTGCTTGACGGCAGCGCATGGCAATCGATTTCGGAGGAAAATGCGGACAATCCGCGCATCGAAGTGGATGCAGGCGATCTGGCCTACGTGATGTATACGTCGGGATCGACGGGCAAGCCGAAGTCGGTAGCGATCGAGCACCGCAGCGTCTGCAACGCGGTGGAAGCGGCTATCGGGCTGTTCGGCTTGTCCAGAGGCAGCCGGATGCTGCAGTATGCGTCGACGACGTTCGATACGTCGGTATTGGAGATTTTCGCGACGCTCGCTTCGGGTGCGGCACTCTGCCTCGTCAGCCCGGAAGCGACGGCGGGAGGTGAGGCGCTGCACCGGTTTTTGGAGGAGCAGCGGATTACGGCGATGGTGCTGACGCCGTCCGTGTTGTCTACGCTCACCCCGGAGCGGCTGCCCGATTCGCTGCGTACCGTGGGATCGGGCGGGGAAGCGTGCACGCTCGACATTCGCGCGTGGCTGTCGGATTCCAGACGTTTGTTGAACCTGTACGGCCCGACGGAGGCGACGATTTTCGCGACGGCTCACGAATTCGATACGGACAGTCTATCCGCTTGCATCGGGCTTCCTGTCGCCAACACGCAAATGTACATTTTGGACGAGAGCTTGCAGCCCGTGCCGGTTGGCGTGCGCGGGGAAATGTATATCAGCGGAGCGTGTCTGGCCCGGGGCTACCGCAACAATCCGGAGCTGACCGCCGAGCGGTTCGTAGACCATCCGTTCCGGCCGGGCGAGGTCATGTACCGGACGGGGGATTACGGCTGCCGGCTGCCGGACGGAAGCGTCGAGTACCTTGGGCGTCGAGACGATCAAGTGAAGCTGAACGGCATCCGGATCGAAATGGGAGAGATCGAAGCCGCGTTGAACGGGCATTCGGCGGTCAAAGAAGCCGCCGTTCTGGTTCGGCAGGTCGCGTCCGCCTCCGCATCCGGCAAAGCCCTCTGCGCCTATTACGTCGCGGATCGGGATTTGGATACCGCGGAGCTGCGCGCGCTGCTGTTGAATCGGCTGCCCGCTTACATGATTCCGGCTCATTACGTGAGGCTGGACGCTTTTCCGCTGACGTCCAGCGGCAAACTGGATCGGAAGAGGCTCCCGGAGCCTGCGGCGGTCGGCGGCCCGGCAGCGGAGTTCGTTCCCCCGGAAGGCGAGCTGGAAGAGCTGATGGCTTCCGTGTGGCAGGAGGTGCTGGGAGCAGAAACGGTTGGGCGCGAAGATAGCTTTTTCCATATGGGAGGAGATTCCATCAAGGCGATCCAGATCGCATCGAGATTGTACCGCAGAGGCTGGGACCTTGAGATGAAGAACATATTTTTGACCCCGGTGCTGAAAGAGCTTTGCCTCGATCTCAAGCCGACCGACGGGCAGGTGCAGATCTCGCAGGACGCCGTGGAAGGACCGATAGCGGAAACGCCGATCGTACAGTGGTTTTTTGACCGTGACTTCGCTTCTTCGGCCCATTGGAATTCGGCGGTGATGCTGCATTCGGAGACTGCTTTGGACGAAACCGCCTTGAAGCGGGCGCTGGAAAAGCTGGCCGAGCATCATGACGTGCTGCGGTCCGTGGTGAGGGGCGAAGGGGGCCGCAAGCAGCTTTATAACCGGGGACCGGCGGAGCAGCCGCTGATCGGTTTCGAGGTCGTGGCTCCGGACGGCAGCGATTCGATGGAATCGGCCGTTCTGGCGCACGCCAATCGGCTGCACGAGAGCATCGATCTGGCGAACGGCCCTCTGATGAAGACCGCCTTGTTCCGGACGCCGCAGGGCGATCATCTGCTGCTCGTCGCTCACCACTTGGTGATGGATTGGGTGTCGTTGCGAATTGTGCTGGAAGATTTGGAAGCGGCTTACGGGCAGGCGCTGAACAACGGGGACATCGTCATGCCGCCCAAAACGCATTCGTTCCAAGCCTGGGCGGAAGCCGTACAGCAGTACGCCTGGAGCGGCGAAGTACTGCGCGAGGCCGACTATTGGGCGGCCGTCGAGAGTACGCCGTGCGTGCCTGTGCCAAGGGATTTCGAGGCGCCGGGCAACCGGGTGAAGGACGAAGCTCAAGTGATGATCACGCTGCCGCCGGAAGAAACGGAGCGGCTGCTGAAGCAGGCCCACCGCGCTTACAATACGGAAATCAACGATATTTTGCTGACCGCCTTGGGCCTGACCTTGAAGGAATGGATGAACACGAACCGGATCGTGATCCATCTGGAAGGGCACGGCCGGGAAAGCGTCATCAAGAATATGAACATTACCCGCACGGTCGGCTGGTTTACGTCGCAGTTTCCGGTCGTGCTGCCGATGGAGCACACGGACGATTTGGGTTACCAGATCAAATCGATCAAGGAGCATTTGCGGCAGCTGCCGAATCACGGGATCGGCTATGGCTTGTTGAAATATATCACGCCCCGGGAAAGCGTGCCGGGCTTGATGTTCACGCAGCAGCCGGACATCTGCTTCAACTACCTCAGTCAGATCGATACCGATCTGCGCAATCGGTGGTTCGGTCCGTCGCCGTGGCCGGTCGGCCGTCAGACAAGCCCGGAAGCCGAGCGAATGGCTTCGCTCTTCATCACGGGCTATGTGCAGGACCGGAGGCTTCACATCGCGATGGATTATAATCGCACGCATCACCGTCACGACACGATCGCCGCTTTGCTGGACAAGCTCCAAAACCGCCTGCTGGACCTCATCCGCCACTGCGGGGAACAAACCGCCGCCGAAGCCACGCCCAGCGACTTGGGCTATAACCGGCTGACGCTGCAAGAGCTGGATCAGCTGCACGATCTGGTCGATACGATCGAGTAGCCTCTCCGGCTGCGGCGCTACAGGAGGAACTGCCTATGAATCCAAAGGACAAAATCAAAAAAATCTACCCGCTGGCTCCTTCGCAAGAAGGGATGTATTATTTCTGGCTCTCGGATAAGGAGTCCCGGCTGTCTTTTGTACAGATCGAGGCGGTGCTGCGAGGAGAGCTCGACGTTTCCCTGCTGGAGCAAAGCATGAATGCCCTCGTGAAGCGCTACGATATCCTGAGAACGGTATTCGTCCACGAGAATTTGCCGCGTCCGTTGCAGGTGGTGATGAAGGAACGGAAGTTCCGCCTGCACTTCGAAGACGTATCGGAGCAGGGGAAGGAATCGCAGGAGGCGTATCTGCGCCAGTGGAAGCAGGCCAACAAAGCGCAGGGCTTCGACCTCGCCAAAGAACTTCTCGTCCGAATGGCCGTGTTTCGGACAAGTCCGCAAGAGTACCGCTGGATCTGGTGCAATCACCATATTATTTTGGACGGCTGGTCGTTCGGCCGGGTGTTCCGGGAGCTGCTGGACAATTACCGCCTGCTGCAAGACAAGCGGGAGCCTGTGACCGTGGAAGCATCCCCTTACAGCCATTATCTGGAGTGGCTGGAGAGACAAGATAAGGAAGCGGGGATCGCATATTGGCAAAAGGTTTTGGCCGGATTGGAGCGGTCCCGGGGCGGCTTTCCTGTGATCAAGCAGGCCCACACTTCCTCTTCGGGCTCTGCAGGCAAGCCAGCCGTTAAGCCTGTGCTTATGAGCATCGATGCGGAGCTGGGTCCAGCCCGGCTGGACCGGTTGCAGCGTCTCGCCGGAGCGTGTCAGGCGACGATCAATTCCGTGTTTCAGGCGGCATGGGCAATTGTGCTCCGGCAGTACATGCAGAGCGACGATGTCGTGTTCGGCTCCGTCGTGTCGGGAAGGCCTGCCGAGGTGAAGGGGATCGAAGAGATGGTGGGGCTCTTCCTCAATACGATCCCTGTCCGTATCCGGCTGCAGCCCGGGCAGACCTTTGCCGAATGCCTCAAGCAGGTGCAGCGGCAATCGCTGGAGTCGAAGGCGTACGATTTTGTCCCCCTGCAGGAGATGAATCAGGCGACCGATGTGAAGCATCGTCTGCTGGATCATTTGATGATCTTCGAAAATTTCCCCCTCGACCGGAGGTACGTGGACAATGTCGAGTCGAAGGACGGCTTAGGCTTCGAGTTCGCGGATTTTTGCGCGAAAGAGGAGACGCAGCAATTCAATGTCTACGTCTATCCGCAGGAATCCGCCGTGAAGTTTAACTTCAACGCGTCGTTGTATGAGCCGTGGCTGATGGAGCAGCTCAAGGAGCAATTCATCGTTGTGCTGGATCAGATTATGGCGGACGAAAACATTTCCATCGGCCGGATCGAAGTGCTGACGCATGGGGATAAGCGGAAGCTGCTTGGGAGCTTTTTCCAGTCGGTCCGGTACGAGCAGGCGGATCGGACGCTTCATGCCTGCTTCGCGGATCAGGTCCGCAAGACGCCGGATCACCCGGCCTTGATCTGCGGGACTCACACGCTGACGTACCGCGAGCTGCACGAGCGTTCCAATCAACTGGCCCATATGCTGCGGAGCAGAGGGGTACAGCCTGACGACCGCATCGGCCTGCGCGCGGAACGTTCCGTGGAGATGATCGCAGGCATGCTTGGCATCCTGAAAGCGGGCGCGGCCTTCGTCCCGATCCCGCCGGACTATCCGGCCGACCGGCAAGCCTATATGATCGCCGACAGCGGCATGAAGCTGCTGCTGACGACTTTGCCGCTGGGGGAGATTTCTTTTGCCGGGGAATGCATCAATCTCAGGGACCCGGAGCTTTACCGCGCCGACCGGGAAGAGCCGCCTGAGCTCAGCGACAGCCGCCATCTGGCTTATGTGATCTACACCTCCGGGACGACCGGAAAGCCGAAAGGCGTCTTAATCGAGCATCAGGGGGCAGTCAATACGGTTATAGGCCGCCGGGCGGAGTACCCGTTCGACGGGACGGCCCGGGTGCTTCAATTGTACTCGTATGCGTTCGACGCCTTCCTGTCCTGCTTGTTTACCCCGCTGCTGTCGGGCTCGACGGTGGTGCTGACCACGGATGGGGAAGCGCGGAATCCGCTGGCGCTCCGCGACCATATTCGCGACCGGCAGGTGACGCATCTCGACTGCGTGCCCAGTGTGTATACGGCGCTGGTCGAATGTCTCGGCGAGGAGGACGCCCGTTCCTTGCGGGTGGCGACGTTGGGCGGGGAGCGGCTGCCCGCCAAGCTGGTGAAGCGGAGCAGGGAGCGGTTTCCGCATATCGAACTGGTAGACGAATACGGTCCGACGGAGAACAGCATCGTGACGACGCTGGAACGGAACGTCGTGCCGGACCGCCCTTTATCTATCGGCAAGCCGTTGCCCAACACCCGCGTCTATGTATTGAACGACGACCACGGCTTGGTCCCGGTTGGCATGAAGGGCGAGCTGTGGATTTCGGGCAGGGGTCTGGCGAGAGGCTATCTGAATCTCCCGGAGCGGACAGCCGAGTCGTTCACGGACGATCCGTTCTATCCCGGGGAGCGCATGTACCGTTCCGGAGACCTCGCCCGTTGGCTGCCGGATGGGCGGCTGGAGTATATGGGAAGAAAAGACGAGCAGGTCAAAATCCGGGGGTACCGCATCGAGCTCGGAGAGATCGAAAGCGTGCTTCGGAGCCATGAGCGGCTGAACGACGCGGCGGTGACAGCCTGGGATGGGGCGAGCGGCGATACCGTGCTGTGCGCCTATTACGTTTCCGCAGCCCCGGTCTCTGCGGAAGAGCTTAAGGCGTTTGTCGCGGCGCGATTGCCGGCATTCATGGCGCCGTCTCATTATACGGAGCTCAGCGAGATGCCGCTGTCGTCCAATGGCAAAATCGACCGCGGGGCGCTGCCACAGCCCGACGTGACGGCTCGGGAATCGTTGGAGGCGCAGGCGCAGGCCGTCCCGAGCAATCCGTGGGAGCATCGGCTGGCGGTCGTGTGCGGGGAGATTTTGGAGAGGCCGGAGATCGGCGTCACGGACGATTTCTTCGAAGCGGGCGGCAGCTCGCTCCATGCGATGCTTCTCGTGTCGCGGGTACAGCATGACTATCGGGCTGAGCTTCCGCTGCACGTCATTTTGGAGTCGTCCACGATCCGGGGGATGGCCGCCTTTTTGATGGATAACAGCAAGGCGGAGCCTCTGCCTATCGTACGGTTGAACAAAAAGGATCGGCGCAAAACGCTTTTCTGCTTCGCGCCGATGGGCGGTCTTGGGATCGCGTATTATGAGTTCGCCAAGCAGATGGACGACTGCACGATCTATGCGTTGGATTACATCGATCATCCTGACCGGATGGAGCGCTATGTGAAGCTGATCTCCGCTGCGCAGAGGGAGGGTGATTATACGTTCCTGGGCTACTCCGCCGGAGGGAATCTGGCGTTCGAGGTGACCAAAGCGATGGAGGCGGCTGGGTACCGCGTATCCGATGTCATTATGCTGGACGCTTATCGGAGGACCGAGCCCGTGACCGATGACACGTTGCAAGAGATGTGGGAGAGGTTTATCGCCACTCCCGCGATTCGCGAGTTCTATAAAAATTTTCGCATCAACGAACAAGATCTGGAGCGCTTGAAACAATATTTCTTCTATATTTATTTGCTGGATAATATCGGAACGATCCAAGCGGACCTGCATGTCGTTCATTCCTCGCAGCTGGAGGACGAGCTTCACCATCCGCCGAAGGATGAGGCCGATCAACAGTACCGGAATTGGCAAGGGGCTACTTCGGGCCGGGTGGCGTATTATCAGGGCGTCGGGGGACACGAACGGATGCTGGAACCCGAGCATATGCAAGTGAATGTGGAGATTATTAAGGGTATTTTGGGGTCGGCGGTTGTGCGGTAAGGCAGGCAGGCTTGAAGGCTCGCATCGGGGGTTCGTTCCGGTGCGGGTTTTCTTTTTGTGGGGGCGCGGGCTACATGAGCCCGTTTTCCCGTAGGCTGAAATGCTTTCCGTCCGCGACGATAATATGGTCCAGCAGCTCGATGCCGAGGATTTCTCCGGCGTTTTTCACTCGTTCGGTCAGCTCTAAGTCTTCCTGCGACGGTGTCGTGTCTCCGCTCGGGTGGGCATGGGCCAGAATAATGCTGGCGCTGTTGCTCAATATGGCGGATTTGAACACTTCCCTCGGCGTGACGAGTGCCGCATCGAGGGTTCCGATGGAGACGACTTCGAGCGCGGTTATTGTGTTTCTGATGCTTAGGCAGATGAGCAGACAGTATTCGCGGTCGACGTCGCTTAGGTACTCGGTCACAAGTTTATACGCATCCTCGGGGCAACGGATTTTGTCGGTTTTATAGGGGAATGTCGATTCGCGAACCATGCGTAAGCTGATCACGTTGAGCCGTTTCATCGCGTTTGGCCTTGAGTGAGTATGGTGGGTAAACTCATTTTTCCAAGCAACCTTTCTAATGAAAATTGTAGTTAGCAGTTTGTATCCTGTGAAAAGAATTAAAGGCTACTGATGCGTTGATGCTCGTAATTACGTCACGTATCTTAAAGTCTAGGTGGCGCTTACTTCAATGATTTTGTGACTAAGGCTGGGGTTATAAGGCCTTCTTTGTCGCTGCCTCCCCGCACGTTAATAAGTCAACCTAGATGTGGTATAATTGGGAGAGAAAAAGACTGAACATTTCCAATTATACTCGTATTTACGAGAATGTAAATATATTTTTTCGTATTTACGAGTCGATTGTTATAAAAAAGGGTGTATCTATGGAAAAATTCGTGTCCTCAAAAGAAATTGTCGAACGTATTGAATACTTGATTGAAGCCAACAACATTCCCAAAAGTGATTTTCTGAAGGAAATGGGAATTAGCTCGGGCAATATGGGGGATTGGAAAAGTGAACGGTCCACACCCAACATCCATAAGCTGGTTAGAGTTGCGGAGTATTTTAAAGTCACTTTGGATTGGTTGGTTACTGGTAAAGACAGACCCGCAAAAGAGGGCGACTCGTTGGGAAAAAAGCTCCAATCGGTCGGCTCCGTTCATGAGCTTTCGGAGGATGAAAAGGCGTTTATCCGTGAGTATATTGAATTTACTGCTTATCGGAAGCAGGGTAAGAGGGAATAAGGAGTTTGCGTAAAGAGAATCCAACACCTTTTAGGGGCTGGAGTTGTTGTAGTTTATTTTTATTGGATTATAGTAAGCATTAAGGTACGTATGATAAAACCCAAATGAGTACGGGGTGAAAGATTTAGTAGAAATTTGTTTTAAACAAGGAGTTGCCAGAATTTCATGATTTAACAGGCTTCTGGGACAAAGGGTTTATTGCGCGTTTAAGATTATGCATGGTGAACCGTATCACAAATAGTGGTAAAGCGGAGAGTGGAAGTAAAGGTCGAAGCAGAAACGCTAATAATGACAGTAGGGTAGCTTAGATGCTAGGTATGCACATATCAAATGTGTAATATTGATGGTTCGCAATAAGTAATGATATTTATATAAAGAATAGGTGATTAAGGAGTTGAAAATTTTGACTTTTGATCCCACTCAGAACAAATTTTCATACAAGTTATCAAAGTACGATTGCTTTCGTAAGTTAACTGGAAAATGCTCATTGCAGCTTAGGGCGTGTCTGAAAACTCATCATAGTGGAACTACTTCAACAAAATCATGGCAGAAGCCAAAAAAGCAAAGCTCAAAAAGTTTCGAGAAAGTTTATCGTAGCGTGTTGCGATCCCACGGAATTGTTTGAGTTTGTTGAAAAAACATTCCACAACATGCCGTTCTTTATACTGGTAAAAGTCGCATTCCCAAGGATTTGCCGTAATCGATTTTGGAGGGATGCAGAACGTTGCGTCTTGGGATTCGATATACGTTCGAATGTCATGGGTGCCGTAGGCTTTATCGGCTAAAACAACGCTTCCGGACAGTGTGACGCCAGAGAGGACTTCAACCGCCACCGTGCAGTCA
>NZ_FMTT01000032.1 GCF_900100345.1 Paenibacillus tianmuensis | reverse complement strand
CTGATGAAACAAAAGCACGAAAACAAGCTGAAAAAGGTATGCCGCCGTAAATCCAAATTTCTTGTTGATTTTTGCGTCTTTTAAATGCTTGAGGACGTTCAATTCTTGGAAAGCCGGTTTAATTTCTTTTGGTAGTTGATTGCACGACTCTTTTTGCTTTATCATATAGAGGACACCTCTTCTGTATGGTATGGGTTGCTCGACACAATCACTATACCAAACAAAAGCGGTGTTTTTCTATTTTTGCAAGGGATAGATCTTTATCCTGATGCAGCTTTATTTATCAAGGGTCCATGGCCAATTTTACTCTGCGAAGTTTGAGTTAAGAATTAATCCCGAATTTCGAAAGTACGACTCTTTGAAAACATGAAAAGGGCTCCGAATCTTTGGTAGAGTGGTGTTTGTCGATACAACATCAGCCAAAGAGAGGAGCACCTTTTAGGTGAAGTCTATCACATCGATCAGTAAAATCAAGAGCGAATTTTCACTGCAAAACGCAACAAGCTTCGAAGGCGTCAAAATCCTTCTGGCCTATCTCGAAAAAATCAAGCTGGCGCAAGCGATGAGCAGCCTCTCCGGCGGCAAAACGCACAACTCTATTTCACTCCTCCACCAACGCCACCGACTTCCTGCAGCAAACCTTCAAGCTTCTTGACGAGCGCAAGGTAAAGTATACCCGGTTTGACAAAGGCTTGGTGGCGAAGACTTCTATAGTATGTGGGAAAGCAAAAGAATCGGTTATGTCGGCAAACTCAAATGGACCGAACGGCTTGCTAAGGATATTAACTTTGGTTAACTCCAAATTGTGAAATTTTTTTATTGACCACGGCAACAAAATAACGGCCGCTAGCGTCATTCCTTTAAGCATGTCGGGATTTGACTCTTGGCGAAGTTAATTCGATCTTTACATCAAATGAGGTGCTATACAATGAAATCGTTGGATGAACTCATTGACGAATCGGAATCCACGTGGCTAGAAGTGCAGGATTGGGTTTCCAAAGCCGCCAATACCGTCGAAATTTTACCGGCGAATCCGCACGAAGCCAGAGAGGTATTGCATCAACTGCAAATTACGACCAGGTCCGTATTGGGTACAGTTGCGTATTATACCGGCGGCATCTTCATCGAGAACGGCTGGCTGCGCATCTTAGGCTCCGGCAGTCGTCGGCTGCCGAGGAATTTGATCACGTGGAATGAAATCGGCGCCGATGGAAAAAGCTCAAGACTTCCTTCATCGTTCTTAATTGCCGACGACGTAGTAGGCGGCTTTTTCGCGCTGAACGGCGGAGCCTTCGAGGGCAAACCGGGAGATGTGTTTTATTTCGCGCCCGATACATTGGAGTGGGAAAGTCTGGATATGGGTTTTTCGGATTTTTTATATTGGGCTTGCTTTGGCGATGTGCAGAAGTTTTATGAGACTTTTCGTTGGGAAGGCTGGGCGGAAGAGATTCGGCATATCGATGGAAACCAGGGAGTGTCGATTTATCCGTTCTTGTGGGCGGACGGCGGGCCTGTTACCGATCGTGCCAGATCCGTCGTGCCGATCGAGGAGCTATGGAAAATTTATGCGTATAAAAGTAAACTCAAATGAGAAAGTGCTAATTGGATAATTGGATCAGCCACACCCATAACAGAGAAGCCAGACGGAAATGGGCAACGTATTGTTTTATAATCGGATTCCCCAACCTGCTCCTCGCCGCCGTCGTTTATTTCGATTCGCTGTAAAACGGAAAAGCCGTGCATGCCCTTAAATCAAAGGGCCGCACGGCTTTAAACACATCAACGAATCGGTATTCGCATTTCCAGTTCCTTATAAACTTCGATTTGCGGCATCGTGTACGTCGTCAGACGAACCGACAGTTCCTTATTCAGCGGGCGCACTCCTACACGTACGAATATGCCTTGCTGCAAAAGCCTTCTGCGGCACGTGCACCGCGCAACCGTTGTGGCGTACATCTTCCTCTCCCGCATATTCAATACACCCCATTAGAGTCCTCGCGATCTCCCTTTGGTTCTCGGTGGCGCACGTATTTTTTCGCCAAGCTTTTCGCGAGTGCAAAATTCCCTGCGTCAATGACCCTTCTAACTATTCAAAATTTTGCCTAAATTGTGTTTATCAAGTAGAATGGTTCCGTACCTTATTCGCACGAGGAGGCCGGTGTTCTTTTCTTATTCGACATGCCATATGGTTTTAGGTGAGAGATTCTTCTGGAGGCGGTGATCCTGATGTCCGATCCGAACGAATTCGGGTCCCAATATTTCGAGAAAATATTAAATATGGTCGACGTGGGCGTCCATCTGGTGAACCGGGAAGGCACGACTGTCTTTTATAACGACAAAATGGCGGAGATCGACGGCCTTGCGCGGAAGCAGGTGCTGCATAAAAATATTTTTCACGTCTACCCTTCCTTAACCCACGAAACGAGCACGCTGGCCAAGGTGCTGCAGACCGGACAAGAGGTGCCCGAAAAAATACAGACCTACGTCAACGTCACGGGCAAACGCATTACGACCATCAACCGCACGTATCCGCTCTTCGATAACAACAAGCTCACGGGAGCTTTGGAGGTCGCCAAGGACATTACCAGCATCGTTCAGCTTCACGACCAAATTCTGGACCTGCGCCACCAGCTATACCAAGCCAAGCAGAAGGACGGCAAAAAGACGGGCACGGCCCGCTATCATTTCAGCGATCTGATCGGGCAAAGCCCGGCGTTTCTGGAAGCGGTTTCTATAGCCAAAAAAGCGTCCCGCTCCAGCTCCCCCGTCTTCATCTGCGGGGCTACGGGCACGGGTAAGGAGTTGTTTGCCCAGAGCATGCACAATGCGAGCGTTCGCCGCAATCATCCGTTCATCGCACAGAACTGCGCCGCCGTGCCCGGCGACCTGATGGAGGGCATCATGTTCGGAACGACCCGAGGCGCGTTCACCGGAGCGGTGGACCGTGCGGGCTTGTTCGAGCAGGCCAGCGGCGGTACGCTGTTTCTGGACGAGATCAACAGCTTGGATCTGCTGCTTCAGGCCAAGCTGCTGCGGGTGCTGCAGGACGGCATCGTGCGGCGAATCGGGGGGACGACGGAGCAGCAGGTGAACGTCAGAATCGTCGCAGCGATGAACATGGACCCGCAGGAAGCGCTGGACAAAGGCATTTTGCGGCACGACCTCTTTTTCCGGCTCAATGTCGTCAACCTCCAGCTTCCCTCGCTGCTGCGAAGGCAAGAGGATATTCTGCTGCTTGCGCAGCATTTTATCGAGAAGTTCAATCCGATGTTCGGCATGAAAATTACGGGACTGGCTCCTTCCGCCATGCGGCAATTCATGGCTTACGTCTGGCCCGGCAACGTTCGCGAATTGGGGCATGCCATCGAATCTGCCTTCAATATGATCGAGCCGGAAGAGGAGATCCTTGAGGAGCATCATCTGCCTACGAATCTGAGGGAGACTCCCAGTCCCGTGCCGGTCCCCTCTCTGCGGAAGCCGGACCTCACCGCGTTCCCGGCGGGGAAGTTAACCGACCGGATGAAGCAGATGGAGCGGGATGCGATCGTCGACGCACTCAAGCATCACGGCTACAACATCAGCCTTGCCGCGCAAGCCTTGGGGATCAAGCGGCAGGCCTTGCAGTACAAGCTGAACCGGTACGGAATCGCGAGGAAGCCGTAGCGCGAGTTATCTTTTTCCAGATCGGCATGGGCCCAGCACCTCCCAATATTGGCACGGTTTTTGCTTATTAAATTAGCGAAAACGATTAATGGAGGTGTTCGCGATGAGCGTACCGATGATGGACCCGCAAAGCAAAGCAAACGTTCCCCCTCTCAGCAGCAAACGGCACTGGAAAGACGTCGAACTGTGGAAAGACGTGACGGAGGAACAGTGGAACGATTGGCTGTGGCAGTTGACGCACACAATCCGCACCTTGGACGAGTTGAAGCAGGTCGTGAATTTGACTCCCGAGGAAGAGGAAGGCGTGCGCATTTCGACGCAAACGATTCCATTGAATATAACGCCGTATTACGCTTCGCTTATGCACCCGGACGATCCCCGCTGCCCGATCCGCTTGCAGTCGGTTCCGATCTCCGCCGAGCTGCTGAAGACGAAATACGATCTGGAGGACCCGCTCCACGAGGACGAAGATTCCCCGACGCCGGGCTTAACCCACCGTTACCCGGACCGGGTGCTGTTTCTGGTGACCAACCAATGCTCGATGTACTGCCGTTACTGTACACGCCGCCGCTTCTCGGGCCAAGTGGGCATGGGGGTGCCTAAGAAGCAGCTAGACGACGCCATCGACTATATCCGCCGTACGCCGGAAGTCCGCGACGTACTCCTGTCCGGGGGCGACGGTTTGCTCATCAACGACAACATTGTGGAATATATATTGAAAAATTTGCGAGCGATCCCCCACGTCGAGATTATCCGGATCGGTACGCGGGCTCCGGTCGTCTTCCCGCAGCGCATTACGGAAAACCTGTGCAACATCCTGAAAAAGTACCATCCGGTATGGCTGAACACACATTTCAATCATCCCTTGGAAATTACGACCGAGGCGAAGCAGGCTTGCGAAATGCTGGCCAACGCGGGCGTTCCGCTGGGGAATCAGGCGGTCATTCTGGCGGGCATTAACGACAGCACGCATATTATGAAAAAGCTCATGCACGACCTGGTCAAAATCCGCGTCCGCCCCTACTATATTTACCAATGCGATTTGTCCGAAGGCATCGGCCATTTCCGGGCGCCCGTGTCCAAAGGGCTGGAGATTATCGAGGCGCTGCGCGGCCATACTTCGGGCTATGCCGTCCCGACCTTCGTCGTCGACGCCCCCGGAGGCGGCGGAAAAATCGCGCTGCAGCCGAACTATTTGATCTCGCAAAGCCAGGATAAAGTCATCCTGCGCAACTATGAAGGCGTTATCGTCGGGTACCCGGAGCCGAAAAATTATGTCCCGGGCCGCGCCGATGAATATTTCAACGAAATTTACGGCATCCAGCAAGCACCAGCAAGCACCGGAATTATTGCCCTCATAAAGGATGAAAAATTCAACCTGGTGCCGGAAAACTTGCACCGCATCGGTCGCAGAAAATCGTATGAAGAAGCTTCCGAGCACACCTCGCTGAAAGACCGCCGGCAAAAGCGGGATGAAATGAAGGAAAAGCTGATCAAAGCGGTGAAGCAAAAGGAGAATGCTTCGAACGCGGAATCTTGAGGCGTTGGTGATAGGGGGAGCTTGGGCGGCTCCCCCGCTGGGGTACTTGGCGGGTGGGGCGCCGTGCAAGGATTCCGACATGGTGTAAGGGCTGTGCGGGGGCCAGTCTGCTGGGCGTTTTTTCCGAAGGCCACCGGGAGTTTTACCAACGTAAGCCTCTCTCGGAGCGCGTTTTGTTGTAGTACAGCGGGCGGTCGACCTCTGGCGCAAAACGTCCGGGCAAGCGAATCAGCCCTCGCGCATTCCACCAGGGAGCGTCGAGGGCTTTATTCGGGCTGCGTGGGCAGCAAGTACGTTCCTATTTAACCCTTGCTTGAAAATTTGTTGATTCGCGGCGCGTTCATCAGCTCTTCGTAACGGAACTTACTTCCCAGCGCGGAGAAATCGTTCAAATAAAGCGCCTCTTCGATTCGCTGCGACATGTTTTCGGTAACGTATTGTCCGCAGTTAGGACAATCCAACGCCGGAGCTTCCAGAATCTGCACCGCCGTTTTCCCGTCCGGCGCCACCCAATAGCAATCTTTTACGCTCTCGCGGATCGGTTCCGCATCGCACCACATACATTTCATCGTTCCTTCTCTCCCCTCTCCAGGTTGTTATTATTTTTACCATATTGTATATAAGCAAAGTTGATGCCAACTTAGGACTAGGAACGAAATAACCTTATGGACCGGGTGAAAAGCATACAATGCCGCAAAATATTTTGCACTTCGCCATCATTTTGCAGCAAAACTTTTTGTCCGCCGGGAGAATAGACGTGATCCCCTCTCGCATTAGCTCTGTTTTTGCTTTAAACTTAGGGATGGACCGCTCGGGTGAGATGGATTTACGAATCAGTTTTCCTACGGAAAGCTAAGCCTATGCTTACGAAGTCAGCTTTTCTACGAAAAGCTCTGTATACGCTTACGAAGTAGCTTTCCTACGGAAAGCTTGGAGGAGGAAAAAAATGCTGGAAGAACAAGCTTACTATACCAATCAAGTCGAGCAGGGACGCGATTACGAGATGCATGTCTGCCTCGATTTTTTTAACAAAAGGATACGGATAGACGATTACCGGGGAAATATTGATGCTATTTACGGGCGTATGTGCGAGCTTGCCAGCCAGCATGCGTTAACCAAAGCCTTCGTCAAGTCGCGCGAAGAAGATTGGCCAGCCTTTTTATCCAAAGGCTGCATGCTAGAAGGGATCTATAAAGGCTACTTTCTTGGCAGCGACGCCTATTGTATGGCCGTCTACTTCGATCTGGAGCGCCGGACCAGCGATTACTGGATCGAGGAAGATCACATTCTGGGGCAAGTGCTTCAGCTCCCCTTGAAGCCGGAATACCCGCAGGTCCCCGCAGACTGTACGCTGCGCATCGCCGAGCCGGAAGATGCCGAGGCACTTGCCGCTTTGTACGGCCAAGTATTTCAAACGTACCCAACACCTATGAGCCAGACTTGGTATGTCGGAAAGGTCATTCGGGAGGGCACCGTCTTTTATATCGTGAAACAAGCAGGCCTGCTGATCAGCGCCGCCTCGGCGGAAATCAACGAAGCGTACCGCAATGCGGAAATTACGGATTGTGCTACGCTCCCCGCTTACCGCAAGCTGGGACTCATGAGAGTGATCATTTATGCTTTGGAGGAGGAATTGCGCAGCAGGAACATCTATTGCGCCTATTCACTGGCGAGAGCCCTTTCGTTCGGCATGAATGCCGCCCTCGGGCAGATGGGGTACCGTTACTACGGCCGGCTGACGAAAAGCGTCGAGATTTACGATAAATTCGAGGATATGAATCTATGGGTTAAAGACCTCGGGGAGGGAAGGACTTAGCGGAAGCTAGGCCTTCCCTTTCATGTGGAGGAAGTTTTTTTAATAACCCTACAGTTCCATACCGCTGTACCCCATTGTTCGATAACCTTTAATCCTTTTCTTATACATACTCATCAGTAGTGGCACCTGAAGATCGACATAATCGTAGATTTGTACATCCTTTTTATTACTATGTGAACGATGCAATCGTCCCGCATATTGCTGGAGCGTTCCTTTCCAAGAGATCGGGTGGACGAGAAATAAAGTATCCAGCCTCGCATCATCAAAGCCTTCACCGATCAATTTTCCAGTTGCTATAAATACCCTTTCCTCTGAATCCCCAATACTCGCAATCTTCTCACGAAGTGCTTCCCGCTGTTTTTTGCCCATTCCACCACGCAACACAATCACGTTTTTGGCAAACTTTTTCAATCGATTTTCAAAATATTCGACATGAGCCGTTCGCTCCGTGAGCAAGATAGGAGACCTTCCTTGGTCCAAACATTTGAGCAAATCATCAAAAATTAATTCATTTCTGCTTTCGTCATCGATGAGCATCTGATAGATATCTTGTATTTTCAAATGCCCTGATTCACCAGGAATTTTGAAGGTTGTATATCTCGGGATTACTTTGTGCTCCATTCCGCGAGCTAGCGCTTGTGACTTCGGATCAATTTTGATTCGAATCGGGCCACACTGCATCAACACAATTGGTTCGTGACCATCCTGACGGGCTGGCGTAGCCGTCAGTCCAACGACATACTTCGCCTTTGCCTTTTTTAGAACTTGCTCAAAACTGAAAGCAGAAACATGATGACACTCAT
This sequence comes from Paenibacillus tianmuensis, assembly GCF_900100345.1. Lineage (GTDB taxonomy): Bacteria > Bacillota > Bacilli > Paenibacillales > NBRC-103111 > Paenibacillus_G > Paenibacillus_G tianmuensis. The sequence continues at coordinate 57,775 of NZ_FMTT01000032.1, read as the reverse complement.
CTACAATAATCTGACCATACTCAGCCAGATAGTCTTTGATCTGTCCCTTGTGATTCAAACTCTGGATAATAGCGATATCGACACAGCCAGTGCGCTTTTCCTTCCCGCCGCCGATGACTCCAATATCCTTGGGGCTCAGATTCAAAAAAGTGCTGAGTCTCTCCTTCCATTGATCCATCAATTCCCGCCTATGGACAAGAATCAGCGTATTTACCTGTCTAGAAGCAATGATGGAAGCGGCTACTACCGTTTTTCCAAAAGCAGTCGTAGCCGAAAGAATTCCTGTATCATGAGCCAAGATCGATCTTGCCGCGGTATCTTGCAGCATGGAAAGTTTTCCGAGAAAAACCACATCAACATGCTTTCCCGTATTACGCTCGTCGGTGATCAACAGTTCGACTTGATGTCGATTAAACAGATGAATAACCTTTTGATACAATCCTCTCGGAAGCGCAATATGGTTAGGAAAATCCTCCGAGCAACCGATAACACGCGGCTTCCCGTAAGTCGGTAAGCGCATGGCCTGTGTTTTATAAAAATCGGGATTCTGAAAAGCAGCTAATCGCTGAAGGTGGTTCAACATCTTGACTGGCAAACCATTTTTCTCGATATATATCATATTGGCTAGCACAATTTTGACGGTTGGGGGTAACTCGAATTGCTCTCGATCATCAGATGAAAACGCAGCTTGATCCCAAGGCTTGGCCTCATCATTATCTTCACCCCAATGACCGACATTCAGCAAGGCCTCATTGTGCGCAGCTTCCCGAACCACTTTTTCAACTTCGGCTAAGGTCATCCTAGGCAGTGTAGATAGAAAGCTCCACTGATCCTCATATGGCAGGAAGTATTCATCTACAAAGACACTGTTACCTTCCTTACGAGGAGCTCCTTGCAACGGCAAAGCGATCAAATTGCCAAAGCCGCCTTTGGGTAATGTATCCTGATTCGGAAACAAGCGATCATACGATCCCAAACCGAGCTGATGTCTTCTCTCCATGGTTTTAGTCAAGAGAGCACAGCCGAGCTTTCTAGCAAGGCTTGCTTCAGTCGGCTGCTCGAAAAAAATCCATACATGGCCTCCATTCCCAGAACGAGACCTTTCCAAAGCGGCCGGGACGTTCATTTCTCTGCATGTTTTCATCACTGCGCTGGCATCCTGCTGCCAATTTTGTTTGTCAAAATCGATTGCCAGAAACCAGCAGGTTTCATCTGTAAGCATCGGGTACACCCCGATGATTCGATTTACCTTGGCATCCAAGTGTCCTGCGACCACCTCATCCGTTACAGGCAGGAACTCCCGATGAGAGCATTCCGAGCATTTGATTTGCGGCTTTTTGCAAACCACGGACCACTCACGTTGGCAGGCTGGAGAATAGCCTGACTTTCCGTTCTTGCTTTCCCATCTGACCGGGTACACATCTTCCCGTCCACGGAACAGACTGCGGAACAAAGCAATCTTCTCGTCGGGCGTAGAGTAATTATGAACGCTCCCTTTTTCATTTTTATGGGAACGAACAGGCACAGGTTCTTGGACTACATCGGATGGAGGGAACTCGGGTATGGTATTTGTAGCGCTTAAATTTTGTAATCGTTCTTCCGTTGCAAACAACTGTAATTTTTGCTTGAGCTGCTGATTTTCAAGCCTGAGTCGTTCAATTTCTTGTAGTGCGAGCGCAAGCTTGTTTTCAAGTTCTTCCATGTTCCCTCCGTATAATACAGTGCTAAAAACAATGAGAAGTCTATTAAACATTGTAACACAGTAAATACATAAATATCCATTTTTTACTGATGAACAAAACAGAGAAAACCCCATCCATTAAGATAGGGTTTGTTTATGAATGCTCGATATTCATAGTTTTGAAGTCAACCTTAAGCCCAACCGCTGTCATGAAATCTATACTCAGGATTCCATCAAAACCATAGGGTTCTCTTGTCATACCCAACTGGACTTTAAAAGATGGTAACATGATGTTTCCAATTTGTAAGCTTTCCACAATTTGTCCATAGCATAACTCACTCGCACCGCCAACACCATACATCCGTTTGGCAGTTCCATTGATCATATCAAGGTATAGTCCGATCTTTGCCAATAAATCCGTATCAAATATGGTGGAAGCACATCCTGTATCAAACGAAACATTGCTCATTTCAATGGTCTTCTCTTGACATGTGCATGAAAATGAAACCAACGGAAGACCATGTTCCAGTCTAAGTCTCATCATGATCTACGAATCCCTGTAAAGTATTCCTTGATAACTTCAATTTCCTGTTTACTGGTATGGAATACATAAAATTCACGTTCGGGATTTTCCTTATGGTAGTGTTTATATCCTTCCCAAGCCTGCATAGGGTTATCGTATTCTTTCACAACCGTCATTTCTTCAATTGTCCGTACGCAATTGTTTGATACAGCCTTGAGGGCTTCCACCAGGACAAAACGACTGGGGTAATGGTTACAAACCTCCGACCATTTCATTTCATGCAGCCCCTTACAATAAAAGTTAAAATCATTATAACATAGAACCTCAGTTACCTTAATCGTTGAATTCATTTTGTAAAATCAGCAGGAGACAATAGTTTTACAAACTCGGATGTAATTATGGCTTTTCCATGCTTATATGCTTCCATGCTTTGATCCATCATTAGTTTAAGATCTGGATTTGAACGGATTTCCTTAGCGATGGATACCGGTTCCATCCTGCTCTCCCCCTCACCTAAGCTCCATCCCCAGCACCGATTGCGCCAAGTCCACATGCTCGTTATCCAGCTTCACGTGAACCTGCCCGTGCCTGCGCTTCTCGCGCCACTCCTTCAAATCCGTTGCGCTATCCAACTTCAGCTCCGCAATGTTCAGCGCCCGATCGAACAAATACTTCGACGTATACAGCAACCTATAAATCCTGTGTCCGCCAAGCTGAATCGGTTTCTCCCGCCGCAGCCACTCCTCCACAGTGAACTTTACGTACAACTGCTCTTCCGTCCCTTGTCTCGCCGGCCTCTCGGTGATCTCTTTACGCCGCAGCACCTTCCAATCCATAACCTTGCCGTACCATTGAATCCCTGTCTCCCCCTCCGATCCGAACTTCTTCCGAGACTGACAAACGGCGACATACTCGATCTGACTCAAAATTTTATGATCCGAAATATTCTCCAGCGGCACGTGGTAAAAGCGATGCTTCCGAGCTACCTCTAGCTGCGAAACCTCCCTTAACGAGCCGACCAGCACATTCTTCCCGACCAGACGATCTTGGTAATACTGCTTCGTTCCCCGCGGCCGCGTAGAGCGTTCGTAGGCTTTTTCCGGGCTGTCCAAAATAATTTCATCCAAAAACCGCTCCATCAACGAAGTTGCATTCGGTAAAAACGGGAACGCTCCTACGTTAATCAGCTCGATGCTTTTGTACAGCTTATGCTCCTGGAACCGCTCTTCGTCGGGGTACGGAAACAGCACATAAGCCCCGAACATGCTTCGCTCGTATTCGTGCTCCTGCTTGTCCATATACACGATGGCGTCCCGGTAACGGTGCATCGTATTGATGTCTTCCTCTTCCGGCCCGGGCATCCGGTATTTTTTGTAATACGACGTGCCTTCGTAAGCCGGGTTCAAGCGGTATTTCGCGTCAAAAATATATTTGTACTCCGCAGCAGCATCCTTCTTCTTAAGAGTTAATACATTGTCCGGCCGCTGAGCCAAGGTCGGGCTCGTATCTCCGCTCGGCAGAGCATTATAGAACAACGTAAACACTTCCCCATTGCTCGGGTTGCGGTATTCCATCCTCGCTTGCTGCGTTTTATCCAGCGTCACAAATAACCCCGTCCGGTTCACGCGAATGATGTCCTGGTTCAACAATTCGTACTTTTTGCTCAGCAAATGGTGGATTTTCAAGAAGCACCAGTACTCGTAAAGCTTCGCCAAGTCCTTCATGGACAGACGGAACAAATCGCTCTGGATCGACAAACCCTTCATCAGCATCAGATAATAACGGTATACCTCCCGGTAACCCGGCGCCATCTGAAGCACTAGCGAAACAGACATATGCGTCATGTCGCCTACGTTCAGAAAATCATGCGCCAGCACCCGCTGAAGCTGTGTCTGCATAAGCTCTAGACGCGTCAACAACTGTGGATCGCGGTCGCGGCCTTTTTCGGACAGACGCTTTTTCAGCCCTTTCAGCTTCTGCTGGATGCGCAGCAGCACCCAACGCACGAACCGATTCTCAGGCGTGTTGTAATGTACCTGCCGCTTTGTCTCCAGCACATGGCTCGGGACCATCTGCTGCCCTTGAACAGGAATAAAACCGAGTCGCTCGTCCGGACGGAGCAAATGAGGCCGCTTCACCAGAAATGCGACGTTTTCTTTGCCCGCTTTCTTCACTCGCGCCGCGTCAACGACTCGCTTGTCCACTTGAAGCTGAGTATGAGGCGCCTGCTTGATCCGCTCCACGGCTTGTATGAGCTGCGTGAACACATGCTGGAGGATTGTGAAAAACTCCGTCAAGCTCTGATTCTTCGTCTCCCTGAGCCCCGTCAGGTGATACGTCTTCCGCAAGAAGTCAAAGGACAGATTATATATCTGCTCGTTCACGTCCTTTAGGATCATCTCGTAGTCGCGCTTGTAATCCATCTTGATCGGAAAAATCTCCAGTTGAAGCTGCATCACAGTCTGCCCATGCACGCGCAGCTCCAGCTCGGTATGCCCGACTTCGTTCTGAAAATTGAGAATGCCGGACAGAATCTTTTGGCTCTTGCCCAGAGGCTTCACCGCTTCACGTAAATGAACGTTCTCATGGTAAAAGGTCAGCTCGACCTCCTGCTTCTTCTCGATGACCAGCTCATAGTACTGAGTCTCGAAAAAGATCGGATAACCATGATCTCCTTGGCCCCACGGCACCAGTTCCTTCGTTACCGGGGAAAAGACAGCCATCGATTCGATAGCTACCGACACGGACGGAGCGGCTACATGAAAATGAGCGCTCACCCATTCCTCCCCCTCATTGCGATGAAGCTGTAGCGTCTCCACCGCCGGATGAAACGGTTTGCCTTTGATATAGAGGTCGAACAGATTCGTCTCCACGCGTAGAAGCTCCACGTTCTGATTAAGAGAGCCAGTATGAGGTGAACCCATCTTCCTCCAACCTCCGCAACATAAAGGCTATTTTCCGCGCGCTTTGCGGGTATCTCACGATCTCGGACGATGATCCGGCATTCCACTTGAAATTGGGTTCCGTCGGATCGTCCATCATCTTCTGAATTGGCAGGCTCTTATCCAGTGCCACCTCCATCAATTGCAACAACGCTCGCTTCACCGAGCCCCCACTTCCTTGAATCCGAGGCAAAATCTTTTGCAAAAGCTGCATATCCAGTGCAGCGTCCTCACTAAGCAATTGGAAGCGCTCGTTGTATATCAGATAAAAGCAAATCGCATCCCGAATACGGAATCCGACATGGGAATGAATCTCTTCGAGAATGGTATTGATCTTCACCAGCATATCCGTCGTTCGGTGTACGAGGTCCCGGTACTCTCCATATACATCAACCAGTTGCAAATAATCGCTCCGCAAAAAGCTATTGGATACCTGTGTCGCCAGTTCGTCATCGTCGGCCAACGCCTCGTCTGGGTACTGAGCCAGGTTAATGTAGTTGAATTCGATCGTATTGGCTCGGTCCAATACTTTCTTGCTGAACGGATGCGTGGTCTCGTCCATATTGACCGTCCCGACGAGGTACACGTTATCCGGCAAATACATATTTCCGAAGGTCTGCTGATCTTGGTCCGTCGTGAGCGATTCTTTCCCGATTAACGAAGCCGTCATGATACGGCCGTCGTGCCATTCCTGCGTCTCCAGCACACTCAACAAGTCGCTAAAGTAATGCTCCACCCGCGCCAGATTCATTTCGTCCAGACAAATAAAATAAGGCTTGTGCCTATTGCTCGGCTTGGTCGCTTCCAGCAGCACCTCCGTCAACCGACCGGGGCGAAAAGCGCCGGACAAGTCCTTATAGCCAAGCAGATCGGAAGGATCGCTCCAATCCGGCCGTACCGGGATTAAAGTGAACTGGCGATTAGTACTTGTTGCTCCAAGCGCCTCGGCGAACAGCTTGACCAGCTTCGTTTTGCCCGTCCCCGAAACTCCTGCGAGAATAACGAACGGCTTCGTTTTGAGAGATAGGTAGAAGTTCTCGATGAGATGGTCGGGAAATTGGAAGCCTTTGCGCCGGATATAGGTTTGGATGATTTGTACGGTACTTGCGACATCTGAATCTGGGATAGGTTCCATCTCGACGAGCTCCCCACCTTTCATCGGATCTATAACGCTTGAAAGCTTCGTAAAATCGGGCCATGCCGTATCTGCGGACCTCGCTTGAATGATTTGCATCGCTTGAAGGGTGAAACGGAACAAATACCCCTGCTTTACGCCCCCTCCTGTATGAATCGGACCTTGATCAATGTCCAAAGGAATTAGGGCTTGTGAAAATCGCTGCAAAGGGATCGCAGGCTCCAGTGCATGGTACTGGACTCGCACTAAACGCCCCTCCTGCTCCCACCCATCACCACTACTTTGAAACGATGCTGGCTTAGGTGCACGCACAGCGGCTTCAAATACCTGGCTCACACTTCTCAACGCTCCATTGGCATAGTGCAGGATGATATCTCCAACCTTCACCTCATCCATCGTGTCCCAGTGATACATGGCGCGTCCATTGCTCGCTTTGAGCGGCGCCCATAGATTGCCTTCCGCTTGCCCTGCGGATAGTGTAGCCCCTTGATTTACCCACCAAATGCCCGGGAGATCGTGTTGGGTTAATAGTGTGGTGTTTCCAGTAATGAACTTTATTTCATAACGGTACGGAACACCCGTCGCATAAAATTCGATGTATTCTGCCTGTTCATCTGGAACCTTAATTTGCTCTTTTGGACTATCTCCATTGCTTCTCGATCTTGATGCTGCTTTTGGGCTTCCACTGCTCTTGGATCTCGCTGCGGCTATGTAATCGTAGGTCGATTTAAAGGTGCTCATCATTAAGGCTTTTAACTCTTTGTTGGAATCGTATCTTAGCTGTAGCGCCTCTCGATTGGCTGATCTTTGATCAATATTGGATAACGAAGCATCGTATGTATGCGTCCCGAATATAAGCTGTATCCTCTTACTCTTGCCAACTTCAATCTTCTCGCTGCCGTTCGCTTCGATAAAGTCAATATGAAATTCAATAGGAATATGCGAACCGTATTCGAACACCGACCAATCAACTTTTTTCTTACCAATCAAGTTAAGGATACTGCTATCTTTAGACCAGCTACGGACCTTCTTTATCATGATGACGCCTCCATAAGAGGATATAGAAAAAAGAGCGGTTTTTCCGCTCTTCAGATACATTCGACAGATATTTACATTTTCCTGTATCTATGCAAAATTATTAGAACCAAAGTCCTTTATATCGTATAGTGTATGTATCTTCTTCCATTTTCGGAGGTCAACCATGGGTCAAACTACACTGATTGTAATCATTATCGATTGTTTATTCGTAACGATTGAAGCCATTCTATTAGAGATGTTCAAGTCACGTCTAGAAGGTCCGATTGCGCAGCACACGAAGAGTTGGAATCAAGTGGATCTACCACGTCATCTGATGAAAGCAGCATTAATGAATTATTTTCATCGATTTTTGGGTCTTTTGCTCCAATCACTGTTATTGTCACTTCTTTGTTTTTGTTATCTATCGTACAGAATTGGTGCAAGCATTATCGGAAGAAGCGGATTACACAACACTTATTAATCATTGATCAGATCTTGGAGGATAGGGAGGATTAGCATGGTCTTCACAAGATTCCGCTTCTTCTCGAAGTTTAAGTCAAAATACGATGATATGACCATTTAGGATCGTCCCCTATCTTTACCGATAGATAGTGCAAAATTTTATCGATTCTAAGTAAAAGCTTTCGTACACATTCCTCGGTCGGCGGACTTGTGATGAAGCTATTGTAATGACTGGCAAGCTCAAGGATAGAATATAAAAATAGCTCCGTATCCAAATCCACCTCGCCGTATGACCGGAGCGTTTTTATTAAGATTTCGTATGAAGGCTGAGCATGTACAAGTTGGCCGTTAATCTCAATATAGAACGCTCTGAGCATAGCTTCCACTGCCATACCAACAAAAGAGAAACACTCCTCGTACATTCCATGGTGTAGGAATGCCACAGCCATCTCCATGTGTCTTTGGGATTTTTCATGCCAGTATTGCAAACTTGACGACAAATAAAATGGATGGTTATGCATGCTGGATAGATTCGACCAGCCAAATAGATTATTTAGAGCCAACTTCTGATCCCCTCCTGGCAGACATCCAACAAAGGATTTCCTAACCAAAATACCTCACTTTCGAGCTCCGCCCCTCAAACAAACAATAAATTCCAATCACTCGGAGTCATTATACACCGAAATCTTACTATATAGTAGTTTTATATTCAGATTACTTACTAACGATGAGTTATTTCTTGAACAAAATTTACCTACACTTCTAGTAGAAAGAGGTGTAGAGATGTCGGAAATTCTCAAGTTGGTCGGCACAAGGATCAGAGATATTCGAAAATCGAGAGGGTTATCTCAAGAAGCTCTGGCTGAAAAATCCGGGTTTAATCCTAGTTACATTGGATTCGTGGAGAGAGCAGAGAGAAATATTTCATTGATCAATCTCGAAAAAATAGCAAAAGCTCTGAATGTTGGCGTACATCAACTTTTTTCATACGTTCGGGAGTATGAAGACCTTACAGAAAACGAATCCCGGATTAAAGAGATTCTAACTATATTGAAAAATCGTGATTCGCGAGATCTGGACATGGCAAGGAATGTTCTACTTGAAATTTTCGAGCGCTATGATAACAAGTCAAACAAATAATCGCTTCGTTTTAACCTTATCTTTTATAGATAATCCTATTTCGCCGCTCCTTCAAGAACGACGGAAATGTACATTTCGTCGTCAAGAATCAATTCAATATGAGCGACTTTGTAGCTCAAGGCTTTGTACGAGACGGCATTTACCATTTGAAGAAGCGGCAAAAACTCTACTATATTGCTAACCTGATTTTCAATGTATTCGTCATCCGGGAGTAGCCATCGGATTTTTGATCCGTTCATATCGTATCACCTCTTTTTTCAATCTTTTTTCTAACCCTAGACCCGATAGTGTTTTTTATGTTCATGTTTAGTAAAATCAACTTAAAATAAGTTTATGAAATCATAGAAAAAATCGGAATCCCAATATAAGTGTAAAATATAATATTTTTCACTTATCAGAGTGGCATATTCAACTTGGTTAAGCTGTGTTAAAGATAATTCTACGAATAATGAAAGAAATCTTTCCTCAAAAAACTTCCCGATCTGACAACTCCTTTTGAAAATAACTAAAGAGGACACTACTCATAGGCGTTTCAGCCTAATCAGTAGCGTCCTCAGGATACACAATTCCTTGCAGATGCAAATCGACAGCAATCTTGATTAGTTCCTTCCCACCTTACCGACTCCGGTTAAACACCACCAGCTTCAGCTCTGTCAATTCCTCCACCGCATACTTGACGCCTTCGCGTCCGACGCCGCTTTCTTTCACGCCGCCGTAGGGCATGTGATCGAGCCGAAAGGTCGGAATGTCGTTGATCATGACGCCACCGACATGCAGCTTATCGATCGCGTTCATGGCCGTGTGCAGGTTATCGGTATAAATCCCGGCCTGAAGCCCGTAGACGGAATGGTTGACCCAGTCTACCGCTTCTTCCACCGAGCGGACCTTATTGATCAGCACAATCGGGGCGAACACTTCCTTGCAGGACACTTGCGCGTCAGGAGAGACGTTCAGCAGCACCGTCGGCGAGAGAATCCCGCCTTCCATCGTTCCCCCCGTTGCAACAGTTGCTCCCTGCTGCTCGGCTTCCTTAATCCATGCCACGGCCCGCTCCGTTTCGCGTTCGGAGATCATCGCGGACAAGTCCGTCTCGGCATCCAGCGGGTCTCCAAGCTTGAGCTGCTTGGCAGCTGCGACGAATTTCTCGACAAATTCGTCATACCTGTCCTCCAGCACGTACACCCGCTGCAAGGAGATGCAGACTTGGCCCTGGAACGAGAAAGCGCCTGTGACACAGCGTGCAATAATGGAATCGATCCGGGCGTCGCTGTCCACGATAACCGCGGAGTTGGAGCCCAGTTCCAGCGTGACCCGCTTCAATCCGGCTTTCGCGCGGATGCTCTTGCCGACAGACGGGCTTCCCGTGAACGTAATGACATCGACGCGGGGGTCCTCGACGATTTTATCGCCGATGACTCTGCCGGCGCCGGTGACGACGTTCAGAGCGCCGGCGGGAAGCCCGGCTTCCATAAACAGCTCCGCGATGAAGAACGCGGATAACGGCGTCTGGCCCGCAGGCTTCAGGACGACCGTATTGCCCGCGGCAATCGCCGGGCCCAGCTTGTGGGCGACCAGATTCATCGGGAAATTGAACGGAGTGACCGCCCCGACCACGCCCAGCGGCTCTCTTACGGTATAAGCGAAACGCCCTTCTCCTCCGGGAACGGCGTCCATCGCCAAGGTTTCGCCGTGAATCCGTTTCGCTTCCTCGCCGGCCAGCTTATACGTCTGGATCGTGCGGTCCACCTCGATCAAAGCGGCTTTGATCGGCTTAGCGGCTTCCAGCGCGATGAGGCGGGCCGCTTCTTCGCGGCGCTGTTCCAGCAGGTGGGACACGGTTTCCAGAATGCGAGCCCGTTGGTGGGCTGGCATGCTTCGCATGACCGACTTGCAGCGGACTGCTGCTTCGATCGCCAGCTCGGTCTCCGCGAGGTCGGCCGAAGCGATTTCGGCTAACTTCTCTTTGGAGTACGGCGAGTGCAGCGGGGTGTAGTTTTTCGTTTCAACCCAGGTTCCGTCGATGAATGCATGCTTTTTCATGAAGTGAATCCGCCTCCTTATGCGATACGATCAGTCCGCCTTGCCCGCGCCAGCCGATACGGCACTCAGCTCCGCCATAGCTTCGCTGATAATGTCGAGCCCTTCTTGCAGTTGCTCCTCCGTGATGACCAGCGGGGTCAAGAAACGGACAATATTGCTGTGAACTCCTGCGCCGAGCAGGACCACTCCTTTTCGGTAACAAGCTTGCAGCAAAGCTGCAACGAACTCTTTTACCGGCTTGCCGTTCGCCGGATCGACAAACTCCACAGCGCACATCGCGCCTAAGCCGCGAATGTCTCCGATGATTTTAAACTCATCCTGCAGCTTGTGGAAATGATTGCGAATCGTCTCGCCGATGACCCGCGATTTTCCCGGCAGGTCTTCACGCTGCATCATCTCGATGACCGCCAATGCCGACGCGCAACCGAGCGGGCTGCCGCCGTAGGTTCCGCCGATTTCGCCCGGGTTCGGGGCGTCCATAATCTCCGCTTTGCCGACAACGGCGCTGATCGGAAGACCTGCGGCGATCGATTTGGAAAGCGTGATAAGATCCGGCTCGATCTCGAACAACGTCGAAGCGAACATTTCTCCAGTTCGCCCGAAGCCGGTCTGAATTTCATCGGCAATAAACAAAATACCATGCTTCTTGCAAATCTGAAAGACGCCCTGCACGAACGATTTCGGCGGAACGATGAAGCCTCCCTCGCCCTGCACCGGCTCCATAATGACCGCCGCCAGCTCTTCCGGGGCGACCTCGGTCAGCAGGAAGTCCTCGAACTGCTTCAGGCAAAAGTCCCCGTACTCTTCTTCGGTCATCGACGCGGGACGTTGGTACGGATACGGAAAAGGCGCTTTATAAATCGCCGGGGCATACGGCCCCATTTGGTATTTGTACGGCTTCACTTTGCTGGTCAAGGACATGCCGAGCAGGGTCCGGCCGTGAAAGCCGCGAGTGAACGAGACAATGCCCGTTCTGCCTGTATATTTCCGCGCGATCTTCACGGCGTTCTCAACCGCCTCCGCGCCGCTGTTCAAGAGCACGGTTTTTTTCGCAAAATCGCCTGGGGTGATCTCGGCGAGCTTTTCCGCCAACGCCACATATGGCTCATACATTCCGACATGGAAGCACGTATGAATGTATTTTTCCGCCTGCGCCTTGATGGCGTCTACGACCTCGGCCGGGCTGTGGCCCACGTTGATGGTGCCGATCGCGCCGACGAAGTCCAGGAACACGTTGCCATCCACATCGTACAGCAGCGCCCCCTGCGCTCTCTCGACAAACAAAGGATGGTTGTTACCTACTCCCTTGGATACCGTTTGCTGTCTCCGCTCCAAAAGCGCTTTTGTCTTCGCTCCCGGCAATTCGGCAGCAACCGATACGAATTTTCGTTGGGCTGTCATTGGTTTGTTCCCCTTTCGGCTTAAAATACATATGAGTGATGAGGTCCCTTACCTTACCTTACCGTAAAAAAACGCCGGTTTAACCGTTCGTTTCGTCCAGTCCGCACCACTGAATGAGTGTCAAAGCAATGATTTCCGCCGCTTCCGTCACTTTGTCCAGTTCGATATATTCGTTGGGATAATGAGCGACCTCCGTAACCCCCGGCCCGAACACGATAGCAGGCGTCTTGCCTGCTTGGGTCAGCAGGCCGCCGTCGGTTCCCCACGGGGACGCTTCGATCACCGGCTCCGCTCCTGCGACCTTGCAGTACTGCTCCGCCAAGGTGTGCATCAGCTCATGCTCCATGTCCATCGACCCGGGAATCCAACGGGCGCCGAACCATTCCAAGACGGGAGCGTGCTCCTTGAACCACGGGTCCTGCTCGGCAAGCCGCTCCAGCCACTGCTCCATCTCCAGCTTCGCTTCCTCGATCGTTTCCTCGGGCGAGACACCCATCCGTCCTTCCAAGCGGACGAGATCGGGAACCGAGGACGGCCAGTTGCCGCCTTGGATAACCCCGATGTTAATCGGGATCGGAATCGGCGTATTTTGATACAGCGGATCGGTGATCCGGGCGTTGCGCCGTTCCTCCAGCGCTTGAATGTGGCGGATGACGAGCATGCTTTTCTCGATGGCGCTGACTCCCTCATACCGGGTACCGCCGTGCGCCGCCCGGCCTTTCACTTGGACCCGGAACCACATCGAACCCTGCTGCTTCGGGAAAATACGCATATTCGTCGGCTCCGGGATGATCGCCGCATCGGCCTGGTAGCCCCGCATCACGGTCGCGAGCGTACCGGCCCCGCCGCTTTCCTCCTCGACGACGCTCTGAAAGATGACGTCGCCTTTCAGCCGGAGGCCCAGCCCTTGAATCGTCTGGATCGCCAGCAGCAGGGAGACGTTGCCGCCTTTCATGTCCGTGACGCCGCGGCCGTACATCCTGCCGTCCCGGATCGCGCCGCTGTAAGGATCGTCCGACCACTGCTCGCGCTCTCCCTCCGGGACGACGTCGATATGGCCGTTCAGGATGATCGACTTGCCGCCGCCGGACCCGCGCAGAATGCCGACCACATTCGGGCAGTTATCGAAATCCTGCCGCGAGGAGCAAAAGTACGGATGCTTCTTCAAAGCTTCCCCATCCAGCTCCCATACGTCCACCTCTAAGCCCATCTGCCGCAGCTTTTCGGCGACCAAAGCCTGCGCCGCCGCCTCATGGCCCTGCGTGCTTGGCACCTGCACCAGCCGCTGCAGGAAGGCCATACCTTCCTCGCTGTTCGTGCGCATCCACTGCTTAATCCGTGCTTGGAGCTCTGACATGTTCCTCCTCCTTATTTCTACGCCTCACTCACGTTCTCGTAGATCACCGCAATACCCATGCCTCCGGCCATGCACAGCGTCACCATGCCATACTTCACGCCAGACCGCAGCATTTCGTGCATTAGCGTGACGGTCAGCTTCGCTCCGGTCGCGCCTACCGGATGCCCCAGCGCAATCGCGCCGCCGTTGACGTTGACCCGCTCCGGGTTCAGCTTCAGCTCGCGGATCACGGCCAGCGCTTGTGCGGCGAACGCCTCGTTCAGCTCGATCAGTCCGATGTCGTCGAGCGTCAGCCCGGCCTTGTGCAGCGCCTTATGGACGGCGGGCACCGGCCCGATGCCCATCACGCCCGGATCGACTCCGGCGCTGGCGAACGCTTTGACCTTGAGCAGCGGCTGGATGCCCGCCCGCTCCGCTTTGCTCCGGGACAGCAGCAGCACGGCGGCTGCGCCGTCGTTCATCGGGCAAGCGTTGCCTGCGGTAATGGTGCCGTCTTGTTTGAAGACGGCGGGCAGCTTGACGAGCTTCGCCAGCTCGATATCTTCCCGCAGCGACTCGTCCCTGTCGAAGAGCCGGACGCCTTGCCGTTCCTGCAGCTCCAGCGGTACGATTTCGTCCTTGAACCGCCCGCTGCGGACGGCGTCAGCCGCCTTCTGGTGGCTTTCGAAGGCAAACCGGTCTTGCTCTTCCCGTGAAATGCCGTACTGTTCGGCTAATCGCTCCGCGGTCATGCCCATATGCTCGTTCCCAAGCGAGCAGATCAACCCGTCGGCGAGCAGCGCATCCTCCATTGCAACATGGCCGAACTTCGTGCCCCAGCGGTTTCGGACCAAATAGGGCACGTTGCTCATGCTCTCCACGCCGCCCGCAATGACGGCTTCCTCTTGCCCCGCCGCAATCGCCAGCGCCGCGCTTGTGATCGCCTTAAGGCCCGAGCCGCATGCTTTGATGACGACGTGACCCGGCACCGTCAGCGGGAAGCCCGCCTGCTGCGAGCTGATTCGCGCCGAATTGAGCCCCCCACCGTGCACATAGCCGTGGCCGAAAATAATTTCGCCCACCTCTTCCTTCGGCAGCGCCGTTTTCGCCATCAAGCCCGTCAGCACTTGACGTCCCAGTTCGGTGACGGGCATATCCCGCAGCGACTTGCCGAAGGCTCCGACCGCCGTGCGGACCCCTGCCGCGATAACGACTTCATTCATCACGGATGCCTCCCTTATTGAATCGTGGACACCACGGACGGAACGATCAATTCCGCTTCCGTCTGCCGGATGACATCTTCTGCTGTGAAGGGGGCCATCACTTCCCGCAAAACAAGTCCTTCGTCCGTCACTTCCATCACGGCCATTTCGGTAATGATCAGGTCCACGCAGCGCGGCGCGGTTAACGGAAGCGAGCACTGCTTCAATATTTTTGACTCGCCCTGTTTGTTGGTATGGTTCATCAGGACGATGACCTTGCGCGACTTTTGCGCCAGCTCCATCGCTCCGCCCATGCCGGGCACCCGTTTGCCGGGAACGATCCAGTTCGCCAAATCCCCGTGCTGGCTCACTTCGAGCGCGCCCAGAATCGTGATATCTACGTAGCCGCGGCGAATGATCCCGAACGCGGTCGCGCTGTCGAAATACGATGCGCCCGGCACGATAGTCACCGGAAAGCCTCCGGCATTGCACAGCGCGGGATCTTCGCTCCCCTTGGCCGGGCTCGGACCGGTGCCCAGAATGCCATTCTCCGCGTGAAAAAACACTTGGATCTCCGGCGGCACATAATCGGCCACCAAGGTCGGAATCCCGATACCGAGGTTCACGAGCATCCCGTCTTGAATCTCCTGCGCCGCCCGCCGGGCGATCCGGTAACGGCTGTCTTCTACTCCCACGCCCATGTCCAGTTCACTCCTTGACTCGGTATGACCATATCGACATAAATCCCCGGGGTGACGATGCATTCCGGGTCCAGTTCGCCGAGCGGCACGATTTCGTCAACCTCGGCAATGGTGTAATCTCCGGCCATCGCGACGAACGGATTGAAATTGCGGGCGCTTTTGTCATAAATTAAGTTGCCGTATGGGTCGGCCTTCTGCGCGTGCACGATGCTGACCTCCGCGGTCAGCGCCGTCTCGATCAAATACGGCTTGCCGTCCAGCACGATCTGCTGCTTGCCCTCTTCGGCAATCGTGCCGATGCCGACATCGACGAAGATGCCGCCCAACCCGACGCCTCCGGCACGGATGCGCTCGGCCAGCGTCCCTTGCGGGCTAAACTCGACCTCCAGCGCGCCCTCGTTCATAAGCCGGCCGGCGTTCGGATTGGAGCCGATATGCGAGACGATGACTTTCCGGGCCCGGCCCGCCGTGACCAGCCGCCCGATCCCGATATCCGGGAACGCGCAGTCGTTGCCGATCAGGACAAGATCGCGCACGCCTTTATCCAATATGCCTTGGCACAATGACGGAGGATTGCCCACGCCTCCGAAGCCCCCGTACATCAGGGTCATCCCGTCGCGAATATGCTGAAGCGCGTCCTCCAGCCCAGCGACCTTGCTTCGCTTTTTTACAAGCTCCATGCGTTTCCCCCCTATACCGCCGCTTTATTCAAATGGCCTTCCGCCCGAAGTTCCTCTTGCACTTCAAAAATACTTTTTTCCAATATGCTTACTAGGCTATCTATTTGTTCCGGGGTGATAATTAATGGCGGAGAGACGATAATCACGTCTCCGGCCACTCCGTCGATGCCTCCCGATGCCGGGTACACGAGCAGCCCTTTGTCAAAAGCGCGCTTGATGACCCGCGCCGTCACGCCGAGCGATAGTGGGAAAATCCCCTTCGTCCGTACATCCGGCACGAACTCCAGTCCGAGCAGCAGCCCTTTGCCGCGCACATCGCCTACGATATCCAGCCGCTTGGCCATCTCGTGCAGCTTGGTGAGAAGATACTCGCCGTTCACTTCGGCCGCGCGAACCAGATCGTGCTTTTCCATATAGTCCAGCACGGCCAGGCAGACGGCAGCGGATTGCGGATTGGCGCTGTACGTATGTCCCGCCATGATCGACTTGGACCCTTGCAGAATCGGCTCCATCACCTTGTCGCTGACCAGCGTCGCCGCCATCGGCGTGTAGCCTGCGCTCATACCTTTTCCCAAGGCGACGATGTCCGGGGTGACCTCCCAATGCTCGATACCAAACTTCTTGCCGGTTCTGCCGAGCCCCGTCATTACCTCGTCCACGATGAACAGGATATCGTATTTGTCGCAGATGCGCTTGATCTCCTGGTAATAACCCTCCGGCGGCGTCACCGCCCCTCCCGAAGCGCCGATGATCGGCTCCGCGATAAATCCGGCGATATGCTCCGGCCCGATGCGCAGAATCGACGTTTCCAGCTCCTGCGCGCACTTCATGCCGCAGCCGGGATGCGCTTCCTTCAGCGGACACCGGTAGCAGTACGGCGCGGAGACGGACGGATAATCTTCGAGCAGCGGGATAAACCGCTTGCGCCGCAAAATATTGCCGGACATGGACAAGGCGCCCATCGTGATGCCGTGATAGCTCATCCAGCGGGAAATGAAGCGGTTTTTGCGTTCGCGGCCTTTCTCCTGCCAATGCTGGATCGCGATCTTCATCGCCGTCTCCGTCGCTTCCGAGCCGCTGTTGACGAAAAAGGACCAGTTCCAGCGTCCTCCGGACCATTCGCTTAACCGGCGGGCAAGCTCTTCGGCCGGTTCGCTCGTAAACTGGGCTCGGTACGCGAACGATACTTTTTCCGCCTGCGCCTTCATCGCCTCGACGATTTCCGGCACCCCGTGGCCGATGCTGGCCGTTACCGCGCCGGAGCAGCCGTCGATATACGTTTTGCCGTCCGTGTCATAGAGGTAAATTCCTTGTCCGCTGGCCACCGTTGGATAGTCGTAGTCCAGAATCGGCTTGATCAAATGTGTATCCGTCATGTCGGTTCCCCTCTTTACGCTTGTGTTAAACCCAGCCTCTCCAGCGCATGGCTTCCGCCATTTTGCGGAGGCCTGCCATATAGGCGGCCAGCCTCATATCCACCTTGCTCTCTAGCGCAATCTGATGGACCTCGCGAAAGGCTTTGACCAAAACATGGTCCAGCTTCCGATAAACTTCCGCTTCGGACCAGTAGCAGCCCTGGTTGTTTTGAACCCGCTCGAAGTATGAAGCGACAACGCCGCCTGCGCTTGCCAGCACGTCGGGGACGAGCAGCACGCCTCGGGAGGCGAAAATTTCCGTGGCCTTCGCGGTCGTCGGTCCGTTCGCCGCCTCGACGACGATGTTCGCTTTAATGTTGGCCGCATTCTCTTCCGTAATCTGGTTCTCAATGGCCGCCGGGATGAGAATGTCGCAAGCTTGCGCAAGCAGCTCCCGGTTGGAGATCGCGCTTGCGAACAGATGAGTGACCGCGCCGTACGCATCCCGTTTCTCCAGCAAATAATCGACATCGAGGCCGTCGGGGTGGTACAGAGCGCCGCTGGCGTCTGAAATCCCGACAATCTTCGCTCCGGCGTCGTGCAGAAACTTGGCCAGATAGCCTCCGGCATGGCCGAACCCTTGAACGATCACCTTCGCGCCGCCAATCTGCACGCCGGCCGCCTTCGCCGCTTCACGCAGCACGATCGTCACGCCTTTGACCGTCGAGGACTCCCTGCCCGCCGAACCGCCCAGCACGAGCGGCTTGCTAGTAATAAAGCCGGGCGAATCGAATTCGCGGAGACGGCTGTACTCGTCCATTATCCAAGCCATCATTTGCGCATTCGTGTACATATCTGGGGCCAAAATATCCTTTGTCGGGCCGACGATCCGGCTGATTGCCCGGACGTACTCCCGGCTCAGCCGCTCCAGCTCGGCGGCGGACATCGTGCGCAGATCGCACTCGATGCCTCCCATGCCCCCGCCGTACGGGAGATCGGTCAGGCCGCATTGGATGCTCATCCGCATCGACAAAGCGGTCACTTCCTCCGGCGTCACCGCGAGATGAAACCGGATGCCGCCCTTGGTCGGCCCCACCGCATCGTTATGCTGGGCCCGGTACCCGGTGAAGACCCGGATGGAGCCGTCGTCCATACGTATAGGAATACGAACCGTCATCAAGCGAAGGGGCCGCTTCAGCAGCTCGTAGAACGATTCTGCGCAGCCCATATGCTCCAGCGCTTTCTTGATGAGCTGCTGCGTTTGCTCCAAAACGTCAGGTTGTTCCGTATGCGGTACCGTTTCGACTGCCATCGTTCCACCTCCAGCCTACGCGTTATAGCTGCCATTACTTGTAGTTTATACCAGCTAAAGCGCTCGATCTATTCGACCGACGAATCCAAAATGAGCGCACTTTTTTATACATGAGGTATAAATTCCAACTTGCTCGAAGTTTCGGGCCATGATATAACTGACTCAAGCCAATCCGCACAGAAAAGGGGATCATTCCTATGGGAATTAGCATTCAAGAAGCGATTCAGCTGCCCGTAATGTCGCAGACGAAATTGGTCGCCGGATTCGACGGCATGAACAATATCATCAAATGGGTCACAATCGTCGAAGTCATCGAAGACATCGACCGGCTGCAGGAAGGCGAGTTCCTGATTACGACCGGCTTCGGCCTGATGGAAAGCGAAGAGAAACGGAACCAGTTCCACAAGCTGCTGTCCAACAAGAAGCTGTCCGGCGTTGCGATGTACACCGGGTTTTACTTGCGCGAAATTCCCCAATCGTTCATCGACATTGCGAACCGCTCCGCCCTTCCGCTGCTGGAAATCCCGACGGATATCAACTTTTCGGTCATTACCAAGGCGATTCTGGAGCAGATCGTCAACAACCAATTCCGCATGTTCGAGCATTCAATCAATATCCACAAGGAATTTACCCGTCTGGTCTTGGACAACCAAGGAATCCAGGCGATCACCGAAACGCTGTCGCGGCTGACGGAGGGCAGCATCGTACTGTTCGATGCGGATGCCTCCATCGTCTCGGATCGGATCGTTCATGACGCGGTCCGCCGGACCGGTCAAGATCGGCTCCTGCTCTTCTCCGAGCCGTTGCTGCCGCCTTTTGAACAGCAGCTTCTTCACTTCCAGAATCATGAAAGCGAATACACAATATCGCTGTATCCGGTCATGGCGAATCAGACGAACTACGGCTGGATTGTGGCCATCAAGGATAAAGAGCGATGGAAAGACATCGACCAGATCGCGGTCGAGCATGCGGCAACTGTGTATGCGATCGAGTTTCTGCGGCATAAAGCGATTCTGGATACGGAAATCCGTTTTCAAGGCGAATTTCTCGATCAAGTATTAAGCAAAAATTTCACCAATAAAGCCGAAGTCATTGAGCGCGGGAAAAAGCTGGGCTTCGATCCGAGCGGCAGTCAGGCCGTGCTGCAAATCAAGGTGGAGAACCTTCCGCCCGACCTCGAACGCCGTACGCTGGACAACATGCTGGACCGGCTGTATCAGGTCGTGAACCAGATGATGAGCAAGCATAACCGCCAGTTTCTGCTGCGCAACCGGCTGGACGGCTGCGTCGTCCTCATGGGAACGGGAAGCAAAGGAATGGCTCCCGAAGCCGCAGAGGAAGCTTCGCTTCTGTCCGTGCGGGACATCGCCGACAAGTGGAGCGTGTTCTATCCCGAATACCCGCTGCGGATCGGCATCGGCAAAAGCTATACTGACCTGGCTGACCTGGCCAAAAGCGCGCAGGAAGCGCACCGTGCTCTCGTCTTCGCCAAGCTGCTGCACAAGCCGAAGTCCGTCGTCCATTATGACGATCTGGGACTGTACCACTTCCTGATCCAAATGCAGGAGCTCGGCATAGACTTGCAGCAGTTTGCGGAGGAACAGCTCGGAGCCTTGATGCAGAACAAGCGTCAGGGAACTGACCTGCTTCAAACGCTGGAAACGTACCTGTACCATAACCAGAGCCTGCACGTGACCGCGGCCGAGCTGTTCATTCACCGCCATACGCTGAAATACCGGCTGAACCAGATCGAGAAGAAAACCCGGCGCAATCTTCAATCGTCGGAAAACCGCTTGAAGCTGGAGATCGCGATCATGGCCTACAAGCTGACCGTTTCTTCCGAGGAGCTGTAGCGGGCGCGCGGCTTGGCGCTCGCTTCCCTGCTTTTCGCTTTCGCGTTGACGTCGAGTCTCGCTTCCAGCTTGCCTACCACAAACGTAAAGAGCATAACCAGCGCCAAATAATACAACCCGGCCACAACGTACGTCTCCAACTGTTTGAAGTTCGCAGCCGCTTCGCTTAACGCTGATCCCCACAAATCCGACATGCCGACATAAGCGACGAGCGACGATTCCTTCAGTCCCAGAATGAACTGGTTACCGAGCGGAGGGATAGCGATTTTGAACGCCTGCGGCAAAATAATTCTGCGCATCGCCTGCGGATACGTCATCCCGAGCGAGCGGGCCGCCTCCATCTGACCGCGGTCGATCGATTGAATCGCGCCGCGGAAAATTTCCGCGATGTACGCACCGCCGTGAATCGCCAGCGCGAGCACCCCCGCCCAAAATTGCGACAGCAAAATGATGTTGGATATGCCGAAATACAGCACGGCGATCTGGATAATGAGCGGCGTTCCGCGGATCAACGTAATGTAGAATGTCGCTACGGCGTTCAAGACGCGGCTCTTCGACAGCCGGAAAAAGGCAAATACAAGACCGATGACGCTTCCAAGCAGAAGAGAAACCAACGTTATGCGAACGGTCAACCAGGTCGCTTTCAGAAACACGTCGTAACTGGACAGCAAGATTTCGATCATCGGGTCACCTCATCTGAATTTCGTTTCGTTACTTTTGCAAAATATTTTTGCCGAACCACTTCTCGCTCAGCTTGTCGTATGTCCCATCCTTGACCATTTCGTCAATGGCCTTGTTCAATTGATCCAGCAGGGCCTGATCCTCCTTGCGGACCGCAATTCCCATTTCCTGCATTGTCAGCGGCTCCCCTACGGCCTTGATCGCCGTAGCGCTTTCCTTGATCATGCGGAAGCCGACCAAGTCATCCGTAATGACCGCATCCACTCGTCCCGTCGGCAGATCCAGCAGCGCCGTCAGATCGCTATCGTACTCGGTAATGTTGCCCGCATCCGTCCGTTCGACGGCTAGACTTTTGAATAAGCTTGCTTTCAGCACGCCGATCTTCTTGCCTTTCAGATCGTTCGCGGATTTGATCGTCTCATTCGACTTGGCAACGAAGATTTGCGCGCCCGACCGGTAGTAAGGCGTCGTGAAGTTGACTGTCTTCTGGCGTTCCGGCGTAATCGCCATACTGCCCAGAATCGCATCGTATTTTTTCGAGAGAAGACCGGGAATGATCGTTTCCCACGGGTTCGTGACCGGCTCGGCCTTCACGCCCATTTTCTTAGCCAGCTCGCTCCCGAATTCGACGTCAAAGCCGATCAGATTGCCGTTTTCCTTGTAGTTGAAAGGCTTGTACAGCCCGCTCATTGCAAAATGAAACGCTTTCAATTGTCCGGAATCTTTACCGTCGGCCGAAGCCGCAGACGGGGTGTTGCCTGTCGAAGCGCAACCGGCGAGCAGCATACCCCCTACCAGCATCGACAACAAGGAAACGATCAACCCTTTTTTCATCACACATTCCTCCTGTAAGTTGGTCTTAGGTTGCATTGCTTTTAAAGGATGCTGCGCAAAAACTGCTGAGCCCGTTCCGTCTGTGGGTTAACAAAAAATTGTTCGGGATGGGCTTCCTCCAATATTTTTCCGTCGCTCATGAAAACGACCCGGTCTGCTACCTCGCGGGCGAAGCCCATCTCATGGGTGACGACGATCATCGTCATGCCTTCCTTGGCCAGCTGCTTCATCACTTGGAGCACCTCGCCGACAAGCTCGGGGTCCAGAGCCGAGGTCGGCTCGTCGAACAGCATCACTCTCGGCGCCATGGCGAGCGCCCGGGCGATGGCGACGCGCTGCTTCTGCCCGCCGGACAGCATGCCGGGATAATCGTGCGCCTTATCCTTCAGCCCCACCTTGTCCAGCAAGTCGTAGGCGGTGTCGATGGCCGTTTTCCTTTTGATCTTCTTCACATGGATCGGAGCTTCGATCACGTTCTCCAGTACCGTTTTATGGGGAAACAGATTAAAATGCTGAAACACCATGCCGACCTCTTGCCGGATCTGATTCAGGTTCGACTTGTGAGGATCTCGCTTCTCGCCGAAAATATAAATTTCCCCGTCGTCATAAATTTCGAGGAAGTTCAGACATCGCAGCAGCGTGCTTTTGCCCGAACCGCTCGCGCCGAGCATGACGACGACTTCTTTTTCCCGTACGTTTAAATTGATACCTCTCAGGACGTTAACGGAGCCGAATGACTTGACCAAGGTGTTCACTTGAATCATGAAGTAACCTCCTTACGGGAGTGGTCTATGGTGCGGAAGAAAGCGCATTCTTTTAAACTTGCAGCTTGGTCCTCAAAAGTTTACCTGATTAAATCGTAATATAGAAACCGCTTACAATCTATTCGCCGACAGTATGAAAAAAGCTTCCCTCTTTTTATACGCCATGTATATAAATCATACCCGATTTCAAGGGCCGATTGCTGTGGAAACCGCTGGAAAGGAGCAAAAATAAGCCCCTCCGGGCATAAAAAGAGGGCCGCCGAGGCGACCCGTAATAACTTATCGATTACACTTTTCCTGTGCTCTTCTCTCCCAGCAGCGAATTCAGCTGCTCCAGCAGGTTGCCGCCGCCGGTGAGCGAGATCGAGCCGATCTTCTCGCAGATTTTTTCCAGGAACTCCAGCTCCTTCAACCGGTACAGCGTCTGGTTTTCGTCCATCAGCTTCGCGGTATTGAGCAGGCTGCGCGTCGATGCCGTTTCCTCGCGGCGAGTGATCAGGTTGGCTTGAGCTTTCTTCTCGGCAAGGAGCACCGTGTTCAAGATGTCCTTGATATCGCCGGGCAGGATAATATCCTTCACGCCGGCCGATACGAAGGCAACGCCGTAATCCTGGCTCTTCTCGTTCAACCGGGTCAGCACAAACGCCGCGATTTCCTGCTTCATTTTCAGCAGATCGTCCAGCTTCAAGGTGCCGATGTACTCGCGCAAAATGAGCTGCAGTTGGATATACATCTGATCCTCGAACGATTTGATCTCCAGAGCGCGCAGAGGGTTCACGATTTTGTACTGGCACACGAAATTGAGCCGCAAGGTCACTTTGTCCTCGGTCATCATCTCTTGACCGGTCATATCCATTTGCTGCTGGCGCAGGTCAACGGTCTTCACGGTGACGGCGGTAGGCCCTTTCCAGAAATAATATTTGCCGGGCTTGAGCTCTTTTTGCATCACATGGTTATAGAACAGCATACCCGATTCATAGCTGTTCACCTCGAACGTCTGGCAATACCCCATCAGCTTGGGCCGGACCGCCAGATCGACCTCCGCAGGCAGCTCGGGCTGGCGAATATCCACCCGAACATAGGCGTGCTTCTTCAACATGTTCCAGAACACATATCTTCCGGCCGTCAGCAGCGCGGCGAATTTGCCGTCCTCGTAATGCAGCACATATTCGTGGTCCTGCACTTCGATGACATCCAGCTCCCGCAAGAGCTGGTCATCGTGCAGGAACAGCTGCAAGTCCTTCCCCTCCACCGCAAAAGGCTTCGTGATATCCAGAATCACGACCGTCTCGTCGGAAAAAGGCGAGAGGCGGTACGTGCCGGGCTGCAAATATTTATCGTAGCTTCCTTTGCGGAACAGCAAGCCACGCTCGTCGGTTTGAATCGTTACTTTTTTAAACATGGTAAACCCTCCTTCATCAGCTCATCGCTAAGCTGCCTTTCCTTGGTTGGTGACCTGCGAAAGGAACCCTCCTGCGCCCCTGACGGAATCCCGCTTAAGAACGGAGGAGCCGGGGCTTCCGGCTTCGAAGCTGACGAACTTCGGATCGGCTCCATTGCAGCCGTTCTCCCGTTCGCTTTCTCCTTAGCGGTCGCGCCGGTTTCTTCGTCCGGTATCCGCGGATTGCAAAGCCCGGCCGCAGTGTGCTTTGGAAGCCACTGAGGATTCCTTTGAAAGTCACAGCATGTCATTTTCGCTCGATTTTCATTCGAGTGCTCCCCACGGAGCGTAATCGTCCCACACGATTTGGGATTCGAACCCAAAATAAATGGCAAGTTTATGCCGGATCGGCCGTACAGGATACCAGCACATAGGATGCGCGAGCACTGCGGAACTGTAGGAAATCCCAGCCTTGGTACGCCTCCGTACATCAACCTAAATGTATGATAGAGCGTCTCAGACGCGTATCACCGTTAGTTCCCCGTTCCCACCCTCGCCGCTTTGTCTGAACCAGCACCCGGTCGTTACAATCACAAGAATTGGTACTCTTGTAAGATGTTCTGGGCTTCAATCGTTAATGCAGGAATCGAACCTGCGGACATGGCCCCTCACATCCACCAAGGAGTCCAACTTGCCCAGTTGGCGGGTGGTGCTCGCCTTCAGACAAAAGGCTACCAACTAACTCTGATATTCGTTGCTTACAGCAGTTCGGTTTTCCAGTTCATTTCCTGAATACCCGTATCCAGCTCCCGGTAAGCTTTCGAGTGCTGGTCGACCTGCGTTTGCAGTTCGGCAATATGGACCGTCGGAATGAATTTCACTTCCGACCTGCTATAGCGGTCCTGCTTCACGGCCGCGGCATTGATGACCTCTTGGATCATCGTTCGGCGCATCGCCAGAATATCACGCTTAGCCAAAGCATCGGCAAGCGCAACCCCGTCGTGCAGCACCGTTTGGGCGTTCGTCCGGTTGATCGCGGTCATCAAGGACTCCAGCTCTTACAGCGTGTCGTTCATTTTTTGGAACAACTCTTTCGGTTCCTCCGGCGGATGCTCTCCTTCCTGCACCTTGGCACTACGGTTCAGGCGGACTTTCAATTGTTCGATGCGCTTTTGGCAATCGGCTCTATTCATTAAAGCTTCGGCTAATTTCATCGTTATCACCTTTAGGTATTGAATTTTTATCTTTATGGTTGGCAACACCTTATGTATCTTATCTTCGCTGATTTGCGGCGAAACGAACATGGCGAAAGTATTACGACGATTGGGAAGTTTTTCATTAAATAAAAAAAAGACCGGAAATACGGCTCCGATCTTGTCATCTAGGGAAACGAATTCGGGATTCTAATGCAGTTTTTTATTCAAAGCTTCAATCTCCGTCTCTGATAAACCCGTTACTTCGGCAATCAAAGAGACGGGCAAGCCTTTTTGCAGCATACTTGCCGCAATCTCCTTGTCTCTTTCTGTTTTTCCCTCAAGCTTTCCTTCCGCCCTGCCCCGCGATTCCGCATAATCCAGCGCGGACTGCTCGTCAAGCAGCGCTTTTTTGCGCATCTCGTACAATGCACGCGCTTCCTTGTTCTGGCTTAAAAATTCCAGCGTCGTCATCGCCTTTTTCAGTCCCGGTGTATCCATCGCAAGATCCTCCTCAAAGTTTGCTTTAGCAAACTCGCTTCGGAAGCATACGCTGCTCTTTGGGTGCGCTGTCAATGAACATCAGCCAGTTCACCAGCCGATCGTCCATTTTATGCGGCTTCAAATTAAGCTTCGGCAGCTCCATAAAATGAATTTCGATATCGTCAAGCAGCAGTTCGCCCGTATGGTCTTCCCGCAAGTGATAGATATTGTGGAACCGATCGTTCGCGATTTGGTTGAAGGTTAGGATATTGATCGAGATGACCTTCTTCAAGCTTTTGTAGAACTGCCCTTCTCCCAATTGCTCCTCGTACATCTTCGCCGCGTAGTATAAGCTACGCTTCGGCTCGAATTTATTGCTGACCTGGATTTCCAGATTCACCTGTTTGCCGTCTTCGTTCTGGGCGCGGACATCGAGAATGGCCTGCTTGTCGGTCAGCGCATTTTTATCAAGCTGCGGGTTAAGCAAGGTCAGGCTGACAAACGGCTTCGGCTCGGTTTCCCGCAGCGCTTCGTTCAGGAAATTCAACAGCACTTCGTCCTTATTTTCTTCGCTGCCGAAGATTTGTTTAAACACGAAATCAACGGACGGTTCCAGCAGTTCGGTCATTTGCTCTCAGCTCCAACGACTTGCTTTTCGCCTCAGTTTTCTACTTCCATTATACCACAAAAGGAGCAGACCGTAGTTCGGTACCTGCTTGTTCTTCCTCAAACCTCGTTCACGACATTATAAAAAGAAGACCAGAGCTACGGCTCCGATCTTGTCATCTAGGGAAACGAATTCGGGATTCTAATGCAGTCTTTTATTCAACACTGCAATCTCCGTCTCTGATAAGCCCGTTACTTCGGCAATCAGAGAGACAGGCAAGCCTTTTTGCAACATACTTGCCGCAATCTCCAACTTTCCTTCCAGCTTTCCTTCCAGCTTCCCTTCCAATTTGCCCTCAAGTCTTCCTTCCACCCTGCCCCGCGATTCCGCATAGTCCAGCGCGGACTGCTCGTCGAGCAGCGCCTTTTTCCGCATCTCGTACAGCGCCCGCGCTTCCTTGTTCTGGCTTAAAAATTCCAGCGTTGTCATCGCCTTTTTCAGTCCCGGTGTATCCATCGCAAGATCCTCCCATCGCTCTTTTGGTGCGCCGTCGATGAACATCAGCCAGTTCACCAGCCGATCGTCCATCTTTTGTGGCTTCAAACTGAGCTTCGGCAGCTCCATAAAATGAATTTCGATATCGTCAAGCAGCAGCTCGCTCGTATGGTCTTCTCGCAGGTGATAGATATTGTGGAACCGATCGTTCGCGATTTGATTGAAGGTCAGGATATTGATCGAGATGACCTTCTTCAAGCTTTTGTAGAACTGGCCTTCCCCTAACTGCTCCTCGTACATCTTCGCCGCGTAGTATAAGCTACGCTTCGGCATGTCGTATTTATTGCTGACCTGGATTTCCAGATTCACCTGTTTGCCGTCTTCGTTCTGGGCGCGGACATCGAGAATGGCCTGTTTGTCGGTCAGCGCATTTTTATCCAGCTGTGGGTTAAGCAAGGTCAGGCTGACAAACGGCTTCGGCTCGGTTTCCCGCAGCGCTTCGTTCAGGAAATTCAACAGCACTTCGTCCTTATTTTCTTCGCTGCCAAAGATTTGTTTAAACACGAAATCAACGGACGGTTCCAGCAGTTCGGTCATTTGTTCTCAGCTCCAACGGCTTGCTTTTCGCCTCAGTTTTCTACTTCCATTATACCACAAAAGGGGCAGACCGTAGACAGGTGAGCCGCCTACGACTGCAAGGAATGCCCTCAACACGCGCCAAGGTCCTCCGGTCAAGCAAGCTTTATGCAGCCCGCTCCTTCCCTTACAGCCTGGGATCGATTTCTTTCTCCCGGGCCACTTCAAACAGCAGGTTGGCGACGATTTCGTTATACGTCTCATGGTCCGGCGCGATTTCATCGAACCTCACGGACAGCATCTTGCTGCCGAGCCTATATTCGTTCATAGAGGTGCGCAGCTTCGAGTGAATGTTTTTCTGCTTCATGAGCTTGCCGTACTTATGCGGGAACCGGTAATCGTATCCGTAGATGATCGATAAATACTCCGGATTGCGGACCTTCAGATACGGGACCGAGCGGTCTTCCATGACCTCCGGCTTGATCACGACGCCTTCCATATGGTTCCCGACGGTTAACGTCGCGAAGAACTGCTCCGCCTTCCCGCGGCTTTCCGGCTCGGACAGATCCAGCACAACAAACTCGTCGTCCGACAGAAAACGGTACATCTCCGAAGTGCTCCAATCTGGCAACAGCTCCTCGCCGCTGACATACACCACTTTCAACAAGGCAAAAGGCTTGTACTCCAGCTCTCCGTCCCCCGCATACAGCTCCAATTGCTTCTTATACGTTTCATAGGCGGCCTCATGTTCCTCCAGCGGCACGTAGGTTTCCAAAATGTTATGGACATATTTATAATTTTGATACACGCTTGCCCCGTATTTGTCGCTCAGGGCGGCTTTGGAGAGGTGGAATTGGTCCTTTTCAAACCCGCTGGCACGGTACTCCTCCGTCAGCTTGCCAAAAGCTTGTTCAAAACCGTTTCGCTTCAGAAAATCCAACTCGCTCTCCAATGCCTTCCCGATCGGCTTGAACTGCCGCTCGATCAGTCCGTCCCCGAGCGCTTTCCATGGCAGCAGCTCTCCGTCCAAAAGCATCACGGCGACGCCATTCTGCTCCATGTAGCCGCCGAATTTTTGCAGCAGCCGCTCGTAAATGCCGGTCAGATCCACCTGATTGATCTTGTACCCGTTCCGGCTGACGGCAAAGCACCGCTCCCGGTCCTTATGCAAATAAATGTTGCAGCGGGAGCCCATATATTTCGGCTGCAGCACCACCTGACAGACACCGCGTTCGGCAAAATAATCCAAGCCGCGCTGCAAAGACTCCAGCTCGCCTGCGGCCACGTCCTTATCGGCCGGGGACATCGTTCCCGAGATAAAGTTGATCTTATTGCGCGATACATAGCGCAGTCTGCGAATTTCCTCGTCGCCCAGCTCCTGTACGGATACTTTTTTCTCTTCGCGGAACAGGGTCGGAAGCTCGTCCGTCATGACTGCTTGCCCGGACTTGTGGGCTTTAAAGAAAGGCTTGAACGTAATGCTGACCGAAGTCAGCGCGTTCCCGTGCACACATCCCGTATCGAGGTGAAGCTTGCTTTTGATGCGGAACGCCTGCTTCGCCGCAATGTGCCCGAACACGTGGTACGGATGATTTTTCACTGCCTCCTCGGTAAGAAAATCCAGCTGCTCCTCCAGCGGCGCCTCCCGGTTGATGCGGAAGCTGCGCTGATGACGCATCGAATTTGCATCCAGCTTTCCGATATATTTGTTCCGGCACGGCGCATGGGTCACGTAGAAGGATGGCCCTCTGGTGCCGATCGACCGGTAAAACGGCTTCGAGATGGAAACGAGACGATTAAATTTCTCCAGCAGCTCCGAATCGCTGCGCAGTACTTCCGTCGAGTCGAAATACGTGCGAAGAAGCTCCGAATCGACGCCCTGAATTTCGCCTCGCAAATATTTATAGACGAAATTCTCATGATTCCCGAGGACGAATAAGAAATGCTCCTGATTGTCGTACAAAAACTCCACGATCTCTCTTGTGCGTTTCCCCTTATCGATCCAGTCGCCGGCTAACAGCACCTTCGTATTCCGCACTTTATCCGTTAATACCAGTTTCCCCGCTTCGATCTGGTAGCCGTAGCTCAGCAGCAGACCTTGCAGCGCATCCACACACTCGTGAACGTCGCCAACGATAATCACCTTTTGATCCTGCGGGAGAATGGTCGACAGATACTCCTCTTGATCTTCAATGACGACTGTGTAATCGGGATTGGCCCGCTGCTCCGTTACCGAATAAAAATCTTTGGCGCGCACCTTATGAATTTTGGCGTACTTTTCCTTGGCCAGCGAACCGAGAACATCTTTGCGCAGCCGGTTAATGTGGCTGGTGATCAGCTTCTTCGACCGCTCCGAGGCGTAGTAATCCTCTCGCTTGCGGTAATCGAACAGGATAACCTCCAGGTTGTAGTTATTCTCATGGGCAATCTCGCGAACCTTCGCCCGGAAGTCCTCCGACAATCCGGTCGTATCCACGATCACGAATTCCGCATTGACGGGATACGAGGTCACCATCTTCAGCTTCTCGAACAACAGATGGAACGCCTGCCCGCTCGCCTCCAGCATCATTTGATCGTATTTATCGTAAGCAAAGCCTAGAACCTCTTGGCGGATACTGTCGGAAGACAGATATTGGATGTTGGCTTTAAAATGTTTCGACTCATCCTCGAACCGCAGCCCGGGAATCAGCACTTCGTTGGCGAATGTCGTTTTCCCGCATTCCGTCGATCCGATCATCATAAAAATGGTATGAACCCTCGTTTGGATCTCCATTGGCTAGGCCCCCTTTTTCTTAAGAATGACGCCTTGCGTCGTCTGGATGTTGTTGACCCCGTCACCGACGGAGACGAATTCATAGTGCAGGCTCGTTTCCCCGATGATCTCCAGAAACCACTCTTGGAACTCCTGCTGCCCCATCTCCCACTTGTGGTCGTCGTGTCGGAACCCGCTTAAGTCGTAGAACGGATTAAAGTCCGAATTCGGCGTCGTAATAATAAAATGCTCAAAATTCACCTGCTTGCAGATCCGTTCAATCAGCGCCTTGGCCTCGTCCTGACTCATATGCTCGATAACCTCCGTCAGGATGACATCGACCTGCTCGCCGTTGTATTCCTCCAAGAAATGATCGATCGAACGAAACGTAATCAGGTTGTCGAGCTCCCGTGCTTGAGCCTTGCGGCTGACGGATTCCAGCAGCTGTTCGTCGATATCAACAGCATAGTAGCTGCCCTCGATTTTCGAGGCAAAAGGAAGCGCATAGAAGCCTTCTCCACAGCCAACGTCCAGAATCGATTTATTAAAAGGCAAGGCGCCGGCGATATAGTTTCTTCGTTGAAGAGCGGTACCTCCGTAATCGAACCGGATCGCGTACCGGCTTGTTTTCTCAAGCTCGCCTTTGTATTTTTTGAACCGTTCCTTGGAGGACAAGAAATTCCGCACAAACAAGCTGCGAATGTAGAACGGCGCGTCAATCGCTTGAATGCTCTTAATGTATTTGTCCAGAATGCTGTCGGAAATATCGATGTTTTCGTTGCCGAACATGGAAAGGAACAGGCACAGCACACTGACGACATGCAGCAGTTGATGCAGGCTTTTGCGCGTTGTAATCGTGAGCGAGTAGCTTTTGTGAGCGTGATGCTTAAGCTCAAACGTAAAATCGGTCAGATGCTTCTCAAAAAACTCGATGTAGCGCACCAGCTCGATATGGATCATGTTGATATGGAACGAATGCTCGTATCCTTCGACGTCCCGCTCGTCCTGCGCTTTCAGCGGCGCAGAGAAAAACTCGTTCAGCGCGTTCAGCGGAAATAACGGCGTGTTATAGCGGGATACGTTCAAATATTCAAAATCCTCATGCTCATGCTGCTTATAGGAAATCTCATTGTCCGCATCCTTAAAGTACACGTTGTAGGTAAAGTCGTCCGTATACCAGCCGTAGGCCATCCCCTTGCGGATCGAACGGAGAATCATGCCGGACTCCGGATTTTTTTTGATGATAAACGAAAGCTTCGGGTTGGTGGATCTCACTTGAATGATCGCCATCTGCATCTTCCCCTTGGAATGAAATTGTGACCGGTCGCGGTAAGCACAAAAAAGACCACGGACTCAGAGGTCCATGGCCGGATTGGATAAACGAGCCTGATGTCAACTGGCTTGGAGTCGGCATAAAGCTTCACTTAAAGACAGACCGGGAAGGCCGATGAGGGTGCGCTTGTGCATATGCTGTTGATGAAAGGTATTGCACTTGTCATTATTGGAACTGTAATCATACTTTTGACCCTTAAGCACCCTCATCCGACCTCCTTTGATAATAAAAATAGTTAGTGAAATCATAAGCGGCGGTCCATATTTTGTCAAGAAAATCTCTAGGGTTTTAACATTTTTTCGAATGGATATTGACATAGGGTGCTGCTATCGTTATATAATGTCATTATGATATTATCAATTCGCAAATATCCTAATAGTCAATACTCAAGCAACTACAAGGTCGGCCCACCCTTGGAGCGTAGCCGATGATGGCAACGGCATTTCGAAACATTCAAATTGTAAAGTGAAAGCGAGATCTAATGATGACAGAGAAATTTACGTTTTTTTACCACACCGAATCCCCCTTTTCCCAGTGGCATCCTTCACGTTTTGTTGTGAAAGGAGTGAAGTTCAACTGCGCGGAGCAGTACATGATGTATCAAAAAGCGATGCTGTTCGGGGATCAAAAGACGGCGAAAAAAATTTTACAGGCCAAAACGCCCCGCGAGCAAAAGAAGCTGGGCCGTTTGGTCCAGAACTTTAACAAGGATAAATGGGACAATTACGGAAAGAAATTTGTTTATGACGGCAACCATGCGAAATTTACACAAAACCCGCAGCTGCTGGAGCAATTGCTTGAGACGAAAGGAACAACCTTGGTCGAAGCGAGCCCTACGGACCGGATCTGGGGAGTAGGGTTATCCGAAGACGACCCGAGGATTCAAAACCGAAGAACCTGGCAGGGCAAAAATGCACTGGGTCACATTTTGACACAGCTGCGCGAGAACCTGCTGAAGGAGAATCAAGAAGCAACCTGAACAGAATGAATGGAGTGAACAAGATGAACACATCTAGTCATAGCAGAGAAATCCGATCCAAGATCGCCAAAGAAACCTTGGATATTTTGGAGCAGGGCTTCTACACCAGCCCCTCCGGGACAAAAGTAGCCATCCGGGACGAAGTGGAAACGGCCGTTGTGAAGTCCGTTCTCTACGCGCCCGATCAGCTGCCGAATATTTTGAAAGAAGCAAGTGCCCTCATCGACCGTAAAGGAGAGAACGCCCCTCGCATTGAGGTGACGAACGAATCGACCTTGGGAGCGGCGCAACGGCTCGTAGCGCAAGAAGGAATTACGGAAACCGTTTGTCTGAATTTTGCCTCCGCGAAAAATCCCGGTGGAGGCTTCCTCGGGGGAAGTCAGGCGCAGGAAGAAAGTCTGGCCCGCTCCTCCGCCTTGTATCCGTGTATTTCCCAGATGACCCAAATGTACGACCATAACCGGAGCCTCAAGACCTGCCTTTATTCGGACTATATGGTCTACTCTCCGAAAGTGCCGGTCTTCCGGGAGGATCGCGGCAACCTCCTGCCGAAGCCTTACTTGGTGTCTATGCTCACCGCTCCTGCGGTAAATGCGGGGGTTGTGCGGGAGCGCGAACCGGAAAATACGGCAAAGATCGATACGGTCATGCTGGAGCGGATTCGCTTTATTCTAGCGGTTGCGGCTGCCCATGGACAGCGTGCCATTATTCTCGGCGCCTTTGGATGCGGCGTCTTCCGCAATGACCCGAAGGATGTCGCCCGCCTTTTCAAACAAGCGCTAATCGACGAAGGTCGTGCCGTCTGGTTTGACAAAATTGTCTTCGCCATCCTCGATAATTCGGCAGACAAGCGGACGTTGAACAAATTCAAAACGGCATTGAAGCTATAGCAACTAGGAAATATGTGAAAGCGTCGGCCCGGGAAGTGCCGGCGCTTTTGTATTTTCCGCCTCGCGACACCAGCACGACACCCAGATACCGTTTAAAACGCATACGCTTTTTGCGTGATCGTGCGCTCGCATTGTTCAAGCTCGTCTACCGTACGGTGCAAATAATCGATGCATCTTCTTAAATCCTGGTTATAGCCCACTTTGAAATCGATCCAAGTTACCGATATGCGCGTCTGCCAGTCGACAAGACTTGCCAGCGTATCGAGTCTGCGGTCCACATGGACGATCTGGTTTTGAACCGCTTGTAAGCGGGAAGCCAAATTTCTGAGCTCCATCATGTTCACGCGAATATCCTCATGCTGTATGCCGGATTGTTTCCACGTATACCAAGAATCCTTGACGAACTTCGAGACCCTGCTGACGATATCATGCACTTCAGCATAAACCCGCTGCTTAAAGTCGTGAAACCTCTCTTTCAGGATGGCTCCAAGTCCGGCCTGTTCAAACAGATCGTCGAACTTGCGAATCACCCACGTTTTAAATTGAGCAATCTTATCATCCACCACTTCGGCAGCAATCTGGGCAGCTGTTACAAACGCGGCAGCTACAAACGTAATTTCTACAGCTTTGAGTATCGCTCCTACAGTAACCATCGTTTGGGGAATATTGGTGGCCGCTAGAATACCTGCCGTTTTCATTAATGGAACCGGATCGATATCGCCATTCCAAACGGCAAAAATGAGCTCCGTCGTTTCGTAAAGCATCGGATTAGGCAGCATTTGAATCCCTTGCGTAAGATTGGACAACATTCGATATTCAAAATCTTTGCTTTGGACATTGTCCCTGATTAAGGTACCATTATCGTTCACAAGATGCTTAAGGGCGTGATGGTCCATATTTAATAAATCAGGCAGCGTTCCTTTTTTCGCCGAAGTTTCGATCATGATCGGTTTCGTCGGATTGTAGAAAAGGGAAGACACGGCATCGTATCTGTTCTGAAATTCCTGAATTTTCTCCCTCATATGCCGGATCGAATGTTGATAGGTAACGGTAAATTCTTTGTTAAAGCCAGGAGCGTTAAACGTAGAACAATTGGCTATTTTTTCTTGAGTTTCACCAGGCGCCGTTAGGGTTGCATATAGGGCAAGGTTCCCTCCGAGAGAATGACCCGTTATCGTGATATTATTGTACAGCTTCGCTTGCGATTCCATGTACAATCTGGCTTTATGTTGCTGGACACTTTCCTCTTCATACGAAGTCGACGTATTGTTTTTCCAATCGTTCCGAAACTCTTTTTTGGTGATATCTTCGCTTCCTCGGAAGGCAAACACCGCTTGACCGGGCTCCGGCTCGAACGTGTATGCTACAAAACCTGTTTCTGCATTATCATCATCGATATGGCTTATTTTCCAATTATAATATTTGGAAGGTTCCTGAGATAAACTTTCAATTGAACGCTTAAATTCCTCGAACTGTTCTTTTGTTTTAAATTGGCCTTCAACATCTTTAAATGATGATTCCAGATCGTTCTTGTAGGTTCTTGCGAGTTCGCCTACGGTTAATGTCCCGTTTTTCAAATGCTTGAATAACTCTTCATTTTTTGCAATATTCAGGTATATGAGTTCTGAGAGAACTTGTTTATCTACTTCGGTAATGGTCGTGGTCATTATATCCCCCTTCTTAAGAGTTCTTAGATCCCCGATCAAAATGGCTTAAAATTTCTTTTACGGTATATTCTTTTTTCGCATCGGAAATTTCTGCGAACGTATGGGCATAACTGACTTCTTTCTGCCTGTAATAATCAATCGGTACTTTCACCGTGAAAAAATCCGTACTCACTCGTTCGAATGAAGACGGTTTTAAATAATAAACATCAATAGCTCCGTTTTTAAATTCCTGTAGTTCTACTATTTTAGCTACCAGTTGATCTACTTTTTCGGCTTCACGTTCCTTGTCAATATCAGGCTCGCTTTTAATAAACACATCAATAGCTATCCCATAAAGCTCCTCGGCCTTAAAGTAATCCTCAATACTCATGTTTTTGTTATTCAAATCGCGGGTCGGAAAAGATAAGCCACCCGAATTCAGATATGATTTAACCCAGATGTCCTTCTGCTCAAACACTTCTTGAGATACCTTCATCATCTTTTCATCGAACTTGTCGGCCATAATCATGTTCATATAGTTGTCCCATACTTTGTTAAAATCTTTCGTGATTTCGGCTCTAAACCGATGCCTCGGGGAATGTTTGGGATACGCCTCCGCTTTGATCGTATCGGTTGAAAATATCCCTGTCCCATATCCGCCTCCGACGTTTTCAATCACGAACTCTTCGCCATACTTTTCATTTAAATACCGCGTCATTTTTTCTCCCGCATCTTTGTACTCCTGACCGCATCCCATAAGCGTGACTAGCGATAGCAACATCACGATTCGAAGCACCAGCCTTCCATTCAAGTTCATTTCCCGCTCTGTACCCTCCATCGTTATCTCAATCGATACAGCATTTGAACGACCTCGCCGTATTCGCTTGAAATTTGTGTCAAACTTCTGGAGCAATATTCGATGCTAATTCCTTTCGAACCTTTTAATTCCAACGCTACGCTTTCCAATTCTCGTCTGATTCTGTTGAGTTCTTCAATAATGGCGGTTGCTTCCCAATCTGCCGCCTCGTTCATGCGCATCCCTCTTTGTATCCAAGATTGTAGACGACGGAGAGCGACAGGAACTCCCTGTCACCCTCCATACCGCAGCATGTATTATTTAAATTGGCTGGCGTTGCTGTTAATGGTCGTTTCGGTTGCATCGTAGTTCGAAACCGTATTATCCAAAAAAGCCGCATAAGAGTCGACAACTGCCCGATAATCGCTAAACTTTTGGGAATTCGCGTTGAATTTGTCCTGAATGGTTCGGGAGGCATCGCTATCCCAAGAGCTCGTCAAGCTGTTCATTTCTTTCTTAATCTCTTCGAGCTTGGCGGTCAAGCTGCCGTTAAGTGTTCGGATCGTTGTCGCAGTTTGCGTCACCTCTGCGGTAGATATGCTGATTCCTTCAATAGACATAGGGGTGGCCTCCTTAAAGGGAATAGATTAGTTCGCTAATTTTTTGGCGGAGTTTGCAATTTCAGTTTGCGTTGTCCGATACGTTTGGGAGCTATGCTTTAAGAACTCGGAATATTGCTCCATCAGCTTTTTCATATTTTCAAAATCATCACGGAAGCCTTCGATTTGCGTCGTATAAGCGACGTTATCCTGCCCCTTCCACGCATTGCCCATGGCCTTCACTTCATTAAACAGTTGATCGTACAAACGCTGATACTCGGCGGCATGCCCATCCATGTTTTTAGCTGCCGCTTCCAGCTTAGCGGGATCTACGACAATTTTTCTTGCCATGCAAATTCTCCTCTCGGTAATAAAGGTTTTATATTAACATCAGCCTGGAACCGTGATGAAGCCCCGATTCTTGAGCTGACATGCCAATATCCAAAACGGACCCGGTTGTTCTCACGCATAAAACCGTATCGCGGGTTGCAGCAAAATAATCGTTCGACAACTCCTCAATCGCACCCGTTAATAACGTCTCGACTTCCCAAAGCTTGGTCGTGAGAGGGATGTATACGTCATAGGTCCGGGCTAGAGCCGGTACAAAAACCTCAATCAGTATTTTATCCATCGGAATCGTCCTCCTTAAGATGCAAGGGCGAAGTCACCAGCTTCATGAGAACCGGTTTCCCATTCGTCACGATATAGCCGAAATCGTCTCCAATATCCTGGTACAGCTCGCTTGTGAGCTTCCCGATCTTGAGCTGATATTGATCCGCTATGCCGTTCCCCAGCCAGATCCCCTCGTTGGGGATTACCTTCGTCTTAAACCAAGCTTCGTAGGATACGGATGAAATCAACGAAACACGTTCGCAGATAATGAAGTTCACCTGATATGCCGCCTCGCCTTTCTCCAGAAGAACCCGGAGCTTATCCTTGGAATCCTCGGAGATTCGCGAGTTCAAGCTTGCCAGGGAATGAATGATCCAAGTCTGTTTGGCAAAGGCGGGAACCGGATCGCCGGCGGCCATCGCATCCTTGTACGTATTGTTGCGGTGGACGAGGGTGTTAAATAACTGTACAACCACTTGGTCCCAATCCGTTGGATTTCCATAATGGGTATAGTTCTTGGACACGTCATCCACCAGCTTGTTGTCCGGATCGATGACGGCAACTTCGGCTTCCGCTTTAGCCAACAGGACCTCGGCCAGCCCTTGGATAAAGCCCACATTGTCGTTATTTTGAGACAGCACAAGCTGGATGTCATGCTGGTCAAAATGAAAGCAGGCTGTCTGCAAACTGTTCTTCTCCACGCCCACCGGAATCTTCCCGGCCCTGCCATACTTGATCTCATCCATTAAGAAATTCGCATCAATGAGCTCAGGCAGGATCGGAATTCTTCTTGCGACCGGCTCCGTCCATCCGGCGGCGAAATCTTCGCCATACTTGCGAATAAGCTCGAAGCGGTTTTCCGCATCGCGATGCGTGTGTGCGATTTGAAATTCATATACCCGATCGGATTTCATAATGCCTCTCCCCTTAAACTTGGAGGGATAAACGCCTTCCACATTCCCGAGCACACTGGAATAGTCGGCGGCATCGTTAAGCTGCAGCACGTACAATTGTTTAAAGTTCTGCAAAACCCGGTACCGGACCGCGCCTGTATTCAATGCGGACAAGATCAAGTAAATCCCGTACTTTAAACCTTCCCTCGTTAGATAGGCCACCGCTTCTTCCTTATCCTCGAACAGCTCCGCGAACGCCGAGTAGTTATGAACGACAACGACAATAGAAGGAATGGCAGTCTCTTCCGATCTTATGTAAGATTGATAATCGCCGCCATAATCTGCGAACCGCTTTTTCCTGTCCGCGGCTTCTTTATACAGCATCTTGAACAAATTATTGACTTTCTCCGCTTCATGCGAGAGCACGACATCGCCCACATGCGGCGCTTTGGCGAAGGCGCGCAAGGTCTCGGAAGCGAAATCCAGAATATAGATATGGAGCTCGGACGGCGTATGCTCCTCCATCAGCGAATATAGTAACGTGGTCAAGAAGGTCGTTTTCCCGCTTCCCGCCGCACCATAAATGACAGCATTTCCTTCCTTGGATAGCGGAAATGTCATCGTAAACTGCCGCTGGTTGGCAGGGTCGTCCACTTGGCCGATCACGGGATTCAGCACACCGTGGGATTGTTGCGAAACCGGATGACTCTCTCTGAGCTCGTCAAGATAAATGAATTCCGGAAGCGGGTCCAGCCAAAGCGGACGGACGCGAATGCGTTCTTCTTGGGCAATGGCCGCCAAATAGCGGTTCACCTCATCCAATTGCTTGGCCGGGTTGTGAAATCGTGTCTTTCGTTTATCAATCTTGACTTGTTTCACGATACGTCCCAGGTTATCGATAACGGTCACGCTCGCATCCCTGGCTTTCTCCATCCGATCCGTCGGATAATAAGGCGCCCCTCCCCATGCGGATTGACCAAGCTCGAACAGCTCGTTGAAGCCGACCTGGACATAGAAGCGCCCGGTAACGGACAGCTCGGCCGCATCCGGCCTTTTGATCACGTCCATACTATCGGCCTTCTCCTGCACCTTAAGACAGATTCGAAACTTGCTGTTGCTCCAAATCTGATCATCCACAACGCCGGATGGCTTTTGGGTTGCCAAGATCAAATGAATACCCAAGCTTCTGCCGATACGCGCCGCGCTAACCAGCTGCTCCATAAACTCAGGCTGCTGCGTCTTCAATTCCGCGAACTCGTCCGAAATGATAAACAAGTGCTGCAAT
This sequence comes from Paenibacillus tianmuensis, assembly GCF_900100345.1. GTDB lineage: Bacteria > Bacillota > Bacilli > Paenibacillales > NBRC-103111 > Paenibacillus_G > Paenibacillus_G tianmuensis. The sequence goes on along the minus strand of NZ_FMTT01000032.1, from coordinate 18,196 downwards.
GGCTCCGTGACTTTCCCATCCCGGAACAGCCTCTGATATTTGTAGATGTCCATATTGCTTATGTTCAACCGCTTGCTCGTTTCGCTAAAGATCGCTTGTCTCCGCTTTAACTCGCTTTGGATAGAAACCAAGGACCGCTTCACCGCCGCACCATCCAAGTTCGTAATCGTTCCCGCCAGATGAGGCAAACTCGCAAATGCGCCAGCCATACCGCCGCCTTTGTAGTCGATCAAAATAAAAGCCACCTCATGCGGATGATAGTTTACAGCGAGCGAAAGAATGAACGTCATAATAAATTCGCTTTTCCCGGAACCGGTCATCCCCGCAATCAAGCCATGAGGACCGTGATATTTCTCATGCAGGTCCAGATAAAACCGTTCTCCGGTCGTATCTACCCCGATCGGAGTTTGGAGGGATAAGGCAGGATCGTTATCCCGCCACCTCGTCAGCGCATTCAGATGCTCGACCTTGCTTACCTCGAACAAATCGAGAAACGTCAGCATGGCAGGCAGCGTATAGCCCGATCCCGAACGATCCAGTTGAATATTGGCCAGTTGCACGGCAAGCTGGAGCTCATCCTGAATGGTATACGGATGAGGTTGAAACGCAATATGCTTCCCGGAAGTATCGTCCTTATCATATATTTTCGAGTGATTTCCTTCATACTCCACGACCAGCGAGCACTCTTTGGGCAAGTTTTTCAACTCGTCGTAAAGATGGATCACGCTAAGGCCTATATTGTTTTTTTGCTTCCGTATCCCATTCATCATCTCCGCCTTGCCGGCCAGGCTCTTATCGATTGCGAAGACGACATAATGAGGTATGACCTCCTTAAGCTCTTCCTCCGAAGCGATGCTCTCTCTTCTGGCAATTTCTTTTTCCAAAAAGACGGAAAGCTCCTTTACCTCGCCCGGCTCCGTCGCGATAAAGCGAATGGACTTATCGTCGCTCCAAACGTGAGGCAGCCATTTTACGAACTCCCACGTTTTCCCCCCCTTCTTGTCATAGATGAAGACCAGCTTTAATTCATCATAGCTATGGAGCGCCGCAAGCTGGACAATCAATCCTTTGACCGCAGCCACAACTTCGACCCTTGTGCCGATCATCCCGCTAATCCAATCTTCCGTTAGCGAAAGCGGAATAGGAACCTGCTCCAACATTTTCGGCTCCTCCATGAGCCGATACAGCTCTTCTTGAAGCCCGTCGTCTTCGAGGGAAAATCTTTTCTCCGGAAATTTCAGCAGAACCTGAAGCGGCAGATTGCCCAGTCCAAGACGAACCTTCAAAAAATCGTTCTGTCTGCGGGTTCGCTCCCATAGGGTCCGCTTGCGCAGCTTGATTCGCGAAACGCACTCCTCAAGAGTAACCAGATTTTCATGCAGGACCTGGCGTTGGCGTTCTCCGGCATCCCGTATCTTCTGACGAATCTCTTGAATATAAAGCTTGTACTTCTCCTGTCTGATTCTCTCCTGCTTGAGTCTCTTCTTAGCCTCGTGCCGTCTTGTCAAAACGGGCCATAGAATCGTACCCAGCAGCACGCTGAATGACATGACGAGAGTCGGCATGGCGTTCATGATTTTTCCGTTGGATTGCAACGCGTTATGCAGAGAATATAGCCCGGTGAACAATGACGCCATGCCCATCGTAATGGATGGACCGAGCATGAGCATAAGCGGAGTTTGTTCCAGATTCACCTGGGACGGCGGTGCGTCAATCTTGATCTCGACCCGGTCCATGTCCTTGATAAACCTTGGAGAACGGTAAAACAAATCGCCTTCCGGCGCCTCTTCGTCGATTTCATCCTCCGTATTCGGAACCGCAGGATACGACTTGACGCATGGTCTAAGGACATCGGGATTACAGCTCACCTGACCGTCCGGATTATTCATGGCAACAATTCCGTTGCCGACAATGATCTTCAAGCCGACGATATAGATCATATCTCCCGGTTTAAGGATCTGCTCCGTCGTCCTCTTCCCGTTCACAAACGTTCCGTTCGAGCTTCCCGTATCGCGTATCGTTATGGACGTTTCGGAAACGAACAGCTCCGCATGAACGGACGACGTGTACCTGTTCGCGTACCTGATCTCGCAGCCGTCCGCACGGCCGATCTTTATTTTCCCCCTACTTGGCAAGCTGTACCTTTGGAATATTCTGCGATCGGCAGATACCGGTTCGGCGAAAAGAATCGCAATTTCATCCGTTTTCTTCAGAAGGATGCTATAGATGGTCAGAGGCTCGACGGCAAGCTCCTTTACTTTGCGGCTGCCGGCATCCATAACGACCGCATGTCGATTCGACTTGAGAATCCATTGGCCTTCCACGCCTTCGACCCCGATCACCCGTTCCTCATACCCCAGAAGATTCGTTTGAGTGACCCAATACTGCCCGGACGTCTTTTCAGGCAGCACGCACGTATAGACTTCATTTTCCTTTAACAAGGACAGCTGCATTGGTCACTCTCCTTCTTTCGAACGGATAATCAGACAAATATTTACAAAATTTTCTATTCCAGAACACAAAAAAACCGCCCTATCCATGGCTAAATACACATGAATAAGGCGGTGCTTCCGCTTTCGATCATTGGTTGTATGATATCATTTTCTGCCACATTCTGCAATAGCGATTTTGATTTGACCGATGCACGCTTTTTTCTCCATATTTCCCTAAATTTCCTTCGCGAGCGAATTGGAATAAGAAGGAATTTACCATTGGATTGTCGAATTAGTTTAATCCTAAATACCATATCCAAGATAAAATAGCATAGCCGAGGGGGCTCGTTCGATGCGTTGGACTGTCAGTAGAAAGCTTGCTTTGGGGTTTATTGCCATGTTGCTTCTTACTACGATCACCGCCGTTCTTGCTTTAAGCCGAATGATGTATATCCAAAACCGCGTTGAACAAGTTACCGAAAACTCGATGCCCAAGGTAAATGGAATCAACCGGATTTACTTCGAGACGGAGTATGTGCTTAATCTGGTGTTCCGTCACAAAGATAGTACCGACGCTCCGGCACGCAAAACCCTTGAGGATGAAATCGGCGCAAGCTACGCCTTGGTCGAATCGACCATGCAGCAGTACGAGTCCCAGATGACAGCCGACGAAGAACGAAAGGATTTTGCTTCCTTCAAGGAAAATTGGGAAGAATTCAAAAAAAACACGCAAAAAACGTTAGTCTCCAGCCGCAGTAACCCTCAGCAGGCCATGATCCTGATCGATGCCGGCCACCGAATTTTTGACGAAATGCAGGAGCATTTGACCAGTCTGGTCGAATGGAACCAGAAGCAGGCTGAAATCTCCGCACTGGAAGCAAAAAAAGCCTACAAGGATAGCTTGATATGGGTATATGTCATTCTCGGGATCAGCGTGGCTGTCGCCATCGGAATCAGCACGCTGTTCCTCCTCCTGATTGCCCGCCCGCTGCGTCTGGTTACCGGCAGTATCGTACGGGTCGCAGACGGCGACCTGACCGTTCCGCCGCTGTCCCTGAAAAGCCGCGATGAGACCGGCCAACTGGCTGACGCCCTGAACCGCATGGTCCGCGAGCTTCATTCGGCGGTCGGCCGCTCTTCGGAAGCTTCGCACCAAGTCACGCAGCTCGCCCATTCGCTGGCGGCCGATGCCGGTCAAACGACGATCGCCGCGCAGCAGATTGCCGACGCCTCCCGGCAAGTAGCCGGTGGAGCGCAGGCACAGCTGACCACTTCGAAAGAAACCGCCGTCGTCATGGAAGAAATGGCGGCAGGGATCGGCCGGATTTCGGAGGCGACCTCGGACATGGCGGAGCAGTTCCAAACGACAGCCGCCAATGCGGTGAAAGGCACGGAATCGATGGACGAAGCGGAGGAGCAGATGAACGCCATTTCCACAACAGCCAAGCAGACCTCGGAACGTATGGAACGGCTAAGCAAACGGTCCGACGAAATCGGAGGCATTGTGAAATTGATCTCCGAGATCGCTTACCAGACGAATTTGCTGGCATTGAACGCTTCGATTGAAGCGGCAAGAGCCGGGGAAAGCGGCAGAGGCTTCGCTGTCGTCGCGGCCGAGGTGAAGAAGCTGGCCACCCAATCCGAAGCGGCCGCCAAGGAAATTGCCCAGCGCATCCACTTGATTCAAGAGGAAACAAAAGAAACGGCCGGGGCGATTCACGAAGTTACGGAGCAAGTCACGGCAGGCATCCATCTGGTGAGCGACTCCGGCCGCAGCTTCCGGGACATTGCCGCTTCGATCGAGCAATTGAACGGACATATTGTGGAAGTGTCCGCCACGGCGGAAGAAATGGCGGCAACCACCGAGCAGATTACCGCCTCGGTCACGTCCACGGCGATGATCGCCCAGACCTCCAGCGACAGCACGGAAAGCGTCGCCGCCGCTTCGAACGAGCAGTTCGCTTCGATGGAACGCATCTCCGGCAGCGCGGAGTCGCTTACTCTGCTTGCGGGAGAGCTTCGCGAGAGCATTCGCCGATTCCGGCTGTAGGGCTGTTCGCAAAAAAGCACCTGCTTTTGCAAGCAAGTGCTTATGACAACCTATAATACTTCCGACAACATGGGAATCGCATCCTGCGCTCCCAAACGGGTCACCGCAATGGACGAGGCGCGCTGGGCGATATCCACCGCTTCGTCCATGCTTTTGCCGGCGATGATCATCGCGGCCAGCGTACCGGAGAACGTGTCCCCGGCCGCCGTCGTATCGACGGCCTGAACCTTGCGCGCTTCCTTGTATACGTTCTCCGTTCCGTTATAATACACGATGCCCTTATCTCCGAGCGTAATGAGCGGATAATGGATTCCTTTGGCCCGCAGCTTGTTCAAAGCCTCCAAAGCATCGTCGGTGCTCCGGATCTCGACCCCCGTGTAGATGCGGCATTCAATTTCGTTCGGCGTAAAATAATCCACTCCCTGCAAAACTGCATCCTCGATCGGAACCGCAGGCGCCGGATTCAGGAAAATCGGCACTTGGCCTTTCACCAAACGAATCACCTCGTAAACCGTCTCCATCGGAATTTCCAGCTGCAGCATGACGGCCGCGGCCGAAAGCAGCTCCTGATTGTAGCCTTGAATATAGCCGGGAGAGACTTCGTTGTTGGCGCCGCCGTCGAGAATGATGCTGTTATTTCCGTTGCATACCGTGATAGCCGCCACGCCTGTCGTCACATTCGGCTCACGCTTGAGGAAGTCCGTGCGCACACCGAAGCCGCTAAGCCGGTCGATCAGGGACTGGCCGAAAATATCGTCGCCCACCTTCCCCATAAACCACGTTTCGGCGCCCATCTTGGCGCAAGCTACCGCCTGATTGGCCCCTTTGCCGCCGGGAGCTAGGAAAAATCCGTCGCCCCGCATCGTCTCCCCGATCTCGGGAAGACGGCTCGTTCGCATGACCATATCCATATTTGCACTGCCGACAACCATAATTTTCATCGAAATTCGCCCTCTTCGTTACAAATTCACCGGACTTCTAGAGCTCCGTGACTCGAATATTGCTGTAGTAGGCTCTCGCCGCGCCAAGGGTGCTGACTCCGTACATGCCGTAGCCGAACGTACCGTCCGTATGCTGCAGGATCGGCTCCCCGTTGATGAACAGCGTGATGACCTGCCCTTGCACCGTCACCTTGAATTCATAGTTTTGACCAAGCTGCCAGGGGTAACTGACTCCGGTTAGTTTAGTATAACCGAAATCGTTCAGGTAGAGGGAGACTTGATCTTTTCCGTCAAAGCCCGCGTGATACCCGCGCATCGCTCCTTGAGCGCGAATCGCCACCAGATGCGAATCGCCGATTTGCGGATTAAGGTCCAAGGTTACGGTATAATCGGTGGCAAAATAGTTGCCCGTATACGCTTCGCTAGGCTCGGCGGTCATCAGATACATCGAACCGTCCGTCAGGCTCCATGCGCCGTTATTGTGAGCGAAAGGCGTCACGCATCCAAAATCGACGGACTGCTTATGGAAATCGATCGTGTAGTCCGCTTTGCCGGAAATGCGGAATTCGTCAATAAAGATGCGGCCGAGGCTTTTCGGCTTACGCGTCGAATACGATTCGAGCACGATACCGACCTCGTCGATCAGCTCGCCTTCTGAATCGGGAATGACGAACTCCACCTCGATCCACTCCTGATGTACGAGCTTGATATAGCCTTGGACGAGCTCCTTCATGCTATTGTGCAGCCGGACGTAAGGCGCAATCCCCATCGTCTCGTTGCCACCCCATTGGTCCAGATAAATGTTCATCGACACTTTCTGACCCGAATACGCTCTTGGCGCAAACGTCGGCGAATACCGCTCGTCGCTGAAATCGGCGCGGGTGTAGAAAGGCTTGTAAAAGATTTTCGATTTCTCGCCGCGGGTCATGCGGTCAAAGACGACTTCGAGCGATCCGGTTCCGCGGAAGGCTCTCTCCGTCGAATGCCGCGCCTGGCAGAAAAACGGATCGGAAACCCGGATATTGTGCGTCGAGCCCGGCAGCTCGAAATCAAAATAAATGTCGCGCTCCGTAAAGCTGTCGACGAGTTCTTGCGGGCACGGCTCCTTCGCCAGACGATAGCCCAGAATCGTCAATTCCTTGGCATACGTAGGAATATCCAAAATGTTCAAGTAGCCGGAAATGCCCGACATCACGATGGAGTCGTTGATCGGCTTACGGTACTTGTCCGCGATGCCTTCCAGGCCGCAGGCGACACCGAGCACGGTACCGACGTTGCCCGCATTGCAATCGGTATCCCAGCCGCACATCGTGGCGATTTCCACCGTCCGGTTGAAGTCCCCCTGACCGTAAATCATCGCCAGTACGCAGACGCCGGCATTCGGAATAATGTGGCACACGCCCGTATATTTGTCGTAGCCCCAATCTCTTTCGAGCATGTCGCGGCATGCCCGGAAGTCGTCCGGCTGCTGTGCGTGGAATTCCAGCACCGCTCTCGACACTCGCGCATAGAGGGAATCCGCAGGAATTTGACCGAGCCCCGCTTCGATAATTTCACAGATATCCGGCGTTTCGAACGCCTTGGAGATCGCCGCGCAGAAAAATCTCGCGCCCAGCACCCCTTCGCCGTCGTGCGACACGCGGGCCGCAGCTTCGCCGAAATCGGCGGCTTTCTTCGGATTGCAAGGATTGACCAAGCCCCACGTATCGATAAAAATTTGCCCGCCGATCTGCTCGGCGATAATAAGCCCGTTCTGCTCGATCGAGCCGGATTGCGGGGCTGGAATTCCTTTTTTCAGGTTGATGTAAGCCGTATGCTCCGTGCTGACGCCATAGCCGCCCCACCAGAACATCCCGATCCCTTCGCGGGCGTAGTTCAGCCAGGCGCGAGCCACATCGTTCGGGGTAATATCGCGGTCGACGGCGTCGTCATACAACGCACGCAGAAAATAATACGGACCGTTCGCGTCGTCATCGGCAGCGAAATTTTTGAATTCCTTCACGTAGTCCGTAATCTCGCCGTACGTATTTTTGATCCGCTCATAAGTCCAGATCGTCGGCTCCACCGGCGCGCCCAGCCTTATGCCAATATTCATGCCCAAATAACCTGCATAAACTTTCTCTAAATAATTCGAAGGAATCATGTTCCGTGCACCGCCTTTAAAAATAATGTTCACCGGACCTCCAAAAACTTTTGCCGCTTGCTGTTCAATTCCAGATCCTCTTGAATAATCCCCACGGCCGCTTCAATAAACCGGTCGCAGCTCCCTGCCATATCCTGCTTATTCGTCTCTTCCAGCACCGCGATTTCGTCGGCCGGGATCGCCGCCACGCCCTGCATCGCGCCCAGAATGGCGCCGATCATGACGCCGATCGAATCCGTATCGCGGCCGGAGCTTACGCCGTCCTTGACCGCCTCCAGGAAATTGCCGTCGTGCAGGACCATATACGCAAGCGCCATCGGCAGCTCCTCGATGGAGAACAACCGGCTTGGCGTGTAATGATTGGAAGGGATACCGACTTTATCGATGCTCCGGTTGACATCGTCGCGCATCGGAGAGTAGACCGCCATCACTTCGTGTAAAGCATGGACAACCTTGTCCCGGTCCGCTCTATCCGCTCGCAGGAGCAGGGCCTTCTCGCAAAGATCGTAAATGGCCCGCTTCGTGCCGTCCTTGGCATAATACACCGCGGTCTCCGCCACATCATAGACCGTTGCGTCCGGCTCGAATGCCTTGGCGACGCAGGAAGCCATCACGCCGGCCGCTTCCAGCCCGTAGCTAATTTGATGGCCGGAGGCGAACAAGATCGCCTCGTCGTACGCTCCCTTCGGATTGCAGGCGTTCACGATCCCGACGGGAGCGATATACATCGCCGCTCCGCAGTTGACCATATTGCCGTAGCCGCCCTCGCGGGGCTCGCAGTTCGCAAGCACATGCCGGTTGAAAATATGCTTCTCCGGATAAAACAACCGGTCCAAAATAAGCGCTTCCCGGCCGAACTCCGGAATATACCTCGGCCGGAAAGCAATTTCCTTCACAAATTCGTTCGCCATATCGTAGGCGTCCAAATGCCGGCGCTCCGTGCAATACACGTTCATCAGCGCCAGCGTCATGAGCGTGTCGTCCGTCACGATGCCTTGGCCGCGCATTCTGCCGAGCCGCGTCGTTTCCGGCCAATCCGCCTTCCACCATTTCGTCTTCGTCGTTTCGACGCGCCCGTATTTTTCTTTGATTTGACCGTAGGTCATTTTCTCGACAACTGCGCCCATCGCATCGCCGTACGCCGTCCCGTAGACGACGCCTTTCACCCGATCCGCAAAAGACAGCATCGGTTCCTCTCCCTCCGCAGGAAGTGCGAGGCCACCGCCCCGCACTTTACCAGCCGTTTATTTTATCGTTTGGTTGGCGTAATCCGTCATTTCCTTGCCGCCCGCGGCGTTCCAGGCTTGCACGAACTGGTCGAAATCTACGATCGTTTTCTTGCCCATCACCACGTTGGCGGCAAATTCTTTGTAAAGCGCGTTGCAGGCGTCCCACTTGGCTGAAAGCTCCGCAGGAATGATAAAGCTGTTGTCTTTTTTGGACAGCTTGGACATCATCTCCAGCGATTTCGCCGCCGATTCGGACAAGTAAGGCGTCGACGGATCGAATTCCGGCTTGAAGTTCACGGTCGACTCGACGAACCGCGGATACCACTCGGCCGATTTTGCCGTCAGCTTGATTTTGTTATCGACGACGGTGTATTGCTCGCCTTCGATGCCGAGCTTATCCAGCAGTTGGCCTTTCGGGCTGGCCAGGTACTCCAAGACGGCGAACGCCATCTCTTTATTTTTCGCGGTCTTGGCAATCGCGAAGCCGCGGCTCTCCTTGCTCACGTCAACCGGGGTGTATCCTTGGCCTTTCCCTTTTGCCGGCGGCAGAGGCATTACCTTCGCGGCGGCTCCGTTCTGAGACGTCGATTTCGTGTTGTAAAGGTCGATGACTTTCCCTTGCGTCCCGGCGATAACCGCCGCTTGACCGTCGTAGAACGCTTTTTCCTTTGTATCCCATTTTTTGGTCAGGAACTCGGGATCGAGCAGGCCGTCCTTGTACAGCTTCGCATAAAACTCCAGCTTGTCTTTCTCGAAGGAGGTCGTTTTGCCGAATGCGTACTTGCCGTCCTCGCCCTTCAGCCAAGTGGAGGTCAGTCCGAACGCTTGCCCGAACATGGCGTCAAGCTCGTCGAGCGTACCGGCTGTCGTATAGGCGAATTTGGTGCCGTTCTTTTCTTTCAGCTCTTTGAAGAAGGTATAGTAGTTGTCCACGGTTGGATTAACCAGCAATTCCTTGCCCGATGCCGTCTTGTCAAACCAGTCCTGACGCACGACCGGAACCGAGCTGCTCGTTGGCGACAGCCACACCAGATATGGATAGTTCTTCGTTCTTTCCTGGTTGTACGGGTTCATGGACGCTTTCACATGCGTCGATTTTTCGATGTACGGCGTCAAGTCTTCCAAAATTTTTTGGGTGACCGCGAACTGGTAATCGCCACCTTGGAAATAAATCAGATCGGGAATGTTGCCGCTTTGCAACAGCAGGCCCAGCTTCTCGGAGTAGGTGCCGCTCTGCACGGGAACGAGCTGCAGCTTCACGTTTTTGCCTTCGGCCTTCATGCCTTCTTCGATGCCTTTGAGAAATTTATCGTCGGGCTGCAGGTCCTTGTCGACAATCGTAATCGTGACCGGCTGGTCGCCGGACGGCGCCGCGGCCGAATCGCCCGGAGCTTTCGAGCTGCCGGAGCTGCACGCGGCGGAGACGACCAGCAAGCTTGCAGCGAGCAGGGTGAACATTTTTCTCATTACTATTTCCTCCCCAATGTCTTGTGTGGTTTATTCTTTGACGCCGCCATCCATTACTCCGCTGGTGTAATACTTCAGAATAATAGGATAGAGCATGAGAATCGGAATCATGGCGATGACAATTGTAGCCGCTTTCAGCGAAGAGAAGTCGAGCTGCGCGATATTGTTGTTTTGGAGCAGATTCGCTGCGCCGACCAGCGCCGAAGTGTCCCGCTCCACGACAAATTGTCTAAGCAGCACCTGCAGCACGGTATTCTCGCGGCTGGACAAGAAAATGCTGGATTTGAAAAACTCGTTCCACTTCGCAATCGCGTAGAACATCCCGATCGTCAGCAGTGGTATGCGCGCCAGCGGCATAACGATGCGGATAAACAAGGTCATATGCCCAGCGCCGTCGATTCTGGCCGCTTCCAGCAGGGACTCCGGAATTTCTTCCAAAAAACGCATCATTATAATCAAGTAGTACACATTGATCATCCGGTACAGCACCATCGACCATAAGCTGTCGAGCAGATGCAGATCCTTCATGACCATATATTCCTGAACGATCCCCGGCTCGAAAATCATGATGACGATCAGAAAAATCATGATCGGGGTTTTGCCGACCAAGTTTTTTCGCGTTAAGACGTAGGCGGCAATCGTCGTAAAAAAGATACATAAGCCGGTGCCCACCACCGTAATAAACAGCGAATTCATCAGCGCCTTGCCGACAATCGGATTGCCGAGAACGACTTGAAAGTTGATCAGCGAGATCCCCTTGGGCAGCAGATCGTAGCCTTTCAGCTGATGAACCTGGTCGGGATGCGATAACGCTCTGGCGAACAAGTTTACAATCGGCACGAACATCGTCAGTGTCAGCAGCGTCAGCAGCAGGCCGATCAACGTTTTGGAAACGGTTATTTTTTTGCCAACCATCTTGGCACCCCCTTACCATGCGCCTTTCGAGGTCAATTTCTTCGATATAAAATGAGTGGACAGCACGAGCACGACGCCAATCAGGCTCTTGAACAGATTGGCCGCTGTAGCGAACGAATACTGCCCGTTGATCAAGCCGACACGGTATACGTACGTATCGATAATATCGATCTGGCTGTTGACCGAATCGTTGGTGAAGTTCAGTACCTGATCGAGTCCGGCATTCATAATGAAGCCGACATTGAGGATAAAGATCGTGACCATCGGAACGTACAAATGCGGCAACACGACTCGGGTGACAATGTGCCAGCGCGACGCTCCGTCGACATAAGCCGCTTCGTACAAGCTTGGGCTGATGCCCATAATCGCGGCCAGAAAAATAATCGAGTCCCAGCCGATACTGCGCCAGGCTTCGCTGGCAATCAACACCCACCGGATGCTTCCTTTATCCGTCAGGAAATCTTGAGGCGGAAAGCCGAGCGCCTTGATCAGATCGTTCACCGCACCCGTGGACGGGGACAGAAATTCGAACCAAATGCCCGCGATAACGACCCACGACAGAAAGTGGGGCAAGTACGAAACGACCTGCACCGCCTTGCGAAATTTGCCGTTCGCGAACTCGTTGAGCATCAGAGCGAACAGAATCGGGATCGGAAAAATTAGAAACATTTTCATCGCGCTAATGATTAATGTATTGGCCAGTACGTTGGAAAAAATGGGCGTGCTGAACAGCTCGCGGAAATATTTGAGTCCCACGTACACGTTGTCTCCGAGAATGCGGTATTCGTAAAAAGCCAGCTTCATCCCGATAATCGGCCACACATGGAAGATGACGAAATACGCCAGACACGGGAGAAGCATGAGATAAAGCATTTTATCGGCCCATATTCGATTCAGCTTCGAATACGCTTTCATCCGTTACACCTCCTGACGGATCACAAGTTGATCTCCAGTTCCATCAACGGCGCATGCTGCTGCGCCCCGTACACGTCCCGGTCCAGGAAGGTGCCTGACGAAACTTTTCTCGCAAACGTAATTTTGAACCCGAGCGCCTGATCGAAGAAGACGATCTGCGTAATGTGATCTTGCTCAATATTGTAGAGCCGCGATACGAGCTCTTTATTGATCAGGCCTTGCTCTTTGATCTTGTAATAAATGATTGGATCGTCGAACAGCACGTCAACCGTAATTTCAAAGGGGCCGCTGTTTTTGCTGCGCAGAACGGCCGCCGCATCGAATAATTTCATCGCTTTTTACACCTCTTCATAATCGGTCCGGAACATTTCGAATCCGTCCGAGACTTCCATCAGGTGGTAAACGGAGAACTCGTATACCGCGCCAAACGGTACATCGCTGGGCGCAAACGGAAACGCCAAATTCCCTGCGGTCGCTTTTCTTCCTTCATACCCGTAATGCAAGAACGTCGATCTCACCGAGCTGCATACCGCATTGGCCAGCTCCTGCGTCTTGGCGACGACCTCGAACACGACGCCCAGCTCATGCGCCGGTTTGTGCTGCGGCTCCAGCTCCCCCAGCACGCCGTTGAGGCCGTAGTTGATAAAATGGATCTTATAGTCGTCCGGCGAAACCTCGCTGTAATAGTCGCACACCTGCTGCTTGACCAGCTCTTCAACCTCTTCAATCTTCGCAATCAGCAGCGGATCACGAACCCCTGCGATGACAAACGTGCGGTAAGCCACTTTCATCGCGCCTTCCAGCTTGATCTTGTACACCGGAGTCTCGGCGATTTGGCTGCCGCGCACTTCGACGCTGCCGTTCCCAAGCTCGGTAAAGACGCAATGCTCCAGATTGAGCACCAAGCCCGGCCCGTGCAAAATGTACGGATGGTCCTTCTCATAAAACGTGTGCGCCGCCACCGACACCGCGGTACATTTGCGGGCTTCATTGAGCGGCTGCACGATAAACGAATCCGCTTTCAAGGTACCGAGCATGCAATCCTTCGTCGTTCCCGGCTCGGCGGACAGCGCCGCGCACTCCAAAATTTTGCCGAGATGGTAAGCAAGCGCCGGATCGTAGCCATGATGCATGGCGACGGCCGCGAAGGGCGACGGGTCGTACGCGCGGCCGCAAATAATAATGTCTGCCGCTTCCTCCAGTGCCGCAATAATCGGTTCGTGCCCCATCTGCGCCACGATGCGGTCGGTCGCCGCAAGCCGTTCCGGCGTCAGCGGCGCAACGGTCAGGCCCAGCGGCTCGCACTGGCCTGCCTCCAGCTTCGCCGCCACCACGTCGCGGGGAATGTCCGCCCAGATGGTCGCTAGCTTGAGACCGCGAATCCCGTGCTCTTCCAGAATCTCCAGAACGATCGACCGGGTCCACTCCACATGAACCTCCGCGCCGCTTCCTCCGGCCGACCCGATAATGATCGGGATACCTGCTTTGACGCCCTCGCTAATGATGATTTCGAGATCCTTCTTGCAGGCTTGCTTACTAACAATCGCCGTGCCTGCGCCTAATTTATGAGGCCCTGCATCGGTAGAGCCGGCATCCACCACGATTGCATCCGGGCCGCAAGCCATCCCGTTCATAAAGGAGGACTTCGGAAACCCGTAACCCAGCATCCCGCAAGGGGCCAAAATTTTGAACTCGTCTTTTGCCATATGACTCCTCCGCCTTATCCGCTAACAATGATCTGTATTTCACAAACACACACAAATTTTGGATATTGGGTAATTGGGTGATCCAATTAAAACGTCAAAAGGATGCTGATCATCCGTTTGACTCCGCTTTGTTCGCAGAAATATTTTGCTTCACCTGCTGGAGATGATGCAGGAGCGCCGCTTTAGCTTTCGCCGGATCTTTTTCCTTGATCGCTTGAAGAATGGCGTAATGCTCCTTGTACACTTCGCTTTTGCGACCGGGGATATCGACCGTCTTGGTCAGCGTTTTTTGCAAAAGATCAATGTGCAGATCGATCAGATTCACCAGTACGACGTTATGCGTCGCTTTGGCGATCGAGAGATGGAACGCCTGATCGGGATTGACGGGATCGTCGGAGCTGCTGTCAATCGTCCCCCAGCGCTCAAGAGCGCTTTCAATTTCCGCAATATCCTGCTCGGTCGCCCGTATCGCCGCCAGCTCCACGATTCCCGTCTCGAAAATTTCCCTTGCCTCCAGCAGCTCGATAATCGTCGCCCGCTCGATATTTTCGAGGATGCGCTTCGTATCTTCCGCCTTCGTCAGATTTCTGTTGAGGAAACGGCCGCCTCCCGGACGGGTTTCGATCAGTCCCTCCCGCTCCAGAATGCGGAAAGCTTCGCGCAGCGTGCCGCGGCTGATGCCGAACGCCTGGGCCAACTCGCGTTCCGTAGGCAGCACGTCCCCCGGAGCAAGGTTGCCTTCGAGAATGATATTTTCAATCTGCTCAATGACATCTTCATAAACCCGGTGGTATTTTATTTTCTTAATAGTCATTGTCCGTTACCTTTCCACGAATTACGTTACTTTCGGATAATTGGATCACCCAATTGCCCACACCATTATACTAAGCGCAATAATTAGGCGTGTCAAGAAAAGAATAGCTTTAAGCTTGAAGACCAGGGGGCGCCCCTGATCTTCTTCAAACATCACGCTGCCTCCATCGTTGATACCATGAGGCAATATCCGTATGGACCGTCGACTCCAGTTCCCGCTCCATTCTCAAGGTCAGAAGCCAATATTGTTCTTCGACCCTGCCTCTGTCCCCCAATGCATCATAGAGCTTCATCAGAATGAAGTAGCTTTCCTCCTCATCCGGGAACAGCTCTTGAATGCGTAGATTGACCTGAATGGCCGCTTGTATTCTTCCTTGTCCCCTATAAAATCCGCTCAAGCTTCTCGCATGGTGCAGCCACAGCAGGCGAAGCCGTTCCCGTTCGTGTTCGGCCCACAGGTACTCGTAGTCTCCGAGATAGTGCTCTTGATACAACTGGAGAACATGCTCGTGCGCCTCCATCGTATGAACGTCGAGAACTCCCAATTGCTTGACGCGAGCTTCCCATTCCTCCGTGTCGATTCTTACCTCGCCCACGGTAAGCCTGTATCCGGCCTCCAAATCTGCGCTGGCGATGGATACCGTTCCCATCCCGCTCGTTTTCAAGGTTTGACGGATATGGTAAATCGTCGTATACAGCTGCTGTGCCGCTCTGGACACATCAAAATCCGGCCATAGAAGCTCAATTAACGTGCCTCTGTCCACCGTTCGGTACCGATGATGCAGCAAGTAGGCAAACAGCTCCTGTGCCTTGCTCGTACGCCATTTAACGGTTTGTGAATCGTTGCCGGGAAGTTGAAATCGGATCTGATTAAAACAGCAAATCAACGGCGCTTGGGATTCCCGGCCAGTTTCTTTGTTCGCCTTCAGCTTTCCTCTCAAACGCTGTACCGTCTGCTGCAAACGATCCGTTCGAGCAGGCTTCAAAATATAATCCAGCGCGTAGAGTTTAAAAGCGTGAATCGCATACTGGTCGTGACCGGTCACAAAAATAATCTCGATGTCGGGAACGGCCAATTGCAGCTGTTCTCCCAACTGTAAACCATTGATCCCAGGCATCTGGATATCGAGAAATACAACATCGGGCCGATGCTTGATCGCCATGTCAACCGCTTGGCTCGGGTCCATACACGTTTCGACGACTTCAACACCACCCACATCGCATTCCAGCTTTTGCTTGAGATGCCTCAAAGCCAATCGTTCATCGTCGACCAGGATCGCTCTCAACCTTGATCTCGCTCCTTTTCCATTTCGCATTTCGGCTTAAGACTTTATAAAGAACAACCACCGCCGGTTTCGAAGCGCCGGCGGTGGTCGTTTAGCTTACGGATCAATCGATAAGATGCGTTACTTTCAACAGCCTTTGAATAAGCGCGGCAGTTTCCGCACGCGTCATGCTGTCTTGCGGCTTCAGCAGTTGACCGTCTTTTCCTTCGACGATTCCGGCTGCAACCATCATAGCTACAGCTTCCTTCGCCCAAGAAGAAACGTTCTTCGCATCGCCGAACGCCGAGAGTCGCGCATCAAGCTCACTCGAATTGATGTCTTTTTGCGAATTGATCACGCGATAAGCGCGGGCAATCATGGCAATCCCTTGCTCTCTGGTGATCTGCTGATCAGCTCGGAACGAGCCGTCTTCATAGCCAAGCACGATGCCGAATTCGTTGGCAATGGTTACGGCACTATGGTGCCAGGCCGACGAAAGCACGTCATGGAATGTGCTCTGCGGCACATCCTGGCGCAAGAGACCCAGACCGGAGACGACAATAGCCGCAAATTCAGAACGGCTCACATTGCGATCCGGCGACCAAGTATTGTTCCCCGTTCCCTCAAGATCCAGTCTCGCTGCAATGTTGTTCACTTCCGCTTTGGCCCAATGGTTTCTTACATCATCGAAGTCCTGCGGATTCCAGATGACGGAATACGTGCCATGGCTACGCAAATCGTTGATCATTGCAAAATATCGGTTGTCAATTTTCGTAACGACCGTCGGAACATGGAATACGGTTCCGTCCGGGTACACGATAACGCCTGTCGTGATTCGATTCGGATCGACGCCTTCGGGCAGCGCAATGTATTTCGCGGCATATCCGTTCAATTGTCCCGCTCTAACCGTCCGTCCCTCACGGGTGAAGGTCAAATCGAGATTGACCGGATCAACGAGCAGCTGATACCCTTCTGCCGTTGCCTTGCTGCGGGCAGTTTCGATCTGTACGGCCGAAGCACGCTTAATGTCAACATGGACCGCAATATCGCCAAGCGCTGCATTATTCCATTGCTTCGCGATGGCATTCAAGTCCAACTGGTTGCCAGGAACCCGGTAGATCCCGAGCGGGCTGCTAATTTCCAGGCTCGAGCCGGTGTCGACCAACCGCTTGACGGTCGTTCCCGTCAAGCCATCCACCCGGGCATCGCCTTCCGGAATGCGGATGACGAGTTTCTGTCCGTTGCCTTGCGACAACAGATCGTTCAGCTTGCTTGCATCGACTTGAATCTTCGTATGCGTGCGGCCATCGGATCGCTCCGTCGTTCCCTTGGCGAACGAAACGTCCTTGCCGTTCACGCTCGTTCCGATACCAGCCGGTTTAGAAACACTTCCGCCACCGCCTCCCCAACTGCCACTGCTTCCGCTCGATGTGGTGTTGGAGTTGGAGTCATACGCTCTTGTTACGGTAACCGTGTATTGCTTGACTACGCCGTTCCGATCGGTTACTTTGACGACGATCGTATTGGCGCCGACATTCAGCCCATAATCCGGGCTTGCCTTTCCATTGGTCAAGGTTGTAAACGCCCCGCCGTTGACACTAATTTCAACAGTGGCCTTCGGATCAAGCGTCACCGGTGTCCATCCAAGCTGGTAAACGCTGCTCGGTACGCTCATCGTGTAGGCTTCCTTGTCCGGATCGAAGGCCGGATTGAGGCTTCCGGTAGAAGGTGTCAGCGAAGCCAGCTTGCTGGAGACGCGCAAAATTTCCATCGTGTACGTCTTCTTCTTCCCGTTCGGATCGGCCACTTCCACCTTGATCACATTTTTGCCTTCCTTGAGAGGCAGACTGCCCCAATCCTTTGCGTTAACCTCTTGGCCGTTCAAAGTGACCGTCATCTTGCTATTCGGATGGAGCGCTTGCGGAGCGATGCCAACACCGTAGACGGCATTCGATACCACTGCTTCATAATTCGATTTCTTTCCGTCAAACACCGGGGACAATACGACTGGCTTGCCGTTCTTCAAATCGACAACATCCAGATTACCAAGCACGGCATCCAACAGGTCTAATTGCTTGCGCGCTTCAGTCAGTTTAGCCAAAGCCGTCTCAACTTCCGCTTGCGTGGCGTTTGGATTGTCCAGCACCTTCTTCGCGTTAGCCAGCGCACTTTGCAACGCTTGCCAGCTTGTCGGCGTATAGTCGGCTTCTTTCAGGTTTTCACTATCAATTTGATTCGCTTTCGCTTGCAGTGCGGCTTTGTCCACACTTGCACTTACAAGGACAAGACCGTTTCGTGCTGTTTCCAGCGCTTTCAATGC
>NZ_FMTT01000039.1:15418-57487 GCF_900100345.1 Paenibacillus tianmuensis | reverse complement strand
ATGGCAAAACCTTTGGTATTTGAAAATGATTGGCAATGGAAGCAGCTTGGCGACGCGCTGGATGGACTGCACAAAAAAGGGCTGCTGTCCGACTATACTTGGGCTGAAAAAGCATACAAACGGCAGCTTACGGGTGCTGAATTGGCGTACTTGAATATGGTTGTGCAGGCGCGACAGGCTGGTGTTGAAATCTAGCCAACTAGACCTAATAATGGGAAGAGCCGCCTGCAGGCGGCTCTTCTACATTGGTTCGCTTAAATAAAACAGATACTGCAAGCGACGATAACAAGCAGAATGAAAAGAACCAGAATAACACCTGTGGAAGTAAAACCAGCACCGCCAAAACCAGCACCGCCCACTCCTAAACCGCCCATGACCAACACTCCTCTGAATGGGATTGAGTACCGTTTTTAGCCTTCCCGGTAACTCTCATTCTCAAATATTCGATTACAGAGAAAATGTATGGACTGGTGACATGTGGCAATTGACATGTAATTATATATATATACCCATCGGCTGCAGATCCATATCCGGCCGCGGCGCATCGAAAACAGGCGGATTATATCCACTGGCTGGCGAACGAGCTACGGAAAGCGTCCGGGAAGCCGATTACATAGCTTAGCTCAAAAAGTTGGAGGGGATTATTTTTACTGATATTCATAATAAACAAAGCCATTTCCAGCTATCCTTACGTAATCTTCGGGGATACGAATAGAGACTAGATAGTCACCGCTGTCAATAACTCCTGTATAATTAGCCGAATATGACGCTTTTCCAACTTTAGTAAATGTTATTGTTTTTTCTTTGAATTCAGGCGAATCTTCGGATGTTAAGCTAACTTTAACCTTAAGAGGTAAGCTGGAGGGACTATCTATTGAATCTAGTATTAGACCAAAATGAAGATTGATTGTTGGTTTGTTTAAGGAAAGAACAAATTGATCACCTGAACTTGTCTCCGCAAGCCCACCACCTTTGATATTAAATTTGAAATTGTCACTGTGTTGTGCAAGAGTTGTCCCAGATGTAAAAAATATCAGTAAGAAAGCGAGAAGAAGGATAGAGGTTAGTGATTTGAAAACATTTTTCATAAAATAAACCTCCCACATTATGGATTTATAGGTATAATTTAAAACTAACTTATACAGTGGATTTTGTTAATAGTCCTTATTCCCTAAATTGAAAAATACTTTCTCTCAAATAACTACAAAATATCACTTTGTTATGGATTAAATGTCGTTTTTGATCGTTATATGGCTATTTACTGGTTAGACTAGTGGGGGATTTATCTATGTAAACTGGCACGCGCCGCGGAACGGATATCCGCGACCGACCATCCCGGCAGCTTGTGCCGGTAGGTTTCGGCCCGTTCCGCGGCGGGCCATCGTCAGGCCATCGTCAGGCCATCGTCAGGCGGGGTTATTAGAACAAAATTCACATTTTTCATCTGGCAGTGGACCGTCCATAGTAACAATGTTTCCATTTTCTTCTTTGAGGCAGTCAGAACATACATTTCTCAAGATATCTCCGCCATGCGTCATCGAGTGCAAAGTTACAAGGTATACATTATTCTCCATATCCATCTTCCTCGTTTAAAGCCCATCGGCCTATTTTCGTTTCCTATGCACCTGCAGCCGAATCATATTCATCGCGGCCATCCAATCCGACGCACGCTGCTCCGATCCGTCTGGGTAGATCACCTTCACATAGCCGTTCGGATACTTCAACGAGTTTGCTACCGCCCGGAGTTTGAAGCCGTAGCGTGCTGCCAATTCTTTTGCGCGAGCTTTACTCATGATTATTCCTCCTTGAAAGGGGCCGAATCCCCCGAGCTATTTTCGGTCCTCCAGGATCGCCGCCGCAAGCTTGAAGCCATAGCTCACACCCGCGGCATACTGCTGGCCAGCTTCGTCCTGACGGTCGATGGATTCTGCGCCCCAGAAGACTTGAAGGAACTTTAGAACATCTACAGGGTTTCGCTTCTCTTCAGCCATGGTTTCCCTCCTTGTATTTACTTATTTCTGAAAGTCCGAACTAATACCACTACCGAGAGCGCCAATGCCGCCAAAGCAACAATCCAGAATAGTGCGTCCATCGCCGTTCCCTCCGTTCATTTATTTTATTTTTCGCCTGTGTTAAGATTGGGGGAGAAGGTCGGTTCGGGCCGACCTTCTCCGAGGAACCTATTTACGTTTGCCCCGACGGCTGCGTTTGGTTCCTTTTTTCTTTGTCTTACGACCGTCGTTAAGTATAAGAACCTGTGTTATGAATTGCATGATGGCCGTAAGAAGAAGCACCCAATCTTTCATTTTCTCACCCTTTCAGAAAGCTGATCTTTAACTTTCTATCCTCATTATATACTGATATCAGTATACTGTCAATAAATTTTATACTGTTATCAGTATATTCGTTGTGATAAAATGAAGTTAAAAGGGGGCGTAATTTGTGGACAAGAAAGGGAAAGCATCAACACGAGCTAAAGACAAATACAATGCAGCTAATTATGATTCTTTTCTATTGAGAGTCAAAAAGGGCGAGACCCAAGTTATAGATGCGGCGGCGGAGAGATCAGGCAAGAGTCGGAATGCGTTTATCATGGAAGCCATTGAGGAAAAGATAGAACGCGAAAATAAGCAACAGGATTTATCCGATTGAAATAGTGAAAAGAGTCCTTGACCAGTTTAATTAGCTGGCGGGACTCTTTTCACTATTTCAAATCCCCATAGGGCAATTCTTTAACAATCTTTTTCATGGACTCAGTTGCCGCAATATAATGTTCTGTCGACTTTTTTAAATGGTCTGTTTCTTTTACATTATCGAGATGTTGATCCATTTCTTCCATGGATCCGATGAAATTACTAATGGAGTCATCAAGCAATTTGTGAAAAGACTGGTACTCCTCCGGCGCTTTAAGTTCGCGTATAAACTTTAAGAAGTCTTTATATTTTGGAATTCCACCATCATGTATATCTTTTAATGATTTAATATCATTTTTGTTAGTTGGATCAAATTGGCTAATGGCAATACCATATTGACTGATTGTTTCTAATCTACCTGTGAAGCCTGTTGAATTTAATTTTTCAACATACACCTTTTTAGCATCCTTTAGTTTATCCGATGTTGTAATATTTTCCTGAGTTGATGAAGTTGTAGGGCTGCTTTCACTGCATCCGGTTGCAATTGCTACAAAAAACGTGAATAGAAGAGCTAACTTTTTCATCTTACTGTAGCACCTTTTTCATCTCCATCGGCTGGAGTACTTGTTGTTATTGTAAGTTACAGATAATGATACCATCTATAGGAATGGGGTTACAATAGCGGCTCCTTTTTATAATTTACTATGATGGATCAATACAGTATATTAGACCTAGAAGAGATAACCCTAAAAGATGGGATAAGGGGAGAGGTTATGAGTTTCGTTTTTTATATGGTTTTTGGAGTACTTGAAATATTTGCTTTATTTGCTTTAATGCTAAAAACCTTCAGGTTCCCTTACTTTTTATACTTCAAGGAGATAAGCGTTATTGCGACAGTAGTTACTTTTTTGTCATATTTAATCAGAGTTTATTTCGAAATATTCCAAGTATACGATATTTTACTTCATATGGTTCTCTATATACTTTTTTTTCGATACATCTTTAAAATTAAGTATTGGAGAGCAATTATCATATCATTCACTTATTATGGTTACACAGTTTTAGTAATTTTAGTGTTTATGTTCTACACTTCGACAAATATCGTTACGAAAGAGGTATTGGAAGAACCAAATGGGATTTATGCATACATAATACAGTTTACTTCTGCTTTTATAGCTTTCTTAGTCGCGTACATAATTCATAAAATGAATACTGGGTTTAGTTTCATTAGTATACCACCTCATGATTTTATGGTGAAAAACCGACTTAAGAAGCATGATTTAATCGTTATTTTCTCAGTTCTAATTATAGCGATCATAGTGTTTTTGACTCTGTTTTTTATTTTTAGAAGTGCGAATTATATAAGTGTTCCATTATTGATATTATCGTATCTTGTGCTTGTTTATTTAGCGTATAGAAGGGATATGACCTTGTGAACGACCCGATTGAAATAGCAGCAAGCAAATTGGCACATTTGTCCAAAAAGTGGAACCCGGAAATTACGGATCATGTTGAGGACATTAGATATGGCGTGGCCCTCCGAATTAATTACTATTCAGTTGTATTGGGTTGCTTGATTATTGGATTTGTTACCGGGAAAGTGCTAGAAACTATAGTTTCGATGATTAGTTTCATCCTTCTCAGGAGATTTACAGGCGGGTTGCATATGCCCACATTAACATTGTGTTTTTTTGTTAGTTCAGCTTTATTGAGCGGCATTCCGCACATTTCTTTGGCTCAAAACATATCGATCGTGCTTAATATCGTATCACTGGTTCTTGTTTTGTTTTTTTCTGAAAGAAGGCAGCAACATAACTTAATGGGGGCTTGCATGCTGATCGGCTCCAACTTCATTCTGAATTCTGATGTAATCTCGATGTCTTTTTTTGCCCAGTCTGTGCTGCTTATTCGATTTGGGAAGGAGGTGAAACAGCCATGAAAAAGATTATCGCAAACCTTATTGCCTCCTCCGCAAAAGAGGTCCAAACAAAGGAGGGCAAGGAAGTGATCGGGATTCCACAAGCTCCTAAAAAGAGTAATTAGGTCGGTGTTTTGCCTCAATGCAAAAGACAACGATGACAATCCCATTTTACTGCGTTGATGCGAACGGGAACGAGGGCTGGGTAGAAGGATTAGATGCGACTTTCTTTGCGGTGCAATCAAAGACGCTCTACCTTTATAACCCTCAAGGGGTATTTATTTGCTTCGCCAGGTTCACGCACGAAACGCTGGTTAAAATGATGTTGCCATACGGATTCGAGGAACTTGACAACTATAATTCTTGCAAGATGAACAGAATTATTGGGATTGATCGAAAAGAACGCATCGCGCATTTCGACAATAACTTACAAACAACTATCTCTGTTAGAAACCTTAGAAAAGTAAAACACATACCTAACATTTGACTAAAAATCCCGTATTAACGGGATTTTTTTGTTTTTGTGCAATGTCAAAATTCGACAAAATCATATTTTTATATAACGATTTTGTATCGTAATCGTTTATTTTCGACTCTATCTAAATGTGCTATATTGTCCATAAAGCTTTTTAAAATACTTATTTTAGGAAATGAAGGAGGGGCAAAGCCAATGAATCTAAGAGCAGCTGAGAAGAAACTGGAGTCAAAATTTGCCGAGTTAAAAGCTCAATGGTCAAAACAAGGTCCTTATCGAACTATAGTCTCGATCAAGGGGCGGAAGATAGGTTTGGAGTATTACGCGACTTTTACCCCTCTTGAGCTTCATGCATTCAACTTCTTGAGGAAGCAACATCTTTTTGATACCTGGTTTTTCGAAATAAAAATGATAATGAAGGCAGACTTTGAGATGTTATTAAGTTCAATAAATGACGAATTAAGAATCGAAAGTTTCGATTCCAAAATGTCAGAGGATTACGATGTTCAAACAACGATTATTGAGCTGGATAAAGATTTTGAAAAGCTAATTGTTGATGAACAAGTTATCCTAACATAAAACAGAATAGCTGAGCTGAAACTGGGACGGGAAAGAGAACTACAACGCCCTATCGGGACGATGCAAAGTTGCTGTTTGAAAACAGCGGTTTTGTGTCGTCCCTTTTTTATTACCTTGTCAGGAGTTTGTACTAACCGTATTCTTCAAAAGACAGGAGACGATATCCATGCTATCTCAAAATGGAATGCTTACTATTGGAGAAGCTTCAAAATATATAAACATGTCGGAAAACCAACTTTATGATATGTGCTGCATGAAGCAAATAACACATGTCAGAGTGCGGGTAAAAAGTTCCGCAGATTTTAAAATTCTCTTCCGTCGAAAAAATTTAGAAAATTGGTTAATGCGGGAATCCGGAGAAAAGTAATACTCTTTTTCGCCGTATTAGCACAACGGGGAAAGGTCAATCGTCATCAATTCGTCAGCAATATTGATGATAACCATAAAAGTAGTGAATGTGATAGCGATAAAGCCCTTATAGATAGAGGCTTTTCAATAAAATCGGGGCCCGTCTCACGACGAGCCCCTTTCATGGGAGAGGAGAAACCGGACGAAGAGCTTATGGGGAACGTAAGTCTTCTCCACGGTTGTCTACGACATTTTCGGATGTCGATGATATAAGGATGATCCTTTTTGCAGAAAGATATACATCCGCTGGTAAAATTTTTTTGGATTTTTTGTGCAAAAGATTCCGTTTGTGATACGATATCAATATTAAGTTGGCGGAAAGAAGGCTATACAGCATGAGAGTCATTTCGGGAAGTGCCAAAGGGCGGCCGCTGAAGGCGGTACCGGGCATGGCGACCCGGCCCACGACGGACAAAGTGAAAGAAGCGGTATTCAGCATGATCGGCCCTTATTTCGACGGCGGACAAGTGCTGGATTTGTTTGCGGGCACAGGCGGGCTGAGCATCGAAGCGTTGAGCCGGGGGATGGACCGCGCCGTGCTCACGGACGTGGACAAAAAAGCCATCGACACGATTCGTCACAACCTTCAGGCGACTGGGTTAACGGATCGGGCCGAAGTGTACCGCAATGATGCGATGCGCGCGCTCAAAGCGCTTTCCAAGCGGGAAGCGCGTTTTGATCTGGTGTTTTTGGACCCGCCATACAAGCTGAAAGTGATTGGAGAGCTGTTGGAGGAGCTCCAGCAGTGCGGAATGCTGGCCGACGGAGCGCGGATCGTGGTCGAGCATGACGCGGAGGACCGCCATGAGGGGGACTTCGGGAAGCTCGAATGGTTGCGGCGGTCCGAGTATGGGGATACTGCCATTACGATTTACCGTACCCGCTCTGAGGGGAAAGAGACTTAAACTCGACAATAGAGGGAGCTGACTATACCCATGAATCCAATGATCGAGATTGGCGATCAACCCGGGCTGCGGGTGGCCGTGTATCCCGGCAGCTTTGACCCAGTGACGAACGGGCATCTGGATATTATTCATCGCGCGGCTAAGGTGTTCGATAAGCTGATCGTCGCCGTGCTCAACAATACAAGCAAAAATCCGCTGTTTTCAGTAGAGGAGCGGACGGAACTGCTGCGGCAGGCGACCAAAGACATGCCGAACGTCGAGATTGACAGCTTCCGGGATTTGCTCATTAATTATATGAAGCAAAAAAACGCGCACCTCATCGTCAGAGGACTGCGCGCGGTTTCCGATTTCGAATATGAGCTGCAGCTGGCCTCGACCAACCGCAAGCTGTGTGAAGACATCGAGACGTTCTTTATGACGTCGACGCCGAAATACTCGTATTTAAGCTCCAGCATTGTGAAAGAAATCGCCCGTTTCCACGGGCCCGTGGTCGATCTGGTCCCTCCGGAAGTGGAGCGGGCATTACGCGGCAAATACGGCAGCGGAAGCTTGTAGCTCGGAACGAAGGCTTACCGCCGATGGCGGCTGCGATGGAAGAGAAAGGCGGCAAATACCGAGAGCACGAGCAGGACAAGCAGCATCGTGCCGAACTGCAGCATCATCGGGCTGACCAAAGGCCACAGGCTGTCGCGCTCGAAGGACCAGCCGCTGCGGACCGCGGCATAGTGCGCAAGCACGGGCTGCTCACCGCCCAGCGAATCGGTGAGCGGCTTCCAGGCTAAGCAGGTGAGCACAAAAGCAATCCCGCCATGCTCAAGCCGGGAACGCAGAAAGCGCAGGTAACGCAAGTCGGAAGCCGCAGTCAAGCTCTTGACTTGGGCGTGCGTGGACAAGCCTCCCCATGAGAGCAGCAGACTGAGCAGCGCATACAGCAAGGCCGAAGAAGCGGCTTCTGTATATTGCGACAAAGCGTACGCTCCGAGATGCGGCTCGAAGAAGCCGGCCAGCAGCGCTTGGGCAAGCGTTAGAGCGTTGTCGCGGTTAAGGCCGAGCGCGGAGGCAAGGGAAGCGGCTACGGAGACGAGTCCAGAAAGCGAGACGGCGTGAAGCAGTACGGAGAACATCATGATGCACCCGCCGATCAGGAAAAGCTGCTGAACGCTTGACGTCACCGAATCTCCCAGCAGCTTGCCGAACGTCCGGCCGTCGTGCGTCCGGGCTTCTTGAAATGCGTCGAAGCTCCGGCTGAGCCATCCTGCGCCTCCCTTGTCCCGCGATTTCATTTTCGGCAGTGAATAAGGTCCCGGGGCGCTGCGAAAACGGTGGAGCACGGCCAGGAGCAGCGTAGAGGCATAATGAATGACCGCAAGCGCAAGTCCGGCTGTCGCGTTTTGCAGGAAGCCGACGCCGACCACGCTCACGAGGAAAACCGGGCTCAGCAGGTGGGAGGCAGCGAGTAGGCGCTCTCCTTCGTCACGGGTAAGCGTGCCGTCCTTACGAAGCTGGCTCACAGCTGCGGCACCGGCCGGCATGCCCGCCGTGAAGCCGAGCGCCACGATCCAGCCGGCGACTCCCGGAAGCCTGAACAACAGGCGCAGCAGCGGCTCAAGCAGTACGCCAAGTCCGTGCAATACGCCCATTCCGCGCAGCAGCTCAGTTATGATCAGAAAGGGCAGCAGGGCCGGGAAGACCAGCTTCCACCAGAGCTGCAGCCCCTGGAGCGAGGAGCGAAACGCTTCGTCGGGAAATGCGATGATGCTGACGACGAGAGCAAGCGCCGCGGCGCTTAGCAGCAGCGTCGTAAAGCGCGGGGAGAAGAGAACCTGTAACCGTTGCATCCGAATCATCACTCCAGCTTAGGTTAGTGGTACATGTTTACGCTTTGTCCGCATGGAATAGACCTGACAGGCGTACGCTACCTATAGAGATACGACATTTGCGAACGGCTGGGGGGACAGCTACCAATGGGAGAGGCTAGAGACATGAAACGCGCGTCACGCGTCGTTTTATCCGTTTTTATAGCGATAGCGCTTTTGTATGTTGTTTATTTTATGCCTTTGCCGCTCTATATTTTTAAACCGGGGACGGCTGAGGACATTCATCCGATGGTTCACGCCAAGCAGGTTTCGGAGGAAAAAGGCAAGTTTATGCTGACTACGGTGCAGGTGGCCGACGCGACCGTGTTCGGCTATTTGATGTCTTACGTCCGGCCTTACGAAGAGCTGCGGTTGAAGCGGGATTTGCTCCGCAACAACGAGACCGAGGCGGAATATTCGCGGCGTCAGGAAGTGGTTATGCTCACTTCGCAGGCAGATGCGGTTCAGGCGGTGTATAACCGGCTGAAAATGCCTTACCATATCAGCAAGGACGGCGTCGTCATCCAGCAGGTATATCCGGATGTTCCGGCGCATGACGTGCTTCAGGCCGGCGATACCCTCGTGAAAATCGACGATAAACCGATTCAAACGATGGAAGAGGTCCGAGGCGGCATAAAAGGCAAGAAAGCGGGAGAAACCGTCTTGGTCAGCTACAAGCGCAAAGGCGAGATCCGGACCAAGGATATCGCTTTGGCCGCGCTGCCTGTCGACAAAAAAGCACAACCTGCGGATGCTGCACCTGCTGCTTCGCAGGTCGGGCTGGGAGTCGTATTGGCGGAATTGCACAGTGTGAAGGCCGAGTCGGAGGAACAGCAGGTAACCATTAAAGCGGGAGACATTGGAGGGCCGTCGGCGGGCTTGATGTTTTCACTGGAAATCTATAACCGGCTGGCGCCAGGCGATATTACGAAAGGCTACAAGGTGGCGGGAACCGGAGAGATCGATCGGGAAGGCCATGTCGGTGTTATCGGAGGCATTCAGCATAAAATCGTAGCGGCCGACCGGGCGGGCGCCGAAATTTTTTTCAGCCCCGCAGATTATAAAGCTCCGACCGGGCAGACGATCCCCAATTATTCGGACGCGAAGAAGCGTGCCGACGAGCTGGGGACCAAGATGACCGTCGTTCCGGTGGCCACGATGGACGAGGCTTTGGACTATTTGGCGAAGCTGCCGGCGAAAACGGGAAGTTAGGTATTAATCCGTCACAACAACCGGCGGTTCGTAGAAATCCGCGAACCAATCGCGGGGAGCAGGCGTTTCATATCCGAGCGCATAGACAGAGGTAGCGCGAATATCCATCGCGAGTAGCGGCGAAAGCGTGTCCGTTACTTTGGTGACGACGGGCACCTTCGCCGTTGTTTTCATTCGTCGGAGCAGTTCCCGCCCTTTCGGACGAAAGCCAAGCACGCGCAGGTACGGTACGCCTTGGCCCAGCGTTTCGGAGGAGAGCTCCTCCTTGGTATGATTCAGCATAATACGCAGCAAGGTGCGCTGCAGCTTCGTCCGCGTATAGCGCTTCGTTTTGAGCCGGTCCAGCAGCGAAGCGACGCAGCCCTCGCCAAGAGCCGCCGTCTCGATCAGCGCCTGCCGGATGCGGTGCTCCAGCCCTTCCGTAACCTCATGGAACGCCGCCAGTTGCTCCGGGGGATGATTCATGAGCTGCAGCAGCAGCGGCCTCGCGAAGCGCTCCCAATCAACCGGCGCGCGTCCGGCCTGCCATTCCCGCTCCAAAATATCCAGCGTCGCCGCAGGCGCATAAGGGCGGAGGGCATTCAATGTACGTTCCTCAAAGAGCAGCTTGCGCAGAGCGGTAGCGCTTGCAATCCGTCCGTCCGTAATGTCGGTCTGATTGTATTCAGCTTTCGTCCTTGCGATCGTTTGCGGCCGAATGCCGCTTCGAAGCCGCCGCAGGGCGATTAGATAATGCAGTCCGAGCGTATTGTTCGGCTTGGCGAGCTCGCTTTCGTCCGCGCCCGGTACAAGCTGCGCTACGGCGCGGCTATAGGCGGTCGGATACGGTACGCCGGCTTTCAACTCTTGCTGCAGCAGCTCCCGCAGCGGAGCGGGCTCGTCCTGCAAGACATCGGCTGCCGCTTCGAGCCAGCCGATGTCGCCGCTCTCGCTGCCGAAGCAGAGGCTGTCGACGAGCCCGGTAGCGTCGAGCGCGGAGACGGCGCCGAAGGCGAACCATTCTGCCGGCTGGGCGCTATAGGCGACCGGCAGCTCCAGAACGAGGTCGGCTCCCATGCGGAGCGCCATCTCGGCCCGCGCCCATTTGTTCACGACCGCCGGTTCGCCGCGCTGAAGAAAGTTCCCGCTCATGATGCAAATCGCGCTGTCCGCTCCCGTTACCTTTTTCGATTGTTGGTAATGATAATAGTGACCGTTGTGCAGCGGATTGTATTCGACGACAAGACCGACGGTTGACATGCGTATGATTCCTCCCGTTCGGGGTTTCAGGCTTCTTTTGCCATTAACGATTATGTGAATCACTATAGCATGAACATAGCATGAACTGAAAATGTTGACAAAACGGAACCGAAGTCGATATAATAATCTTTGTTTGTTTGGGGTGATACTCATGTTTATACATTTGAAAGATTTGGCATCCAAAGGCATGATCCGGATCGAAGGCACGGAAGATTTGACAGGTATCCTGCCGAAGTCCGGAAGTCTGATCGGGCACGGCCCGCTGCAGGTGCGTTTGGAAGCTCGGAACACGGCCGGCACGGCCGAAGTCACCGGCGAACTGGACATCGACGTGGAGCAATCGTGCTCGCGCTGCTTGTCCCCGGTCGGACAGCATTTGACGATTCCGTTTCATGAGACGTTTGTGAAGGGTGAAAATCAAGAGCTGGAAGAGTCCGAGGATGAGGACCAGGACGAGGAAGACGTGCTGTATGTCTCCGAGGATCGGTTTGAGCTGAAGCCCTTTTTGGCGGAAAGCGTCCTGATGGCGCTGCCGTTCATCCCGCTGTGCAGTGAAGATTGTCAAGGACTGTGTCCCGTGTGCGGAACGAACCGGAACGAGAAGGCTTGCGAATGCAAGACGGAGAAGGTAGACCCGCGTTTGGCCGGACTTGCGGATTTTTTTAAAGACCGATCGTAACCAGGAACGCAGGCTGAATTCGTTGAAGGAGGTGGGAAATATGGCAGTACCTCAAAGGAGAACATCCAAAACGCGCCGCGATATGCGTCGTACTCATTTTAAATTGGAAGTACCAGGCATGGTAAAGTGTGACAATTGCGGTGAATTGAAATTGGCTCACCGGGTTTGCAAGGTTTGCGGTCAATACAAGAAAAGAGAGATTATTAGCCAATAATCTTCCTGCAGACAAAAGAGATAGTACTCCACCTTCGGGTGCAGTGCTATTTTTTTTGTTTGCTTGCGCTTCCCTTTTCTAACAGAATCCAGTATACTTTGCTTTGTGACTTGGTCATAAGAGATAGTGACATGTCATATGCATCAGGGGGGGGACCTCCCTAGTTCAAGCTAAAAAAGGTGGTGCTCGTTATCGAACGCCTTCCGAAACGACAGCGCCAGCAGCAGTTGGCCAAAGCGATCGAAGAAAACCCTTTTATTACGGATGAAGAGCTGACGAAGCTGTTTCAAGTCAGCATCCAGACGATCCGTCTGGACCGGCTCGAGCTCGGCATTCCCGAGCTGCGGGAGCGGATGAAGCTGATGGCGGAACAATCGTACGATCAGGTGCGTTCGCTTCCGCTGCATGAAGTCATCGGGGATGTCATCGATCTGCAGCTCGACAAGAGCGGCATTTCCATGTTCGAAATTCGAGAAGAGCATGTGTTCTCCCGGACGAAAATCGCCCGGGGTCATCATATATTTTCTCAGGCCAATTCCTTGGCCGTCGCGCTGATCAACGATAAGGTGGCGCTGACCGCCGCTGCGGACATCCGCTTCGTACGGCCGGTCAAACTGCAGGAGAAGTGCATTGCCAAGGCTTATGTCCGTTCGATCTCCAAAGGTAAGGCGAAGGTCGAAGTTTTTACATACGTCGGAGACGAAGTGGTATTCCAAGGAAATTTCATCATTTATCATGCGAGCAAAGATCGGCATGAAGGAGGAGAGCTTCATGCGGATAGCGATTGACGCGATGGGCGGAGACCATGCGCCGCAGGCAGCGGTGGATGGCGCGATCGCGGCGGCCGAAGAATGGCTGGATACGACGATTGTGCTGGTTGGAGATACAAGCGTGCTGGAGCCGTTGCTTCAAGGCAAGAAGCTTGCGAATCTGGAGCTGAGACACGCAAGCGAGATGATCGAAGCGGATGACGAGCCGGTTAAAGCGGTGCGACGCAAAAAAGACGCTTCGATGGTCGTCGCCGGCCGTATGGTGAAGGAGCAGGAAGTAGGCGCTATGATCTCGGCGGGCAATACGGGAGCATTGATGACCACGGGTCTCCTGGTTGTCGGCCGAATCAAAGGGATCGAACGCCCGGCGCTTGCGCCGATGCTGCCGACCGTTGACGGGGAAGGCATTCTTGCGCTTGACCTCGGAGCAAATATGGACGCGACGGCGGAGCATCTGGTGCAGTACGCCATCATGGGCAGCTTGTATCGAAGCAAAGTGCACGGAGTGGCCGAGCCGCGCGTCGGTCTTCTTAACGTGGGCACGGAAGCGATGAAAGGCAACGAGCTGACGAAGGCGGCTTTTCCGCTGCTTGAGCAGGCCCCAATCCGCTTCATAGGCAACGTGGAGTCGCGCGACGTGCTTCGGAAGCCTTGCGACGTCATCGTATGCGACGGCTTCGCGGGGAATATTATGCTTAAATCGATGGAAGGAGCGGCCTCGGTCATCTTTTCCGTCTTAAAAGAACAATTTATGCGTACATGGTACACGAAGCTTGCGGCCGCGGCGGTGAAGAAGGGCCTCAGCCACTTCCGCAAAAAAATGGATTACACCGAGCACGGCGCAGCGCCTTTGCTGGGCATTAACGGTCTGGTGCTCAAAAGCCACGGCTCGTCCAACGGCGTAGCTTTTAAAAATGCAGTGCGTCAAGCCAGAATCGTTTTGAAAAACGATTTGGTCCGCAGCATCTCTGCGGAAATCAGCAACGGGAGCGAGTAATGATGAATAGTAGCCTAAAGCCTGTAGGCATTCTCGGAACGGGAAAATATGTGCCTGAGAAGGTACTGACCAATTTCGAGCTGGAGCAAATGGTGGACACAAACGACGAATGGATCGTCACCCGTACCGGTATCCGCGAACGCCGCATCGCTTCCGCGGAGCAAGCGTCGTCGGACTTGGCCTATGAAGCCTCGAAAATCGCGCTGCAGAACGCAGGCATCGCGCCGGAAGAGCTCGATTTAATTATTGTGGCGACCGTTACCCCGGATATGGCGTTTCCATCGACGGCATGTATTTTGCAGGACAAGCTGGGGGCCAAAAAAGCGGCCGCCTTCGATCTGTCTGCGGCTTGTTCGGGATTTATCTACAGCTTGGCCAACGCCGCGAATTTCATCGCCACCGGAACATATAAATATGCGCTTGTCGTAGGCGCGGAATGCTTGTCTAAAATTACGGACTACACCGATCGTAACACCTGTATTTTGTTCGGCGACGGCGCAGGCGCGGTCGTGCTCGGAGAGGTGCCGGAAGGCCGCGGGTTTAAGTCGTTCGAGCTTGGCGCGGACGGTGCGGGCGGACCGCTGCTGAATGTCGCTGCGGGCGGTTCCCGCTGTCCGGCATCGCCGCAGAGTCTGGAAGGCAAGCAGCATTTCATCTACATGGCCGGCAGCGAAGTATTCAAATTCGCGGTACGCATCATGGGAAGCGCCGCGGAAGAGGCGCTGCGCAAGGCGGGAATCGACAAGTCCGAGGTGGATTTGCTTGTACCGCATCAGGCGAATATCCGCATCATTCAATCTGCGCTGCAGAAGCTGAATTTGAGCGAGGACAAATGCATGATCAACTTGCACAAATATGGCAATGTGTCGGCAGGATCGATTCCGATCGCTCTCGCAGAGGCGGCGGAGTCCGGACGGATTAAAGAGGGCGACTGCGTGGTGCTTGTCGGTTTCGGCGGGGGCTTGACTTGGGGCGCTTCCGTCTTGGTATGGTAAATGATCCGGGATAGGCATTGAATCTCGATAGCTTTGTGCAGGACCGGCCGTTTCGGTCCGTCCGCACGGCTTGCAGTTGGTAATAAAGGA
This sequence comes from Paenibacillus tianmuensis, assembly GCF_900100345.1. Lineage (GTDB taxonomy): Bacteria > Bacillota > Bacilli > Paenibacillales > NBRC-103111 > Paenibacillus_G > Paenibacillus_G tianmuensis. Next base: position 42,517 of record NZ_FMTT01000039.1, on the reverse strand, counting down.
GAATCGGATATGGGGAAAATCGCATTCGTATTCCCAGGTCAAGGGGCCCAGGCGGTAGGGATGGGGAAAGACGTTTATGAAGCGGATGCCGCTGCGCGGGGCATTTTCGAATCGGCCGACAAGGCGCTTGGCTTCCCTCTCAGCCGCATCGTCTTCGATGGTCCGGAGGAAGAGCTGAAGCTTACCGCGAATACGCAGCCTGCGCTGCTTACAACCAGCATAGCTTACCTTGAGCTGTTTCGCGCGCGTCATGGCCTTCAGCCGGATTATGCCGCTGGGCACAGCCTTGGCGAGTACAGTGCGCTTGTAGCTGCGGGCGTGCTAAGCTTTGAAGACGCGGTCCGTACGGTACGCGCACGCGGCGAGTTTATGGAGCAGGCGCTGCAGAGCGGACAAGGTGCTATGGCAGCCGTGCTCGGGGCCGAGCGCGAAGCGCTGCGGCAGCTGTGCTCGGATGTCAGCGGGCAAGGAACCGTCGTCGAGCTTGCGAACCTTAACTGCCCGGGACAGATCGTGGTTTCCGGCAGCAAAGAAGGAGTGCAGGCCATCGCCGAACGCGGCAAAGAAGCCGGCGCGAAACGCGTGATTCCGCTTGAGGTTAGCGGGCCGTTTCATTCCTCGTTGATGAAACCCGCTTCCGAGCGTCTCGGCGGCGTGCTGGAGTCCGTTGCAATGAAAGCGGCGGCCGTTCCGGTCGTTGCCAACGTGACGGCGCTGCCAGTGCAGGAGCCGGCGGAAATAAAGCAGCTGTTGATCGATCAGGTGCATTCCTCCGTGCTGTGGGAAGATAGCGTTGCATGGCTGCTCGGGCAAGGTGTGGACACGTTTGTCGAAATCGGCAGCGGCACCGTCCTGGCAGGTCTGATCAAGAAGATCGACCGCAGTGTGAAAGTGTATTCCATCAACAGTCTGGAAGCTATCGAGAAATTTCAGCTGGAAACGACGGAATAAACGATTATTCATGGGAGGGATTAGCGCATGCTAACGGGTAAGGTAGCATTGGTTACCGGCGCCTCTCGCGGCATCGGCCGGGCCATCGCCATCGGACTCGCGGAAGCGGGAGCCGATGTGGTCGTCAACTACGCGGGCAGCGAAGCGGCGGCGGCGGAAGTTGTACAGGCCATCGAAGCGCTGGGCCGCAAGTCGTTTAAGGCGAAGGCGAACGTCGGTTCCATGCAGGAAGTCGAAGAGATGTTCAAGCTTGTCCTGGAAGCGTTCGGCCGGATCGATATTTTGGTCAACAACGCGGGAATTACGCGGGATAACCTGATTATGCGCATGAAGGAAGAGGAGTTCGATCAAGTGATTGAGACGAATCTGAAAGGCGTATTCAACTGCGTAAAAGCGGCTACGCGCCCGATGATGAAGCAGCGTTCGGGACGGATTATCAATATCTCGTCCGTCGTCGGAGCGACGGGGAACGCCGGGCAGATCAACTATGCGGCTGCCAAAGCGGGCGTCATCGGGATGACCAAAACGGCGGCGAAGGAGCTTGCTTCGCGCGGCATCAATGTGAACTGCGTGGCGCCGGGCTTCATCGAGACCGATATGACCGACAAGCTGTCGGAAGATCAGCGCTCGCAGCTCATGACACAAATTCCGCTCGCGCGTCTGGGGAAGCCGGAGGACATTGCCAAAGCGGTGGTATATTTAGCGTCCGGCGATTCGTCCTATATGACGGGACAAACGCTTCACGTCGACGGCGGCATGTATATGTAGCCTGGCTTGCGGCAACAATGGGCGGAGGTGCGGGCAGAAGCATACGCACTGCCAGAGTTGCCGCAAAATAGAATTTTTTGGCGAAAATTGTTTTTTTCGCACTCAGCGAGGCTGACTATGGCATTTTGTCCATAAGTTAAGTATAATACCAAAGAGGAGGTGAACCGGATGTCCGAAGTTTTGGATCGCGTAAAACGCATCGTTGTGGACCGCCTCGGCGTTGACGAAGCGGAAGTGACCCTTGAGGCTTCTTTTAAAGATGATTTAGGTGCCGATTCTCTCGATGTCGTGGAATTGGTTATGGAATTGGAAGATGAGTTTGATATGGAAATCTCTGATGAAGATGCAGAGAAGATCACTACTGTAGGTCAAGTAGTTGAGTACATAAAATCTCATACGTAAACGCATAAGTCCCGTTTTTCTTGGATAAACGGGACTTATCTCCATTCCGTGCCTAATTGCGCGCAGTAGCGAGCTTGACTCCTTGCGAATGAAGTACATAACGAAGGTTATTTACAATAGAGGTGAATTACAGCATGAAACAAAGAGTCGTTATTACGGGTCTCGGCGTGATGTCCGCGCTTGGACGCGATCTTGAAACGTTCTGGGGGAATCTGATGTCCGGAAAGTCCGGTGTCAGCGCGATTGAGTCGTTTGACGTCAGCGAATACCCGACACGGATCGCCGCCGAGGTTAAAGATTTTAATCCGGAAGATTATTTTGATAAAAAAGAAGCCCGCCGCATGGACCGCTTCGTGCAATTTGCCGTGGCCGCTTCATTGACGGCCTTGAAGGATGCAGGGCTGAATGTCAAAGAAGATACCGATCCGGAACGGGTCGGTGTTTATGTCGGTTCGGGGATCGGCGGCCTGTCGACTTGGGAAGAGCAGCATAAAATTTTGCTCGAAAAGGGACCGAAGCGGGTCAGCCCGTTCTTTATTCCGATGATGATCGCCAATATGGCGGCAGGGCAAATCTCGATGAACACGGGAGCTAAAGGACCGAACAGCACGGCCGTTACCGCCTGTGCGACAGGTACGCACTCCATTGGAGACGCCTTCAAGACGATCCTTCGCGGAGATGCGGACGTCATGATCTGTGGCGGGGCGGAAGCAACGATCAGCCCTACGGGCGTTGCAGGCTTTTGCGCGCTGCGCGCCATGTCGACCCGCAACGACGAGCCGGAAAAAGCGAGCCGTCCGTTCGATACGGATCGCGACGGGTTTGTCATGGGCGAAGGCGCCGGCATTCTCATTCTGGAATCGCTGGAGCATGCCCAGAAGCGCGGAGCCCGCATTTACGGCGAAGTGATCGGCTACGGCATGAGCGGTGACGCACATCATATGACCGATCCGGACCCGGACGGCGCTGCCCGCTGCATGGTTAAAGCCGTGAAAGACGCCGGCATTCCGTTTGAAGCGATCGATTATATCAATGCGCACGGCACTTCGACGCCGGCCGGCGATAAATCGGAGACGACCGCGATTAAGCAGGCGTTCGGCGAGCACGCTTACAAGCTGGCCGTCAGCTCGACCAAGTCGATGACCGGTCACTTACTTGGCGCAGCGGGAGGCGTAGAAGCGCTCATCTGCGCACTGGCCTTAAAGCATGGCATGATCCCGCCGACGATCAATCTCGATAATCAGGATCCCGAATGCGATCTGGATTACGTGCCGAATACGCCGCGCCCGTTCGATCTGCGTACCGTAATGTCGAACTCGTTCGGCTTCGGCGGCCATAACGCAACGGTCATTCTGCAAAAGTACGAGGCTTAAGAGCATAGATTTCACGGGGCCGGCTAAACTATAACATTGTTTCGTGGAGTTGGCTGCACGTATTCAATCTCCACGAAACAAATTGCTTACACGAAGGTGATTAGATATGCATCGCAACTTAAAACAGCTGCAAGCGGACCTCGGAATCTCGTTCCGGCGTCCCGACCTTCTAAGACAGGCATTTACGCATTCTTCCTACGTGAATGAGCATCGCATCGGCCAACACAAGGATAACGAGCGGCTGGAGTTTCTCGGCGACGCTGTCCTGGAGCTGACCGTATCGGAATATTTGTTCGACAAGTATCCGGACCGCACGGAAGGCGAATTGACCAAATTGCGTGCTTCCATCGTCTGTGAACCCTCGCTCGTCGGCTTCGCCGAGCAGCTCGACTTCGGATCTTATGTGCTGCTCGGCAAAGGAGAGGAGCTGACCGGCGGTAGAACCCGTCCGGCACTGCTCGCAGATGTGTTCGAATCGTTTATCGGCGCGCTTTACTTGGATCAAGGCTTGGAGACGGTGCGCGCTTTTCTGAGCCGTCATATGTTTCCAGGCTTGCCCCAGCAGGGGCGCCTGTTAACGGCGGATTACAAAACGATTCTACAGGAGCATACCCAGCAGCATAATATGGGGCCCTTGGAATACAAAATCGTAGACGAACGCGGACCTGCGCACGAGCGGGAGTTCGTGGCGGAAGTATATCTTCATGAGGAAATGCTCGGTCGGGGACTCGGCCGCTCCAAGAAGGAAGCGGAGCAGCATGCGGCTGCCGAAGCGCTCACGAAGCTGGAGGTCAAGGTGGATCAGCCATAAAGCAAGTTCGCAGAAGGTGACGGCCGTACAGCGGGCCGTCGCTCTTTTTTTTTTCAGGTGGGCGGGACCGTTATCAAAAACCGATATCGTTCCGGTCAAACGACAGCAAGTCAATTGCAGCCAGCGTGTAGATCGCCGGACTGTTGTAAGGGGACGGTATCTACTATAGGTCCGGAATATGGTACAATAGCCGTAAGAGGTGAGCCAAGTTGTTTTTGAAACGTATCGAGCTCTCGGGCTTCAAATCGTTTGCGGATCGGACCGAGCTGGAATTCGTACAAGGAGTTACGGCAGTAGTCGGGCCGAACGGCAGCGGAAAAAGCAACATCTCCGACGGCATCCGCTGGGTGCTTGGCGAACAAAGCGCCAAGTCGCTGCGCGGGGGCAAGATGGAAGATATTATTTTCGCCGGAAGCGATGCCCGCAAAGCCGTCAATTATGGCGAAGTGTCGCTGACGCTCGATAACGCGAGCCAGTTGCTGCCGTTGGATTACAGCGAAGTGACGGTCACCCGGCGCGTGCACCGCAGCGGGGAAAGCGAATATATGATCAACAAGCAGCCCTGCCGGCTCAAAGATATTACCGAGCTCTTTATGGATACGGGAATCGGGAAGGAAGCTTACTCGATTATCGGGCAGGGTCGCATCGAAGAAATTTTGAGCACGAAATCGGAAGACCGCCGAGGTATTTTTGAAGAAGCTTCGGGGATCGTCAAATATAAATCGCGCAAGCGCGAAACGGAAAAGAAGCTGCAGGAAACGGAGCAAAATTTGCTGCGTATCCACGATCTGGTGTCGGAGCTGGAAGACCAGTTGGAGCCGCTGCGCGTGCAGTCGGAGAAGGCGGTGCGCTTCAAAGAGCTGAAAGAAGAGCTCAAATCCAGCGAGATTGCGATGTATGTCCATCAGATCGAGCAAATTTACGCAAGCTGGACGGATACGAACGCACAGCTTGAGAAGCTTCGCGAATCGCAGCGTGAATTGTCCGGCGTGATCAGCAAGCAGGACGCCGAGCTGGAGAAGGAGCGCTGGGAAACGCGGCGGCTGGAGGAAGAGATTGAAGGATTGCAGCAGCACCTGCTTCAGCTCAGTGAGGAGTTTGAGAAATGCGAAGGCCAGGGCGAGGTGCTGAAGGAACGAAAAAAAAATTACGCTTCCAATAAAAACCAGATTCGCCTTGCCGTCGTCCAGCAGGAGCAGCGTGTGCTTGATAAAGAGGCTGAAATTGCCCAACTGCGCGAAAAAATAGCTGCCATCGGAGCGGAGCTTGCGGAGACGCAGGCCAAGCTGAAGGCCGAGGAAGATCGGCTGCTCGGCGTGACGGGAGGCATCAGCAGCGCGGAGGAAGAGCGGCTGAAGGGCGAATTGCTCGAAGTGCTGAACGATTCCGCCAATGCCCGCAATGAAGCGCGGTATGCAGAACAGCAGCTGGAAGCGCTTGGCCGCCGGCTGGACCGGCTCGACGACGAGCACCGCAAGTGGCGAGAGCAGCAGGAGAGCATCGCGGAGCGCAAGGAGGCTCTGGAGAAGAGGCTCGACGAAGCCGTAGCCGCGATCGCGGAATTGCGGAATCAATATCTGGAGCTCAGCCAAGGATTGAAATCGAAGCAGACGCTTTCGGAAGAGGCGCAGGCCGCCGTCCGCAAGTGGGAGCAAAAGATCGATTCCATGGTATCGCGGCGCGATACGATGCGTGAGATGGCAAACGACTATGACGGCTTTATGCACGGCGTCAAGGAAGTGCTGAAGGCGAAGGACCGCGGCGATCTGCACGGCATTCGCGGCGCAGTGGCCGAGCTCGTCAAGGTGCCTGCTCATGTGGAGGTCGCCATGGAGACGGCACTGGGCGGCGCGCTTCAGCACATCGTCGTGGATAATGAGGCGAACGGCAGGGATGCGATCGCCTTTCTGAAGCTCCGCCAGCTCGGCCGGGCGACGTTCTTGCCGCTGGACGTTATTCGCAGCCGATCCATTCCGGAAAACGAACAGCGCCAAATCCAAGGGATGGAAGGCTTTGTCGGCATCGCCGTCGATTTGGTGCAATTTGAAGATACGTACCGGCAAATTGCCGGCAGCTTGCTCGGCAATGTCATTATTGCGAATACGCTGGAGGTTGCCAACCGGATCGCGGCCCGGGTGCAGTACCGGTACCGCGTCGTCACGCTGGAGGGCGATGTCGTGAACCCTGGCGGCTCGATGAGCGGGGGGAGCCAGCAGAAGAAAACGACCAGTCTTCTGAGCCGTCAACGGCAAATTGAAGATATGGATAAGGACATTTCACTGTCCGAAACCCAGTTGAAAAGCTTCCGGGCCAAAGCGGAGGAGCTGCGCCGCGAAATTGGCGAAACGACGCGTAAGCTGGACGAGCTGCGGGTGGAAGGCGAAAACCGGCGGATCGAGGAGCAGCAAGTTCGCGCTTCGCTTGAGCCGTTGGAGCATGAGGCGAAGCAGGTGGCCCAGCAGCTTGCGCTGTATGGCGCCGACGGTGAAACGCTGGCGGCCGAGCGCAGCGATCTTGAGCGCCGGCGGACGGAGGCTCTTGAGGCGCAGGAGCGGTTGCAGCGGCAGGAGAACGAGCTGCAGCAGGCGATCCGCGATGCCGAAATCCGCCGCAAGGCGAGCGAGTCGGAGAAAGAGGAGCTGCAAACGCAGCTCACGGACCTGAAGGTGAAGGTCGCGGCGCAATCGCAGGAGAAGCAGTCGCTGCACGAGCAGGAGCGCCGTTCCCGCAATGAGCTGGGGACGATCAAGAACGAACTGGAAGCGAACTGCGAGCTAGAGCGGCAGCTCGACTCCGACATGGCGAATCACGAGCAGGAATCTGTGCAGCAGATCGAGCAGCTGAACGATTTGAAGTTGAAGAAGCAGCAGTGTGCGGAGCAGTTGGACATGAAGCGCGCGGAGCGGGCGCAATGGGTGGCCAAGCTCGAAGCCGAGGAAAGCAAAACCAAGGAGCAGCGCTCCCAGCTCAGGCAGATCGAAGAACAGCTCCATCAGACGGAGGTTCGCGTGAACCGCTTGGACGTGGAGCTGGAGAACTTGCTCCAAAAGCTCTCCGAAGATTACGAACTCAGCTATGAGCTGGCGAAAGAGCGTTATCCCATACCGGAGGATGTTCCGGGCACGCAAAATAAAGTTCGCGAGCTGAAGCGCGAAATCGCCATTCTTGGGGAAGTCAACCTTGGGGCGATTGAAGAGTACCAGCGTGTTAACGAGCGATACTTGTTTTTGGCGGAGCAGAAGAACGACCTGGTGGAGGCCAAAACGGCGCTTTACCTCGTGATCCGCGAGATGGACGAGGAGATGGGAAGACGGTTCCGCTCCACGTTCGAAGCGATACGCTCGCATTTCGTCGTCGTCTTCGGGAAGCTGTTTGGCGGCGGCCGGGCCGACCTGATTTTATCGGAGCCGGACAATTTGCTTGATACGGGTATTGAGATCGTAGCGCAGCCCCCGGGCAAGAAGCTGCAAAATTTGCAACTGCTCTCCGGCGGCGAACGGGCATTGACCGCCATTGCGCTGCTGTTCTCGATTATCCGGGTCAAGCCTGTGCCGTTCTGCGTGCTTGACGAGGTTGAAGCGGCGCTCGACGAGGCGAACGTGACGCGCTTTGCCGAATATTTGCGCGAATTTTCGATGCAGACGCAGTTTATCGTCGTGACGCACCGCAAAGGCACGATGGAGGAAGCTGACGTGCTCTACGGTGTGACGATGGAAGAAGGCGGCGTATCGAAGCTCGTATCCGTCCGTCTGGAAGAAGACGAGGCCATTATGGAAGCCGGCTGATGCCGATATATTGAGATTGAGGTAGGTGCCCCGTGAGCTTTTTTAAACGACTGAAAGAAGCGATTTCGACCAAAGCCGAAGCGGTGACGAATAAATTCAAGGAAGGCTTGGCCAAAACGAGAGACGTGTTCGTCGAGCGGGTGGAGGACCTGTTCTCCCGCCGCAAAAAAATCGACGAGGATTTTTACGAGGAGCTGGAGGAAATCCTGATCGGCGCCGATGTGGGCGTGAACACGGTGCTGAAGCTGATCGAGGATTTGCGGGCCGAAGTCCGCAAACGCAAAATCGAGAACCCGAGCGAGCTGCAGCCGATTTTGTCCGAGATGCTAATTGCGCTGCTCAAAGGGCAGGAGCAAACCGGGCTGCGCATGGCCGAATCCGGCCTCACGGTCATTTTGTTCGTAGGCGTCAACGGCGTCGGCAAAACGACGACGATCGGCAAAATGGCTCATATGCTGAAATCCCAAGGCAAAAAAGTGCTGCTTGCCGCCGGAGATACATTCCGTGCCGGAGCGATCGAGCAGTTGGAAGAGTGGGGGCGCCGCGTAGGCGTCGACGTGATCAAGCAGCAGGCGGGCTCAGACCCGGCGGCGGTCATGTACGACGCGCTGCATGCGGCCAAATCGCGCGGCGTGGACGTGCTGCTCTGCGATACGGCGGGTCGGCTGCAGAACAAAGTCAACCTGATGGAAGAGCTGAATAAAATTTACCGTGTCATCCGCCGCGAGGTGCCGGAAGCGCCGCACGAGGTGCTGCTGGTGCTCGATGCAACGACCGGTCAGAACGCTTTGCAGCAGGCGAAGTTGTTCGACGAGAAATCTGGTCTGAGCGGCTTGGTGCTGACCAAGCTGGACGGAACGGCAAAAGGCGGCATTGTCGTCGCGATCCGTCAGGAGCTGGAGCTGCCGGTCAAATTCGTCGGCCTCGGCGAGAAGATGGACGATCTGCAAGCGTTCGACTCCGATCAGTTCGTGCATGCGCTGTTCAGCAAATGGATTGCCGAGTCGGAAAAGGAAGAGGAAAAAACCGGTCAGTAAACTGGCTTTTTGCCTGACAAGGAGAAAAGCTTGACATCCCCTTTCGATTTCAGTATGATAAGTGAGGTTGATTTGCTGTAAAGTGTTTTACCTTAACGGGGGTGAGGCACGAATGACGGAGGAAAATGTCCTTCAAAAGACGAATCGGATTAATCTGCTGTTCGATTTCTATGAGCGGCTGTTGACAGAAAAGCAGCAAATGTTTTTGAAGCATTATTTTCACGACGATTATTCGCTTGGCGAGATCGCATCGGAATTCAGCATCAGCCGTCAAGCGGTTTACGAACATATTAAACGGGCCGAATCCGTGCTTGAGGAATACGAAGGCAAGCTGCGGCTTTTGGAGAAGCATGAAGAACGGCAACGGCTCCTGCGGCAGCTGGAGTCGCTTAGCGGCGGTCTGCCGGAGCCTCAACGTATGGAGATTCAGGCCGTCATGGAAAAGCTTAACGAACTGGACTAACATAATTCCCTCCGGAAGGTGGTGACGACCTGTGGCATTCGAAGGACTATCCAGCCGGCTGCAAAATGTATTCAGTAAGCTAAGAGGAAAAGGCAAGCTGACCGAGGACGATGTGAACGAAGCGCTGCGGGAAGTACGGCTTGCGCTCCTTGAGGCGGATGTCAACTTTAAGGTCGTCAAAGAATTCATCGCCAAGGTGAAGGAACGGGCGATCGGACAAGAAGTGCTGCAAAGCTTTACCCCGGCGATGGTTGTCATTGATATTGTAAATAAAGAGCTGACGGCCTTGATGGGCGGGACGCAGAGCAAGCTGGCGCGGGCGAACAAGCCGCCGACGGTCATTATGATGGTCGGTCTGCAGGGCGCAGGGAAAACGACGACGACCGGCAAGCTTGCGAAGCTGCTTCTCCAGCAGAACCACCGGCCGCTGCTTGCGGCGGCGGACATCTACCGTCCGGCTGCGATCAAACAGCTGCAAGTGCTTGGCGAGCAGTTGAAGGTTCCGGTGTTTTCACTGGGCGACAAAGTAAGCCCGGTCGACATTGCGAAGCAGGCGCTGCAGCATGCGAAGGATCATAATAACGATTATTTGATCGTCGATACGGCGGGCCGACTTCACATTGACGAAAGCCTGATGGAAGAATTGAAGCAAATTGTCGAAGCGGTCAGCCCCGACGAGATTTTGCTGGTGGTTGACGCGATGACCGGACAAGACGCGGTCAACGTAGCTGAAAGCTTCCATAAGCAACTTGAGCTGACGGGTGTCGTGCTGACGAAGCTTGACGGCGATACGCGCGGGGGGGCGGCGATTTCGGTCAAAGCCGTTACCGGCTGCCCGATCAAGTTTGCTGCCATGGGCGAGAAGATGGATGCGCTCGAACCGTTCCACCCGGAACGGATGGCTTCGCGGATTCTCGGTATGGGCGATATGCTCACGCTGATCGAGAAAGCGCAAGCGAGCATCGACGCCGACAAGGCGAAGGAAATGGAACGCAAGATGCGTACCGCGGAATTCACGTTCGACGACTTCCTGGAGCAGATGGAGCAGGTCAAGAAGCTAGGTCCGCTGGACCAATTGCTTGACATGCTGCCGGGCGCAGGCAAGATCAAGGGCATGAAGGACGTCAAGGTTGACGATAAGCAAATGGCTCGTGTTGCCGCGATCGTCAAATCGATGACCAAGGAAGAACGGCAAAACCCGGATCTGCTCAATCCGAGCCGGCGCAAGCGTCTGGCTGCGGGCAGTGGCAATTCCGTGCAGGATGTCAACCGGTTTATCAAGCAGTTCGAAGATATGCGCAAGATGATGAAGCAGTTCTCCGGCATGATGGGGCCCAAAGGGTCCAAGCAGCTGAAGAACCTCAAGAAGCTCGGACGCGGGATGAAATTCCCGTTTTGAGATATACGATGTTTAATTCTATTGGGGAGGTGATATACATGGCAACTCGCATTCGTCTGAAGCGTATAGGCGCTCACAAAGCTCCTTTCTACCGCGTGGTGGTTTCGGATTCCCGTTCCCCGCGTGACGGTCGTTTCATTGAAGAGATTGGCACATACAATCCGATTGCTCAACCAGCCGTTGTGAATATTGACGAGGAAAAAGCACTGAAATGGCTCCAAAACGGTGCGCAAGCTTCCGATACGGTTCGCAGCCTGTTCAGCAAAGCTGGCATTATGACAAAATTTCACGAGTCTAAACTGCAGAAGTAATCTGTAAGATTCGGAGGGTACGATGAAGGATCTTATTACCGTTATCGCCAAGGCGTTGGTGGATCATCCTGAAGAAGTACGCGTGAATACGGTCGAGGACGACCGCAGCATTACGTTTGAGCTGTCGGTACACCCCAACGATGTCGGCAAGGTAATCGGCAAGCAAGGACGGATTGCCAAGGCGCTCCGCACCGTAGTCACATCCGCTGCAGTGAAAGAATCGAAACGCGTTTCGGTTGAAATCGTGTCATAAGGGAAACATGAGAGTTAGGAGCTGCTCCTAACTCTTTTCTCTTCCTATAAGCTCCTATTCCAAACCCGGGAGGATCCTATGAGCGAAAAGTTGTATACGGTTGGAAAAATTGTAAATACGCATGGCATCCGCGGCGAGCTTAAGATCGTCCCGGAAACGCATTTTCCGGACGAGCGCTTTGCCAAAGCCAGCAAGCTCGTATTTGTTCATCCCGAGCAAGGGACGCAGCTCCCCGTTACGGTAGAAGCGGCCCGTGAGCAAAAAAACATGTTCATCATCAAATTCCAAGGCTTCACGAACATCAACGAAGTGGAAAAATATAAAGGCTGGCTGTTAAAAGTTGAAGAACAATACTTGTCTGAGCTTCCCGAAGACGAGTATTACTACCACGAAATTATCGGCTGTACCGTCGTCACGGAGGAAGGCGAAGAGCTGGGGACGATCTCGGAAGTTTTGTCGCCTGGGGCGAATGACGTATGGGTCGTTACGCGTCCGGCAGGTAAACCGCTGCTGCTCCCTTATATCGACGATGTCGTGCTGAACGTCGACGTAAACGCGAAGAAGGTTACAGTCCGTCTGATGGAAGGCTTGCTTGACCTATGAAAATCGATGTGCTGACGCTTTTTCCAGCGATGTTCGACGGGGTCTTTACTTCGAGTATTTTGGGGAAGGCACGGGAAAAAGGTTTAGTTGAGCTAAATACGGTCAATTTCCGGGATTATGCCAACAACAAGCACAATACAGTGGACGACTATCCGTACGGAGGCGGCGGCGGAATGGTGTTGAAGCCGGAACCTCTGTTCGCCGCGGTTGAAGATGTAACCTCCGGTCTGGAATCAAAGCCCCGTGTGATCCTGATGTGTCCTCAAGGCGAGCCGTTCTCACAGAAAAAAGCCGAGGAACTTGCGGCGGAGCGGCATTTGATCTTCCTCTGCGGACACTACGAGGGCTATGACGAGCGAATCCGCGAGCATTTGGTGACGGACGAGCTGTCCATCGGCGATTATGTGCTGACCGGGGGAGAGCTGCCGGCAATGGTCGTGATCGACAGCGTCGTACGTTTGCTTCCCGGCGTGCTGGGGAACGAAACGTCGGCGGTGACGGATTCGTTCAGCACCGGCCTGCTGGAATACCCTCATTATACCCGTCCCGCGAATTTCCGCGGCTGGGAGGTTCCCGACGTGCTGATCTCCGGCCACCATGGGAATATCGAGGAGTGGCGCAGAAAGCAGTCGCTGGAGCGCACATGGAGAAAACGTCCGGATTTGCTGGAGGGGATCGAGCTTACGCCTAAAGAACGCCGCTGGCTTGACGAATGGGAAGCGCAGGAGCGTTCAGAGCGGGATGTCCCCGGTAAGCCGGAATGAAGGGTCTCAGGAAAAAACCGTTTTGCGTCATGCGCAGAAGCATGAGCCAAGACGGTTTTTTAAATTTGGAGGCTGGAATATATTTTTGTTGTAACGGGAATAATGTGACTCTGGAAGACATCGCCAAGCAACTGGCATGAACGGATCGATTTGCAAAAATGGAACGATCCTTCATCTTTCGGCAAAGAACTGGTTGTGTTTCCCTTGAATTTATGCTAACATATATAACGTTGTGGAAATTTGCTTGAATACGGTGGTCCTCTGCGCGTGACATCGAAGAACCGACATCTAATACTAGCAGCGGCATGAACACCTGTGTGGAAGGAGGGAGTCATCCATGAACTTGATCCAAGAGATTACGAAGGAACAACTGCGCAGCGACATTCCGAGCTTTCGTCCTGGCGACACTTTGAAAGTGTACGTTAAGGTTATCGAGGGTTCGCGCGAGCGTGTCCAGCTGTTCGAGGGCGTTGTTATTAAGCGCCGCGGCGGCGGAATCAGCGAAACGTTCACAGTAAGAAAAATTTCTTACGGTGTCGGCGTTGAGAGAACGTTCCCGATTCATACTCCGAAGATCGATAAGATTGAAGTGGCTCGCCGTGGTAAAGTCCGTCGCGCGAAGCTCTACTATCTTCGCGGTCTGCGCGGTAAGGCAGCAAGAATTAAAGAGATTCGTTAACGAAAACAAAGGGGCTTGCACACCAAGTCCCTTTTCGTTTTTTACCCACTCTGGCGAAAGGGCAGGGAAGCTAATGGAGCAGGATCAAACCGTAGAAAAAACGAATCCCGTCAAAAACGAAGCTTGGGAATGGATCAAAGCGCTGCTAATTGCGGCGGCCCTCGTGTTTTTTATACGCTGGCTCGTTTTCGCCCCGTTCATTGTGGAAGGGCCTTCCATGGAGCCGAATTTCTATACGGGAGAGCGGCTCATCGTCAATAAGTTTATTTACAAGTTCGGGAAGCCGGAGCACGGGGAAGTCGTCGTGTTTCATGCGTCCAAAGATAAAGATTACATAAAGCGCGTCATTGCCTTGCCGGGCCAGAAGGTCAAAGTCGAAGGCGACAAGGTGTATGTGGACAACCAATTGGTGGACGAAACCTATCTGAAGCCGGCACTGGATAAAGCCGCCTCAGAAGGGAGACCCTATAACACAAGAAATTTCCCGGAGCAAACAGTCCCCGAGGGCAGCGTATTCGTGATGGGCGACAACCGTTCGAACAGCTCAGATAGCCGTGACCCGTCTGTAGGCTTTGTCAATTATGATAAAATTGTCGGACGTGCCGACTTGATATTCTGGCCGTTCAATAAAATCAGCCTGGTTCATTTCAACAGTCCGAACCGGCAGTAGGTAAACAGATTGAGGTGACTCAGATGACGATCCAATGGTTTCCGGGTCACATGACACGGGCAAGGCGGCAAATCCAAGAGAAGCTGAAGCTGATTGATATGGCGATCGAGCTTTTGGATGCGCGGGTACCGTTATCCAGCCGAAACCCGATGATCGATGAAATTTTGCAAAATAAACCGCGTTTAGTTCTGCTGAACAAACACGATTTGGCGGACCCGGAGGTTACCCGGCGGTGGATGGAGTTTTTCGCGGAACAAGGGTTGAAAGCGATCCCGATCGATTCCGTAGGCGGCAATCCGGTGAAAGAGATTATGCAGCGCAGCAAGGAGCTGCTGTCGGAAAAAATTCAGGCGCAGCTGCGCAAAGGGATGAATCCGAGAGCGATCCGCGCATTGATCGTCGGGATTCCGAATGTCGGAAAATCGACCCTGATCAACCGGATGGCCGGACGTAAAATTGCCGCAACCGGAGACAAGCCGGGGGTAACCAAAGGTCAGCAGTGGATTAAGGTCGGCACGGAGATGGAGCTGCTCGATACGCCAGGGATTTTGTGGCCGAAGTTCGAAGATCAGTCGGTCGGTTTTCGCTTGGCAGCGACCGGGGCGATCAAGGAAGAGATTTTGCAGGTGGAGGAAATTGCTCTGTTCGCCATGCGTTATTTGACCCAGCATTACGCACAAGCGGTCAAAGAACGTTTCGACGTAGAAGAGGTTCCGCAAGACCCGGCAGACACCGATGCGATTGTTGCTCTGATGGAAGCCGTAGGCCGTAAGCGTGGCGCGCTGATGAGCGGAGGACGGGTGGATCTGGAGAAGGCCTCGCTAGCCATTCTGCGCGAGCTGAGGGCAGGCAAGCTGGGACGCATTAGTCTCGAAGCGCCTGACGATGCAGCAACACCTGACAATGAATGAGCAACCTTCGAAAGCAGCACAACGTCTAACTGTCCATAAACGCCACAAAGCGCGCTGCGAGAGGCACGGCGCGCATCGGAAACGATATAGAATTTATCCTGCAAGAGCGAATTCGTGAAGGAACGAATCGCTCTTTTTTCATTTGAATTTTAGTCGAGCAAATACACGGGATCGTCAACAGTAACGGTTCCGGTCCGAATGACTCTGGCATATACCCCAAAGCAGGCATCCAGATGCTTGGCAATATGTTTTAGGAAGGTCGGGTTGACGGTATTGTGGTCCGGATCTACGTTCACCATACTGCATCGATGGCATTTTTTGTATATCTCCAGTTTCGTACCTCCGATTTGGACGGTTTTCCCGATCCAATCAAATTCCTCAAAGGGCTGCGGTTCGTCGTAACGAATGACGAAGTTGGGTCTGAACCTGCGCATGTCGGTTTCCACGCCAATGATTTTTTCCAGCTCGGCCAGAGAAACATCCGTGGCGATCAAAATGCTTGCTTCATCAACCCCCAGCAAGTCGTCATGCTCAGGCGAATACTTCCTGGGAGAAATTTCCCGCGGAGAAACGACGGCTCGAATTTCTTCAAACAGCTCCTCATCCCATTGAAATACCCGGCCGTCGGGGGCCGTTACCTGTATTGGCGGAAATTCGTTGTCCGGTCTGTCGGCGACGTATTTGCTGGAATAAGCGAGCAGCTTCGGAACAAATTTGGCGTTCAGCTTCTTGTTGGACCGGGAAGCATCGGTTGAACGCGTATGATCGATAAAAGCATACCCTCTGTCTCCGTATAATCCGTATCGCTCGATATTGACCGCAGTCAGGCGTTCCCCTTGAAAGGATTTAACGGGATAACGGTAAATAGCCTGAATGATACCAATGGATTTCAAAGCGAACCCCTCCCTGAAATGACTGTTTGTGGATATACGCTTCATGATGTCCAGACAAAGTCGTTAGTTTCGGGATCAAACCAATCCCCGCCAAGCATGACACGTTTCACTTGCAGACCCTCCGGCTCCAGCACGACAAGGTCCGCATCGTACCCGGCTTTTAAAAGTCCCTTGTTGTGCAGTTTTACGATTCCCGCCGGAATCGAGGTTGCATGCTTCACCGCCTCCGGCAACGATTTTCCGTGCGTCTGCACGAGATTTCGTACCGATTGCGCCAAAGGAATGGTGCTTCCGGCGATCGTGCCGTCGGCAAAGCGGGCAGCCCCTCGTTCGACGTGCACCTCCAGTCCGGCCAAATGGTAGACGCCGTCCGTCATTCCTGCGGCGCGCATGGAATCCGTAATTAAGCAGACACGATCCCGCTTTAGTCCTAAAATCAATTCCACTGCGGCCGGATGCAGATGATACCCGTCTACATTGATTTCGGTGCTAAGCTCGTCGTGCAGAAGCACGGCTCCTACAACCCCCGGTTCGCGATGATGGAACGGACGCATGGCATTGCAGCAGTGGACGGCATGGGAAATTCCCCAGCCGATTGCGGTCCGCACCTGATCGTAGGTAGCGTCGGAATGTCCGCAAGCGGCGATAATATTTTGCTCCAAGGCATAAGCGACAGCCTCTTGGGCTCCTTCCAGTTCAGGGGCGAGCGTCAGCATACGAATGAATCCGGGGAAGCGGGAAGTCCATTCGTGAAGCCATGCGGTCTGCGGGTTGCAGATCCATTGCGGATGCTGGGCGCCCGGCCATTTGGGACTGAGGAACGGCCCTTCGAGATGGACGCCTTGAATCACCTGGCCGATGCGCTCCGTTTGCTGTACGGAAAAAGCGGCGGCAAGCGCGCGATCAATGTCCGGCTTCGGGGCCGTCAAGGTGGTGGCGAGGATCGAGGTTGTGCCATGGGCGAGATAGTAGCGGAGCATCCGCATCAGGCTGTCGGCGCTGCCGTCCATGACATCCGCGCCAGCGCCTCCGTGAAGATGAATGTCGATCAAGCCGGGAATCAGATATGCCTTGCCGAAATCAAGCACCGGGGCGTCTGTAAAATCAGGCTGAGACATCACTTCCGCAGGCGCTGCTTCTTCGGGGAATACACCTGCGATCCTACCCTGCTCGATGACGGCATAACCGCTAAAAGGCTCCCTGCCGCTCCCGTCGAGGATCGTCCCTTTGAGCACCAGCCGACCGGTGCTCCGTTTGCGCTCCGTCATGTGCAACGCCTCCATTTGCTCTTGGTTTAGTCCTTCCTTTTTTGGCGCACCATGGTGTAGGTTTCTTCCAACTGCATGACGGCGTCGGTAAAGTTACGGCTGATCATGGACATGTATAAAACATCGATCACATGGGTTTGCGCCAAGCGCGAACCGATGTCGCCCCGTTTCATCCCCGCTTCGGTCGCCGTGACCCAAAGCCCGATATCCGCCAACTGATGAAGCGGATTGTTGCCAACCTGCGTGATGCTGATCACCGTGGCCCCGTGCTCCTTGGCCATCGCCGCCACTTCGAGCGTTTCCTTTGTTTTGCCGGAATAGGAGATGGCAACCAGCACATCGCCGGGCTGAAGCATGACGCCGGAAAGCAGCATGACTTGAGGATCGCTGTAAACAAAGCTCCACCGGTTCAGGCGAATCCACTTGAAAGAGGCGTCCATCGCGACGAAAGAAGAGCTGCCTACACCGAAAAAAGCGGTTTTTGAAGCGTTCAGCAGCGCGCTAACGGCCCGGTCGACCTGTTCGGCGGACAAGACCAGCGCCGTATCCTCGATGCATTGCTTCGCCCAATAAGTAAGCTGCCGGATGACTTGAGCGGGTTCCATGCCAGGACGAATGTCGTCAAAATGATCGTCATTCTTCGGAATGGCGGTCGCAGCGGAAAGCAGTGCGAACTTTAATTCGCGGTATCCGCTGAAGCCGGTGCGCTGGGCAAGCCGGGCGACCGTCGCTACGCTGGTTTCTGTGTCCTCGGCGAGCTTTTGCACGGAAATTTGACTAATTTGCTGTTGGTGTTTCAGGATATACTCGGCTACCCGTTTTTCAGCCGGATGCAGCGTATCGAGCATGCTTTGCAGCAATAAACCGGCATTGTTCATGACCTTCACCTGCTTGTGATTTATTTATTGACGTAATATAATTCCTCGCAATATAATAATATACGTAATAATGTTACATATCAATGTTTTTTTGTTTTTGTATCCATACAAGTTTGGAGGGATAAGCGATGAGATTAAAGTTTGAAGGGCAAACGGAGGAGCTGTCTGCCGGGATCGGGCTGATGGCGGAGGATCTGCGGTTTACGCTGTCGGATGACGGAATCCCGGTACGTGTGGAGCGGACGCCGAATGTGTTGGAGGTTCGTCTGGAACAAGGACAAGGAACGATCCGCTATGGAAAAAAGCATGAATTTTTTCGCGCATTAGGGTTGTTTATTCAGCATTACGGCGAGAAAGAATCGTTCCATATCGAGGAGCATCCCCAGTTCGATGCGATCGGGCCGCAGTTCGACTTGTCCCGCAATGCGGTATTGACGGTAGACAGCTTTAAAGAATGGATTCGCAAACTCGCACTGATGGGGCTCAACTCGATGATTCTTTACATGGAAGACGTGTACGAGCTGGAGGGCGAGCCTTATTTCGGCTACATGCGCGGAAGATATTCGTTCGCCGAATTGAAAGCGATTGACGACTACGCCGACATCTTTGGCATCGAAGCTTATCCCAGCATCCAGACTTACGCGCATCTGGAGGAGTTTTTGAAATGGGAGCAGGCGGCGCATTACCGGGACACGAGAGGCGTGCTGCTGTCCGATTACGAGCCGACGTACGAGCTGATTGAGAAAATGCTTGCAGCTGCCACCGCTCCGTTCCGCAGCAAAAAGGTGAATATCGGCATGGACGAAGCGGAGGAGTTGGGCAGGGGGAAATACCTGGACCGTTTCGGTTACAAGGACCGGTTTGACGTGATGATCCAGCACTTGTCCAAGGTGCGCCAAATCGCGCAAAAGCTCGGCTTGGAGCCATGCATGTACGGAGATATGTTCTTGAAGATGGCTTCCAAGGCCGAGGGCGATCATTACGTATTCGTGAAAAACGTGGAGCTTTCCGAGGAAATGGTGAGTTTGATTCCGAACGACGTACGGTTAGTGTACTGGGACTTTTTCCATACGGAAGAAAAGGACTACTCGTATTTGATTGATATTCATCGTCAGTTGGGCCGGGGTCAAAATCCGATTTTCCTTGGCGGCATCTGGACATGGAACTGCTTCGGGACGAACTACGGGCTTTCTTTGAAAACGTCCGACGCAGCTTTGAAAGCCTGCAAAAAAGAAGGTGTGAAGCAGGTGTATGTGGCCATGTGGGGCGATGATGGCATGGAAAACAACCACTTCAATGCGCTGCTGGGCATTCAGCTGTATGCGGAGCATGCTTACTCGGAGGAAGTGAGCACGGAACAATTGCATCAAAGAGTGAAGTTTTGTACGGGCATGGATGCGGAGGCATTCCTCAGTTTGAAATATTTGGATGAAACGCCGGGGAGCGTGCCGGACAATACGGAGCAGAGCAATCCGTCCAAGTTTTTGCTGTGGCAGGATGTGCTATTAGGATTGTTCGACAAGCAGATCGAGGGATTGGAGCTGTCGGAGCATTATGCACGCCTGGAACAAGTGATTCATGAACGACGCAATCCTGAGGTGGAGCTTGATTATTTGTTCGAGGTGCCAGAACAATTGTGCAGGGTGCTGGCGTTAAAAAGCCAGTTAGGCATCGACCTGAAGCAGGCTTACGACAACGGTCAACTGGAAAAGCTTAAAGATGCGGCCCTGCATGTGCTTCCCGAGCTTTCCCAACGCGTCAACGCGCTGCGGATCGCCCATCGGAACCAGTGGCACGCAATGTATAAGCCTTTTGGATGGGAAGTGCTCGATATCCGCTATGGCGGCGTTCTGACAAGGCTGGAGAGCGCAAGTGCGCGACTGCTGGATTATGCGGAGGGCAGAGTCGATAAACTCGAGGAATTGGAACAGGAGCGGTTGGTGTTCGGTCAGCGCAATCGTTTTAACAACAAAGGCGCGGGCTGGAGCAGCTATTATTTTCGCATTGCTTCGCCGAATGTGTTTTTCCATGTGCTGCCGATCTTTTGACCGGAAAGAAGCGCAATTTATTTTCAAGAGACCGCCTCTGCGTTATGGCGCAAGAGGCTTTTCTAATTTTCAACCCTCGATGAACAACGGTTCGCTTATTAAAAACTATACATTTCAAATTAATAAAAACCTATTGCTCCAATGGGGAATATTTGATAATATCCTTTTTAATAAATAGTAATTACTATTTATGGGATGGAAGAGAAAATATCCCTGATAGATGAAGAGAGGAGTGAAGCTGTGCGAGAAGACGAAAATTAGTGAGGACGAAAAAGTTTGGCCGGTCTGCAAAACAGCCGGCGAGAGGATGAAGAGACATACGATAGGAGAACCGGGATGAAAACAAGAAAGTTTTTTGGCTTTGAAAAAGCATTTTTCGTCAGTTTTATTACGACGGCGATTCCTGTCATTATTCAGGTGCTTATGCTGTCGTCGCGGAATTTGGCGGATGTCCTTATGGTCGGGACGTTGGGACAAACCGAAGTGGCTGCGGTCGGTATTGTCAGCAAAGCGATGATGATTTCGATTGTGCTGCTCGTCGGCCTCAGCAGCGGTTGCGGCGTTCTGGCTGCCCAATATTGGGGAGCGAACAATCTCTCCGGCGTTAAAGGAATTCTGGGTCTCAGTTTCGGTATGGCGTTTGTGCTTGTCGTGCTGCCGGTTCTGTTCTTCTTTACCGCCAATCCGGCGGTCGTTATGGGGCTGGCCACTTCCGATAGCCATCTTGCCGAAATCGCATCGAAGTATTTGGGCGTCATTTCGTTAAGCGTCATTTTTTTAGCGATCGTCAATGTGTTTGGCGTCGGTCTTCGAGCGATCGGACAAGCTTCCACAGCGATGTACTTCAGCATCGGAGGCGTCGCCTTGAATGTGCTGCTGAACTACCTGCTTATTTTTGGAAAAGCCGGGTTTCCCCAGTTAGGCATCATGGGGGCTGCCTATGCTACGCTGATCAGCAGTGTGGCGGAGGCCTTGCTGCTCACCGCAATGATTTACTTCAGAAAACACCCCCTGGCGTTCGTTCCGAACGATTTCATCCGGTATATCAGCAAAGATCGTTTAGTACAGTTTGTTCGAATATCCGTGCTGGCTACCGTCAACGGCTTCATCTGGTCTACGGGTATCTTCTTGTATCACGTCATTTACGGAAAGATCAGCACCGAAGCGTTGGCTGTTATGTCGATGATGGCGACCGTCGATTCTTTCAGTGCCGCTTTTGAACAAGGTTGCGCAACGGCGACGGCCGTGCTTCTGGGGCAAACTCTTGGACAACAGCGCTTTAGTGCGGTAATTGAGCAGGCTAAAGGAATGCTCATGATCAGTCTTTTGCTGTCGCTCGGGCTTGGTTCGCTGCTGCTGTTGTTTTACCGCCCGATTATCGGGCTGTACGGGGCGATCGACGACTCGTTAATCGATACGGCGTTCCAAGTGTATATGATCATGGCGTTCACTTTTTGGCTGAAAACAATCAATGCCGTCGGGATCAGCGGGGTACTGCGCAGCGGAGGAGACTTGCACGCGGGATTGGTGATTGATTTTACCGGACAATGGCTGATCGGCATTCCGCTTGCTTTAGTGGGCGCATTCGTCTTGAAGTGGAGCTTGCCGCAAATTTTTATTCTGGTCATCATAGAAGACCTTGTGAAGGCGTGCTTGACGCTTTACCGCATCCGGCAAGGCAAATGGGTTCGGAACCTTGTCACGGTTAAGACGCGTGAACAGACGTATTCGGCAATGTAATAATGAAAATTATTTTGAGGTGAAGCGATCGTGGAAATGATGGACAGATTAGTGAAGCTTTATGAGCTGCCTCCGTTGGAGGATTATATTAACGCACTGCGCGAGAAAGGCATTCTGGTTCGCCGTCCGAGAGCTTATGAAAAAAATCAGGTGCTGGAATGGGTGCAGAGCAATTTTAGCAAAGGCTGGATGAGCGAATGCGACGTCACGTTCTCCAATTCTCCAGTCAGCAGCTTTATTGCTACACGCGACGGCGACATTATCGGGTTTGCTTGCTACGAAGCGACATACCGGAATTTTTTCGGCCCGATCGGGGTGGGCGAAGCTTACCGGGGCGGACAGGTGGGCAAAGCGCTGCTGCTGCATTGCTTGCACGCGATGGCGGATATGGGCTACGCCTATGCCATTATCGGCGGTCCCAAGGAGGCGGCTCCATTCTACGCGCGGGTTGTGGGCGCTATCGATATCGAAGGGTCGAATCCGGGGATTTATGTCGACAGATTGCGTGGCAAAGATAGTTAAAAAAGGAGTGGACGGGAAGCGATGGTAAACCTTAATCATGCGGATTTGGTTGTCGCCGGCGGAGGCTTGTCGGGAAGCCGGGTGGTCATTCATGTATTGAACCGATTGCTGGAAGCAGGCAAGGAAGCGGGAGAAAAGCCGATCGAAATCGTGATGATTGACCGTTTCGGCGAATTCGGACGCGGGATTCCTTACGGGAAACAAAGCCCGTCCGGATTTTTGTTGATTGAACCGGCTGCCCAGTCGACGCCGAAAGAGTTTCGGGATTGGCTGTCGCTGCATTATAAGGAGCTGGTCCATGAAGGCGTGCACCATGAAGATCGATTGCTGCAGGCTTGGATATTTCGCTATAAAGAGCAGCTCGAGAGCGGGCAGGTAGACGAGCTTTATGTGCCCCGGAAGCTGTTCGGCTTCTACGTCGAGCGCTTGCTTCGCGAAACGGTGCAGTTGGCGGAAGAGCGGAATTTAGCCAAGGTTGGGTTCGTTACAGGAGAGGTGACGGATATCGAGCCGGAGGCATCCGGCTTTACGACCCGGCTGGCCGACGATTCAAGCTTTCATAGCCGGGCGTTCGTGCTGGCAACGGGATGCATTCCGCGCAGCAATAGCTACGGCTTGAGCGTGGATGAGGGGTACATCCACGATTTGTACGAGGATACCTATGCCGGTCTGGAACAGGCGGTTGCTAAGCGCGCCAAAGCGTTCGACCGGAAGCTGGACATCTTGATCGCAGGCTCGAACGCTTCGGCAATTGAGGCGCTCTATTTTCTATCGAACCGTGCGGAGCTGCTCTCTGCTGTGCGCAGCATCAATGTCGTTTCCTCCAGCGGATATTTGCCGGGCGGCGTCTTCGAAGGCGAAGAGAACGAAGCTCTGACATCAGGCGGCCAACGTCCGTCGGCACTCGAGTACATCGAGATCGCTGCCCGCTTTGTAACGGAAGGGCTGGTCACCGCCACACAGGCAAAAATTATCCATATGGACAGCCGGGCGGACCGGCGGTTGTATATCGAAGCGGACGGACAGGAGGGGAATTTCGAGCTGGCGGCGGATATCGTGGTGAACTGCACCGGTGCGGGACGCGTGAACCGGACGGATTCCCCGTTGATCCGCAATTTGCGGGCGCGCGAAAATCATTTTACAATGAACGCTTCCTTGCGGGGGTTCCAATTGCAGCCGAATGGTTACGAGCTTGAGGGAGTGGATAACGGCTTTGTCATCGGACCTTTATTGAACCAGGACGCCCTTGAAACCCACGTTGAAAGTATTCTGGCTGTGTACCGGGTAGCGGAGGGATTAGGCAACGTCTTGTACCAACGATTATCCGAGACGTCGATGGCATCGAAGGGCTAACGGTTGAAAACAAAGCTTGCCGGACGATCCGACCCGAGGACCTCGTGCTTTCGGAGAGGAAGCGAACGCCTCTCCTTGCTATTTTCCTCTTGGAAGGGAGAGTTACGATGATCATCTATCAATTGCCATCTCAGGAACGGCAGCTCGCGCTCACGTTCGACGACGGTCCGAATCCGGTCTATACTCCGCAAATTTTGGATTTGTTTAAGAAGCACCAAGCTTATGCCACTTTTTTCGTCATCGGCTCCTATGCCAAGCAATACCCGGACCTCCTTCGCCGGATTGTTGAAGAGGGGCACGAAATAGGGAACCATACGTACAGCCATCCTGCTTTGCCCAAATGCGATAGGCAGGATGTTTATAACGAGCTGGAAACGACGAACGGAATTATTCAAGAAATTACGGGAATACAGCCTTCCTTGTTTCGCCCTCCTTATGGCGAATTCAATAAGCATACCGTCGAGGCGGCGGATCGGTTCGGGCTTCATACGGTGATCTGGCCGGATCATCAAAACACGAAGGACTGGAGTCTCCCGGGCGCTGACACGATTGTGGAGCGGGTGCTGGAAACTTTGCAAACGGGCGATATTATTTTATTTCACGACGGCAGTGGGGACGATGCGGGCGAGGACCGCAGCCAGACGGTCCAGGCCATCGAAATACTGCTCCCGCATTTGATTGGCAATAACTACAAATTGGTAACCGTATCCCAGATGATGCGTAGTTATAATGAAGCGATGATATTGCGCGTCTAGGAGTCTGTTTTGAGAAATATGTATAATTATACTAAAAAATGTATTTATATAAAAAGTCTGGCTTCCTTTCTCTTGAATCCTGGTCCGTCAATTTATTGCATAGTTCTTGGACTTGATTATGGTTCTCCATAATCGGGTCCTTTTTGTTTTTTGGGGAGCTGTAATGGACAGGCACTGAAAATTTTTGGTTGGGAAAAAGAAACAAAACGGTTGCGTGCGACGTCCTTTATTTATAGTTATGGCTGCTGAGAGGTGGAGAAAATGAACGGAATGAACGGATGGAAAGTGAGGATGCGGATGGCCGTTGCCGCCGCTTTGTTCGGCATCGGATTGCTCAGTGCTTGCAATCACGAGGCGGGAAGTGATTTTGCCGCCGGAAAACGGACTTGGGGCCAGCCGCATGATATTAGGGCGGAAGATATTGCGAGCCTGATCATTACCGATTCGTCGGGCAATACAAGTTCGATCGTTTCCCGGGATGCGATCGGACAGTTTCTCGAAGCGATACAGAAAGCGACTGCGGAGGCGGCCAAGCTGGACATTGGGCCCCCCGACATGTCGATCGCTCTGAGCTTGAAGGATGGCAGAGAGCATCCGCTGTACTTTTGGCTTGCGCAAAATAACGACCGTTTGTTCGTGGATCTGGGTCGTTCCGAAGTGTACTATACGTTGACGGCAGAAGGGAAAAATGTGATTTTACATTTATTGGACGAAACGAGAAAAAGCTTGAATTCGCGGTTCTATGCGTAAAGGGATAGGCAGGTCCCGAATCCTGCTGTATAATGGAACATCATGGCGAATGACAAGGTCGAATCTTGGTGCAGGAAATGCGGGTGAGGAAATGCTGGAATACGAACAGGAGCTCTGGGGTCGAGGAAGAACGCTTGTGGCCGGAGTTGACGAGGTCGGACGAGGCTGTTTATTCGGCGATGTGGTGGCTGCGGCGGTTATTTTGCCAAAAGGTTTGGTGCTCGAAGGCGTCGACGATTCGAAGAAGTTAAGCGAGAAGAAGCGGGAAGCGTTATATGATGTGATCCGGCAGGAGGCGCTGTCCATCGGAATCGGAGTGGCGGACGTCGACACGATCGAACGGATCAATATTAAGCAGGCGGCACGGCTCGCGATGAAGCGTGCGGTCGAACAGCTGGACCCCATTCCCGATTCGCTGCTTGTCGATGCCGAGAAAGTCGATGTGGACGTGGAGCAGCTTGCCGTTATACACGGTGATGCTTTAAGCCAGTCGATTGCGGCCGCTTCCATTATTGCGAAGGTGACTCGGGACCGCATGTGCTTGCAATGGGATATGGAATTTCCGGAGTACGGCATTGCGATACATAAAGGATATGCGACAAAAATGCATCGGGAGCGTGTGGCGGAATATGGTCCGTCGCTGATGCATCGTAAAACGTTTCTAAGAAACATCGTTTACGAACAGCAGGTGCTGTTCTAGCAGGTACAAGTCTGCGCTGAAAAAAGCCCGGCGGTTAGCCGATATATATCATGAACCGGAAATGCAGCCGGCAGGGAGACGTGCAAACGTAGCCTAAGCCGGCTTTATTTGTATAGATGGAAGGAGCGGATGCGATGAATATCAGCGGATTGATCCGGGGATTGGCGGGCGACGCGCAACTAGCGGAGCCTAAGGCCTTGGAGCTCAAGGTCGGGCAAGTGGTGAAGGGCATGGTGCTTCAGGTTGGACCGGAGAAGGATGCTGTAGTCAATATCGGAGGGGTGCAGGTACGGGCTCAGCTCGAAGCACCGCTGAAACCGGGGGAAGTGACAATGCTTCAAGTGCAGCCGGAATCGCCGAACGGACAGGTGGTCCTTAAGCCGCTGCAGTCGAACGTGCAACTATCGGACGGATCTCTTACGGATATCGTGAAAACGATGGGACTTCCTGATTCTCCGGCAAACCGGCAGTTGGTGCAGCTTCTGAATCAGGCCGGAGTTACCTTGACGAAGGAGAATGTGCAGGCGTTTGCGAAGCTGCAGGCTCAAATGCCTCCGAATATGCCGCAAGAAGCATGGCTTCCGTCGGCTGTCATCGCGTTTCAAAAAGGACTGCCGCTAACTCCGGAGACGGTCTCTTCGGTGCGGCAGGCGGTGCAGGGTCCACCGTTTCATGAGGTTTTGGATCAGCTCGGACAGCTTGCAGGACGCGAGCTGGAAGGGAACACTTCGCTGTCGCCGCAAAGTCGCGAGCTGCTGCAAAACGTGCGGCAGCTTGTTCAACAGCTTCGCGATACGGCGAGCTTGCTGATCGGGGCGAAACCCAACGGCGGAGAGGGGACGCCAGCAGCGGCGCAGCCGGGAGCGGGCGCTGGCGCGGGAGCGCAGGCAGCGGTGCAGCCGGGAGCGGGCGCTGGCGCGGGAGCGCAGGCAGCGGTGCAGCCGGGAGCGGGCGCAGGCGCGGGAGCGCAGGCAGCGGCGCAGCCGGGGGCGAGCGCAGGCGCGGGAGCGCA
>NZ_FMTT01000039.1:0-14999 GCF_900100345.1 Paenibacillus tianmuensis | reverse complement strand
GGAGCGCAAGCAGCGGCGCAGCCGGGAGCGGGCGCAGGCGCGGGAGCGCAAGCAGCGGCGCAGCCGGTACAAGCGCCGCAAGAGGGCGGCAACTTGATCGGGCGCCTTATGAAAACGCTTGGCATCGAACATGAGCATCAGGCGATGAAGCTGCTGGAGCGGACCATGCCGGATGCCCCGCAGTCGGGATTGTTTCACGCATCAGCCGGTGCGCAAGCCGACTTTGCCAAATCGGCGGACACGCTCAAAAGCTTGCTGATGCAGCTGTCGCAGGCTTCCGATGCTCCGCAAGGCTTGAAGGACGCGGCGCAGCAAGCGGTGCAGCAAATTACCGGACAGCAGCTCATGTTAAGCGCCGACCGGAATGCGATGCTTTCTCATCTCACGCTGTTTGTGCCGATCATGCATGCAGGCGGCGAACAGACGGCTGCGGTTCATATTCAATCGCGCAAAGGCAAAAACGGCAGTTTGGATGCCAGCAACTGTCGGCTTGTGTTCGATCTGCGCATGAAAATGCTTGGAGATACCATGGTTGACGTGCAGGTCGTAAACGGCATTGTCAGCCTGCATGTTCATAACGATTTGCCGTATACGCAGGAGCTGCTGGAAGCGCACAAAGAAGAGATTGCGACCGGACTTGCGTCCATCGGCTATCAATTTATATCGATGAAATACAGTCCGTATCCGACGAAAGCCGTTCAGGAGGGCACTGACGCCGTTTCGGCTTTTGGCGAGACTCTTAACCATTCCGGAGCCGGCCGGCTGCCGAACACATACTCGCAAAAACCGTATAAAGGAATGGACATTCGGATATGAAGGAGAAACCAGTCGGGTTAAAAAAAGCGGTGGCCCTGAAGTATGCCCCCGAAATGTCGGACGCCCCGAAGGTTATCGCCAAAGGGAAGGGCAGAATCGCCGAGCGAATTATGGAGAAAGCCAAGGAAAGCGGCGTTCCGATTCAGGAAGACGCATCCCTTGTCGAAGTATTGTCCAAGCTTGATCTGGATCAAGAGATACCGCCGGAGCTCTATAAACTGGTTGCCGAGGTGCTTAGTTATATTTACCGCTCGGATCAACGAGCCAAGGAATGGAGGAACGATGGCCGATGAAGGAAACCCGGCTCAGCCGCAAGGAGCTTGGAGCCCTCGGAGAAGCGGCGGCGGCCGATCATTCGCAGGGGCAAGGATTTAAGCTTCGGGGTCGAAACTGGCGCTGCCGGACCGGCGAAATCGACTTGATTGCCGAGGATCACGGGATTTTGGTTTTTATCGAGGTGAGGACCCGCAGTATTGGCGGGACCTTCGGTACGCCGCAGGAGTCGGTCAATGCGCGCAAGCAGCGGCAGGTGATGGAGACCGCTCAAGTATATATACATATGCAGCGACTCCAGGACAAGCAGGTCCGTTTCGACGTGATCTCGATCCAAACGGACCCGACGGGTGCTGTCCTGGAGCTTGAGCATATCCGCAACGCTTTTTAACCGAAAAGCGGCTGCGGATTTATTTTTTTATCGAGCACCCGATATTGCAGCGCCTCGGCCACATGATCTGCCCGGATCTCGGACTGCCCTTCCAGATCGGCAATCGTGCGCGCGATTTTCAGAATCCGGTCATGCGCACGCACGCTCAAACCGAGCGCTGCAAACGACCGCTCCAGCAGCTGTGAGGAGGGCAGGTCCAGTTTCACATGCTCCCGCAGCTTTTTGCCGTTAAGCTCACTGTTAAACATGATGCCGGCTTCAGCGTATCGGCGCTTTTGGATTTCGTGCGCCCGCTCCACGGCGGCGCGCATTTCGGCAGACGATAAAGGTTGCTGCGACCCGCGTAAGTCCTTATACTCGATTCTCGGCACTTCGACATGCAGATCGATCCGGTCCAGGAGCGGTCCGGAAATTTTCGCGCGATAACGCGATATTTTAAGTGGACTGCATACGCAGCCTTGTTGATCGCTCGCCGCCCCCCAATACCCACAAGGGCACGGATTCATCGAGGAGGCGAGCAGAAAGTGCGCTGGAAAGCGATAAACCGCCCGTGCGCGGCCGATGGTCACGAACCGGTCCTCCATCGGTTGGCGAAGCACTTCCAGGGCAACCCGTGAAAACTCTGGAAGCTCGTCCAGAAAAAGTACGCCGCGATGCGCCAAGCTTACTTCTCCGGGTTTGGGAATGCCCCCGCCGCCCACAAGGCCTCCAGCGGAAATGGTATGGTGGGGCATCCGAAACGGTCGCTCGCGGATAAGCTGCCGCCGGTCGGCGAATTTTCCCGAAGCGCTGTAAATTTTCGTGACGTCTAGCGACTCCGAATCGCTCATGGGCGGCAAAATGGTAGGGAGTCTTTTGGCCAGCATCGTTTTGCCGGTCCCCGGAGGACCGATAAGGATGAAGTTGTGCATGCCAGCCGCACTGATCATGAGCGCCCGCTTGACATGGAGCTGTCCGTTGACGTCCGCGTAATCCTCCTCCGTTTTTCTCGTTTCCCGAGACGCAGCCGTTTTGGGACGGGACGATACCCCGCTTCCTGCTAGAGATCCCATCGACCCGGCATTCAATTCCTCGGCTCCGCCGGCAACAGCCGCTTCCGCATTCCCCTCGGAACGCCGAAATTGACCCAAATGCCGAACGCAGCGAATGTCGCACCCTCCGATCCAAGCGGCTTCCTCCGCATTTTCCGTCGACACGATCACACGAGCTATTCCTTGCTCCCGGGCTGTTGCGATCATCGATAAGACGCCGGGGACCGACCGGACGGAACCGTCCAGCGCAAGCTCCCCGATAATCAACGTATCATTTAGCGCTTCGTCCGGCAGCTGCCCGCTCGTCTTGAGAATGCCGAGGGCGATGGCCAAGTCGAAGGCAGAGCCTTCTTTGCGCAAATCCGCCGGTGCCAAGTTCACCGTGATCCGCTGCAAAGGAAACGTAAAACCGCAATTTTTGATCGCGGCCCGGACACGCTCCATCGATTCTTTGATGGCCACGTCGGGCAGCCCGACGATCATCATTTGCGGCAAACCGTTGCTCAGATCGACCTCGACTTCGACCAGCTTTCCGTCCACGCCATGCAGACAAGCGCTTACCACTTTTCCGTACATAAATAAACACACCTTTCCATGTCGATTCATGGCGAAAGGTGCTTCCTTATCTGCCGTATTCTATTCACTTCCCTGTTATTGTAATATGTCCCCTCGGCCAGCGCAACCTGATCGCACCGTTCCGGGATGTTTCCGGATAAAAAATCAGCAATTGGCAAAAATACTCGATGAGGTGATCATGAGATGCAGGAAAAACCTTACTTTTGTCCGAACTGCCGTTCCAACCGTGTCAAATTCAGCGTAATCTCAAGCTTCTCCCAACCTTTTTTCAAGGACGCGATTTCCGGAACCGTCCAAGAGGTAGCCGAGCCGCAGCGCATCGACGAAACCGAAGCGACTATTCAATGCATGGTGTGCAGCTTTACCGGAAACGAGATGCGTTTCGTAAAGCAAGCGGAGCGGGAGCCTCGGGCGGGGACGCCGACCAATCCGGCTTACTATTAACAGGAACTGCGCGCGGCGCATCTATTTCGGTATGCACAGTATCGGATAGATGCGCTTTTTACATATTTTGCAGCCGTGCATGTTTAATTTTCCAAATAACTATTCTTTTCGACGCTTATAAAAAAGATGTATCAAATCTTAACACGAAATATAAGGAAACCGCTCGAAAAAAGTGGTACAATGATAAAGGTTTGCCGTTTAGGACATGCTAATGTTTGGCAACCGGACTTTATTAGCGAGTGGACTCGTCCCGAGCTTGGGAAGGGTCGATTCCATATAGTAAGTCATTACTGATAGGAGGATTTTGCTAAATGAATATCCATGAGTCTCAAGGCAAAGCAGTGCTGAAACAGTACGGGGTTGCCGTACCGGAAGGAAAAGTGGCTTTCACGGTAGACGAAGCGGTGGAAGCGGCGAAATCGCTGGGTACTCCCGTAGTTGTCGTAAAAGCGCAAATTCACGCCGGCGGCCGCGGTAAAGCGGGCGGTGTCAAAGTTGCCAAGAACGTCGACGAAGTTCGTACATACGCACAGGAAATCTTGGGTAAAGTCCTCGTTACGCATCAAACCGGTCCGGAAGGCAAAGAAGTGAAGCGCCTCCTGATCGAGCAAGGCTGCGATATTAAGAAAGAATATTACATCGGCCTCGTGGTCGACCGCGCTACGGGTCGCGTCGTCATGATGGCT
The DNA here is from genome assembly GCF_900100345.1 of Paenibacillus tianmuensis. GTDB lineage: Bacteria > Bacillota > Bacilli > Paenibacillales > NBRC-103111 > Paenibacillus_G > Paenibacillus_G tianmuensis. The sequence continues at coordinate 10,782 of NZ_FMTT01000039.1, read as the reverse complement.
TCCGAAGAAGGCGGAACGGAGATCGAAGAAGTAGCCGCCCACACTCCGGAGAAAATCTTCAAAGAAGTCATCGATCCGGCTGTCGGTCTGCAAGCGTTTCAAGCGCGCAAGCTGGCTTATGCCATCAATATTCCGGGCGAGCTCGTAGGCAAAGCTGTGAAATTCATGACCGCTTTGTACACTGCTTTCGTCGAAAAAGATTGCTCCATCGCCGAAATCAACCCGCTCGTCGTAACTGGCGATGGCAACGTTATGGCGCTTGACGCGAAGCTGAACTTCGACTCCAACGCGCTGTTCCGTCATAAAGACATCCTTGAGCTCCGCGACTTGGACGAAGAGGACGCAAAAGAAATCGAAGCTTCCAAGTTCGACCTGAGCTACATTGCGCTCGACGGCAATATCGGCTGTATGGTTAACGGTGCAGGTCTGGCCATGGCGACCATGGATATCATCAAATACTATGGCGGCGAACCGGCCAACTTCCTCGATGTAGGGGGCGGCGCTACGAAAGAGAAAGTAACCGAAGCGTTCAAAATCATCCTGTCCGACGAGAATGTAAAAGGAATTTTCGTTAACATTTTCGGCGGCATTATGAAGTGCGACATTATCGCTGAAGGCGTTGTAGCTGCGGCGAAGGAATTGGGTCTGGACCGTCCGCTTGTCGTACGTCTGGAAGGCACGAACGTGGATCTCGGCAAAAAGATTTTGAACGAATCCGGCTTGAACATCGTAGCAGCCGATTCAATGGCCGACGGCGCGCAAAAAATCGTAGCGCTGGTGAAGTAACTTCTCTTTCCGAAGCAGCACCTTTCTTCTTCCATACTATTAGAGGATGTGAATTTTAACCATGTCTATTTTGGTTGATAAAAATACGAAGGTCATCACTCAGAACATGACAGGCAAGACAGGCATGTTCCATACGCTGGGCGGCCTGGAGTACGGCACGCAAATGGTAGCTGGCGCTGTTCCGGGCAAAGGCGGCACGAATGTTGATTTTACGCTGGAAAACGGCACGACGGTAACGCTTCCGGTGTACAACACCGTATTGGAAGCGAAAAATGCGACCGGCGCTACCGCTTCGGTGATCTACGTTCCGCCGGCTTTCGCTGCGGATTCGATCATGGAAGCCGTTGACGCTGAGCTCGATCTTGTCATCTGCATCACCGAAGGTATTCCGGTGCTGGATATGATCAAAGTCAGCCGTTATATGGAAGGCAAAAAGACCCGTTTGATCGGGCCGAACTGCCCGGGCGTCATCACTCCGGGCGAGTGCAAAATCGGCATCATGCCGGGCTACATCCATACGCCGGGCCATGTCGGTGTCGTATCCCGAAGCGGAACGCTGACTTACGAAGCGGTACATCAGCTGACGACTCGCGGCATCGGTCAATCGTCTGCCGTAGGAATCGGCGGCGACCCGGTAAAAGGCTCCGAGTTTATCGATATCCTGAAACTGTTCAACGAAGACCCGGATACTTATGCCGTAATCATGATCGGTGAAATCGGCGGTTCCGCAGAAGAAGAAGCGGCAGAGTGGATCGCAGCGAACATGAAGAAGCCGGTTGTCGGCTTCATCGGCGGTCAAACGGCGCCTCCAGGAAAACGGATGGGCCACGCGGGCGCCATCATTTCCGGCGGCAAAGGAACGGCAGCGGAGAAAGTCGCAACGATGGAACGCTGCGGCATCAAAGTAGCGCCGACACCTTCCGAAATGGGCTCCACTCTGGTGAGCGTATTGGAAGAAAAAGGCCTGCTCGAAAAGTGCATCACCAAGAAGTAAGCAGCCTTTTGCATCAATGACGAGATGGCAAGCAGCCTCTCAAATCCGTATGGAGTACGGATTTGAGAGGCTTTTTTAATTTTTGGCTATACCTTACAACTGAAGAAAGTTGTTTCTGACTAAAGGAGTGAGCTATACTATATGGACAACCGAAGCATGCTATTTGCCTTGCATCATATGGAAGGTGTCGGTTCCAGGACGATTGGCCGGCTGATGCGGCATTTTCCGCAGTTATGCGATATCCTTTCGCTCAGCTACGCCGATTGGCTCGAATTCGGCCTGACCCCGGTCCGGGCCGAGCAAATGGTAAGAGGACTCGGCAAGTTAACCGAAGCTCAACTCGCCGCCAAGCGATCCCATTATGAGGAGCTGCATATCGAATGGGTGGTCCTTGGGGATGACGGTTATCCGGCAATGCTTTTGGAGACGGCCGACCCGCCTTGGATTTTGTATTACCGGGGACAACTGGATATCGTAAACCGCCCGTGCATTGCCATGGTCGGCACGCGCACTCCGACAGCTTACGGAAAAATGACGGCCGAGCGTCTGGCTGAATCGTTATCTACAGCGGGCGTATGCGTGGTAAGCGGGCTCGCCCGAGGGATTGACAGCGCCGCCCACGAAGGAGCTTTACGCAGCCAAGGGAGCACCGTAGCCGTGCTGGGCTGCAGTATTGAGACGGTGTACCCGCCCGAAAACAAAACTTTATACCGTAAAATTTCCGATAGCGGGCTGCTTCTTTCCGAATACCCGCTCGGCACAAGGCCGCATCCTGGCTTGTTTCCGCAGCGCAACCGCATTATTGCCGGACTGAGCCTCGGAGTTGTCGTGGTTGAAGCGGCGGTGAAAAGCGGCTCCCTCATCACGGTCGACCAGGCGCTGGAAGCTTCGCGCGACGTGTTTGCCGTTCCCGGCCCCATCTCCTCTCCCAAGAGCGAAGGTACGTTATCCCTGTTGAAGCAGGGCGCCAAGCTGGTAACCGGAGCAGCAGACATATTGGAGGAATACGCAGACCGGATATCCTTGGATCAAAAGGCATACATTATGAATACAACGGAAGCAAAGCCTGTCTTGACTGAAGATGAGCAAAAAATTGTCGACATGCTTCAGATCCGTCCGCTTACGATCGACGAGCTGCTTTTGCAAAGCCAATTTACCTTTGGACATTTGCATTCAGTTCTGATAAATTTACTAATGACGCGCAGGATCGTCGAACTACCGGGTTCGGTGTACGCCGTACCTTGATGGTCATACATATTTCCATTGTCGAAGGGGGCAAGACCCTATGGCCGATTCGTTAGTCATTGTGGAGTCACCCGCAAAAGCCAAAACGATCAGCAAATATTTAGGAAGCAAATATATTGTGAAAGCATCGATGGGGCATATTCGGGATTTGCCGAAGAGCCAGATCGGAGTCGAAGTCAAGAAAAACTTTGAACCGAAATATATTACGATCCGGGGCAAAGGCTCCGTACTTAAAGAGCTTAAAGACGCAAGTAAGCGCGTGAAAAAAGTATATCTCGCAGCGGACCCTGATCGCGAAGGCGAGGCGATTGCTTGGCATTTGGCTCATTATCTTGAGCTTTCCGATCAGGAAGCATGCCGTGTCGTGTTCAACGAGATCACGAAGCAGGCGGTTAAGGATGCTTTCAAGACGCCCCGCAAAATCAATCAGGATCTGGTGAACGCACAGCAGGCCCGGCGCATATTGGACCGGCTGGTAGGCTACAAAATCAGCCCGCTGCTTTGGAAGAAGGTCAAGAAAGGGTTATCCGCCGGCCGGGTACAATCCGTGGCTGTGAAGCTGATCTATGACCGCGAGAATGAGATTAAAGCGTTCGTGCCCGAAGAGTATTGGACCATTACGGCCAAGTTGTCCTCCGGAAAGGCGGATTTTGAAGCGAAGTTTTACTGCTTGGACAGCAAAAAGAAAGAGTTGAAGAACGAAGCGGAAGTGAACGCCGTCCTGGCCGCGATTCAGCAGGCCGATTTTATTGTAAGCGAAGTCAAGGAAAAGGAGCGTCTCCGCAATCCGTCCCCTCCGTTCATTACAAGCTCGCTCCAGCAGGAGGCAGCCCGCAAATTAAACTTTCGCGCGGCCAAGACGATGTCCGTAGCACAGCAATTATATGAAGGAATCGATATCGGCAGCGAAGGTACGGTCGGCTTGATTACGTATATGCGTACCGATTCGACGCGGATTTCCCCTGTCGCCCAGGAAGAAGCGAAAGACTACATCGTGCAAAAATTCGGGGAGTCCTTTTATCCCGAAACGCCGCGCGTCTATACGAAGAAAAATTCGAACACGCAGGACGCGCACGAAGCGATTCGTCCGAGCTCGGTGCTGCGCGAGCCGGATCAGATCAAGGGGCACTTGAGCCGCGATCAATATCGCCTCTATAAGCTCGTCTGGGAGCGCTTCGTTGCGAGCCAGATGGCTTCCGCAGTCCTGGATACGATGACCGTCGATTTAACGGCCGCCAACACGATTTTCCGGGCCGTCGGTTCGAAGGTGAAGTTCCACGGCTTTATGAAGGTGTATGTGGAAGGCAACGACGATGCTGCGGCAGATACCGGGGATGACGATAAACTGCTTCCGCCTCTGAAAGAAGGGGACAAGGTAAAAAAGCAGCAGATCGATCCGAAGCAGCATTTTACGCAGCCTCCGCCGCGTTTTACGGAAGCGCGTTTGGTTAAGGCGTTGGAAGAAATGGGCATCGGACGTCCAAGTACGTACGCTCCGACCCTCGAAACCATCCAAAAGCGCGGTTATGTGGCTATAGAGGAAAAGAAATTTGTGCCGACCGAGCTCGGCGAACTGGTTATTCAGCTGATGATCGAATTTTTTCCGGAAATTCTGGATGTGGATTTTACAGCTCATATGGAAGAGGGGCTGGACCACATCGAGGAAGGGAAAGAGGATTGGGTCCACGTGCTGAGCGAATTTTACGAGTCGTTCGAGAAACGGCTTGAAGTGGCCGAGGAAGAGATGGAGAAGATCGAGATTCAGGACGAGGTTTCCGATGAGATTTGCGAGAAATGCGGCCGTCATTTCGTCTACAAGATGGGACGCTTCGGCAAGTTTCTGGCCTGCTCCGGTTTCCCGGAATGCCGCAACACGAAGCCGATCGTCAAGGATACCGGCGTTACCTGTCCGAATTGCCACGAAGGGAAAATCATCGAACGCCGCAGCAAAAAAGGACGCATCTTCTATGGATGCGACCGCTATCCGGGGTGCGATTTTGTCTCGTGGGATAAACCGGTAGGACACCCGTGTCCGAAGTGCGGCGCGATGCTCATCGAAAAACGAAACAAATCGGGAACGTTCACCCAATGCGTGTCCTGCGACTTTAGAGAAGAAGCGAAAGAAGAGCATGATCAGGACTAACTTGTCATCTGGCTTCATAATAGGAGGAACGGAAGTTGACTGTCTTACCGAAAGTGACTGTCATCGGCGCGGGCTTGGCTGGCAGCGAAGCTGCTTGGCAAATCGCAAGTCAAGGCGTGCCGGTGGTTTTATATGAAATGCGTCCCGTGAAAAAAACGCCTGCGCACATTTCCGATCAATTTGCCGAGCTAGTCTGCAGCAATTCGCTGCGGGCGAACGGATTGACGAATGCGGTGGGCGTATTGAAGGAAGAAATGCGCATCCTGAACTCGTTGATATTGCGCGCAGCCGACAAGCATGCCGTTCCGGCCGGCGGAGCGCTTGCCGTCGACCGGGACGGCTTCTCGGGCGAAGTGACGTCTTTGCTGCGCAACCACCCGCTGATCGAGGTGCGCAACGAGGAGCTGGAGTCGCTTCCCGAAGGAATAGTCGTCGTTGCGACCGGACCGCTGACCTCGCCTGCGCTTTCCAAGCATTTGCAGGAGCTGACGGGCGAGGAGTACTTATACTTCTATGACGCGGCAGCGCCGATAGTGGAAAAAGAATCGATCGACATGAGCAAGGTTTACCTTGCCTCCCGTTATGATAAGGGGGAGGCGGCCTATTTGAACTGCCCGATGACCGAAGAGGAGTTCACGGCGTTCTATGAAGCCTTGATCTCTGCGGAAACGGCGCCGGTGAAGGAGTTTGAAAAAGAGATTTATTTCGAAGGCTGCATGCCGATTGAAGTGATGGCGAAGCGCGGCCGGCAAACCGTCTTATTCGGTCCGATGAAGCCCGTTGGACTGATCAATCCGCATACGGGTGAATTGCCTTTTGCGGTCGTTCAGCTGCGTCAGGATAATGCGGCGGGCACGCTCTATAATTTAGTAGGCTTTCAGACGCATCTGAAGTGGGGCGAACAGAAACGGGTACTTTCCCTTATTCCCGGATTGGAGAACGCGGAGTTTGTCCGGTACGGCGTCATGCACCGCAATACGTTCATCAATTCGCCCAGGCTGCTGCGCCCTACTTATCAGTTCAAAGACCGGGACAGTCTGTTCTTTGCCGGACAGATGACCGGTGTGGAAGGATACGTCGAATCGGCGGCTTCGGGCCTCATTGCAGGCATGAACGCGGCGCGCTACGCCAAAGGGGAGGAGCTGTTCGTGCTGCCTCCGGATACCGCGCTCGGCAGTATGGCGCAATACATCACGACGGCGGATTTCAAACATTTTCAGCCAATGAACGCCAACTTCGGGCTATTCGCGCCGCTGGACGAGAAGATCAAAAACAAGAAGCTGAAGTATGAAAAAATTGCCACGCGTGCAATTGAGAAAATTCAGAATTTTTCACGAAACCTATACAATTCGCCTTGTAAATAAAACATGTACTATGTTACGATAGATCACGAATATAATCCCGCTCCGCCAGTGCGGAGCCTTCGCCAAACTAAGCTTGAAACAGCTTAGTTTTCGTCTTGTAGACAACTAATTTATGCAGTATCGACGAAGTTCCGGAAGCCCGTAGCGAGTTGCTATTGTGGGCGGAAAAGCGCTTAATCCGAAGCTTTCTAGACATTGGAGGAGGAATATCGGGCTCATGGAGCAATTTCATGCCACGACGATTTTTGCCGTCCGCCATCAGGGCAAGGGCGCTATAGCAGGAGACGGACAAGTGACCTTTGGCAACAGCATGGTCATGAAAAATCAAGCTAAAAAAGTGAGAAGATTGTATCGCGGCAACGTCGTAGCCGGGTTTGCCGGTTCGGTCGCCGATGCGATTACATTATTTGAGAAGTTCGAGGCGAAGCTGGAGGAGCACCACGGCAATTTGCAGCGCTCCGCCGTCGAACTGACCAAAGATTGGCGTCAGGATCGTGTGCTGCGCAGGCTGGAAGCGATGATGCTCGTGATGGACCGAAGCGGGCTGCTGCTTTTGTCGGGCAACGGGGAAATCATCGAGCCGGACGACGGCATCCTGGCGATCGGTTCCGGCGGCAACTTTGCGCTCGCCGCCGGCCGGGCGCTGCACCGTTATGCGCCGGAGATGAGCGCGAAGGAAATCGCCCATGCCGCGCTTACGATGGCGGCCGAGATTTGCGTGTTTACGAATCATAATATCATTGTCGAAGAAATCGAATAATCCAGGAGGTTATGACGTTGAAGCAAATAGCCTTAACCCCCAGAGAAATCGTAGCCGAATTGGATAAGTATATCGTCGGACAGAAGCAGGCCAAGAAGTCCGTTGCCGTCGCGCTGCGCAACCGGTACCGCCGGAGCCTGCTCGAAGAATCGCTCCGCGACGAGATCGCACCAAAGAACCTGTTAATGATCGGACCGACGGGCGTCGGCAAGACGGAAATCGCCCGCCGTATGGCAAAGCTGGTGAATGCGCCGTTTATCAAAGTCGAGGCGACCAAATTTACAGAAGTCGGATACGTCGGACGCGATGTCGAGTCGATGGTCCGGGACTTGGTGGAAACGTCGATTCGCATGGTAAAAGCGGAGAAAACCGATAAGCTTAAGGACCGTGCGGAACAAATGGTTCACGACCGGATCGTATCCATCCTTGTACCTAGTCCTTCCAAGCACCGGGGCCAGCGCAATCCGCTGGAAATGCTGTTTGGCCAGCAGAACGCGGGCCATACAGACACGGAGCCGGAAACGGATTCGTCGATTGCGTCCCAGAGGCAGGAAGTTAGGGAACGTCTTCTGCGCGGTGAGCTTGAGAATCAAGTGATCGAAATCGAGGTGGAGGACAGCTCTCCTTCGATGTTCGATATGCTGGCGGGACAGGGCAACGATCAGGCGGGCATGAATATGCAGGAGCTGTTCGGAAGCCTGATGCCGAAGCGGACGAAAAAACGCAAGCTCCCGATCAAAGAAGCGCGCAAAGTGCTGCTGCAAGAGGAAGCCCAAAAGCTGCTGGATATGGACGAAGTGATCCAGGAAGCGGTGAAGCGGGCTGAGCAGGGAGGCATCATTTTCATCGACGAGATCGACAAGATATGCAGCTCCAGCCGCGGAAGTGGGCCTGACGTCTCACGTGAAGGCGTACAGCGGGACATTTTACCTATTGTCGAAGGATCGACTGTGATGACCAAATACGGCCCTGTAAAAACGGATTATATCCTGTTTGTGGCGGCCGGAGCATTCCATATCGCGAAACCATCGGATTTGATTCCTGAACTTCAGGGGCGGTTTCCGATCCGGGTCGAGCTGAGTAGTTTATCGGAGCAGGACTTTGTGCTCATATTGAAAGAGCCGAAGAATGCGCTGACCAAACAATATACGGCACTGTTGGAAACAGAAGGGATTCGTGTCGAATTTTCCGACGAAGCGATTCTGGAAATTGCCCGGATTGCCGCCGACGTGAATCAGAATACCGACAACATCGGCGCCCGCCGTTTGCATACCGTTTTGGAGAAGCTGCTGGAGGATTTGTCCTTTGAAGCGCCGGAAATCACGCTTGAGCAAATCGTAATCTCACCGGAGTATGTCAGGGAAAAGCTGTCCGGTATCGTGCAGAACCGGGATCTCAGCCAGTACATTTTGTAATCGTCAACTTTGGAGGCAAGACAAATGACACTTTTGATGAAAACCAGAAGGCTGAATAAACTGCTGCAAAAGGAAGCGGGGAACCCGGTCAGTTTTATGGATATGGCCGCGGTGCTGAGCGATATTTTGCAGGCGGATATATTTGTCGTCAGTCGGAGAGGAAAGGTGCTGGGGAGCGCGTTCACAACGCCCGTATTCGAGGCCGGCGTGAACGAAACGGTACTGCAGGAAAACCGGTTTCCGTCCGAATATAACCGGCTTTTGCTCAAGGTGGAGGAGACGTCCTCCAATTTAGAGGCAGGCAGCGATTTCGATATTTTTCGACAAATTTCAACTGATTCAGGTTTTTACATGACGATTGTCCCGATTATCGGCGGTGGCGAACGATTGGGAACGCTTGTTCTCACGAAAAGCAACGGCATGTTTATCGACGACGATTTGATTTTGGCGGAATATGGTTCTACGGTTGTGGCGATGGAAATTTTGCGCGAAAAGGCAGAGAAGATTGAGATCGAAGCCCGCGGGAAAGCGGTCGTTCAGGTGGCGGTCGGTTCGTTATCCTTCAGCGAGCTGGAAGCGGTCGAACATATTTTCGAGCAGCTCGAAGGATCGGAAAGCCTCCTTGTGGCCAGCAAAATCGCGGATCGCGTAGGGATTACCCGTTCGGTGATTGTCAATGCCCTGCGCAAGCTGGAAAGCGCCGGTGTCATTGAAACGCGTTCGCTTGGCATGAAGGGAACGTACATTCGTATTTTGAACGATCAATTGATGGCCGGTATCCAAAACATGAAAGCATAGCTAGCATTCTCAAAAACGTGAAATATTTAACATTATGAGCTCTATATGCAAATATAGGGCTTTTTTCATATTGTATTCATTTCCAAGATCTCTCAATATAGATGTAGTTCTCTTTTACTACAATTTCCGACAAACTGCTTTGTATTTTTTTTATGTTTAGATGTCGAAGGAAGGAGGATATTACGTTATCTTGTTGAATAACTAGATTCAGTATCATCCTTGGAAAGTGGGAGTCAACGCATGAATATTTTAAACAAGCCCTCATTTCAAACGCTGGAGCGTGCCCTTGACGCCGCTGCACTCAGGCAGAAAGTGATTGCAGACAATGTGGCAAATGTCGACACGCCCTTTTTCAAACGGTCGGATGTTCGTTTTGAAGAACTGCTGCAGCAGGAAATGAGCGGAGCCGGAATTGAAGGGTATCGGACCGACCCGAGACATTTTTATATCGGCCGCCCGCCAAAGCCGGAACCGCAAATCGTTCGTGACAACCAGTCCATGGTTAACAACAACTTGAATAACGTCGATATCGATTACGAAATGGCGCTCATGGCCAAAAACCAACTTCGATACAACGTCATGGTCCAGCAAGTCAGCGGTGAAATCAAAAAAATCAGAACAGCTATCGGCGGGAGAGTGTAACGAATGAGACTTACAAACGGATTTGACATCAGTTCTTCCGCATTAACAGCACAGCGCTTCCGGATGGACGTTATTTCGTCCAACATCGCCAATGCGGACTCGACAAGAGCACAGATGGTGAACGGCAAATGGGTTCCGTATCATCGCAAACTGGTGTCTTTCGAACCAAAACAGCAAAATTTCGCCGAGTCGTTTGCCAATGCCATGTCCGGTAAAAATTCGGGTGCCGGGAACGGCGTACGGGTAACTCAAGTGATCGACGATCCTTCTCCTTTTAGGCAGCATTACGACCCGACGCATCCGGATGCGGACGAGAACGGCATGGTACTTTTGCCCAATGTCAGGCCTGTTGATTAACCACTAAATGGTAGAAAAAAGATCGCCTTTGCTGTAGAATCGTTTGTACCACCAAGCGATTCGAGAAAGAGGCGATCTCATGAAAAATTGTATCACGATTCCATCCGTTCTTCAATCCATTCTGAGTCTTGAAGAAGTCAAATCAATTGTGCAAATGATAGGTTATGAAGACAAAGCCCGTAAGTTTACGGTATATGACTTGTTGCAATATTGGTGCACGGCTGCCCATCAACAATGGGAGGGTTACCGGGCAGGGGTTGACTGCGCTCATTCCTGCG
>NZ_FMTT01000027.1 GCF_900100345.1 Paenibacillus tianmuensis | reverse complement strand
TGTGTTAGGTTCTAATTCTAATGAATTCATTAGTTCAACTTATATAGAATGGCAAGAATTTATATTAATATGTTGAGTCAAGATGGGAAGGTAATAGGCTCATTTTTCTTTGTTCTAGATAAACCGTACTATTTTCATAAGAATCCAATTACACAGGGGATGTTTAATCTGGAATTATCCGGTGGATTCTTGACAGAACCCTCTTATGAAGCGATGGAAATTTGGAAAAAATGGATGGTCTCGAAACCAACAATAAAAAATACATGGTCAAGCCTATCACAGAGACGAAGATTAGGTTGGTTGGAAGTTGTTCGTATGCAACATCATGCCACCTACTGTAATATTCCTACTAATAATAACTATTTCTTGGATATGACGCATGTAAGAGATTCAGTATCCTTTTATTGTGCCTTGGGAGAAGCAATGAATGGGCCAGGTGGTTATTATGGTTTTTCTTTGGACAGTCTTGATGACTGCTTTTGTGGAGGTTTTGGAGCAAGGTCGCCATTTGTTCTTCACCTTTGTAATGGAAATTTTAACGAGCTAATGCATCGGGATAAAATAAAAGAATCCGAGAGAGAAAAATTACGAGAAATCCAAGATTTATTAATTTCAAGTCAAGTAACACTGGTTTATGATTAAACATTGGCGAAAAGATGGATGAACGGGTCTTCATGCGCGGTTTCCCCCTTTTGCGGCGATAAGCGCGTATTTTTCTCATGGTAGCTTACGCGCCGACAGCGTGTCAATTCGCGTACGAACCGGCCCTCTCCGGCTTCGGACGCCTGCCCGCAGGTCGCCGAAGGAAATAATGGAAAATTAGGGTTGACGCCATTATTGAAAACGTTTACTATAGGCGTGTAAAACTATAAACGATTATAATTTTAAAGCTTCGATGCCACCCGCAATTCCCCCTCGTTTCAACAACATCCGAGTTTAACAGGCAAAACTTCTTCTGATCCATATTGATAAAAATCAATTATTTGTTGCGCGGAACTGGACGCACAGCTTCACATCGGCCGGTAGGGGGCTCGCCTTACTTCGACAAAAAATATAAACGCTTATACTTTATTGAAAAAACAAATGCCACTACGGTGAATGTGGACAATTACACGGGCGGCTACGAGGCGACCAAGCATTTGATCGGCCTGGGACATACGCGCATCGCGCACGTGAGCGGACCGGAGCTGTTTCTCAGCGTCCGAGAGCGTCGACGCGGATTTGAAGCGGCCATGGCCGAAGCGGGACTGACGCCGCTGGCCGTGGCCGGAGCCGAATTCAACATCCGCAGCGGCTTCGACGTCGCCAAGGCATGGCTTCGCAGCGGGACCGTGCCGACGGCCGTCTTCGCCGGAGAAGACGGCCTTGCGCTCGGCGTCATGGATGCGTTCCGGGACGAAGGGTACCGCATCCCGCGCGACATTTCCATCGTCGGGTATGACGACCAAGTGTTCGCCGCCGATATTCATCCGCGTCTGACGACCGTCAGACAGCCGATGGAGCAGATGGGACAGCAGGCCGTCCGCCTGCTGCTCAGGCTGATCGACGGCTCCTTGAAACGGAATATGTCGGTCTGCTTGAAGCCGGAATTGATCGTGAGAGAATCCACGTCGCCCTATTCCCCCGCACCGTAGCTGGCTCCAAGGACGGGAGTGGAGTACATTGAGATACTACTTGGGGATGGATGCCGGAGGCAGCAAAACGGCGGCGGCGTTTCCCCTTCGGGCGAGACGTACCAATGCGGCGGCTTCGGTTATTCATACGGCGATTTCGGCGGCGGCGGGGACTTGACGACGGAAGCGTTCCGGGCAGTCATCCGGGCATGGGAAGGCCGTGAGGAAGAAACGCTGCTGACCGCGTTGGTCACGAAGGAGCTCGCTTACCCTTCGGTCGAATATATGTTCAACCATTTTCTGGATCATGCGCTGCCTGCCCCGCTTGGACTGACGCCGCTGCTGTTCGAAGCCACCGCCCAGAGAGACCGCGTGGCGGCCCGCATCCTCCGCGTGCAGGGAACGGAGCTCGGGCTGGCGGCCCGGGCGGTGATCCGGCGTCTGGGGATGCAGAGCGAGACATTCGATCTAGTGCTTGCGGGCAGTGTGCTGACACGAGGAGACGGGCAATTCATTCATCCGTATATCGTAGAACTGGTGCAGCCGGAGGCTCCGGGCTGCCGGCTTCAGGTACTGGGCGTGGAGCCGGTGGTCGGTGCGATCTTACTGGCCATGGAGAAAGACGGCCGGGCCGTCTCCGAGCCGGTACAGGAGCAAGTCCGACGCATATCCGATTTGAAGGGAGTGCTTGCAGGTGGCTGAAACCAAAGGACTGAAAGAAAGTCGTCGTGATCGGCGGTGGGTCGTCATACACGCCGGAGCTGATCGAAGGTTTTATTGTGCATCATGACCCGACCTTCAAGCGAGGCACGCCTTCTTAAGGTCGAAGCAGGTCAAATGCCGGGTGAAATCCGATACCGATGCAGCGTTGAGCGCGATTCAGACGGCGGCCGAAGCCGTCGATCTCCATCACCCTGAACGCTTGAAGCTCGATGTGCACGCCAAGGATTTACACAAAGCCGAAGCGCTGCTGCTGCAGTATGAGGAGAAGCAGCCGGAAGCTTCGGCTCTGCTCTAATCTGATATCCTCGCCAGCAATCCCCTGCGACCGGCGGCCTCGCGCCCGGACGCAGGGGATTTTCCGTCATGCGGACCTTTTGCCGTCATCAGGGCTCGCCGCCAAAGGTCAGGTTGTCGAAGCGGAACGGGCTGGCCGCGTATTTGAAGCTGAGCCGGAAGCCTGAGCTTTCGATGGAGACGGAACGCAGATGCGGGGTCTTGACCATACTGCGGACCAGCCGGTCAAGCAGCGCGCGGTTGCCGCTGCGGATCGCCCGGACGACGATGCAGGCGAACGGCCGGTTGGCGACGATTTCTTGATAGAACGGTAGAATCGCCTTGGCGATGGCGCGGTGAACCTTGGAGTTGAAATAAAATTGCGTCGTTCCCGGACGAATCGTGGTGGCGTTCGAATACAGCACGATCGGCTTCGGCGCGTTGAAATCGACGAAGTAGCCGATGCCGTTCGTGGACAAGGACGCATACCTTCGCTCGCTTAACCCGACTTGCCGAAGCAGCCGAATCAGCGTATCCAGATCCGCGCGGCGCACGCCCCGGGCCCACGCTGCGGCATAAGCGGGGTCCGAAGCAATCCGCCGGTAAAACGGAAGCATGGCGGCCAGTGTCTTCCGCAGCACCGGCACCGTTACGAGACGATTCGTTTCTTTTACACGGTTCGTTTTCACAAAGACTCTCCTTTCTAAAATTCCCCCTACTTTTCACCTTATGTTCGCTCGGTCGTAAGGTGCGGATTTTGGGATGTCTCTTTTCAAAAGAAAGAAGAGCTTTCCATTTTCATAGATACCGCCCAAGTTTTTGACGGAAATGGTGTAAAAGTCCGCTCAAGTAAGGGCTTTCTTCAAAGAATCGTACGGAAAACCATTTATAATTGCCCTCCATTTTGTGTATTATAGAGAGTAATAGATTTTGACAGCTAACTTGTGAGAAAGGTTGATCCCATTGGACACGACGAAACCGGCTTCTGCATCATCCTCCAATTACATCAAAAACATCATGATCGAAGATTTGAACACGGGTAAAGTGAACACCATCGTCACCCGCTTTCCGCCGGAGCCGAACGGCTACCTGCATATCGGGCACGCGAAATCGATCTGTCTGAACTTCGAGCTTGCCGACGAATTCGGCGGACGTACGCATCTGCGGTTTGACGATACGAACCCGGTGAAGGAAGACGAAGAATTCGTACGCTCGATCCAGGAAGACGTCAAGTGGCTTGGCTTCGAGTGGGAGCAGCTGTATTTTGCTTCGGACTTTTTCGATGAAATGTACGAGCGCGCCTTACGCTTAATCCGCAAGGGCAAAGCTTACGTATGCGATTTGACGGCGGAACAAATCCGCGAAACGCGGGGCACCTTGACCCAGCCCGGCCAAGAAAGTCCTTACCGCAACCGCAGCGTAGAGGAAAATCTCGACTTGTTCGAGCGGATGCACAAAGGCGAGTATGCCAACGGCGAGAAGGTGCTGCGCGCCAAGATCGACATGGCCTCCCCGAACATTAACCTGCGGGACCCGGTGCTGTACCGGATCGCCCATGCGCATCACCATAATACCGGCGACAAGTGGTGCATTTACCCGATGTACGATTATGCGCATCCGCTGGAAGACGCGATCGAAGGCGTCACGCATTCCGTCTGTACGTTGGAGTTCGCCGACCACCGTCCGCTGTACGATTGGGTTGTGCAGGAGTGCGAGATGGAGAACGTGCCGCGGCAGTATGAATTCAACCGGCTCAGCCTGACCAATACGGTGATGAGCAAGCGGAAGCTGAAGCTGCTCGTGGATGAGAAAGTCGTTGACGGCTGGGACGATCCGCGGATGCCCACGATCTCCGGTCTGCGCCGCAAGGGATATACCCCGGAAGCGATTCGCACGTTCTGCCGCGAAGTCGGCGTGGTGAAGACGAACAACAGCGTCGTCGACGAGAAGATGCTGGAGCATTTTATCCGCGAGGATCTCAAATTGAAGGTGCCGCGCACGATGGCCGTGCTGCAGCCGCTGAAGGTGGTCATCACGAATTACCCAGAAGGGCAAGTGGAGATGCTGGACGCGGAGAACAACCCCGAGAACGAAGCGATGGGCCATCGTCAAATTCCGTTCTCGCGGGAAATTTATATCGAGCGGGACGACTTTATGGAGGAGCCGGTCAAAGGCTACTTCCGCCTGTTCCCCGGCAATGAAGTGCGTCTGAAACACGCCTACTTTATCAAATGCGAGAACGTGATCAAGGACGCGGACGGCAACATCACGGAGCTGCACTGCACGTACGATCCCGAAACGAAGAGCGGCAGCGGATTTACCGGCCGCAAGGTGAAGGGGACGATTCATTGGGTAGAAGCGACGCAAGCCGTCCCGGCGGAATTCCGCCTGTACGAGCCGCTCATCCTCGACGAGCAAGCGGAAGAAGGCGATTCGTTCCTCGACAATATTAATCCGAAGTCGCTCGAAACGGTACAAGGCTTCGTCGAAAACAATATGCGGGGCGCGAAGCCTCAGGACAAGTTCCAGTTTTTCCGCCACGGCTACTTCAACGTCGATTCGAAGCACTGGGCGGAGGGCCGCCCGGTGTTTAACCGGATCGTGTCGCTGAAGAGCTCGTTCGACCCGAAAAAATAACTGCAAGCTCAAAGAAGCCTTATCGCCGGACGGTTAATCCACTGCGAAAGGCTTCTTTTTTTGCTTTCCTCCCAAGGCTCTGCGCTAAGACCGCGGAGCGTACAGCATGACGGCGACGCCGGCCAGACACAGGCTCATCCCGAGCCAGTCGTAGATATCGGGGGTTTTCTTGTCGATGCCCCAGCCCCATAGAACCGACAAGACGACGAAGACGCCGCCGTAAGCCGCATACACCCGCCCGAAGCTCGGAAAGCTTTGCAATGTTGGGATAACCCCGTACACGACAAGAATAAGCGCGCCGACGATGCCGTAGCCGATCGCCCTTCCTTCCCGGAGCCATAACCAGACAAGGTAGCCTCCGCCGATCTCAGCCAGCCCCGCGAGAATAAATAAGATGACGGCCTGCACCATGACAGCCTTCCTTTCCCCGCTCTTTCTCCGATACTTGTTCTTTTTCCATTCTAACTGCCGCATCCCCTCTATGTATACCGATTCCCCAATGCCAAACATAAAAAAAAGATCCCGTCAACGGGATCTTCAGGGAACTGCTCGCAATTAGAAGAACAAGGAACGGGAAACGATCACAAGCAGAATGAAGAGAACGAGAATGACTCCTATGCTAGTAAACCCCCCGCCAAAACCACCAACTCCGCCGCCGCAACCTCCAAAGCCACCAAAACCCATTGTTCGGTCCCTCCTTTCGTTTACATGTTACATCGTATGGTCCTGCCCTTCCTCACGTTTGGACTATGCGGCAAAATGTGTGCTTTTCTCAGTCCATTTTATTCGTACCGTCAAGTCAATCCACTTGGAGTTATCCCGTATAAATTGGAAAGAGTGCGATACGGACACCATATCGCAGCGCTATGGTGTGATCTAAATCATAGGCGGCCGGGCGCTGCTGGTTTACCCTTGGTACAATGGGGCCGCATCACCCCAGTTGCAGACCGAAATTATGACAAAGGTGGCAGATGCTATGAAATCCGCCAACCGGGGCAAGCTGCCCGTTTTGGACTCCTTGACGATGTTTTTTATCCTATCGAATTTCATTCTCATTTTTTTGACCGATCTGATCGTCGACAAGGTGTCAGACTTTCTCGACGCTTTGGGCTACGGAATGCCGGACGTGCCGCTGCTGCTGAGGTGGGGGCTGTTTCTTCTGAATTCGGTCGTGTTCTACTTCATTCTCCTCCGCTACAACGCCCGGCTGCTGCTGGAGGCGAACTGGCGAAGACGCTCGGAGAAGCATCTGCGACTGTATGCGCGGGTGTTCCAAGCGGCACAGGAGGGCATTATGATCACGGATGCCCAGAAACGGATCATGGATGTGAATCAGGCCTTCACCCGCATGACCGGGTACGAAGCTGGCAAGATCATCGAAGCAACGCCGCGCATCCTCCAATCGGACAAGCAGGACAAAGCATTCTACGACGACATGTGGGCCTCGATCCGTCAACAAGGAAGCTGGCAAGGCGAAATTTGGAACCGGCGGAAAGACGGCAGCGTGTTCCCCGAATGGCTCATCATTAATGCCGTCAAGGACGAGACGGGCAGGATAGCCAACTATGTAGGCATTTTCTCGGATATATCCGAGCGCAAAAAAGCCGAGCAAACGCTGCGCATGCATGCCAGCGTGTTCGAATCGTCCCACGAAGGGATTATGATTGCCAATATGGAAGGCACGATCTTGGCGGTCAATCCCGCATTCACTGCGGTGACCGGCTACACCGCCAAGAATGCGATCGGCAACAAGCCTAGCATGCTGCAATCGGGGCGTCAGGATCGGGCGTTTTACTTGAGGATGTGGGCCTCCATCCGGGAGACTGGCAGGTGGCAAGGCGAAATCTGGAACAAGCGCAAAACGGGCGAAGTTTACCCGGAATGGCTGACAATCAAAGCGGTCAAAGACGACAAGGGGAACATCCGCACCTATGTCGGCATTTTTTCGGACATTACGGAACGTTTTCAGGCGGAAGAGAGCCTCCGTTATTTAGCCCACTACGACATGCTGACAGGGCTGCCGAACCGCCGTCATTTCCAGAACAAGCTGAACGCGGCGCTGCTGGATGCGAAGCAAAGCGGCACGATGGTCGGACTGCTCTTCATCGACCTCGACCGGTTCAAAATCATTAACGATTCGCTCGGCCATGAATTCGGAGACCGGCTGCTTGTGCAAGCGGGAAACCGGCTGCGCCGCTGCTTCCAAGAGCCTCAGTTCGTATCTCGGCTCGGAGGCGACGAATTCACGGTGATTTTGCCCGGGCTGCTGGACCCGAAGGAGGCGACCGACGTCGCGGATACCGTGCTGAAGGAGCTGGCGCGGAAGTTCCATGTGGACCCACACGAATTGTACATCACCGGCAGCGTCGGCATCAGCTTGTATCCAAAAGACGGAAGCGACTTGGAAACGCTTGCGAAGCATGCCGACTCCGCCATGTACGCGGCCAAGGAACAGCGCAACAGCTACCGCTTGTTCGCTCCCCATTGGACCGAGACGCTGCCCCGCCAGCTGGTGCTGGAGAACGGACTGCGCGCCACAGCGCTGGACGGAGAGCTGGAGGTGTTCTACCAGCCGCAGATGGACTGCCGCTCGGGCCGCCTCGTCGGGCTGGAGGCGTTGACGCGCTGGAACCATCCGGTGCTGGGCCTGATTAGCCCGCAGGAGTTTATCCCGATGGCCGAAGAAATCGGCATAATTGCGGATATGGACGAATGGGTGCTGGAGAACGTATGCCGGCAGCACGTCCGGTGGGAGGAGGTATTGGGCTATCCGGTCAAGGTGGCCGTCAATTTATCGGCGCGGCAGCTGCACCGGCCTCATTTGCCCGAACGCATCCGGCAGCTCCTGCAGCGGCACAAGGTCGATCCTTCCCAATTGGAGATCGAAATAACGGAAAGCGCCGGTCTGACGAAGGCCGAGGCGACGATCCGGCTGCTGAAGGAGCTGCGCCGGATTGGCATCGGGACGGCCATCGACGATTTCGGTACCGGTCATTCCGCGCTCGCTTACCTGAAAAAATTCGATTTCAGCGTGCTCAAAATCGACAAGACGTTCATCCGTGGGCTGGACCATGATCCGGTCAACCGCGCTCTGGTCCAAGCGATCGTCGGCATGGCCCATGCGCTCGGACTCAAGACGGTCGCCGAAGGCGTGGAGACGGAGGCGGAGCTGGAGCGGTTGAAGCAGATCGGCTGCGATGCTGTGCAGGGCTATTTGTTCAGCCAGCCTTTACCCGCCAGCGAGATGGAAAAGTTTCTGGCCTCGATCCGGCACAGGGACAAGGACGCTGCGGAAGCCTAACTCAATACAGCACCCTCCACAAATAAAAGGTCGCATACGCTTCAAAGCCGCTCCACCCGGCCGCAAGCCGATGCAGCTCGGCCGGCTTCGGCTTGCTGTCCATGCCTAACAGATGCTTGACCGCGTTCTGCAGCCCGACATCTCCGGCGGGAAAAGCCGACGGCAGCCGGAGACAGCGCATCATGACGTAATGGGCCGTCCATGGCCCGATACCGCGTATGGCGGTCAGCTCGCGTTCGACCGCTTGTGCATCACCCAGGCGCAGCAGCCGCTCCTTGGTCAGTCGGCCGTCCGCCATGCGCGCCGCCGTTTCGAGCACATACTCGGCCTTTTTGGACGTGAGCTGCAGCGGCGTGAGGTCGGTCACCGACAGTCCGGCAATCGTTTCAGGCGTCGGAAACGTCCAGTACGTCCGGCCGTCCCAAGCCATGGAAGCGCCGTACGACTCGACGAACCGCCGCTTGAGCGTGTAGGCGAACGCCAGATTGATCTGCTGCCCGAGAATGGCCCAGCAGAGCGCCTCGAACAAATCCGGAATGCCGATACATCGGAGCCCGTAAAACCGGTCCGTTAACGGCCCTAGCAGCAGGTCGCTCTCGGCCAGCCGGTAGAACACGTCGAGATCCGTCCCCAGGTCGAACCATTCCCACACATAACGGGCCGCCGCCAGACGAGCCTGCGGCTTCTCCTGCGCCGCTTCGTCAAGAAACCGCAGACGCACGGTACGATCCTCCGGACCGCCGGAGATTTCGACGAGCACCCGCTCATTTTCAGCTTCGATCCATTTGTATACGCGGTTTTGGTTGACGTAAAACAGGCATTCGTTCTCTGATCTCGCCATATAGTCGAGAGCCGCGGAAAACCGGAAAGGCCCCCGCGGAACAAGCTCCTCTTCGTATCCGCCGTCCTTCCATCCTTCTTGAAATGCAAGCTCGGCCCCATGCTGTGCTTCGTTCATCATCCATTCTCTCCTTTGTCCAACCAACGTGCGCTATTTTTCTTCATGATCCCTTTTTATCATACTCCGGTCTTGTGCGCTTTTGAAATCTTGCGCTCTCACTCGTCCCCCCTTACATCGCAGGAACTGCCGGGGTATACTGAGCTCGTGAGGTGATCGCTATGACTGACCTGCATGAACGGCCGGCAGACCGCGAACGGGCGGAGCCGGCGTTAACCGACGATATCTGGAACGCCATTATCGCCAACGATGCCGCGCTTGATGGCCGATTGATTTACGCCGTGAAGACAACGGGGATCTTTTGCCGGCCCTCCTGCAAATCGAAGCCGCCGAAAAGGGAACACGTGCGGATATTCCGCGGCGCGGCCGACGCCGCCGCTCAAGGCTTCCGCCCCTGCAAGCGATGCCGTCCCGATGGCAAGGGGATGCCGGACGAAGAATGGATTCGGCACACCGCCAAATGGATCGAGGCGCACTATGCGGAGCCGCTAACCCTCGCCGTGCTGGCGGAAGCGCAGCATGCCAGCCCTTACCATCTGCACCGCACGTTCAAGCGGCTGACCGGGGTCACGCCTGCGGAATATATCGCGGCTACCCGCGTGGAGGCAGCCAAGCGGCGGCTGAAGGAGAGACGGTGACCGAAGTGGCGCTTCGCACGGGCTTTCCGAACGCCGCTTATTTCTCGACCGTTTTTCATAAACGAACCGGGCTCTCGCCGACCGCCTACCGGCAGGCGCAGGAAGCCCCGGGCACCTATCCGTCGAAGAAGAGAACAGAATGAGGGACGCTCATGTTAGATGCAGACGCCGTACATTTATTGGACCGCCTATCGGGACCGGGATTGGATACCGAGGAGCGCAGTCTGCGCAAAAAATTAAAGCAAAGAAGCCGGCACATGCCTAATCGCAAGGGCCGGCTTTTCCGTTCGTTTCGAATCACAATGAAGCTTCCGCACGTTCTTTCTTCGCCGATCTGGCTTCGCGAACGGCAAAGACGGCGACGAGCACAAACGATAGCACCCCGTACAGCAGCACCATGAGCTGCAGCCCGATCGAATCCAGCAGCAGCCCCGTACTCAGCAGAACGACCTGGAACATGACGCGGTCAAGCATGCTGCGGAACGAAAAGAATCGGCCATGGTACGCTTTCGGAATTTGCTTCTGGAACAAGGTCGACGACGCCGGGAAAAATCCGCCCGCCGCCAAGCCGAACAGCCCGAACGAAAGCAAAGCGAACAGCTTCGAATCGGCAAAAAACAGCAGGCACTGCGCCGCCGCCACGATCGCCGCAAACAGGAACAGGCGGTTCATCAAGCCGCCGCGATCGGCCATCCATTTGACCAGAAAGCCGGCCAGAATGAAGCTGACCCCTTCCACGGCATAGAGCAGCCCTTTCACCTGCGCATCGTGCTGCAGCTCGCTGATGTTGATGACCATCAGGTTGAAGCCGCCGATGAACAGCGTCGGCACCAGCGTCAGCCAGAGCACCGTCAGCACGGTCGGCTCCGAACGCAGCAGCGGCAGAAGCGCCTTGAAGCCGCTTTGCTCCGCCGGCGGCGCCTGCCCTGCCGGATCGCTGCCGCGCCGGCCGCTTTCGGCCTGCTCCGGCTCCCCGCCCGGTACAGCCGCCGCCCCTTCGTTAGCCTCTTTCGCCCGCCGCAAGCCGGGCTCGGGCACGTTCAGGAAAGCGGTAGACGCAAGCAGCACCGCATAAGCCACGAAGGAGGCGACATACAAGCCTTGCAGGCTCATCACTGTCAGCATCAATCCGGCCAAGGTCGTCCCCAGAATACGCGCGATCGTACCCGCGTTCATATGGACGCCGTTTAAGGCGAGCAGCTCCCGCTCCTGCACGATCAGCGGAATGACGGACTGCAGCGCCGGGAAATAAAACGCGGCCGATATTTGCAGTGTCACGGCGAACAGTACCATCCACCAGATGGAATCAAAATACAGCGCGACAAACATAAAGCTGACGCTGACAAGGCGTCCGGCGCCCGAGAGCAGCAGCACCTTTTTCTTCGAGGTCGTGTCGATGACCCGTCCGGCCAGCGGACCGAACAGCACGCCGGCGAGCAGCCCGACGAATAAAATAAGCGACTTCATGAAGTCCGAAGGCACTTTCTGCTGCATAAACTCCAAATTGGCAATAATCGACATCCACAAGCCAAGCCCGGCAATAAATTCCCCTGCCAGGACAATCCATACGTTCCGGTTCGTCCACATATACCGTTCTCCCCTATCTCGAAGCTGTCTCTGGATTGTATACCGAACCGGCCGAAATTGAAAGACTTGTCCGGCAAAACCAAGCGCAAAGCCCATTCTCTCCGGTTATGGAAGGGAATGGGCTTTGTACGGCATATTTAATCCAACGAATGCTTCGGATGCTTTTTCATCGATTGGTTGAGCTTTTTCCACCGGTCCTTCTCCGCCCGCTGCAAGCCCTTGTCTTCCTTACGGGCTTGGAACGCCAGCTCCTTCTGCAGCTTCACGTAGTTATAATACCGTCCCCGGTCGAGCGTGCCGTTCTCCAGCGCTTCCTTGACGGCGCAGCCGGGCTCCTCCTGATGCGTACAGTTGCCGAAACGGCAGCCCACGGCAAGCAAGTCCACGTCGCGGAAGGCGGTGTCCAAGCCGGATTCCGCCTCCCACAGCTGCAATTCCCGCATCCCCGGCGTATCGATCAGCAGCGAGCCTCCGGGCAGCAGCACAAGCTCGCGGTGGGTCGTCGTATGCCGACCACGACCGTCTCCCTCACGGATCTCTCCGGTGTCCAAGATGGCCTCGCCGTAGAGCAGATTGGCCAGCGTGGATTTCCCGGCTCCCGAGGACCCGAGGAGCGCCACCGTCCGCCCCGGCTTCAGATAGGCGGCCAGCGCATCCAAGCCTTCGCCGCGCGCGGAGCTGATCGCATGCACCGGCACGCCCGGCGCCACGGCCTCCACAGCGGCTATTTTGCCCGGTACGTCCTCGCATAGATCCGCCTTGCTGAGCAGCACGACGGGCGCTGCGCCGCTCTCGTAGGATAAGGTCAAGTAGCGTTCCAGCCGCCGCACATTAAAATCCGCATTCAGCGCGTGCACCAAAAACACGGTGTCGATATTGGCCGCGACGATCTGCTCCTCGACGGCCGTCCCGGCTGCTTTGCGCGAAAACTTGCTCTCCCTCGGGAGCACCGCGTGAACGATCGCGCGTCCGTCCTCCGCCCGCACCTGCAGCGCCACCCAATCGCCGACGGCGGGATAATCGGCCCGGCCGGCCGCTTGATGCCGGAGACGCCCCGACACTTCGGCCAGCAGCTCTCCGCCAGCCGTCACCGCGCGGTAAACGTGCTTATGCTCCAAAATAATGCGCCCGGGCTCATGCCCGGCCTCACGGTAAGGGGCGAACGCCTCCTCCCGCCGGTCGTTCCAGCCCCAATCATGCAGATGGCATACGGTCAATTGTTTTCCTCCCATTCTTCAAGCCGACAAAACTGCTGTATCATTTAGTGTAACGAACCGGAACGACCACATCAAAGTAAAAAAAGACTTCTAACCAACCTTTACCGAAATAACCGCACGGGAGTTTGTAACCTGATTGTAACTTTCTTGCAAGCCATTCGTCCTATAATCAAAGCATCAAGTCATTTATAACCCAGGAGGGACTTTGTATGAAAACACCGTTCAAATTACTGACCCTAAGCATCGCAGGAGCTTGCCTGCTAACCGCAGGCGTCTCTGGTTCCCGGGCAAGCGCCGAGCCTTCCTCTGCTAGCGTGCCCGTTCAAGCCGTCCCGATCTCCGCGCCCGTTCAGCAAGGCGCCGTCAAAGTATCGGCCAAGGCCGTACAAGAGAAGACCGACCAGTACTCCGCGGACCTGAGCATCCCGGTTATCGAAGGGCTCAAAGATAAAAAATACCAAGACCAGTTGAACGATATCCTGGAGCGTCATGCGATGAAAGACTTGGAGCTGATGAAGAAGCAAGCGGCAAATGACGCGGCCGATGCCAAAAAAGACGGCTACGAATTCAACCCGTACGAGGTCATCGTAAAATACGAAGTGAAAGCCGAAGGCGGCGCAACCGATGGGGGTATGTTTTCCATCACCGTGGAAACCTACGTGTATACGGGAGGAGCCCACGGTATTTCGCGAACCGATACATACAACGTACTGAATCAGGACGCCGCGAAGCGGATCGAGCTGAAGGACCTGTTCGGCGCGGATTACAAGCAGACGATCGACAAGCACATCAAGGACGAAATTGCCAAGCATCCTGACGATTATTTCAAAGACGGCTTCGAAGGCATCGTCGATACGCAGTCGTTCTATATTCATCAAGGCAGCGCCGTCATCGTCTTCGCGCCGTACGAGATCGCGCCGTACTCCACAGGCATGCCGGAGTTCGCCATCCCGCTGCCGAATCAAGCACAGACACCGGGCGCCGACGCGAGAAGCAAGCCGCATACGCTCGTTGTGAACGGCAAGAAGCTGTCCATCATCGATGGAACCGTCTACACGGATGCTAAAGGTACCGTGACCGTGCCTTTGCGCAGCGTCGCCGAATCTCTCGGCTACGAGCTGAAATGGAACGCCGAGCAGCAAGCCGTGGAGCTGCAGAAAGAGGCTCAGTGGTCGATCGTGCGGATGGGCAAGGATGAGTACGTCATGAACAAAATGGCTCCGGTCTCCCTGGGCACCGCCCCGGCGATCAACAGCGAAGGGAAAATGTACGTGCCGCTGGCCTTTTTCTCGGATATCCTGAAAGCGGACGTGAAGTCCGAAGCCGGGACGATCACGATCCGTTAGTCCCGTCTATCGACCAAGAAAGAGCGCTTAACGGCGCTCTTTTGCTTTGCTTAAAACGAAATAATCGTACTCGCATTGATCCAACAAGGTGACCCTTCGCCGATGCTCGAAGCCCGCTTTTTCAACCACCCTCTTGGAAGGGTGGCATTCGTTAAAAAGCAACTTGCCGCCTCTATGAAAAGGATTCGGCTGACTGTACGGAGAATTAGGCATGATCACCAACCGACATCAAGTCGGGAACAAAGGACGGCTGCAATTTTATGAAACTCGACCGGCTGTTGGCCATCACCATGCTGCTGCTTAACCGCAAACGGGTAAGCGCCAAAGAATTGTCTGAGCGCTTCGAAGTGTCGCTGCGGACGGTGTACCGGGACATCGAGGCAATCAACCAAGCGGGGATTCCGATCGTTTCTTACGCCGGTCCGACCGGCGGCTACGAGATTACGGACCGCTACCGGCTGGATCGTCAGCTCCTGTCCTTCGACGAGCTTCAGTCGCTCATCGTTGCGTTACGCGGCATGCAGACCACCTTGGACGACCGGCATTTCGGCAGTTTGCTGGACAAAGTCGGCGCGCTTCTGGCGAAATCCGAGCAAGGAAGCGTAACAGACGCATCCAAGCAGATCATTATCGATATGAACCCCTGGAGGAGCGGTACCGCCAATAAAGAAAAGCTGGAGACGCTGCGGCAAGCAATCCGCGATCACCGGCTTACCGCCTTTGCGTATACGAACGGGAAAGGAGAGCAGGCCGAGCGTCAGTGCGAACCGATGAGCGTGGTGCTTAAAGGCTACGTATGGTATATGTACGGCTATTGCCGGCTGCGGGAAGACTTTCGGATATTCCGGCTGTCGCGGATGCGGAACTTGCAAGCCGGAACGGAGACGTTCGAACCTCGCCAGCTGCCGACGGAAGAGTTGGATAGCCGCTGGATGCGGCGCGATTCTCCCCATTCCGTGAATCTCGTGCTGCAATTCACCTCAAAGGTACGGGTCCCTGTGGAGGATTATTACAAGCCCGAGCAGATTGAGTACGGCCTAGACGGAACACTCATTGTCCGAGCTTCCCATCCGGACGCGCTCTGGACGTACGCCCATCTGCTGTCCTATGGCGCCGATGTGAAGGTGCTGGAGCCGGAAGCCGTTGCCAGCCGGGTGCGGGAGGAAGCGCTCGCCATCGCGCGGCTCTACGAGCAACCCTGACATACAGCTGTCAGGGAATGCATGTTATCGTAAAGTGGTAACGCTAAATTGCGAGCGCAGGGAGGAATTCGAAATGTTTGTCAAAACAGCTGATTTTATCGCCGAATGGCAGCAAGAGGCTGCCGCTACACAGAGGGTCATGGATACCTTAACCGACGAAGCCCTGAATCAGGCGATCGCTCCGGACCATCGGACGCTTGGGCAGCTTGCCTGGCATTTGACGACGACGGTGCACGAGATGCTGTCGCGGACCGGCTTGGAATTCGCATCGGCGGGAGACGACCAGCATGCACCGGCCTCGGCGGCTGCGATCGCGGAAGCTTACCGGAACGCCTCGCAAGCAGCTGGGAATGCGGTTCAAACGCAGTGGACGGACGCCAAGCTGGCAGAAACGACGGAAATGTACGGCAATACATGGCCGAATGGCCTGACCTTGCGGATTCTAATCCAGCATCAGATTCATCACCGGGGCCAAATGGCCGTCCTGATGCGCCAAGCCGGGCTCAGGGTTCCGGACATCTACGGCCCGACACGGGAAGATTGGCTGGAGAGCGGCATGCAACCGCTTATCTAACGAGGCTAATGCCGTTACGCCGAGCGCTTCACCCGATTGAAAGCAGTCAGCCTGAGTCTTAAGAAGCTAGAACAATGAATTCCTTAAGCGATCAAAAGAGTCCCTGTCCTTTGGCTTCTCCGCTAATGCACATTTTCCCGCCCACCCAATCAAGGGGCAAATGACCATCATAAGGTATACTAGGTCAAACGGAAGGGGGATGTATACATGAGCTGCGTAAAAGGGTTCGGCGGATTTACTTCTACGGGCGTAATCCTCGTATTGTTTATTTTGTTGGTCATCGTATCTTGTACTTTCTGGTTCTAATCCGGGGCACAAGGCCCGGGCTCTTTTCTTCAAGCACATGCACAGGCATCCGGGAAGGGGGTTCATTGCGAACTCCCCTTTTTGGCATTTCTTCAACTACATAGATTCGCTCATGGCTTCAGCAGACGGATAAACGCAAGCAACGGCTGCGACATCCATTTTTTAGGATGGACAAACATCTGCAGATCGAACCGGATATCGGGGTGGGCAAAGGGCAGCGCCTGGAGGCGCCCGCGCCGTACCTCCTCTTCAACGACGATCTGCGGAAGGAGGGCCACGCCGAGCCCGTTCATCACGCACTGCTTGATCGCCTCGGGGTTGCCCAGCTCAAAACGGATGAGAAACGAGATGTTGTGCGCTCTTAATACGTTCTCGAACATGCCCCGGTAATTGCAGCTTTCCTCCGACATGATCAGCTCGACTCCATTCAGATCATCCACGCCTACACCGCCGGATAACTGCGTAAGCGGATGGCCGGGCGGCGCGATCAGCACCAGAGGCTCTTCCCGGATCGTCTCGCAGCGAAGAGCCGGGTCGGCCGGCTTGCCGTCGAGCAGCAGCCCGATATCGAATTCCCCCTCCTTCACTTTGCTGACGATCAGCGATTCGCGTTCCGCTTGGATATGGATGTTCAATTCAGGAAACCGTTCCCTCAGATGATGCAAATAGGGAGGAAGGTAGTAGGCCGCCAGCGAATCGATTGCGCCGATCGTCAATGTCCCGCCAACCTGATTCCCGACGATTTCTTTGGATTGCGCGTACAAATCCAGCATCTGCCCGGCGAGCTTCAGCAGCACTTCACCGGGCGGCGTAAGCCGAAGCTGCCGGCCGTGACGCTCGAACAAGGAAACGCCGTATTCCCGCTCCAGCTTCTGAATTTGCATCGTGACGCTGGATTGCGCATAGCCGAGCTCCTCGGCCGCCCGGGTAAAGCTCTGACGTTTAGCCACCTCGCGAAACGTCTGGAGATACGTCAGCTCCATGTGGTCTTCGCTCCTATGATCAATATTATTGATGATGATTATCACTTATTATAGCTAACTCCGATGATTCAAACCATGGTAAAGTAGAGCCAAACCAAATTATTCAAACCCATGGAGGAATGTAAAAAATGCTAACCCAAGAGCAGCTAACTGGTGTTTACGTCCCGATCGTCACCCCGTTCGACAGTAACGGCGCCGTAGATCTAGCTTCATTCGAGCGTCACGTTCGCTGGCTTGCGGACCGCGGCATCCATGGCCTGGTCGTCAACGGGACGACAGGAGAATCGCCGACGGTAGCATGGGAAGAAGTCGAAGCTTTGGTGAAGACCGCCAAGAACGCAGTCGGCGGGAAACTTCCGGTCATCGTCGGCACCGGAACGAACGATACCGCTTCGACCGTGAAGCGTACGGAGCTTGCGGGGTGGCTTGGCGCGGATGCCGTGCTTGTCGTTGTCCCTTACTATAACCGCCCGTCGCAGGAAGGCATCGCCGCCCATTTCCGCAAAGCGGCGGAGGTCGGCATTCCCGTCATCGCCTACGACAACCCGTCGCGTGCCGGGGTGGGGCTGACGGCGCTGACGGCCGGAGCCATCCTGGAGCTGGACGGGGTGATCGGTCTGAAGGACAGTTCCGGCGGCATTCAGCTGCTTACGGAATTGTCCTGTTTGAACAGCAAACCGGTGCTGTGCGGCGACGACTCCTACGCTTACGCCATGCTTTGCTGCGGGGCCAAGGGCGGCATCCTCACCGCCGCCAACGTGGCGCCGGAAGCTTTCGTCGAAGTGCACCGGCAGTTCGCCGAAGGAGACTTGAACGGAGCGAAACAAACGTTCGAAGGACTGCTTCCGCTCATCCGGCTTCTTTTCCGGGAATCTAGTCCGGCGCCGGTCAAGTGGGTTCTGGCTCATCAGGGCATTATCGCCTCGGAGGCTCTCCGCCTGCCGATGACCGGCATCAGCGCAAAGCTCCGGCAGGAGCTCGAAGCGTATTTAAGCCGGTAAGTCGGTACAATAAACCGACGATCCGGACAAAAACGACGCACGAAAAAACCCTCCGCTTGAAGCGGAGGGTTTTTTCTGACCCAGCCTGTTGTTACATACGGAAAAACAATTCGACAAACGCCCCGCCAACGAGCCAGTAGCTAACGATGCAGCTGAGCACGATGAGGATAACGTTTTTCAAAAACTTCATCTCTTCAACTCCAATATCATTTAGGTTCACCCATGATCGTAGCGCCGAGCTTCCTACCCGTTTTCGGCATACAGTGCCTAAGTGCGGCTCCAGATGTCATTGGACAGAAGGACCCTTATATTGTAGACGAATGAACCTACGAACAGGTTCAACTCCCTATTTTCACAGAAGGAACCGCGCTGCCCCATGAACGCCAATCGCCGCCAGCGCTTCTGTACCAAGGCAAGGTACTCGGCCGCCGGCGGCGATGATTTATTGAACATTCGATTCAGCCTATGCGTTTACACCCAGCCGCGGGCTTCCATCGCTTTGGAAATCCGCTCCATCGAGATCATGTAAGCGGCCGTACGCAGATCGGTTTTGTATTGGGTTGCCAAATCTTGAACCGCGCGATAAGCTTCCGTCATCGCCGTCTTGAGCTTGAGGTTTACCTCTTCTTCGCCCCAGTAATAGTTCATCAGGTTCTGAACCCATTCGAAGTAGGAAACCGTCACGCCGCCGGCATTCGCCAAAATATCCGGAATCACCTTCACGCCATTGCCGAACAAAATTTCGTCCGCTTCCGGCGTCGTCGGTCCGTTGGCCGCTTCCGCTACGATACTTGCCTTGATCTGAGCGGCATTTGCCGATGTAATGACATTCTCAAGCGCGGCCGGCACCAAAATATCGACATCCAGTTCCAGCAGCTTCTCCGGTTGAATAGCGAACGACGCGCCGTATGCGGACAGGTCTCCCTGATCCTTCAGTTGCTCCACGCGGTTCAAATCCAGTCCCTGCGGGTCGTAAATCGCGCCACGCGAGTCGCTGACGGCCACAATGCGGCAGCCCAGCTCCGACAGCAGCTTCGCCGAAATCCGGCCGGCGTTGCCGAAGCCTTGAATGGCTACCGTCGCGCCTTCCGGCGTCTTGCCCATATCCTTCATCGCCTCTTGAATCGCAAAGACGCAGCCGCGGGCCGTCGCTTCGTTTCTTCCCTTGGAGCCCCCGATAATCAGCGGCTTGCCGGTAATGACGCCCGGGCTGTTGAAGCCCTTCAAACGGCTGAACGTATCCATCATCCAGCCCATAATTTGCGGGGTCGTGTACACGTCCGGCGCCGGAATGTCTTTCTCCGGTCCGACGATATCGGCGATTGCTTCCATGAATCCCCGGCTGACGCGCTCCAGCTCGCCCTTGCTCATTTCGCGCGGGTCGCAGATGACTCCGCCCTTGCCGCCGCCGTACGGGAGGCCGACAACGCCGCATTTGAAGCTCATCCACATCGACAGCGCCTTAACCTCATCCAGCGTCACGTCCGGATGGAACCGGATGCCGCCCTTCGTCGGACCGACCGCATCGTTATGCTGAGAACGGTAGCCTTCAAACACACGGACTTGGCCGTTGTCCATCTTCACGGGGAACGTGACGGACAGCACCCGTTTCGGGTGCTTCAAAATTTCCACGACCTCTTTGGGCAAGTTTAACAGAGAAGCCGCATGCTCGATTTGCCTTTGAGCAATTTTAAACGGGTTTAGATTTTCTGCAGTCAATGTAGTAACAGTCATCGATTCTCTCCATCTCCTTCTATGCTTTAACGTAATACTGAAATAATGAGTTGTTCTTTATTTTATAGGGATCGACTTTCACTTTCAACCGTTTTTTTTGACAATATTCGAAAAATTATCAGAAAACCTTAATAAACCTTTCATCATATGTTATTTTTATTTTAATAATGATGTATAATATAGCTGACGTATACCCAAAATTTGTACGACGGGAAGAGGAAATCATGCTGACGTTTGAGGAAAAGATTGCCGTGATCGAATCGTTTGCGGAGTTGGAGAGAAAAAACGTGTCCTTGGGCCGGGTAAACTATCACTATGAGCAGAGCGCTTATGACAAGAAGACGGTTGTCTATCATTTGCATCCGAATGGCAACGGCTTCGTCTATGCCGGCCATCTGTCCGGTTACGATACCGATGAGCGTGGGATGGTGAACATCCGGGACTTCACCGCAGATGCGCTCCGCTCGATTGTCGAAGCCTCGATCCGCTCCCTTGCGCCCAAGACGGTAAAGGAACAAGCCGTCACCGGCGACGCGGAAATCGAAGAGCGCTGGATCGGTCCGGATAAGCAGACCTTGATGCTGTTGTATGAGAACGAGCTGTGGTGCATCTATGCCGGTTTGAGTCTCGAAGCGGCCTTCGAGACGTACGGGGAAGCCGAAGAGTATTTAGCGGAAGAAGGCTTTTCGCGGCAATAGATAGCCTTCCCCCACCTGTGAAGAACATGCCTGCCGGGGGCGGACATGTTCTTATCATGGCCGTCGGATAACAAGCAGCTTACGCTTCAAGCTGAGACGGGCATGTTGGATCTGTCAGCTCCCCTTCTCCGGCCGTGACGACTGCCGCCTTGCTGGTTTCAACCGATCTTACGACCACCCGTCTCAGGTCCTCCACGAACAAACGCATAAGCAGCCCTCCGGCTTCTTCTTTCGCCTGTCGTCTCCGCTACATCCGCTCCACAATGGACCGGGCAATCCACACTCCGGCTGCGCCCGCTTGGGCCAACCCCCGGGTCACGCCCGCGCCGTCACCGCCACAGTACAAGCCACCGATCACCGTTTCAAGCTGCTCGTTCAGTTTCGGCCGGGCCGAATAGAACTTCGCCTCCACGCCGTAGAACAGCGTATGCTCCGATGCGATGCCTGGCGTCACTTTGTCGAGCGCCTCGACCATTTCGATCAGACTTTTCATCGTATTGTACGGGAGCACGAGGCCCAAATCCCCAGGCACGGCCTCCTTCAGCGTCGGCTCCAGAAACCCTTCCTGAATGCGCCCTACCGTCGAGCGCCGGCCGCGAATGATGTCGCCATACTTCTGAACGATCACGCCGCCGCCCGACAAATCGTTCGCCCGCTTGCAGATTTCCCGCGCGTACTCGTTCGGCTTGTCGAACGGTTCGGTAAACCGGTGGGAGACGAGCAGCGCGAAGTTCGTATTGAGCGAGCCGAGCGCCGGGTCCTTGAAAGCATGCCCGTTGGCCGCCATAACCCCGCTGTGGTTTTCAACCACGACATGGCCCGACGGATTGCTGCAGAACGTCCGCACCCGTGTGCCGACCGATGTGTTGAAAATAAATTTACCCTCGTACAAGTGCTCGTTAATCTCGCGCATGACGACATCGGACGTCTCCACCCGGACGCCGACGTCCACCTGGTTATTGAACATCGGGATGCGCCGCTTGCGGAGAATTTCCGTAAGCCACGCCGAACCGTCCCGTCCCGGCACGACGATCACAGCGTCTGCCTCCAATTCCTCGCCGCTGGACAGCACGACGCCTTGTACCCGGTAACCTTCCGCTTCTTTCACCGTCAGCACGTCGGCTACTTCCGTCTTGAATCGCATCTCGATATGCTGCTTCAGATAGTCGTTGATCGATTTCAAAATTTCCAAATTTTTCTCGGTGCCCAGATGCCTGACCTGCGCCCGCAGAAGCTTGAGTCCGGCCGCATAGCCGCGCTGCTCGATGGAGCGCACGACCTCGGTCATCGGGTCGGTGATCGTATCAGGAGCGCCATGCTGCAGATTGAGACCGTCAACGTAACCAATAAGCTCCAGCACCTGCGCCGGCGGCAAATAATCGGTCAGCCATCCGCCGAATTCCGTCGTAATGTTGAACTTCCCGTCGCTGTAAGCGCCCGCTCCGCCGAACCCACCCGTGATCGAACAGGCCGGTAGACAGCCCGCGTACTCCTTCTTCCCCGCCGGGGGAGGACAGAGCCGGATTTTTTCCTCCAGAATTGGACACCGACGGCTGGCGATATCGTGTCCTTTATCGATTAACAAAACGCGCTTGTGAGGCGCTTTCAACGTCAGCTCATAAGCGGCAAAAATCCCCGCCGGTCCGGCTCCTACAATAATCACATCAAAGCGCTTGCCCATCTTCGCTTTCCCTCCATAGAACGAATAGTCTCGTGCCTACCCGCCCAAAGACGCAAGAAATCCCGGCCTCGAACGGGTATGGAAAACCCGCCGCTCGTAGCCAGGAATTGTCGGTTCCTTGTAGAGACCTCCGGCCCGTTATGCCGAAGATATACGAACAGTCTCATCTGTGAAGCTTATTCGGTTTACGTATTTAGGGTAGCGAAATTTCAGATCGCTGTCAAGAGATTATCTTAATTTTGTTCGTGTTTTACATAAAAATTATACGTTAACCCTGTAACCTCGTCCAATATAAAAGAAAATCACGAACATTATCACTGTCCCCCGCTTCACGTTCCATCGTTCGTGAACCGTGACGTTTCTGAATCCGCTGACGAGCCTTTTGCTGTCGACGGGCGTCTACAACTAACTTAACACGATCCTCGAAGACCCGTTACTTTGCCTAAACATGTCGATATGCTCGCGCAGAAAAGCATCCAGCGCGCGCGGCTCTCTACCGAGCAGACGCTTCACGGTATCCGTAGGCTTTTCCGGCAGCGCCACTGACATGGCCTGAATTTCCACCACATGAGCCGCAAGCCAAGGAGGCATATGGCCGAACTCCATCAGATCGCGGCGCAGCACTTCGGGGTCCATATTCATGTACCGGATCGGCTTGCCGAGCAAGGTAGACAGCTTGTCCGCAATCTGCGGATAACTGAAAACCTCCGCCCCGGTAAGCGTGTATACATGACCGGCGGCCTCGCGGTTGGTCAGTGCCTCCACGGCAACATCCGCGATATCCCGGCAGTCGATGAAATTGCATGCCGCATCGCCCATGCAACCGTAGAACACCTCTTGATTGACGACGTTCGGTGCAAGACGCTGCAAGTTTTGCATGAACGCATAGGGACGCAGCACGGTATGCGTAAGCCCGGATTCGGACAAAACCATCTCGATTTTCTGATGCCATCCCGCGACGGCTACCGGGACACTCGGATCGTAGGCCGGGCTGGATATTTTTACAATATGCTCGATTCCAGCTTCGGCGGCCATATGAATGATCGAAGTCTCCAGCTCAATCTGCCTCGGGCTGTTGGACATCGCGAGGAAAAGCTGGCTGGCCCCTGTGAAAGCACGCCGCATCGACTCAGGATCGGAAGCGTCAGCCGTCGCAACCTCAATCGTCGAACCTCCCCAATTCCCAAGCTGATGACACAGCTTCTCCGGCTCTCTGCTCAGCGCCCGCGCGGGTACACCGAGGTTAGCCAAACGTTTCACAAGCGCACTGCCAATCGTACCCGTTGCTCCAAGAATAACAATCATCTTCTCTCTTCTCCTTTGAATGAAAAATTTTTGCGGACGGCAAGCCGCCAGCGCCATGTAATGATCGTGCTTGCAATCGTTCCGGACAACGGGAAATCGAACCATATCCGATCCAGCCAAGCCGCGTGATCGAACGGCCGTACGATTCCGAATAAATAAGGTATCGCCCACGCAGCGAATAAACCAAACGCAGCCCCACCCAAGGCAAAAGCACCTGTGACAACCACGCGATTCGCGCCGGCGACCCACCGACTTTTGCCGCCCAGGCTCCGCAGCCAAAGGCCCAGCATCCAGGCCACCAAGGCCGATGCTCCTCCAATTGTGGTCAGAGCCGCAATTTGAAGACCCTTGTCGGCGGTAACCAAGCCTCCAATTCCCGCCATAACGGCAGGGGAAGCATAAGCCATGGCTACCTCCCGCCACAGTACAAAATCGTTCGCACCCGAACCGGCAGACGCGATGTGAGAAGCGCCTTCCCGCTTGTCCGCGGATTCTATCCTGTTCATACACTTGCTCCTTTCTCCCGCAGTTGTCTATGCCGCATATGATTAGGAGCCTAACTATATGCGGGTGAAAATGGGCTAGTTAGACTAGCCCGTTTTACCCTTTGCTCCTGTGTTTCTTTCTTTTGGATTCGCCCGCCGGTTTGCCCAGTTCCATTGTCTCGTCCGTAAGTGCCGGGATGCCTTGCGTTACCCGCCCAAGCAGGTCAAGAAACACGCCGCGTTCCTCGATACTGAGAAGGCCAACCATCGCTTCCAACCTCGCGAAGTGCTCCGGAGCCATAGCTTGAAGCTTCTTCGCTCCTTCCTCCGTCAGAACAACCGATCTCTGACGGCCGTCTTCGGCGCTGGTACGGCGGGATACGAGTCCGTCCCGCTCCAGGGTGTCGATGAGCCCTGTCATTGTAGCGCGCGTAACCCCCAGATGTTCCGCCAATTGTGACGGTAACGCTTCTCCCTCGTTATCTTCCAGTTCGACCAGCACACGGTACCGCCCTGTCGATAAACCGAATCTCGCGAAATGGACCTCCGAAGCATGCCCAAGCTTCGTACCCGCTGCCAATAGCCTGGTGGCGACGAGAATGGCTTGCTCGTCAACGTCCAGCCCATAACGCTCAATCTGACGCTTCGATTGAATAAGCGAGGGGATCGCTTCATTCCGATTCCAAATTTTGTTATCGTTAGCCATAAATATAGTATGGCACCTAACTAATTTTGTGTCAACCGGTTTTTCTTGATCACTAAACTTGATTCCGGGAAAACCGCACATTAAAATAAAACCAGCTTGCAACCTGCAGTTCGGCAAGGTTATTGCACGCCATCATCACATGCAAGACATTCGGAGGAAACCATGGGACTGGATATCATCCTATACGATGACAAAGACGCTAAGGCAGGATTCATTGAAATCCCGAGCAGTTTACATGAAGCTATATTCATGGGCACGCCGCATTGGAGCAGTTATTCCTATTTAAGAAAAATCAAGGATTACTACAAGACGAACATCCGGCTTCACCAACCCTATCTGCGCCATTTTGTCGAAGACTTGAAACAAGTCAGACTGTTCATGGATTCTGCGCATCATGCAGCGTTGGATAGTTTAATCGATGCCTTGAGTCAAAGCCATGTACAAGCGATCCATGTGGCCGGCGATTAACGAGAGCTAGTCGCATTAAGAATAGCTAGGATTAAATCATGTTTATTGCTTTTATGTACATGTGCTATAATGCAAAGAAGGATAACGGAGAACGGTGGAGTGACCGCGGCGCAGCCCTTCTGCAAAGGAGGTGATTGCCCTGGTCACCCTTGTGGCGCTGCTGGATGTAGTCAAATGGATTGCAGCTATTCTTAGCTTATGGCTGAGCGGTAGGAAGCTATTCAAATTGATCAAACGGAAGCTAAACAAGCGAAAAAACCACCGTCAATAAGGTTGCAGCCCTGATCGGTGGTTTTTTCGCTTAGATTGAAAAACTATGCGCGCCGTGGGGTAAACCACAGCTTCGTTTATCCAAAGAGCCGTTTAGTGTTGGCGCACTAGCGGCTCTCTTTAGTATTTCCAAATTTCAACCGAGTTAATTTGATTTCGTAAGCATGAATTACTGATATCTATATTATCACGTATTCACTGCATACGCCACATATAATGTTTCAACATGTTTCCTAAATTATCATTTCGATAATACTTCTTATCGACCGTTTCCTTCCGATGCCGCTACGTTTTCTACGCCGTAACCGGCGTAATGTTCCGTGCTTTGAACACTTCGCCGACCACATTCAAGGCCCCGCATGCTTTCGGGAACCCGGCGTAGCCTGCGCAGTGCAGGACGATCTCTAAAATTTCCTCCGGCGTCAAGCCGACGTTCAGCGCCGCATGTACATGGAACGGAAGCTGCTCCGTCGCCCCTTGCGTGATGAGCGAGGTGATCGTAATGATCTCCCGCTGCTTCAGATCAAGCGTCTTGCGCGAATACAAATCGCCGAATCCGAAGGATACGATCTGATGCGCCATATCCGGAAAAAAAGCGCCGATATTCCCGATCGTCTGCGCCCCTTCCTCTCCGACCATCTCCACCAAAGTCTTCATACCCCGTTCGTACCGCTCGGCGTTCGTCAACCGGTCTTCGCTTCCCATCGTACTCACCTCTGCTTATGTATTTATGACCCTCTCCAGTTACCCGCGCTCCATCGTCGGCGGAGTTTCCAGCGGGTCGGCCATCACTTCGATCACAGCCGTACGCCTCATCGCCAGCGCCTGCGTCACCGCAGCATACAGCTCGGCTTCGGTCGAGCAGCGGAACGCTTCCGCTCCCATCGCTTCCCCGAATTTGGCGGCGTGCACCGGCACCGTGTAATTCGTCCCGATCGCGCGGCCCAGATGCCAGGCCATCCCTTTCTCCACCATATCCAGACTGCCGTTGTTCATCACAACGAAAATGACCGGAGCGCCGGCATTCACCGCCGTCGATATTTCCGTGCCGTTCATGAACAGGCATCCGTCCCCGGTCAGGCATACGATCGTTTTGTCCGGCTCCGCGAGCTGAGCGCCGACGGCATACCCGATGGCGCGTCCCATCGTCGCATAGACTTCTTCGAAGTAGAATGTCCCGGGTACTTCGATATCAAAGTGCTTCACCGCATAAAAGGAATGGCTGCCCGCATCGCCATACACCACGGCCTCCCCCGGCAGCGCCGACCGCAGAACACGCATCGTCTGTTGACCGGTCAGCCAGCGGCTCTCCGCCGGCCCCTCCGCTTCGGCGGCCGGTTCCGACGCAGTTGCAACCTCGGCATAAGAGCTTGTCAGCTCTACCCGACGGCCACCCGTCAAGCGAAGCAGTTCCTGAAGATTGCGCTTCAAGTCCCCAAGTACCGGAAGCACCGGGACGGGTACCGCTTTGCCGATAAACGTCGGCTCATAGTCGAAATGGATCATCCGCTGCGGGTACATGGCCGGCGTCAGTCCGGGCAGCTCCAAGTCGCTGAGCTGGCTGCCCACGACCATCATCACGTCGACACCTTCGCTCATATAGGCTTTAGACGTGTCGTTGCCGCCAAGACCGAACGGTCCGAGCGACAGCGGATGCCCGGACACGAACGCGCCCTTGCCTCCCGGCATCGTCATCACGGGGATGTTCCATCGTTCGGCCAGCTGCCGGAGCTCTTCGTAAGCCCGGCAAGCGTGCACGCCGCCGCCCACGAACAGCACCGGACGTCTTGCCGCATCGAGCCATTCGATCACTTGGTCGAGGTTGGCAGAAAGAACGGCCGGATAATGCGTTGGCAGCGGAATTTGAAAAGGTCGGACTTCTTCCATCAAAACGTCCAGGGGGATGGAAAGATGGACGGGGCCTTTCACCCCGGTATAGGCTTGTTCGATCGCATGGCGCAGGTACGTCTCCAGCAGCTCGCCACGTTCGATGCGTGCGCTGAATTTCGTCACCGGCTCGAACATCTTGACGAGATCGGTTCCGAACGGTGTGCTGTCCTGCCCGAGCACCTTGCCGATCTCTTTGATCGGCGGCTGGCCGGTCAAGAACAGGACCGGTACGCCCGTCGCCTTCGCTTGTCCAGCGGCGGTCAGCATGTTAACGCCACCCGGCCCCGCCGTGCCCAGCGCCGCGCCGAGCCGCCCGCCTTCGAAAGCGTAGCCGGCCGCTGCGTACCCCGCTCCGCCTTCATGCTTGCTCAGCACGAAGGCGATGCCCTGCCGGTCCATCTCTATGACCAGAGGCGTCACCGGCTTGCCTGGAATGCCGAATACATGGGTAACGCCCCATTGAATCAAATGCTCCACTACCAATTGAGCCACAGTTTTCATGATGATCCCCTTTTTTGAAAGCATCAATATTTTCTTTTGACTTTCTCCTGCAGCTCCTGAAAATGCAACTCAAACCTCTCCGCCGGAATCGGCTCACTGAAGTAGTACCCTTGCACTTCGTTGCATTTTTGGTACTGCAGGAAACGGAGCTGGTCTTTCTCTTCGACGCCTTCCGCAATAACCTCCAGCCCCAGATTGTGCGCCATCGCGATAATGGTGCCGACGATGTCCGAATCGTGGGAATTGGTTATAATATCCCGCACGAACGACCGATCGATCTTCAGGCGGTCGATGGAAAATTTTTTCAAATAATTCAGCGAGCTGTACCCCGTTCCGAAATCGTCTATGCTGATTTGAACCCCAAGATCATGCAGCTGTTGTAGCGTCGGAATCGTATGCTCCACATCCATCGTCATCGTTTCGGTGATTTCCAGTTCAAGGAATTTCGGCTCAAGCCCAGTCTCCTCCAAAATGTCCTTGACCATCTCGGCAAGATATTCTTTGGAAAATTGTTGGGAGGACAAGTTCACGGCGACGCGCATCGGCGGCAGCCCTTTTTCCTGCCAGCTTTTGTTCTGCATGCAGGCGGTACGCAGTACCCATTGATCCAACTGGATAATAAGTCCGGTTTCTTCCGCTAGCGGAATGAACTCAAAAGGAGACACAATCCCGCGCTCGGGGTGGTTCCAACGGATCAGCGCCTCGGCGCCCTTGATATCCCCGGTTTTGATATCGATTTGCGGCTGGTAGTACAGCACGAATTCGTTATTGTCGATCGCGCGGCGCAGTGACGTTTCCATCTTGATCTTCTCGTGGGACTTCGTCTGCATATCGTCCGAATAGATGACATATTGATTTTTGCCGCGCTGCTTCGCCCGGTACATCGCCGTGTCCGCATGAATCATCAACATCTCGATGTCGAGACCATCGTCCGGATAGAACGCGATGCCGATGCTGGCCGTAATATGAAACTCGTACCCGTTCATGTTGAACGGATGCTGGAACAGGCCCAGAATACGCTCGGCCCGATGCACGACCTGCTGCTCGTCCGTCACGATCGGGAACAGGAACATAAATTCGTCGCCGCCCATGCGGGCCACCAGATCCGTCGATTCGAGACTGCTCGTCAGCCGTTCGGCAATTTGCTTGAGCAGCAGATCTCCGTTGGAGTGTCCTAACGTGTCGTTGACCAGCTTGAAGCGGTCGAGATCCAGATACATAATGGCGATTCCGGACGGATGCAGCCCCCGCTTGGCCCGCTCCAGCAGAGGGACAAGCACTTGCTTGTAGTACCTTCGGTTGGGCAGCTTGGTCAAATCGTCGTGATTGGCCAAATAGTTGTATTTTTCCTCTGCCTCGTATCGGTCCGTAATGTTCCGGAACTGGCCGAAGGCGCCGATGAGCTGCTTGTGCTCGTCATAGATCGGGAACGCGTCGAACAGACACACCGTGCGCGTCCCGCTCCCCTTGCGCTCAAGGCTGATTTGAATATCTTCGTATTTCTTCCCATGGCGGATGACATCGTAGATGTATTGCCCCATGGGTTCAAGACACAGGACCGACCTCCCTAGCGCTTGCTCTTTGGACAGACCTGTAAGGTCTTGAGCAAAGTGATTAAAATCCGTAATTTCCCCCTCTTTATCGGTAATAATAATGCCGTTGCGCGTATTGTCCATCAGAATCTGATTCATAATGTCCAGCTTGCGGTTCTGCTTTCGAAGCATCAGCTCCCTCTCGATCGAGTCCACGGCGGTCGACAGCATGGTCACCATCAGCGGATTCTGGTATTCGATCGCCGTCATAATGATGATGCTTCCGAGCAGATTGCTGACATCGGAATAATGAAAAGCTACGGCGTAGCAGGCGGTTTGATGCAGATATTCGTGGTAATGATCGGGGCCAACCAATTGGATGGCGTA
This sequence comes from Paenibacillus tianmuensis, assembly GCF_900100345.1. Taxonomy (GTDB): domain Bacteria; phylum Bacillota; class Bacilli; order Paenibacillales; family NBRC-103111; genus Paenibacillus_G; species Paenibacillus_G tianmuensis. The sequence goes on along the minus strand of NZ_FMTT01000027.1, from coordinate 43,460 downwards.
GCCGCTGTGCTTCAAAGAGAGGCTCACCACATTGGTGCCCATAACTTCCTCGGAAAATTGAATGCCGGTGCGGATGCCGAGCTGATTTATCGTGTTCTTGATGGCTTCATCCCCCATCATATGCAGGATAAACCCCCGTGCGTCGGCAACAGCCAACAAGATCGGCGTGCCCTTCATCAAATCCAGGATTTTGTTTCCAAAAAACCGGATGACGGACAAGATTTCTTCGTAGTCCTGCCGCTTGTCCTCCAGCTCTCTCGGCGTCATCACGACTCTGGGAAACGGAATCTCTTTCGGATTCATCCCCGCATGGCTGCAAACCGACTTGGACTCCATAATGTAGTTACTTAGCGACATACCCCCACCCTCTTCCAACGTGACATAAGGAATGTACGACCCCTTGCAAAACGATATGTATATAGTATACTTCGCCACAAAAACGACGATAGTGAATAGGGAAACAAACTTTCATGCCCGTTTTATTCTGATGGCGCGTTGAAGTGGCTTGGCGAAAGCGAAAGGTTTGGCGCCTCGCCGCTTGCCTTTTTCGGGCCGGCTCTCGATCTTGGCGGTGCGCGGGGGAATGCAACAAAAAAAACGGAGGCGTCATGTGCGTCTCCGTTTGTTAGCGTGCGATGATGTGCTTCTATTGAATTGCATACAGAACCATGCTAAAATGGAGATTGGTCGCCACCTATATGTGGTTCCATTCTTTAAATTTACCCACTATCATAATAACACATGCATCGGCGATTGTCAAATCTCTTGAAAAAAGGGGCGGTAACGTGGTTAACATGCAGCAAGTGTGGCAGGAAGAGCAGGAGCGGGTCGAACGGGTAACCCGGGACATCGGCAAGCGCATCGATACCCTCCAGCGGGAGGTCGGCGAGCTGAGGACGGATATCGTCGATATCCGCAAGCATTTTTGGGACGACGTGACCGTCAACTTGGACGCTCCCGACGAAGTTATAGAAACGTACGCAAGCTTGAAGCAGCAAGCGGAGGTGCTCACCGGCCGCGAACACAGCCACCGGCAGGCCCAGAAGCAACTGACGAAGCTGCAACGATTGAAGACGACCCCGTATTTCGGACGCATCGATTTTCTGGAAGACGGGGAGCGGCGCGCCGAAGCCGTGTACCTGGGCATCGGATCGTTCCTGGACGAGAGCGGCGAGCAGTTCCTGATCTACGACTGGCGCGCTCCCGTATCGAGCCTTTACTACGACTACCCGCCGGGACCGGCGCAGTATGAGACGCCCGGCGGCGTCATCTCCGGCGAGATGGAGCTGAAGCGGCAATATATTATTCGCGACGCGGTCATCCGCAGCTTGTTCGACACCGGCGTCACGATCGGCGACGAGCTGCTGCAGGAAGTGCTCGGCAAGCATTCGGACGCTCAGATGAAGAGCATCGTCGCCACGATTCAGAAGGAGCAGAACCGGATCATCCGCAACGAACGCAGCCGTCTGCTGATCGTGCAGGGCGCGGCGGGCAGCGGCAAAACGTCGGCCGCCCTGCAGCGGGTCGCGTACCTCCTGTACCGGTACCGGGAAACGCTGAGCGCGGAGCAGATCGTGCTCTTCTCGCCCAATCCGATGTTCAACAGCTACGTCTCCACCGTGCTGCCCGAGCTCGGAGAGGAAAACATGCAGCAGACGACGTTTCAGGAATATCTGGAGCACCGGCTCGGCGGCACGTTCCGTGTGGAAGACCCGTTCGAGCAGGCGGAATACACGCTCACGACGGCCGGAGACCCCGGCTATGACGCGCGAATCGAAGGGATTTTGTTCAAAGCGGGCACTTCGTTCATGCATATGCTGGAGCGGTATGCGGAGCGGCTCGGCAGAGAAGGGCTGCTTTTCAGGGACGTGAGCTTCCGCGGGGAGCCTATCGTCGCGGGCGGACAGATCGCAGCCTATTTCTACAGCCTCGATCCGGCGCTGCCGATTCCGAACCGGATGATCCTGACCTCCGAATGGCTGCTGAAGGAGCTGAAGTGGCTAGGACGGCGAGAGCGGTCCAAGTCGTGGGTCGAGGACGAGATCGAGCTGCTCGACAAGGAGGCGTATCTGCAAGCCTACCATCAATTGCAGCGCAGAAAACAGCATGCCGAAGACGTGTTCAACGACTTCCAGCGCGAGCAGGAGCTGCTGGCCGTCATGGTCGTCCAGGAACATTTCAAGCCGCTCCGCGTGAGCGCCAAGCGGCTCGAATTCATCGACATTCCCTCCGTGTACCGGCAGCTGTTCGCCGAGCCGGGACGCTTTGCCGACCTCGCGCCCGAAGACAGCCTGCCGCCGCATTGGGAGGACATATGCAAGCAGACGGCGGAGAAGCTGGAGCGCGGCGAGTTGGCCAGCGAGGACGGGGCGCCGTATTTGTACTTGAAGGAGCGAATCGAGGGCTTCCAGACGAACAATACCGTCCGCCACGTCTTCATCGATGAAGGCCAGGACTACACGCCGTTCCAATTCGCGTTCATCCGGCGGCTGTTCCCGCGCAGCAAAATGACCGTGCTCGGCGATTGGAACCAAGCCATCTACGCGCATTCCTCCGCCAATACGGACGGCTTCGCGCCGCTGACCTCGTTGTACGGGCCGGAGCATACGGAGACGAACGTGCTGACGCGAAGCTACCGCTCGACGCGGGAGATCGTCGAGTTCACCCGCGGCCTGCTGGCGGACGGCACGGCCATCGAGCCGTTCAACCGCGGCGGCAGCCTGCCGGTCGTCACGGAAGCGGCGGATCGGGCCGATCTGGGCGCCAAGGTCGCCGGGCGAACCCGGGCCCTGCTGGCAGACGGCCACAAGACGATCGGCGTCATCTGCAAGACGGCGGCGGAAAGCCGGGAAGCGTGCGACGCGCTGCAAGCGGCAGGGGTTCCGCTTCGCCTCGTCGGGACGGAGACGGCCTCCTTCGAGCCCGGCGTGCTGGTGATCCCGTCGTACTTGGCCAAAGGCGTCGAGTTCGACGCGGTCGTCATCTACAACGCCTCGATGGAGCAATACGGCCGGGAAGCCGAGCGCAAGCTGTTCTACACGGCTTGCACACGGGCGATGCACGAGCTGTACGTGTACCATATCGGCGAGCGCAGCCCGTTTCTGGACGGCGCTTCCCCTGACACTTATACCACCGGTCATTAATCGGTCGCACGAATAAAGCCTCCGGCGAGCCTATGGATGCTAAATCCATAGAAGCCGGAGGCTTTTTTAAGTTACGCCAATACCGTTATTTCAGGCCGTCCAAGAAAGAACGGTGGCTGTTGACAAAGCCGTAGCCGCTCGCCGCATCCCAGTTGATGGACCAAGTCATGAGTCCTTTGAAGCCGGGATAGCCGGCCGGGTTTTGCAGCTTGTAGCTGCCGCCGAACGACGTGCCCTTGACGAGATACGTGATCGCCTTCTGCACCTCGGCCGCCGATGTATATCCGCCTCCGGCCGCGCTCGGTACCGCAGGTACGCCGATGGCGACCTGCTCCGGACGCAGCGCCGGGAAGACGTTATTCGCATTGTTATTGACCGGGAAGCCCTTCAGCAGCATCTCGGCCATGGCGACGTGGAAATCTGCCGTGCCTTGTGCGTAAGAGCGGCCGTCAAGCCCCATCATCGAGCCGCTGTTGTAATGCTGAACGTGAATATAGTTCAGCTTGTCGCGCAGCGCGTGGATGATCGGCAGGTACGCGCCCCAAGGGCCGCCGTAAGCGCCCATCCCGCCTTGCACATATGCCGTCTCCGGCGCCATCGTCAGCACGAAGCCGCTGCCGAACGTGCTGCTGAGCGTACGAACCGCTTCAATCAGATTCACGATGCCCGGCGTTGTCGGGTTTTTGAAGTCCGTATCACCGCCGTTCAGCGCGACTGAGCTGCCTTCCAGGTCGATATCGATACCGTCAAAGCCGTACGTCTGGATAATCGAGGTCATCGTGCTGATAAATTGCTGCTTCTTCGTCGCATCGGATAGCGTAACCGTGCCGTTGGCGCCGCCCAGGGAGATCAGCACCTTTTTACCATGACCCTTCAAATACGCGACATCCGCTTTGAATTCGTCCACCGTAGCATTGAATGGCGTAAAGGCAATCGTACCGCTGCCGGGAGAAACCGGCTCGGCAAAAGCGACGTTGATCACGTCGTATTTCTTCGAAACGTCCCGCAGCTTGAGCACCGAGGACCCGTTATCGAAGTTATGCCAATAGCCGACGACAATCTTGCCCCCACCTCCGGACGGCGCCGGTTCGGTCTTCCCTTGCACGCTCGCTCCGGCCGAGACGTTGCCGGCCGCGTCTTTCGCCTTCACGGTGAACGTATATGCCGTGTCGGCGGCAAGCCCGGTCACCGTCGCCGTTGTACCCGCGACGCTCAGAGAGCCGGAGCCGTAATCCACCGTATAGCCGGTGACGCCCACGTTATCCGTGGAAGCGGTCCAGGACAGCGAGATGCTGGACGATGTTTTCCCGGTAACGGTCAGATTCATCGGCGCTGTCGGCGGCTGCGTATCGCCCGACGCCGGGTCCGTCGTCACCGCGACGGCTTGGCTTGCGGCGGACACGTTGCCTGCCGCGTCCTTCGCTTTTACCGTGAACGTGTACGCCGTGTTCGCGGACAAGCCTCCGATTGTGGCGGTCGTTCCCGTCACGCCCGCCGCGACTGCAGAGCCGTTGTACACGTCGTAGCCGGTGACGCCTACGTTATCCGTCGAAGCGTTCCAAGCGAGGGTCACGCTGTTGGACGTTTTGCCCGTCGCCTTCAAGCCGGACGGAGCGGTCGGCAGCTGCGTATCCGTTCCGCCGCTGCCGCCCGCCTTCCACAAGGCCGGGACGTTCGGCGGTTCCCAGCCGTTCAGCGATGTATGCGGTTGCAAGCAGGTGTACGTCTGCCCCGCATGCGTTACCACATCGCCGGCCTTGTAGGCGGTGTTCGGCTGCCACTCGACCGCGCCGAGCGCCATCGCCGGAATCAGACTAAGCAGGAGCAAAGCGACTACGGTTAAAGAAAACGCTTTCCTAATTGTGCGCCGAAACGCGATTTGCGCAAAACTCATTCATGAATCCCTCCTGAAATATGGATAAAAAATACCGGGATACCTTCCATCAAACGATGACTGCGGCAAGCTCACCCCCTTTCGAACTGGGCTTGTACTCTCATTTAACCATGGCTTCGGCAGGGCAGGTAGGGATACATTCCATTTTTTAGGGGATAAAATTGTGCAAAAAACGGTAGCCGCCAAACCTGAACCATAGACCCCGGCAACAGGTTCAGACTGGTAACATTTACTATCGTTTAGTGGTAAAATTTTTATTGACCTGCTAATTTGCGTTCAAGTAAAATTAAACACGTTAATGTTATTGATAATGATTATCAATGTTAATTAGGTTCCATTTTTTTGAGAGCGGGGGTTCCCATGCACAAACCGTTTTTCGCTTTAGTTGGCCTTGTTTTGGCGTTCAGCCTGTTGTTTCATCCTCTGTTGGCGAAGGCTTCCAGCGAAGGTGTCGAGCATATGACCAAAGCCGGCGCGGTCATCTCGCAAGCGTTGGATGCTGCAAAACAAGATCAGGCCAAGGCCAAAGCCTTGTACGATCAATTCCATGATCAATGGATGGACGTGGAGGATACGGTCAAGGCCGATTCCAAAGCGGCCTACAAAGACATTGAATCCCAGATGGGGCAAGTCGATTATGCGTTTCTGGTCAATCAGCCGGAAGATATCGTTTCCGCGCTCCAGCTGCTTCGGCAAGTGCTGGAACGTTACGTTCACGGCCAATATGCCGAAGGAACGGACGGCAAGGAAAACAACATCACGCTACCCGGCTTTATTACCCTGCTGAAGCAAACGAAAGAAAGCGTTGCCGGACACGACCAAACCGCGGCTTTGCAAGGGATTGGCAACGTGCGCGAGAGCTGGCTCAGCGTCGAAGGCCATGTCGTCGCGCAATCCGCTTCCGTTTACAGCGATTCCGAACGGGACATGGTCGTGATCCAGGCCATGATCACCAAGCAGCAGTACGATGCCGCGGAGAAACGGATCGACGACATGATCGCGTATCTTTCGCCGCTTGCGGAAAAGACGACCTACACCATGTGGGATGCGGCCATGATTCCGATTCGGGAAGGGCTGGAGGCGCTGCTTGTCGTGGGCGCGCTGCTCGCTTTTGTGAAAAAATCCAAGTCGGCCAAAGGAAGCCGATGGATCTGGTCGGGCGTTCTTGCAGGGCTTGCCCTGAGCGGCATTTTGGCCGTTATCGTGAAGTTTGTGTTTTCTTCGGGAGCTTTCGGCACCAATAACTTTCTTATCGCGGGCTGGACGGGAATTTTCGCTGCCGCCATGCTGCTGTATATGAGCTATTGGCTGCACAGCAAATCCAACGTCAAGCAGTGGAATGACTATATCCGCGCGAAAACCGAAACGGCGCTGAGCACAGGCAACGTATTTTCCCTTGCCGTGCTTTCCTTCCTTGCCATTTTCCGGGAAGGCACCGAGACGGTGCTGTTCTTGATCGGAATGGTGAATCAGATCAGCTTGCAGCAGCTTCTACTGGGTATTTTGCTGGGCTTGGGCATCTTGGCCGTCCTCACCTTCCTCATGCTGTACGTGGGCATGAAGCTGCCGGTCCGGCCGTTTTTCCTGGTGTCGAGTCTGATCGTCTTTTATCTGTGCATCAAATTTACCGGTCTGGGCATTCACAGCCTGCAATTGGCCGGAACGCTGGGGACATCGAACAGCTCTCTGCTGCCCAGCCTCGATTTTCTCGGGATGTTCCCTTCATGGGAAAGCACCATCCCTCAGTTCACGGTCGCTTTCGTCGCTCTCGCCTTCCTCATTGGGAGCCGCATCAGCAAACGCACGGCCAAATTAACATCCTAGATCCTTTACATCGGAGGTATTTGTAATGAACAAGCATGTGTCCCTGATCACCGCTACCCTGCTCCTCTCCGCCGCGCTCCTGTCCGCCTGCGGCTCTGCGCCGACTCCATCGGCCCAAGCGAACAACGGACAAGCTTCCCCCGCACCGTTCAAAACCGAGAACAAAGCCGTATCTGACGCGGCGATCAAAGAAGGAACCGCGAAACTGCTGAAAACGGCGAAGCAGCTGAGAAAAGCGGCAGCGGCCGGCGACGAAGCCAAGATCAAAGAGCTGGGACCTAAGTTGGAAGACGCTTGGGGCGCTTTCGAGGACGGAGTCAAGCCGAAATACCTGGACCTGTATGAGAAAATCGAAAAAAATCTCGACCCGGCCATCGCGGCGACCAAAGCATCTCCCCTGAATAAAGAAGTGTTGTCCAAAGCCAACGACCAATTGATCCAAACGCTGTACGAGCTGTCGCAAAAATTAATTCCCGCCGACCAGATCAAAGCCGGAGCCACTCAAATGCTTGGCATCGTCGGCGATTTGAAAAAAGAAATCGAAGCGGGGAACGAAGCGAAGGTGAAAGAGCTCGGACCTAAATTGGAAGACGTATGGAGCACCTTCGAGGACGGTGTGCGCCCCCGCAATGCCGAGCTGTACGAGAAGCTCGAAAAAAGCCTGAACCCGGAAGTGGCGGGTTCCCAAAAGAGCCCTCTGGACAAGCAAGCGTTGTCCCAATTGAATGACGGATTGACGCAAGCCTTAAACGAACTGCTGCAAACGATCAAGTAAGCAACGAAAAGAGAAGGATACGCTCCTTCTCTTTTTTGTTCATTCTTTTTCTTTCCGCAGCTCCTCGGTTTTTTCCCAGCTCGTAAACCAATCTTCCCAAACGATGTGACAGAACGACCCATTGACGGCGATCACCGTTCCCCTCGCCCCGTCCGGGATAAAGATGACGCAGTCCCCCACCGCGAACATAGCGCAGCTACCCCAGCCGGAAGATGATCCCGTGACCGCCCTTGGGATATTCCCACTTGATGTTCTGATGCGGGCAGCCGATGCGGCAGCTTCCGCACTCGTGACAGCCCTCGTATCCGACATGCATCCGGATCTCTTCCCATTTGTACACTTCGGCTGGGCAAAAAATCGTACAAATCTTGTCGGGGCACTTCGTCGCGCAGATATCGTAGTCGAGCACGTGGAGGTGGGAGTTCGTATCCGCCTTGAAGCGGATCAAGTACTGCTTCTCTTCGATGGTCTGCCCTTTTCCCTTGGGCTGGTCGCTCATTTCATCACCCTCCATGCCTTGAACAAATCTTGGGCGATCTTGAACTTCTCGCCGGCGGTGCCGATACCCTGCCAGATTTTGCGCTGCTTCTCTCTCTTGCTCGTCCCGTCGACAGTGAACAGCTCGCCCGCCGCCCGGTTCATGAGCGGAATATATTTTTCGAAGTAATGCGGGTATTTCTCAAAATGATGCGTCGCGTCCTTGTACTTCTTCAAGTCTTGGCCGACGAAGCCGTCCAGCAGCCGGGTTCGGTACTTATCGAGCCGTGCGGCGGAATAATCGCCCGCTTCCTTCGCTTCCAGAATCGTCTCCGCCGCCAGCACGCCGGATGCCATCGCCATATTCGAGCCTTCGCGGTGAATGGCGTTGACGAACTGGGCCGCGTCTCCGACCACGATCACGCCGTCTCCGACGACCTTCGGCATGGAGCGATAGCCGCCCTCGGGGATCAGGTGAGCCAAATATTCCTGCTGCTCGCTGCCTTGGATATACGGCCGCAGGATCGGATGTGTCTTGACATACTCCAGCAGCTCGTACGGCTTCAGCTTGCGCTTGATCAGCCCGGACAGCATGGCCCCGACGCCGATGTTCAAGCTGTCTTTGTTCGTATACAGCCACGCCGTGCCGAGAATGCCATGGGTGGAATCGCCGAAAATCTCGAACGTACAGCCTTGGTCGCCTTCCAAGCTGAACCGGTCTTCGATCGTTTTGCGGTCCAGCTTCAGCACTTCCATGACGGCCAGCGCCACTTCGTCCGGGCGAAATTCCTTATGGAAGCCGAGCGACTTGGCCAGCAGCGAATTGACGCCGTCCGCGAGCACCACGACGTCGGCATACAGGTCCCCATCCGGGCGGTCGGTGCGGACGCCGACCACTCGCCCGTCCCGGGTGATGCATTCGAGCACGACCGTCTCGTTGATCAGCAGCGCGCCCTGCTGCACCGCCTTCTCCGCAAACCACTGGTCGAACTTGGCCCGCAGCACGGTGAAGTTGTTGTACGGCTCCTGCCCCCACTCCAGCCCTTTGTAGCTGAAGGTGACCGCCGATTCTTTATCCAGCATCATGTAGCGCTGCTCGACGATCGGTCGCTCGACGGGCGCGTCCTTGTAAAAGCCCGGAATGATGTCTTCCATCGTTTTGCGGTACAGGACGCCGCCCATGACGTTTTTCGAGCCGGGGTACTCTCCTCTTTCGATGAGCAGAACGTTTACACCCGCCTTGGCTAACGTATAGGCGCAAGACGTCCCAGCCGGACCTGCGCCGACCACGATGACGTCGAATTTTTCAGCCATATTGAGGCACCTCGCTTTGCAGCGCTTTTTGGAACGCTTCGATCAGCAACGGGACGATGACGAATGCATCGCCGACGATGCCGTAGTGGCAGGACCCGAAGATCGGCGCGGCGGGGTCCTTGTTGATGGCGATAATGAGCCCCGAGTTCTGCATCCCGACCAAATGCTGGATCGCCCCGGAAATGCCGATGGCAAAATAAATTTTTGGCGTCACGGTGACGCCTGTCTGCCCGACCTGGTGATGATGCTCGATCCAACCGGCCTCCACCGCATCGCGGCTCGCCCCGACAGAAGCGCCCAGCGTCTCCGCCAGCCGGTGAATCAGATCGAAGCCGGCCGGTCCGCCGAGCCCTTTGCCCCCGGCGACGATCACATCGGCCTCATCGATCCGCACCCGCTGCGCCGTATCGCGGACGATCTCCAGCACCTTCGTGCGTAGGTCCTCTTCGCAGATGGAGACGGCTTCCTCGACGAACTCCCCCTTGCGCAGCCGGTCCGGGGCCAGCCGCTTCATGACCTTCGGGCGCACGGTGGCCATTTGCGGGCGGTCCTTTTTGCACAAAATCGTGGCCATAATGTTGCCCCCGAACGCCGGACGGCTCGCTTCCAGCAGCCCGGTGTCCGCATCGACGTCCAACTGCGTGGTATCCGCCGTCAGCCCCGTCGCGAGATCCGTCGCCACGGCGCTGGCCAGGTCTTTGCCCGTTGACGTCGCGCCGAACAGGAAAATTTCCGGCTGGTGCTTCTGGCAAGCTTCGATCACGGCCCGCATGTATGATTCCGTCCGGTAGTGATGGAAGATTGGGGCGTCGTACAAGTACACAGCGTCCGCTCCGTAAGCGATGACCTCGGCGGCCAGAGATCGGACGCCGTCGCCGATGAGGATGCCCGCCAGCGGCACGCCGCGCTTATCCGCGAGCTTCCGCCCGGCCCCCAGCAGCTCCAGCGACACTGGCGCAATCGTGCCGTTCTTCTGCTCGATGAACACCCACACGCCGCGGTAATCCTGAAGGTTCATCCGCTATCACCTCCGTTTTGGACGCGGAAGAGCTCTTTTTTCTCCAGCAAAATCGACAGCAGCTTGCCCGCCTGCTCCGCAGGGGTTCCCTCCAGCAGCTCTCCGCCCTTCGGCTTCTCCGGCGGCCATACTTTGGCGACGATCGTCGGGGAGCCTTTGAGGCCGAGCTTCGTGCGGTCCACGCCCTCCAAGTCGTCCACGGACCAAACGACCGGCTGGTACCGCGCCGCCCGCAGCACGTTGGGCAGCGGTGAATACGGAATGTCGTTGATGTCCTTTTCGACGGAGAACAGACACGGCAGCGTCGAACGGATGACCTCGTAGCCGTCCTCCAGCTTGCGGTGGATGATGGCGTAGCCTTCGTCCTTGTTCATTTCCACGATCTTGCGGACGTTTGTCAGCGGCGGAATATCCAGTCTGCGGGCGATGCCCGGACCGACTTGGCCGGTGTCACCGTCGATGGTCATTTTGCCGCAGAGGATTAGATCGATCGGCTTGATCTTGGCGATTTTGTCAATCGCCTTCGTCAGCGAATAGCTGGTTGCCAGCGTATCCGCCCCGGCGAATGCGCGGTCGGTGATCAGGTAGCCTTCGTCCGCGCCGATCTCGATGCATTTGCGGATCGCCTTGACCGCGGGCGGCGGTCCCATCGTCACGACGGACACCGTTCCTCCGTAACGCTGCTTGAGACGCACCGCTTCTTCGACGGCATGCGCATCGTACGGATTGAGGATGGCCGGCGCGCTGGAGCGGTCCATCGTGTTCGTTTTCGGGTTCATCTTGATGATTTTCGTATCCGGCACCTGCTTGATACAGGCGACCAAGTGAAGCATCGGCAGTTCCCCTCCTTGTCGGACGCTTCGGTTCTCGACAGCGGCCCGCCGGACAAACGGTCTGCCCCGAGGCCATGTCCCAACTTCTCTTTATCAATCTATTGGCTGTCCGCGCCTTTTATTCGGCGATCAGAAAAAAAGAAGCCGGTGATCTCCGAAGGTCGCAAGAACCCTTAGAAATCACCAGCGATGTTATTGGAACTCTGATTCGCCGAGGCTGTGAATCGCAAGCTTCAGTTGGTATGGTGTCCCACGAAGCAGTAACGCCGGGCCTAGGGGGTCAAAACCGTGACGCATTCGTAGAGGACTGTGTGGCGCTATCTTCAGATTGGGGTTCGACTTTCCTCGTCTCCATATGCTAAATCCACAACCTAAAGGTTGTGGATTTTTGCTTTTCCTTGACCCATAGTTCTAGGTTGTATGTGGTAAGTTTAAATATGGACTGGTATTTTTGAAATAACTTTAATAAAACAACAAAAAATCATTTCCAAAAGCATGGTTTTGAATTAAACTAAAGAAGGCTTATTTATTATGAATAGGAGTGATAAATTTGGAACAATATAAATTTAATTCTGAGCATAATAAAATGATTGTTGAAGCTATTGTAGAAGGGTATCGTGAGTACATCGAACATCGTAAGGATAGAAAGGTGAAAATGAAGATAAGTTCAGCGTTTGCATGGACTAAAGGAAATTTCATTGAAAGTAAAATTGCAGAAGAGTGTGTTGACTATGGTTTTAAATATAAAAAATCTAAAGCAGGCTTAACATGGGACTATCTTCAATTTATTCATGGCGAGTCTAAGATTCTTTTTCTAATTAAGAATGCAGCATATTTTAACGAGAAATGTTTTTCACAGTCTAAATTACCTGCGAATAAAGGTAATAAAGGATCACATCGAACTTATTTACATGAACTATCTAAAATTAATAAAGACTTGGTGTTTTCAGATTTCCATCAAGAAGGTAAAATATTTGAGAGATATGAGCAACTTTCGTTTTTTGTTTCTGAGAACCGGGTGAAAGAAGAATTAGAAAACTTTCAATCGTCTTATACTGAGTTTCATATCCTTACATATGCCCTTGATGAGGCATATCAGATTTCTGAAGTAAAACATTATTTGCCTAATCCAAGTGATAATGTGGCGTATTTAGTTGAAGATCTATCTGACTTTATATTTGGTGCAGAATTAACTGATGAGGATCGTGAAGTGATTGCACCAGAGATGGGTGAGGAAATTATGGATCCGGCGGCATACGATATCGGAATATTGGATGATGAGCAACAAATTGAATAGTTAGAGGTAAGGAGGGAGCAAGCATGTTCATTGGTGAAAATCTTACCAATTTACGAATCATGCATGGTTATTCTAGAAAACAGCTCTCTGAAATGTTGGATGTAACCGAACAAGCGATTTGGCAGTATGAAAATTCGTATACAACACCCAAAGTGCAAATTGTAAACGAGTTAAAGCGAATATTTAAAGTGAAGAGTAAGTATTTTTATACTCAAGACATGATATCACTTTATAATGTAACTTCAAATGTCGATGTAATGAATATCGCTTATCGTTCAAAGATAATGAATACAATTTCAAGGACGCAGTCAGAAGCAAAGCATGTTGAATTTTTGGATGCGTTTGTAGAGCATATTACAGCTAAAATTAGTCTCCCGACATTGAAAATTGTTAAGTTACGGGATGAAGTAATTGATTACTTAAACAGAACAGACGACAGTAGGTTGACTCAAATCAATAAAGTGGCTCAGTTAGCGAGGGAAAAGCTGGGCTTTTTACATGACACAAACGATGAACTCATGTATTTAATTGAAAAGAGTGGAGTTTTCGTATTTGAAAAAGCAATTGGTGAAGAAATTGATGCCTACAGTTTATGGACCCGAAAAAACCGAGCTTATATAATTTTGGGAAATATAAAACAATCCGCTGCACGAAGAAATTTTGATCTTGCACATGAACTAGGCCATTTGTTGCTCCATTATCGGGTTGAATTCACAAGTTTAAACAGAAAAGAACATAAACATTTTGAGAATGAGGCTAATTTATTTGCAGGAGCATTTTTATTGCCAGAAGACGAGTTTATAGTTGACATGGAAGAGATTACGGCTATTACAAATCCAGATGCTTATCTAGATTTGAAAAGAAAGTGGAAGGTATCATTGCAAGTATTGGGTTATCGAGCGAATAAATTAGGGATTATTGAAGCAAAAGATCATCGAAATTTTTATGCTGCATTACATCGAAAAAGCTATCTGGAAGTGGAGCCACTGGATAAGTCAATTTTACTTCAGAAACCACTGAAAATTAAAACCATAATTGATTTTATTGCAACTAAGAAACTTGTAGATGTTCGTCAGATGATAGAAAAAGAATGGACAGTTGAAATATCTTTTTTTCATCAAATGACAGGGGTAGATAGTGAATTTTTCGACAAATATGTAAACAGGGACTTGGATTTTGATCTCCAAAAAGTTATCACAATTCCTAAACGTATATCACAGTAGAAAAAGTGAATGATTTATAAACAAGCACATAACCTTAATATTTCTAACTTTCTCTAATCTCCTGTCCTTTTTGTAGCAAAACAGTAGCAAAAAGCTATAAACAGTACTTCCTGATGTTTTACACGGAATATGCGAGGATATGGATCAATATTCGAAGCGACCGATCTATCGATCTTAAATTTTGAACTGGGATTCAAGCAACGTCTCCAAACATCCGATTCAATACTTGGCGGCGGATTGTGGATTTACCCGCCCACGGTTCGTCTCCATAGGGTAAATCCCACAAAATCAAAAATGGAGCTTTGTCACTCTAATAGTGACAAAGCTCCATTTTTGCGATAATGACATGATGCGAAATAACTCTTTCTTGCTAAAACAGGTGACAAAAGCCACCAGGAAGGCATCCGTGCCTAGCGACTTTCTTCTTACTCATATTGAATAGCTTAAGCTTGCCGACGTATCCTTGCGTCGTTTACCGCTTGAGCTCGTGCCCTTTCAACGGATTGAAATTCGGATCCAACAAACGTGCCGCGGATTCTAGAGAATACATGCTGGCGTAGCGAACTCCGAGCTCCGATGTTTCCCACACAAAGTACCGGCCGTCCTTCTTGCTCAGCGCATACAACACAAACCGATGCTGGCTCCGAAAATACGAATTGTCCGATGGTTTTTTCTTGTACAGCACATGCCCCGTCACATAATACAGTCGGACAGTGTCCGTGCTGCTTAAGATGTCTATTAGATCTGTTTTTGTTCCAATAAAAGTCAAGTCCTCAGGGAACAGTTGGTACTCCAGCTCGGATTTTTTAAACTGTTCGGCCATCGGGATCCTCCCGGAGTTCAGGGAGGCAGGGTCGTTAGTTGCCTCATAGGCTTCCACGTCCTCAGCATTCATGGCGGATAACCTTGCCTCAAGCAGTTTGCGAACCTCGCTCTTGTCCTTATCGGTAAAGGGTTCAAGTTCATAACCATCTTTGGAAATTTGACCGTCCCAGTAGTAGTCAAGTCGGGAGGAGTCATTCCCTTCCATCTTCCAATCGCCATCGGTCGTCCGGATCAGCACATAATACGGCTCGCGCTTTCGCAGTTGTGAACTAATCCGGTACTGCTCTGAAACGGTAACGATTGCCATTCGATCGGTCATGTGAAGAAAGGCCATCTTCTCTGGTGTGACGTCTATTGGATGCGCCTGGATATAGTCGGCGTTAGCCTTAGCAGCCTTCTGGTCGCTAGTATCACTGATCGTGTTCAGATAGAGGCTAGCATCTCCCTCACGAATCGCCTTCAGGTGGGTTCTGACCGTCGAAGCAATCTTGGACTCCTCAATCAGATCCATGCCCGCGGGAGGAGAGAGGCTGAGCCCTCTTCCTTCTTGGTCAAAATACTTTAGCGCGATTTGGCCGGTGCCGTTCGCTTCGACGACAAAACTAGGATCAGGCTCGTTCATCTCATTGGGATTGGGGACCGAATATTGCTGAAGCAGGTGGTTCTCATACACGACTCGAATGTGTACTTCCTTTGCCTCTTTTGATACTTTTCGATACAAAGACATCGCTGTTTCGGGCAAGCGTTTTTCGGCGAGGGATATGTACTGAGCAAACGGATGGCTCGCCCCTGCGGAGGAGCCGGACTTCAGACGACCGTCATTTAACTCGATCGTAAACGTGATCAAGCGTCTTTGTTTGTCAAAGTCCATCGTTAGATTACGGTAGGGAAGCACACCTTGCTCTTCGTACGAATCGGGCTTGAGCGCGTCGGTCAGCGTCTCCCTGAGTATTTCGTCTATAGCATCTTGTATGAATACCGTTTTCGATGCGGTGTCCCATTTCACACGCATGCCCGAAACTTCACCGACAAACCGCAAAGGCACATAGGCGCTGCCATCGATCAAACGCGGCGGCAAGGACAAGGGAATTATTTGTTCATTGTCCACAGACGCATAGGGCCAATCTATTTCCATATCCAGTGTTTTGCCTTGTTTTTCTGCGGAAATGTACTGCTTGTTCAAAAACCATTTCACACGGTACCCGAGGTTTTCGAATAAAGTACGCATGGGGACGAACACCGAACCGTCGATGAGCACCGGGTCCGTAGGAAATGTCATTCGTTCGCCGTCTAGGATGACCTCGATCCGCTGTTCTTCCGCATGAGCCGTTCGTAGCGAATCCTCAAGCATGACCGACATCATGAAAATGATAAGTATAAAAATAGATCGCCGCATTTTTCTTGACCCGCCTATTCCTTTTTTTGTCGAAGTTTGACATGATAATCTGTTTTCGACAAATTACCAAAAAATCCTTCAAAAAAGGGGATCAGGATCATAAAGCTTGTTTACAACCCCCTTTCTCATCCCCCTACTTTTTTTAAGGTTCCTGTAAGGTTCCTATTAAAACGCTGTAAGGTACGGCGAACTATAATCGTCTTTGTAGAGATACAAGGAGGATTGCAATGAAAACCATCTTACAGGCAAGTAACGTTCAGAAAATATACGGCACGAAGGAAAATCAATACAAAGCGCTAGAAGATATCGATCTGGAAGTGAAGGAAAGTGAGTTTATCGGTATCATGGGGCCTTCGGGGGCAGGGAAATCCACCTTGCTCAATATTTTGTCCACCATCGATACCCCATCGTCCGGAGAAATCGTCATCGCCGGTCAACATATCGTGAAGATGAACGAGGAACAACTGTCGGACTTCCGCCGCAATCAGCTCGGCTTTATTTTTCAGGACTATAACCTTCTCGATACGCTGACGGTGAAGGAAAACATTTTGCTTCCGCTCGCCTTATCGAAGGTTCCGGCCAAGGAAATCGAAGCGCGTGTCCATGAAATCGCCGATACGTTCGGCATTCGGGATATTCTCGATAAATATCCCTACCACATCTCCGGGGGCCAGAAACAGCGGACGGCCGCTTCGCGAGCCATTGTCGCCAATCCGAGCTTGATCTTGGCGGACGAGCCGACGGGCGCACTGGATTCGAAATCGGCTACCGGCCTGCTCGAAAGCTTGACCCTGCTCAACGAACGGCATCGATCGACGATCATGATGGTAACGCATGACGCGTTCGCCGCAAGCTTCTGCAAACGAATCTTGTTTATTAAAGACGGCAGCATGTACGCCGAAATTCATAAGCTCCAGCAATCGCGGCAGGAATTTTTCCAGAAGATATTGGACGTCCTTGCTTCACTTGGAGGTGGGCGGTAAATGACGCTAGTTCAGCTTGCCGGAAAAAACATCCGGAAAAACTTCACCAACTACTTCCTGTACTTTGCTTCGATGATTTTTAGCATCGTCATCTACTTTACATTCGTTTCGTTAAAATACGATTCGACGATCCTGGCTACATCGGACGCGTCGACCAAAATCAGCTCTGTCTTTAACGGAGCTTCGGCGGTCTTAATGATTTTCGTCGCTATTTTCATCTGGTACTCCAATGCCTTCTTCACCCGCAAGCGTAAAAAAGAAGTCGGCCTGTACTCGCTGCTCGGCGTGCGGAAGAAGCAAATCGGCCGGATGCTGTTCTACGAAAACTTGATGATGGGCCTCTTGGCTCTCCTGATCGGCATCTTGCTCGGGTCCCTATTGTCCCAAGGGTTTGTGACGCTTTTGATGAAGATCATGGGCTACGACGCAATGGCGAATTTTCATATTTCGCCGCAAGCAGTGATCCATACGATCGTTGTATTCACCGTGATTACCGTCATTACGTCGCTTCACGGGTACCGATTGATTTACCGGTTCAAATTAATCGAGCTGTTTCAGGCGGACAAAGAGGGGGAGCAAGAACCGAAAGCCTCCTTGGTGATGGCGTTGTTAGCCGTACTATGCATTGGCATCGGCTACTGGCTGGCGCTTCAAAACCTATTGGAGTCGGCCGTTTGGCGTACAATAGGCTTCATGGTAACGCCGCTCGTGATCATTATTACCGTGATTATAGGTACTTATTTACTGTACAGTACCTTCATCGTGTACCTGTTAAAGATGGCCCGGAACAACAAAAAGCGATTTTGGAACGGTATCCATCTCATCAGCACCTCCCAGCTTCTGTACCGTATGAAAGGAAATGCCCGCACGTTAACGATCATTGCCGTCCTGAGCGCGACGACATTGACGGCTGTCGGAACGGCGTACAGCTTCTATTACAACAACCGAAGCAGCGTCGTGCTTGCCAATCCGAACAGCATGATGTTTATAGCGAACGACCAACGCACAACGAATGAAGTCCAAGACCGGGTTTCGCGCGATAGGAAGCACGAGGTTGTTTATCATGAGCGCATTCCGGCCCTGCAAATGAAGGTAGATATTACGAGCCTAAACAGTAAAATTTCCAGCGATATCGTGAGCTATACCGTCATTACCAATACAGCTTTTAACAAACTGGCGGAAGTCCAGCAACGAAAAGATTCGCTGGCGCTGCATGGACAAGAAGCGGCCGTATTGGATGCGGGGTATTACGAAGGACTATCGCCCGAATATGTAAGCTCGACGGTGTCCTTGAAGGCGAAGGAGCTTGCGGAGAACGTTACCTTCACAAGCTTAAAGCGGTATAACGTCCTCAATCTTCGGACGGCGAGTACGACGGTCGTCGTTAGCGATGAGGTCTTTGCCAGATTGCAACAAGAAGCCCCTATCGTGAATTTGGAAGCTTACAAGATTACGCACGAGGACGACGCCAAGCTATTAACGAGCGAGATTCAATCCATGCTGCCGCGGGAAGCACGCTTTTCCAGCTTCTATACGGATTATGCCGCCGGTATGGAATCCACCGGACTCATCATTTTTATGGGCGGGTTCCTGGGATTGGTTTTTCTCGCCGCCACGGGAAGTATTATTTACTTTAAACAGCTTACGGAAGCCAATGCGGACAAGGACCGCTACGTCATTTTGCACAAGATCGGCTTGAACAAAAAAGAAATTCGAAAATCGATCGCCAAACAAATTTTATTCGTCTTCGCCCTGCCGTTAATCGCGGGAATTGCGCATTGCGCCGTCGCTTTAACCGCTCTATCCAGACTCATCCATACGAATCTGGCGATTCCCGTCTTGATCTGCATAGGCACCTACGCTTGCATGTACATCGTTTATTACTTCTTAACTGTGAACACCTACTACAAAATTGTAACCAAATCGAATGCATAACATATGGAACGGGAGAGGACTATGAAAAAAATAATCATTTCTTGCATCGTCATCGCGGCTCTTTTATTCGGAGGCTTGTTCTTGCTACAGAACGTCAATCTGAATCGGCTGGGGGCGGACGTCTATTATACGCAGGTTCAAGGACAAGGAAAGAAGCTTGAAGATAATATCGACAACGGAGAAATCATGGTCAGATACGAATACGAGCTGCCGGCATTTGACAAGAACGGGCAGCAAAAGACACTGAAGTTCTCCGCCCCCAAGCAGCTTCGGGAGAAAGCATACCTCAGTCTGTTTGTGAAAGAAGGAAAAGGCGTGACCTCTTACCAAGAAGTCACGAAAGAAGAGCTGCCCGGGAAAGCAAGTCAGCAATTGCAATAAATCAAAGGATCGTAAGGAGCAGGCCAATATGAACCCATCCATCCCACAGCAAGAAAGGATCGCAGCCTTGGATATCATTCGGGGGCTTGCGTTATTCGGAATCTTATTTATCAATGTGAAAGGATATATCGTCCTCACTGAAGGAATGATCATACCGGAGTACGCCGGAATTAATCAAGCGATCGACACCCTGATTCTCATGTTCGTGGAAAAGAAGTTTTTCTCCATCTTCTCATTCCTGTTCGGCGTCGGCTTTTACATCTTCGCCTCGCGCGCCGAGCAGCGGGGGGACAAGCCGCTCTGGCGGTTTGCCCGCCGCTTGCTGGCGCTCCTTCTCCTCGGCGTGATTCATGTCTTTGTCTTCTGGGGCACCATCTTGCCCATGTACGCGTTGATCGGTCTGTTCCTGCTTCCATTTTACCGGGCCAAGGTGACGACGATCCGCAATTGGCTTGGCGGAATCGCCGGAGTATACTTGCTTGCGCTCCTCTTGAAACTCGCGATGGGGGGCACAGTTCCGTTATCCAGCGTGGTCGATTTTGTGATCTCCGATACGACTTTAATCTTCATGATGTTTCTAGCCGGATTTCTGGCGGCGAAGGCCGACTGGATCAGACGGATCGGACAATTGAAAAAGCGGATTCGCTTGGTGCAGCTTGGGTCCTTGCCGATCTTTATCGGATTGTCGGTCTGGATCTGGACAGCGGCTCAGCATGGAGCGGAGGACCTGAAGCTCATCGTTTCCTTGAGCGCCATTCCGGGGGTCTTATTGTATGCGACATCGTTGTTTTTGGTGCTTGAGCATCAGACAGCCCGGACGATGCTTCAGCCCTTCGCACGCGTAGGCCAGATGGCGCTGACGAATTATGTCGCCCAAAGCTTAATTGGATCGTTGTTCATCTCGATCATGGGCCTGGAGACGGTATCTCCCGCCAATGTGGTCCTCATCGCCTGTCTGATTATGATCGTGCAGCTCGTCTACAGCAGCCTGTGGTTCCGCTACTTTAAGATGGGTCCGTTGGAGAAAGCATGGCGGTTCATGACCTACGGAAAAAAACAAACTGCCAAATAAATCCGGACAATGCGCAAGAAGCTGAGGCAGCATGGCTTTCTTGCTGCTTGATAAATAATAAAAAGTACCGCATACTCTCACATAAATAGGGTTACATTAAACCTTTCCCATCCCAGGAGGCACGATGACATGTCGATCAACAAAAAGGTTTTGATTATAGACGATGAGGAAGCCATATTGAAGCTTGTGGCCACGGTTCTGCGCAAAGAAGGCATCGAGCATGTCATCACGTCCACGACGGTGGAAGACGGGTTCGTTCAATTCCAGCAAAAGCAGCCGGATCTTGTGCTGCTGGACATTATGCTCCCGGATGGGGAAGGCTATGACGTGTGCAGGCAAATCCGAGCGATCTCGAAGGTTCCGATTTTATTTTTATCGGCCAAGACGGAGGAAATCGACAAAATTTTAGGCTTCGCCATCGGCGGCGACGATTATATTACCAAGCCGTTCAGCCCCAAAGAGCTGGCTTACCGCGTGAAAGCCCAATTGCGCCGAGCCGATTATATGCAGCCGGAGGCCGTGAAGGATACGATCTTAACAGCGGGACCCTTTGCCTTAAACGAACAGAAAGCAGAATGTTTAAAGAACGGGATTAGCATTGAACTAAAGCCGAAAGAGCTTGGATTAATGAAGTATTTCCTCCAGAACGCAAATAAAGTGATCAGCAAGGAAAGGCTTTACGACGCCGTCTGGGGGGAGGATTTTATCGGCATTGATAATACGGTGATGGTTCATATCCGGAGGCTGCGGGAAAAAATTGAAGAGCAGCCTTCCCAACCCCGCTATCTAATTACCGTCAAAGGCTTGGGCTACAAACTAGCCATCGCGGATGAATAGGTTATGAAATGGAAGTTAACAGTAAGATATCTGATCTCGGTTGTCTTCGTGGTCCTCTTCATTATTTTCGTAAACCTGTTCCTTATGCTTGCTTTGTTCATGGCTCAGTCTGTCTTAAACATCCCCATCTTTCAAGAAGAGGAGCACTCTCCCGAGCTATTTACACGACAGTTTCAGGATCAGATCACGATTTCCGGCGATGCGCCGACGATTGCCGACCCAGGCAAGGAAGAGCTAAGCAGCAGGAACGCATGGATTCAAATTTTGGATGAAACCGGTAAGGAGCTCTTCCGCTACAAAGCCCCGGAAGGGTTAAAGAAAAGCTATACTCCTTCGGAAATCGTTCAAATGTACAAGTACAAGGAAGTGAATGGCGAAACGACGGTTTTTGTCGGAGAAAAGAAAGCGGGCGGCCGCGCCTACAGCTATTTGATCGGAATGGAAAACCGCAATATCAACCGGTATGTTATTTTGTACGATAATCAATCGTTGTTTCGCATGGTTCAGGTCGGAGGCATCGTTCTCGTTATCGATATTTTGATTACGTTACTGATCGGGTATTTCTTGAGCCAACGGCTGACCAAGCCGCTGTATACGCTAATCGACGGGATCAAACGACTGGCAAACCATGAATATTTTCATGCCCGGCCGACGGGAGTCTTTAAACAAGTATTTTTAAATATCAATCAGTTGTCCAATCATCTTAAGGCGAATGAGTCCGAACGAAAAAAATTGGACCGGATGAAAGAGGAATGGGTTACCAACATCTCCCACGATATTAAAACGCCGCTGGCCTCGATTCAAGGCTTTGCCGAAATGATGAAGGACCCGGATTATCGCTTTACCGAAGACGAAATCCGGGAGTACGCCGACATTATCGAGAAAAAGTCGCTTTATATCAAAGAGGTCATTGAGGATTTAAGCTTAACGACAAGATTGAAGAATAAAGAACTGACGTTAAACAAAAAAACGACCAATCTGGTCGTATTATTGCGGAATATCGTGATCGACATCGTCAATGACCCGAAATACGCCAGGCGACATATTGAATTTCATGCCAATCAAGAGAACATCCCGGCGGAGGTGGATGAAATTCTTGTTCGGAGAGCAATACACAATTTAATTTATAATGCGCTTATCCATAATGACGCCAACGTGAATATCGCCGTCCGGATTGAAAAGACCGATCGGACCCGCATTGTCGTCCAAGATAACGGCAAAGGCATCCGAAAAGAAGAACTCGATAAAATATTCGACCGCTATTACCGCGGAACCAACACCGGAGATGCGCATAAAGGCTCCGGGCTCGGCATGGCGATAGCCAAAGATATTATCCAGGAGCACGACGGAGAAATTAAGATTCGCAGCGAGGTCGGTCGCGGGACGACGATTGAGATTCAATTGTGATCCGGTTCCAGTAACGATTGAAAGGGAGCGCGGCATCGCCGGCTCCCTTATGTTTACTTCACGCGGACTGTAATCGGAGAAGATTTCGTGGTACCGAACGAGTTAATCAGCTCGGCCGTATAAATATACGTTCCGGGTTTTTGATTCGTGAAGGTTTTGACCGCATTCTGCGCTTGCGAGCTGTTGTCCGTCAGCTCTTCCTCGTGGACAAGCGTATCGTTTTCGTACAATCTCCACTGGTCGCCGTTATTTCCCCACCACATGTCCATCGTGATCGCATAGTCCTTCTCGTTGGACCAGTTGTTGTGGTTTAGGCTGGGGGAGCCGGGAACGCTGGTCGCCTTCCCCGAGCCGGTCGTACCGCCGATCTTGACTCCGACCTTCATGGCGCTGCTGCCGGGGCTGTTCACGTTCACGGAGATTTTCGTATCGACTCCTTCGTAAGTCGTGCTCGAAGGCTTCGTCTTCGGGCCGAACGATGTATTGACACCGCTTGCGTAATAGTGGTCGTACTTCACCCCTTTCTTGTTGGTATCGAGCTGGCTGTAGCCGAGCGTGCCTTCGTTGGCTTCTTCGAGATCGACCAGCTTCCGATTCACATCCCCATTGCCTTTCTGCGTCTCGTCTACGTGCCAGATCGCTACGCCAGGCTTGCCGCCGTTCAGCGCCTTTTCCAGCCCCCGGTCATATCCCGTAAAGCCGCGGTTCTCCAGCAGGAAAAACTGTCCCGGCGTGCTTGTATTGATCTTGACGACGTTGTACGCATTCGGGTTGGACGGTTGAAACGAATTGAGCGTAAACGAGCCGTTAGCGTTCACTTCCGTCGGCTTCACCCACCCGAGCTGGTATTTGGACCAAGCGTCCATATGAACTGGCGTGGACCCCGAATGGTTGTTCCCATAAGAGGTCCACGACCCGCCGGCCATCAGGCTGTGTGGACCGATACCCATGGACTCACCGTTCCTAGGTTCGCTGTCATACAGATCGGGCAGACCGAACAAATGACCGATTTCGTGAACGAGCACGCCCATCGTCGCCATATGGTCGGCGCTGCCAGGCCTACCATGGATTTCACCTTGCTGGATATATTCCAGATTCACCGTTTTGCCGTCTCCCTGCCATGTTCCCGCCGACCAGCGGTGCGCCCACAGACTCGGCCTCGGCGTTTGGTCACCTCCGTAAGCGGTTTCATAACCGGCCGTAACGGTAACCAGAAACAGCTCGTCCCGGGTCACCTTACCATCGTTGTTCGTGTCGAAGCTGGCAAAATTGACGTACGGATCGGCAGCCGCTATAGCGTCCCTGACGATTTTTTTGTTGGCCTCTCCGATGTCGCCCTTCGTATTCGGGTGAGGATAGCCGAGCTTGACACGAACGATGCCGTCGCCTGCTGTACCGTAGGATTCCGCCGCAGGGCCGATCGTCATTTTACCTGCGCTGACCTCTTTGTAGTAATGTTTGACCGTGCCTTCCTTATTGCCGAAGAAGCGGTCGTTCCATTCGCTATCGGAATATTTCATGCCGATATCG
Organism: Paenibacillus tianmuensis; assembly: GCF_900100345.1. GTDB lineage: Bacteria > Bacillota > Bacilli > Paenibacillales > NBRC-103111 > Paenibacillus_G > Paenibacillus_G tianmuensis. The sequence goes on along the minus strand of NZ_FMTT01000027.1, from coordinate 19,296 downwards.
GCGAACTCCACGAGCATCACAAGCAGCTTGCGGGAGCTGCCGGTGTTGATCGGCGCAAGGGACGGGCCGGGATCGGGCTCGCCGAGAAACGGCGCGACATTGGATTTGATCTTCTCCACGATCTGCTGTTCCTTCGCCCACTCCATCAGCTGCTCTTGCTTGAGCGCCTGCGCCGGTTGCGGGTCAATGTTCACTTTTGCCCCGCTCGGCTTCAATTTGATGCCATCAATTTCAGCATAATTCCAAAAACCGTTTTCGTCCCGCACTAATACTTCGTCATCCATCCCCTTCGTCCAGTTCAGCCATTCGTCACCCTGCAGAGCCGCTTGAAACGTCTCCCCTGTCGGCTGCTTGTACACTTCCGTTCCGCCATAAGCCGGAACCCCCAAGCTCACCGATGCGGTGCCGAAGTAAGCCAGACCGGAAATGATTAAACTGCATGTTAGCTTCTTCAATTTACCATACCTCCCTTATTTTTACTTCATTATTAGTATAAGGTATCCCTAGCGGCTTGAGATGAGTTGATAGAACTACTAGAGAACATTTTTTTTATACGCTGACTTGGCTAGTTTACCTTCGGTCAATAGTAAATTTATCCTGAACTATCGACATCATAGCCGCTCTTTCGCGGTCCGGATGTCGAAACGGCCCGTCGATTGTGTCAGTACGCGGCAACAAAAAAACTGTGGCAGCGACTGACCAAGCCGAACCAACAGCGCATAATGCAGAAAAAAATATAAATATTCCTTTTTTGTATTATATTTTAATTTTGTAAAAATTGATCTATACTATTACCAAGTATGAAAAACATAAAAAAAGTCTATTTTGTCACATCGTTGGTAGGTGTCGGGGTTATTTTATTGGGTGTTACTTTTACTGTGATCATTAACAAAAATGCTAGTGCAGCCCACAGTAAAATGGATTTATGTACAAAAGAGGGGGGAGTAGCTAACTTAGAAGCATCTCGGCATCTACTAGACTTTGAAGTGAAATGTGTTAAATAAAAGAGCAGTTCCAATTATGATTTGGATCATTCGTGGACTAATAACAGCAGGTACTGCAAAAGAAAGTGGCGGGGTTGCTTGTAAAATTTCTCAACAGTTTCTCCACAGGAGCATGTCGTGCAGAATCGTCCCCTACAGCGATAGGGCGCCACTTCATAGCGTGGCGCCCTTCACAAACCTCCTATACCCTAACTCTGCCAATTTGAGAAACGGTAACCCGAACACTATCTCGAAATTGAAAACTTGGCGGAGAAGTTCATTTTTTTCACGAAAGAGCTGTTCGCCCCGGCCTTAAACTGAACGTACAGCGGACCGTTTTTCTGCGCTGTAAAAATACGGCCGTAAGGGGTATACGTATTATAAGTGCCAAGTGCTTGACCGTCAGCATCGTACACGGTATAAGTGATGGGGAACCCCGAGTTATAGACGAAAACGGTAAGCTCTTCTCCTTTATTCAGGACAAAAGCTTCTTTTTCGGACTCCTCGTAAGAAGTCAGCGAGTAATATTTCACAACCTCTCTTGCTTCCAAATTCAAATGCTCGGCATCCAAGTTGCGAGGCGCGGCTGCACCGGCAGAGTGGCCGGAAGCGCCCACAGTTACGGATTCCGTTGGACTGCTTGCCATAACCGAGGCGGAGACGGACAGCACCAAGGCCGTCGATAATGCGGCAGAGACGATTTTCTTTTTCATGATTTCCCTCCGATGGATAATATTTGTAAATACATCCCTATTATACCGTTATAATTACTATGTTTCAATTATTTGGTAGAAAATAGTTCGAAGGAGGGAACAAGCATCCTGTCTGCCAAGGACTCCTGTCCCTGATCCTGCCTGGACTTCATGAACTCGTCACCCTGCCTGCTTCGCTTGAACCGCCGCCCCTTGCGTCCGCTTGGCCGACCTCACCCCAAGGATCGCGTCGAGGTTCACAAGCAAAATGCCGACGATGATCGTTATGCCGCCCGCGACGGCCCCCCAAGTGACCGCTTCCCCATACAACAGAGCGCCTAACGCAAAGGCGATCAACGGTGAAATATAGAGCCACGTGGTCGGGAAGAACGGATTCGTCCGCGCCACGAGCCAGTAAAACAAGCTGTGTCCCATCATCGACCCGACCACGGTCAAATACAACAGCGCTCCGATCCCCTGCCCCGTGGCCAAAGCTTCCATCGGCACGCGCTCCGTGAACAGGGACAGAACGAACAGCAGGATCCCCCCGTGCATCATTTGTATGGCGTTCAACGCCAGCGGCGACGTCTCCGGGTACCGCACAAGCGCCCGCTTCGCATAGAGCGCACCCGACGCATAGAACAGTTCCCCGACCAGAATCGCGGCGCAGCCAACCACCCAGAGCACATTCGTCTCCACGGACAGATTAGGCGCAACCAGCAGTCCCACTCCCGCAAAGCCGAGCACGCACCCGATGACGGAGCTGCGGCTTGCCTTGCTCCGAAGCACGATGCTTTGAATCAGCAATAAGAAAATCGGCCCCGTCGCGGATAAAATCGCCGCCAACCCGGAGCTCACATGCTGCTCGGCCCAATACAGCGTCGCGAATGTGCCGAACGTCAGCCCGATCCCCGTCGGCAGCAGGTCCTTGCGCCACAACAGCGAGAAACGCACTTTTCCCGTCGCCAACGCCCAGACGAAGATAATCGCGCCCGCAAGCAGGAACCGTACTCCGGCTGAGAGGAACGGAGGCAGCCCCGCGTCAATCCCTACCTTGATCATTAAAAACGTCGTGCCGAAAATCAAACACATGACTGCATAGCCCAACCACACCATGTCTCTCTCCTCCTTCTATTTCTCCATCATAGAAGAAGGGGCACAGAACAGATCGAATATCGCAGAACAGATTTCAAAAAATAGTGCTACAATGGATATAATGAAAGGAGCGTGCGACGCGTGAGCAAAATCTACCCATCCGCCGCCCGGCCTGCCCGGCTGTACGAGAGCGTCTGCGACGATATCCTGAAACGGATCGACCGGGGGGAATGGAGCGAGCGCGGCAAGCTTCCTTCGATCCGCGAGCTGGCCCAGGAGCTGGGCGTTCACCGGCTGACCGTGTTCAAAGCCTACCAGTTGCTGAAGCAGAGTGGCAAAGCGTATGTGAAAGACAAATCCGGCTATTATATCAACACCGGCGCCTTGCCGTCCGACCAGACGGCGACGCCTGCCATACATTCTCATATTCAACAAAATCCGCTATCGGACATCCAGCGGGTTCCGGTGGTTTACCAGTTCTCCCAGGCGCTGCTCGATCCGAATCTGCTGCCGAATCAGTACCTCTCGGCTTACGTCAAGCAAGCCTTCGATCTGTATCCCAAAGTGCTCGGAACCTACGCGCCCGTCCAAGGCGACGAGGAGCTGCGTGAAGCGATGGCCGAATACTTGGCGGCCGAGCACCACCTTGCTCTCACGCCCGGGGAGCTGCTGATCACTTCCGGGGCGCAGCAAGCGCTGGACTTGCTGGCCAAAACGCTGCTCAAGCCGCGGGACATCGTGCTCGTGGACCGTCCGACCTACGGCGCGGCGATGGATATCTTCCGCAGCTACGGCGCGCAGTTGGCCGCCGTGGACATCCATCCGCACGGCTATGATTTGGAACAGGTGGCGAGGCTGATGAAGGAGCGCAAGCCCCGCTTCTTTTATCTCAACCCGACTTTTCACAACCCGACGGGCTATACCGTGTCCGCGGAGCAGCGAAAGCGCTTGGTCGAGCTGGCGGCGGAGCACCGCTGTCTTCTGGTGGAGGACGATCCGTTTCACGACATTTACTTTAAGCAGCCTCCTCCTCCGCCCCTGTTCACCTATGATACGGAAGGGTATGTCGCCTACATTCGCAGCTTCAGCAAATATATCGCTCCCGGCTTGCGCATCGCCGCCGTGGCGGCCCGGCCGCCGGTTATCGGCAATCTGCTGACCGCTAAGTCGCTCGCCGATAACGGCACGCCGCTGTTGAATCAAAAGATTTTTCTGCTCCTCTTCTTCTCCGACCGGATGCAGCGGCACTTGGAGAAGCTCCGCATCGCGCTGCATGTGCGGATGAACATTATGGAGGAAGCGTTGTCCGGTACCGGCTTGTCGTGGAGCAAGCCCGCAGGCGGCTTGAACCTGTGGGTTAAGCTGCCCGATGGGATCAAAGCGGGAACGCTGCTTGCGAAAGGCATCGAGCAATCGCTAACATTCGTGCCCGGTACGATCTGCGATCCGCTCACAGAGCTCGACGACCGGATTCGCTTGAGCTACTCGTATGCCAATGAAATCCAGCTGCACGAGGGAGCCCGGCTGCTGGCCGGACTGCTGCGGTCCTTGGCCTGATGCGCAGCGTACAGCCAAAAGCCCGCCGCTCCCCTTCGGGAACGGCGGGCAAAATGCCTGCCTCTTTTCCATTGCCGGTCGTCCAACATCCCACTAGAAGCTGCTGCCCGTAGCCATATTAAGGCTGCAATCCAGCTCAGGCTTCATATACTTTAGCCCTCTCGTGCATCGTCTGGGAGCTCATTTTGCTTATTTCATCGATGAGAGCTACACGGTAGCTGCCGTTTCCTTGTTGACCGGCTGTTTCATAAGCAATCTCCCCTGCAATACCCATACACAAAAGACCAGCGACGGCCGCCATGCGGTAATCCGCCGTAACACCGCAGAACGAGCCAATAAGGGAAGTGCTCATACATCCTGTACCGGTTATAGAGCCGAGCATCGGATGCCCGTTCTCAATACAAATTACGCTTTTGCCGTCGGATACGATATCGGCCGCACCGGTGATTGCTACCGTACAGTTATATTGCTCCGCCAATTCGCTCGCAATATCGATGCCGCTTTGCAGACTGTTTTCCAAGTCCGCTTCGGAAGCGTCCACCCCTTTCGTTGTTGCTTGGAGTCCGGCGATATAACGGATTTCAGACATATTGCCGCGGATGACACTGAATTGTAATTGTTCAAGCAACATCCTAACCGTCTGATTGCGGAGCTTCGACGCGCCTGCGCCAACGGGGTCCAAAACGACGGGGATGCCCCTCTCGTTCGCTTTCTTCCCGGCGGCAAGCATAGATTCTACGGTTCGGCTATTCAATGTTCCTATATTCAACACAAGTGCGGAGGATATTGCAGTAATGTCAGCAGCTTCCTCGATATCGTCAGCCATGATAGGAGAAGCGCCGATGGCAAGCGTAACGTTGGCGCAATCGTTTACCGTCACATAATTGGTAAGATGGTGAACCAAAGGCTTTGTTCGCCGGATGCTGCTCACTAAATTGCCGATACTTGAGGTTAAGTTATTGTCCATTGATGATCTCGGCTCCATTCTTTAAACCGTTTTGGTAAAGCTCGTAAAAATGATGCGTGGGGCCGTGGCCCTTTCCGATCGACAAGGAATGCCGAATGGCGATGGTGATATATTCCTTTGCCCGGTGTACCGCTTCCTGTAAGCTACATCCCAATGCAAGGTTGGATGCAATAGCAGATGAATAGGTGCAGCCTGTGCCATGCGTATTTTTGGTCTCAATACGCTCTGAATCAAACGTATAGAACTGTTCCCCGTCAAACAAAATATCCAGCGCGCTTCCTGCGGCATGACCGCCTTTGACAAGGACGTTTTTACACCCCATTCGGTAAATCGCTTCGGCCGATTTTTTCATATCTTCGACATTGTGAATGGACATACCGGCGATTTTCTCCGCTTCCGGAATATTGGGGGTCAGGAGGTCGGCGAACGGAATAACCGTTTGGATCAGTGTGTCTATGGCGTCGGGGTTCATAAGCGGACAGCCGTTTTTCGCATACATCACAGGGTCGAGAACAATATTGGCGGGAGCGTATTGTTTGAGCTTTCCAGCGACGGCCTCCATGCAATCGGGCTGTGAGAGCATACCGATCTTCACGGCGTCCACATCAATGTCTTCAAACACGGCATCGATTTGTTTTTCGATCATATCCGGCCTGACATCCTGAATGTCAATGACACGGCTCGTATTTTCGGCGACCACCGAAACAATGACGCTCATGCCAAAAACGCCATGCGCCGAGAACGTTTTTAAGTCGGCTTGAATACCGGCGCCTCCGCTGCAATCCGAACCGGCAATCGTTAGTACTTTTTTCAAGTCTATCCTCTCCGCTCTGGTACATTAATAAAAAAAAAGCCCTTGTCCTATTTCAGACAAGGGGAAAATAACAAGATTCATTGTTATTTGCTCCCTACGTCAGTATTAACTAACAGGTTCAAAGGGTCAGGTTTTAACCTTCTCAACTGCGAACAGTCCCCCCGCAAATCAGTTTCATTGAAACATACGCTTATCCAAAAGTCAAATGCACCGGACACATCTGCCGATAAACAAAGCATGATATTTTCGTGCATAGATTGCAAGGATTCATTTGTCTTCGCATCTTATAATTTATCTTGAAAGGATGATTCGTATGGATTGGCTGGATCGCATGAACAGCGCAATGGAATATATAGAAACACATCTGGCTGAGACTATTGATTACGACCAGGCGGCTAAGATTGCCTGTTGTTCGACTTATCATTTTCAACGGATGTTTTCGTTCATAACGGATGTGCCGCTGTCAGAGTATATTCGGCGCAGGCGGCTGACTCTTGCCGCGTTCGAACTTCAAAACAGAGATGTTAAGGTCATTGATATCGCTTTGAAGTACGGTTACGAGTCACCCGAAGCATTCTCCAGAGCGTTTAAAAAAATGCACGGTATAATGCCTACGTCAGCGCGCGATAAGGGCATGTTACTGAAAGCCTATCCTCGGATGTCCTTTCATATTTCAATTAAAGGGGATGCGGAGATGAACTACAAAATCGAGGAAAAACAAGCTTTTGACATGTTCGGTGTATCGACTGAAATCAACGCTGACGGCGAAAGCCCGTATATTGAAATCCCTGCTTTTTGGAGCCAATGTATTTCTGACGGAACCGTTGACCGAATCCGTACCGCCGCAGGTTTAGGTGAAAATGGACAGCTTCATGCAGTGTTATACAACAGGCGAGGTAACGTATTTTCCTATATGATCGGGTATTACTTGCCTCAGAGCGGTCTGCCGGAAGGGTTTGAAAAACTATCAATTCCTCCGCAAACCTATGCGATCTTCTCAACAGGTTTATATCCCGATGGACAAAGCGGCATTCATGCATTGTGGAAACGCATTTGGGGGGAGTGGTTTCCGACCTGCAATTACGAATCCGCGAATGGTCCCGAGTTTGAAATGACCTACGACAGAGGCAATAACCTGTATGAAATGGAAGTTTGGATTCCGGTAGTATAGGCAAGCTCGGGTATGTATCCGAATTTGGTAAGGGCGCCGTTGAACTATTAAATCCCGCCAAAGGGGAACGTATTCTCGACTTAGGTTGCGGTACTGGGGATTTAGCTTATGAAATTAACCAAACCGGAGCCGCCGTAACAGGGTTGGATTTGTCTGACGCAATAGGTGAAAATGGGCAGCTTCATTGAATCGCTCCTTTGATTAATTCACGGCCACATCAGCTTGCCGTTTGGCTCACGCATACCATATCGAACAGCTTCCCCGAATAGGCTTCGGCCGATCGGCGTCCCGGAGGCTCCATTTGGCGTAGCAAAGCGGAGACAAGTGGAGTGGACGCCTCGGCATGACAAGGGGCGCGAGGAATAGCGGACTGACCGCAGGGAGGGAGCATATGCCGCAGCGGCGGAGCGTACCCCTTGTCGTGCCGAAGGGCTATGGTATCGTGTTGAAAGCGGCAAGAGAGCCAAAAATGGGCCGCGTTCCTGGCGCAGCCGGGAACGTTCCTTCTTCCCCTGCCCTTGCTTTCATAATCCCTTCAAAAAAGCTTCGGAACGCAAAGGAGGATCAGACGGCCAATGGAACGTACCGGCGCTTAGGTGGGCCGTTCTTGCCCGCCTTAGCGCCGGTCGTTCGCTTGGTCGGCCCGACTGAACGAGCTGGGGGATCCAAACAAAATAAAAAAGCCTCCGCCAATTTGCAGAGGGCAACTAAAAAAAACGGCCCTTGCCGCAATAATGCGAACAAGAGCCGTTTTTTTGCATTGTTCCACGAAATCAAAATCGCCGCTCAAGACCTAAAATCAAGGGTGGGAGAATTTTACTTGCTGTCTAGTGGTCATTTCCTTGATTTATCTAAAACTGTAGAAATCTATGTTAGAATAAGACTTGATTGCATCTAAAAGGGGATACGCTTGTCTTTCGTTAGAGTGACCTGCAAGTTTAAAATCTTTATTCGTTGAATCGTACTCAGTTATGATCATTACATGTGTCGCTATAGTTATCCAACCGGAAAGACCTTTAGAAAATATTACTAGATCACCTCTATAGATACTTCTATCAAAAAATTCTTTATGTTTTTCTTCATAATTTTCACGAGAAGTACCCGCAATGTATTTTCCTCTCCAGAACGAATAGAATTCTTTAACGCTTGTCCACGGACTTGGATCGGAAAGGTTCCAACTATAGTTCAATTGTTCTGCACTCTCAGGAACTAAATAAGTACTGTTTTTTTTGTAAATATACCAATTTCCTGTCATGGACAAACCGGCTGCATATAGGGCTTGTGAAACAAAATTCGTGCAATCGCTTCCCCATTTTGTAAATGCCGGGAAATCAGTGCTGTATCTGTTATAGTTATTGTATGCCCAGTCGGCTGCCGTAGCTGCGTTGAAACTTGAGTTTAAGGTAGCTGCTGGATTTTGTGCTGGATTTTGAGTTTTTGAAGTAGATACACCTTTCTTTATATCTTCTTCTGGTTGTGGTATCAATGTTTTACTTGGTTGAGGTCTGACAGCATCTAAAAATTGAATTGACACAATGTCTTTGGAATCTTTTGCATATCTTTCAATAAAATCTACTAAGACCTTTTGATCACTCGATTCTTTAACAGAAGAATAAGTTTCTTTTATTTTATGCATCACATCTATCTTATCTTCTTTTTTCATAGATGTAGCTTTTATCTGGACATCCGTATCCTTGGCTACTTGCGCAAGGATTTTGCCAACCTTTACATCTTCTTGGTAGTAGATTGTCAGCGTTTTGTAAACTGCTTCATCATCTTCTGACAATGATGAATTTAAACTTCTCGATGTAATTCCATTTTCTTTATTGTATTGCTGGATGTAAGGATTGTTTTGAGTTTGCGACGCATGGACTTCACCTTTCTCGTTAGATGCGTAAGAGACTGGAATGATAGACGATGCAACAGAAGCAAGTGCGATCAACCCTGCTATAACCTTTTTTTTACTCAAAATACATTCTCCTCCTTGAGAAAATTTTACAAATACAACTTGATTAAACCACACTTACATTTTTTATGCAACAAAATAGTTCAGTTAATTTGGAACAAGTACTATATTTATAAAATTTGAATATTGTTACTTAAATGTATTATTTTAAATATAAACGAAAGGAGAGAAAAAATATGGTTAAATTCAAAAGAAAAAAAACTATTATACTTAGCATTATTTTCATTATTTTAGTATTCCATATGACGGGAACAATTCAACGTGTAACCGCACGGTTAACTTTATCAATTTATATAACTATGAAGTATAACGAAATGGAATTAAAATATAAAAAAATAGAGTACTCTTCACAATTTGGTGATTATATTGTTTCATACGAATCTAAAGAAGGTATTGTGTATAATTTCATGGTGACTCCAAAGTTTATGCCAGTTATTATTTCGTTTGACCCTATTCATCCAGATGTATAGAAGGGGTAGAGACAACAAAACGCGGAAAATGTACGCTAAGGGATGCAGCACAAAAGTCAATTGTGTTCTATTTTTCCATTTTGTTTGCCCTGTAAAAAAACAAACGCTCGCGCAAGAGCTCCTCAACTTTCTCGTCGGTATAGCCAAGCTCAGCCAATCTTCGGGCAGCAAATCCGGCACCTGACGATGTCCTACAAACCGCATCGTGTAAATCCTTGATGCCGTATAACCGTTCAAAGATTGCCCCGATCTGGGCAAGATAACGAATCCGTTCATCACTTTCCCCAGCCAGCAAGTTTTCGTACTGCATCATCCACATGTTCGCGATTAATAAAGATTTAGACCGAACAATAAAGTATTAGACTGAGATAATAAAGTTGTAGACTGAACGCCAGTGACGACGCCGGCGGCTTGGCTCAAACAGCTGCAGAGCGCGTTCTTGGTGCTTTCGGATAAAGTCCAGCTTTACGATCGGCGCGCTGGCAACGGCGGCCGGCCCGAGCCGCCGCAGTCCGCGTTCCCGGTTCTTCCAGATGAAGCCCAGCTTTGCGATTAGTCTAATACTTTATTTTTCATAAACACCACACACCTTCAGCTTTTGCTTAGAAGAAGACTATCGTATTGAAAGCGGCAAGAGAGCCAAAAATGGGCCGCGTTTCTGGCGCAGCCGGGAACGTTCCTTCTTCCCCTGCCCTTGCTTTCATAATCCCTTCAAAAAGGCTTCGGAACGCAAAGGAGGATCAGACCGGCCAAAGGAACATACCGGCGCTTAGGTGGGCCGTTCTTGCCCGCCTTAGCGCCGGTCGTTCGCTTGGTCGGCCCGACTGAACGAGCTGGGGGATCCAAGCTAAATAAAAAAGCCTCCTCAATTTGCAGAGGGCAACTAAAAAAACGGCCCTTGCCGCAATAATGCGAACAAGAGCCGTATTTTAATCAAACACGATTATGGCAGCTCCAACAATACCAACCAGCTCCCGCCGATTGGCCATTTCTGAAAAATTTTCGCCAAGGGTCTTGAGCGCCAGGCATGTACGGACGGAACCTCGTAGTTGCCTCTCTCCTTGTTTGTCTAGCAGGGCAGACTTTACCTCAAATTTACTCATGTTCATTTTGTGCTGATTAATTGGACTTTAGTAATTTGCAAAGGTGGAGATGTATCCTTTGCAAAGAACACTAACTGGCTTTGGTCTAATTCATAAATCAAATAATAGCCCCCATAAGATTCACTCGGATATTCTTCATTTGGTTTCCCTAACGCTAATTTTACATCTTCTGCTGTCACGCTAAGTGACTCTACTGGTACAGAAATTTTGTTGAGAATAGCTTCTGGTTTTAAGACATTGAGATCACCTGCACATGAGTCATGATTAAAATAAAAATTCACTTTAGTTTTGGGGTGATCATGCGTATATGTCCAACACTCCTCATTTCCTATTTCTTTAGGTTCTCCATACAACTCAACAACTTTCGAGTAAGTAGACCTTAGTTGGATCTCCATACCTTTTATCTTACCTTTGATAGCTTCTTCTTTTATAGAAACTATCGACTGAAGTTTTGAGTCATCGGCCCTCGATTCAGTTTGCGTGTTACAACCAACCAATGTTAATGTTAACACTAACACTATCAGTAATAAAAATCTCATTCCCAATGTAAACCACCTCCATAATTATATTACATGGTTAACGAGAAAAAGATAGTTACTGAACAGTCAAAAGTTCTCACGCTTAAGAAGCCAACAAATCGGCGTCAACAATAGACGTGTCCTGCTTGGAACGGATTGAGTTGTGTGTCCGCTGCTATCCGCAAATTGGACTTGATCCCCGAGCCAGAGGTCAGCATTTTATTCCGGAATCTCACTTATCAATAAATTTAAAAAGGCTTCCCGGAACGCGCCCAAGCGCCGTGAAGAATCAAATCGCTAATACAGGAAGCCGCTTGCACCAATCGGAGAAGGCAACCAACCCCGGACGCTGCCGCTTCTTGTCTGACTTCAAATGCAGATAACTCCGGGGCCGTCCTAGAGCTGATTTGGGGCATAGAAAAAACGCATCTAGTAAATCAAGATGCGTTTTCTGTTTAGTTGTGAGTTATTGAAGTTTGACTCTATCTATCAATTTCCCTTCCCAATCGAGGAGTATTTCCAGTCTGTTTTTCCCCTTCTCAAAAACGTAATTGCTGCATTGGGCCCACTCATAACAATCTACTTTTTCAACTTTGTGTAGTATTGATGGATCAATCAAAGTATCAATATCTTCTTTCTTCATTGGTATTTTAAGTTTGCCATCATATACTGAAGGATACCATGTTGCTTCTTTAAGGCGATCATTTTCCAATATGAAAGCCGCATTTGGACCTTTGGTTCCTGTGTAAACAATCTCTTTGATATTGTTTGATTTTGCATCAATCGATGTAGCTTTTCCCATTATATTTACGATTTCTTTCTCTGTAAATCCAATCGATATCCCGCCAAATGAAAGAGAAGTCTCTGTCGTTGTTATTTTTGTTTGGCTGCATCCTACAATAAAACAACAAAAAATCAAAAGCGTAATAAACGATCTGCTCATTGAGGAACCTCCGTATATTTACTGTAATGAGGAGTAACGGATTAATCCGTTACTCCTCATTACAGTGCAACAAACAATATACCAAATTATTCCCAACGTTTAAACTCGTCGTACCACGCTCTTACATACCTCATGTAAACATCCCAATCCCAATTTGATCCTGGATCGGTATGAGTTTGATCTGGGTACTCTTTCATAATACCAAAACCATTTTCAAAACTTGGCTTTCCATCGTGATTGCTCAACCTCGATTCTTGCCATCCAATCAGGATCAGCAAATCGCGAGGGACTTTGTATTGTTTGGAGGCTTTCTCAAATGACGATAATAATGCTGAAGGCACGACAAAGCTTTTTTGCTCTTCCTTTTTTGCTTGGTCAATTAACTGTTGAAGCTGAAAATTAATGCTCGATACTTCTTTTTTTGCGGCAGGTTCTGGTGAACCTGCATTAGCCGACGATGCAGAAATTGATGCGACGGAAAACATAGAAAGAGCGCACGCAACGCATGTGACCAAAAAAGTTTTTTTTTCTCATATCTTCAACTCCTTGATTTTTTTGTGAAACTGATTACGAATTTTGCTGTTTGAGTTACACCCTAAAAAATGTTAGTCGGCTTCACCTTTGTTTTAATTAGATACAAAATGGAAGCACAGAGCAAAAAGAAACACCTAACCTAATGCGCCATCTAGTCCAAAGTCACCACCCTAAATCGTGTATTTTTTGGGATGTTTTCTCAACTCCCAATATTTTGACGAACAATGAAACAAAAATGCTGCATAACGCTATTGTCCCATTTTGTTTGCCCTGTAAAAAAACAAACGCTCGCGTAAGAGCTCCTCAACTTTCTCGTCGGTATAGCCAAACTCGGCCAACCTTCGGGCGGCAAACCCGGCACCTGTCGATGCCCTGTATACTGCGTCGTGCAAATCCTTAATGCCGTATAGCCGTTCAAAGATCAAGCCGATCCGGGCAAGGTAGAAAATACGCTCTTGACTTTCTCCGTCCAATAACTTTTCATACTGCATCATCCACACACCTTCAGCTTCTGCTTAGAAGAAGACTTTTGAGCGATCAGAATATACCGATCTAAACGCTGGCTGAGCTTCACCTGACGGGTGGGAGCGATGGGGGACGGAAGACGAGAAAGCCCCATGCCAGTGGCATGTGGCTTTCTCGTTTATTTTTTTTAATCTTGAAAAACAGATCAATGGCTACCTTTAAAAAAACGATGATAGCTAATACGGTAAGAATATTATTTGTATAGGCCAATTCGGAAGTTAATGATTCGATGCTAGACGATGGTTGATTTGAAAATCTGCTCGTTTGGTCTGATATATTTCCGAGTCTAAAGCTAATGTCATTAAAAAATTGCTGTAATTCTTTAATATCCAAGGACATATTCCCCCTTTATTAATTCGTAAATCACCGTTCAAGCCTGAAAATCCGGTCTTAGGGATTGCTCCAGCTAACCCTGCTTTCTCCCCTCATCTAGTTTTTAAAGCTTCTAGCTATTTTTGTGACCTCATAATAAGGAACCGGCAACCAATGAACGTTAAGAACGGTGTTTTCGGAAAGTAGAGGAACGTCTTCAAACAGGCGGGGACGCAGCGGCCAATACAGCGAAAATGCTGGAGCAGCTTGGCATGCCGACCAAGCCGTTCGCCCCGAAGCAGTTGGCTTTATTCGAGACGTAAGCATCGGTTTAATCTATGTTGGGGGAGATAAATCAAAAGATTTGCAGAACTCTAATGGTTTTCAGCCGCATACAATAGCCACGCTAAAATGAATAATATCAATCCGATAACAAATGCAAAGATGGCTTGTGGGCGGCTATGTTTTAACTTGTTAAAGCCAAATGCTATACAGAATAGGCCTAAGGTGAGAACGCCAACAACAAAGTGTTTATTAATGAAAAATACGTAAATTTCGACAACAACCACGATCATCCATACGATTTTGAACCAGAGGGGATTCTTTTTATCATATTTATTCATAGGTTTCACCTTCCTCAAAGAATTAATGTTTTCTTCGTTTTTCTCGCTGATTCGCATGTTTTCATCTTTGATCCACGAAGCAATTGAGGATAATATTTGACGTAAAGTAAATATATGAGATTTACTTGTTGGCAGGAATAGAGGTGGTGGTCACCTCGCTTTAAAAGCCGTATGGTCGCATATGGATCTCCACATGTACCCTTGCGGTTAACCCTCCCATATCTCCCTGGGTCGATGCCCTTATGGTGATGATTTCCCCCAGCCTATCCGTGCTTCGTTTGTCAAAGATCAATATGTGCATAAGCGGTGAAACGAAAAAAGTACAGATGCAGTGCGCGGAACTCCGGGTTCTTGGCGACTAGCGTCAGCGCTGCCCGGAACAGCAAGGCCCGGAGGCGACAGTGACCTCACTTGCTGATGGTCGTTTCCCCTTTGTGGCGCCCGGAATCTGTTCCACCAAATTCGCCACAATCTCCATCAGCTTTTCGATCTGGTCTGCACAGCATAGCATACTGCTCCAAATACATGGCTAGCTCATGCTTGGCCGCCGCAGCGCCTTCCGTGAGGCCGATGGACTTTTGGGCTTTCCGGTAGAGCAGTTCCGCTCTCATGGGCCCTACAGCTCGTTTCACGTCGTTCTTCTTCCAGGTCGCCACGACAGTTGTTTCACCAGCGGCGATGATGTCTTGCGGCAGTGGAAAGTGCTGTAACGTAATGAGCGAGGCCCTTGCCGCAAGAATGCGAACAAGAGCCGTTTCATCTTAATGCTTTAAAAAAAAGTAACCACCAATAAAAGTTAAAATCCCCCCCAAAATACGATAGGAAATAATAGATGATTCCAAAAATACAGAATATGTAGAAGTTGCAATACTTCCTGTAGTGTTATTGGACATGTAAATAGAAGTTGATTTTAACCCTAGTTCCGGACTATTAAGCAAATAATATACGCCAATTAAAGCTGCTATTAAAGAGATAATTTTAAGAATGAAATATTTATTTTTTTCAAAACTGGACGCTATCATTTTTCCACCACCTTTTCTTAAACAATTTTAAAGTAATAAAAAAGAGTGAGCAAATTTTCTACTCACTCCCATTCTCCCTAATGTGCTTATAGTTTCCAGAAATAAATCGCAGAGCCTTCAGATTCTGTAGGTCTGTACACATTAAATTTTGAACCGTTTTTCGAAAATTGATACACATCTGTATTATTCCACGTTAAAAGCTGTGCCTTTTTCTTACCAGGGACATTTACATGAAACTTAACAACTTCCTCGTAGGTTTTAGCAAACGAAAGTGATGTTTTAAGTTGAAAAAAATCGTGAAATTTCGAATCTATTCCAATTGAAGCCGTTGTTGTATGAGACCTCTTTACTTCTCTATCAAAAGTCTGTGCAACATCACTATGGTTTTCTAAATATAGTTCATTAAATTCGTGTTTAATATTTCCAAAAAATCCTTCGTAAACAAAGCCACTCCTAGTAGGCGAAGCAGAAGCGGAAAGACTATTTAATCCTTCGACTGCCGTTCTTTCCCACTTTTGTTTCGCAATAAATGCTTTCGCCTCAGCCTCAGTATTAAAGTAGTATGCTGGAATAGTGCGTTCCCCTACGTTGAGAGATTCTACTTTGTACGGTGCAACATCAAGTTGAGGTACTGTTACATTAGTTCCTGGTGCGGCACTTGTAAATTGAGGTACGAGCTACAATGGTGGTTTTTTCTTTATTGCATCTAAAACGGCAATAAAGAGTGTCATAAGAAAAGAGTACAATAAAGAGCTGGCATAGCTTGGTTCAGGGAAAATGTAGTAATAAGTTAGCACAAAATTTGCTATGAAAAAAATTAAGTATTTCAAGATGTTATTCATATAGTTTTATCCACCCTAATCTTAGAACCAAGGATCTAAAATAGTCGATCTTCTAGCATCAGTACCAAAAGAACCGTCAGTGCCATCGGAATTTTTAGTGACTCTCATTTCTTTTAAAAGTTCGTAGTCTCCAATGAAAGTTCCATTGTGATCAAAACGACCAGGTCCCCATTCCCGATAGTAGTATTTAATAAACGTATATAGGTCTTCTACGTGCGAATTTGCAAAATAATAAACACCATACCCAGCAACCGCGATACCAACAACTTCCTGCCAAGAGAGTGTTATGTTTCTCGCCCAGGCTAGAAAAGCCGCTCCAAAAGCTGTTTTCGTAGCTGCGTCAAATTTTTGCGAGCCCCCTCTGTCATGATTTTTCATATGAGTCCAAGGAGTCGGATAAGAGGTAAAAGCTGAATAGGAAGGAGCTTGTTGGAACTGCGAATTTAGCAAATTATTGGCCTTCGTGACAACTGCTGGAGTCGGTTGGTTCAACTTAATATTGCCATCTACAATTGTAAAATCAAAATTGTTGTCTTGAAGCACCTTCACAACTCGCTCGTTCGGAATAGAGACCACCTTTCCGCTGTCTGCAGTCGCTGAAACCGGAACACTAAAAACAAGACAAAGACAAATAACTAGGAACAATATAGTAATTTTTTTCATGATACTACCTCCTTTTTTTGCTTACTCAATGTACCATATTATTCAAAATATTGGAACTAATTTCCGAAATATGATTCTATCGTCTCATTTTGTTCAAAAAAACAAACGCTCGCGTAAAAGCTTCTCAATTTGCTCACCGCTGTAACCAAGCTCGGCCAACATTTTAGCCGTAATACCGGCACCTGTCGATGCCCTGTATACAGCGTCATGTAAATCCTTAACGCCGTATAACCGTTCAAAGATCGATCCGATCCGGGTAAGGTAGACAATCCGTTCTTCACTTTCCCCGACCAATAACTTTTCATACTGCATCATCCACACACCTTAAGCTTCGACTTAGAAGAAGACTTTTGAGCCATCAGAATGTACCGATCTAAACGCTGGCTGAGCTGCACCACCTCCTTGTCGGAAAAAGAACATTTTTTCTCAACTAACCGTACCAATTGCCGCTGTAGCTTTCTGATTTTCCGCTTTAGCTTTTTATTCATATCACCCATCCCCTGAATTCAATTATAATACTAAATTTCCAAATAAAGGACATTGAGATTTTTTGAAATATTTTATGGACATAAAAAGAAGCATTCTGCTCAAAAGGCAGAATGCTTCAAGGGATGGGTGTTGATTGTTCAAAATGTTATTCTGTGCCATGGTCAAGCAGCATGATTACCGGTCCATCACTTGGGCTCGGCTGCACAATAGGCCAGACTGAAAATAGCCCCAAGGCGATGACCAGAGCCAGGAAATAGGCTTACATTCTAAATCTCCTCCTCTTTCACCCTCATGGTTGACCGATACGTTTTCAATTGCCGAGCTGATGCCCGTTCTTGATATGTTTCAAATGACAAGACACATTGAAAACCATCTTCATACTTCTTCATATCGTTAGCCAAGGTAAGAAAACGCAGTTTCTCATCGAGTCCCTCTTGAATCCTGCCGTTCCTAAACTCATAAATAGCTTTGTGATACCTATATTGAAGATGTCGATCTGAAAGAATCAGATGCTTGTTAAATATGTCGAAACGTTCAATGGAGCCAGAAAAACGTGCCAGCACATGATCAACATTAAACCCATGAGTATTCGCTGATGAAACGATAGCAATCAGCCCGGCCACAATGTCATTTAACTTGTTAAGGCTTGCAAGATAGTCAGAGTATTCGTTAATGATGCCTTCGTTCCCGGTTAGCACTTCAAGCGTATAAAAATTCGCTTTTCCCCAAATTTTAAACTGCTCCACTTCTTTCTGGCCAGATTCATTGAGTGGCTCTGGCCATTCCAGATCAGCATAGCTGCGTACATATTTTTTCGACTGCTCATATAACCCTCGTCTTTCCAACACAGACCCCAAATACAGAAGTCCTTTTCCATAATAATACACTGGATGCTTTTTAAGCGCTACCACTTCATCGCCAGATACGACAGTGCTTAGCTCTACAAGCTCGCCCGCATATTCTTCTACCTCACTCCATTTTTTCAACGAGTAACAAGCTCGTGCTAACTGATACAGCGCGTCCAAGCGATAACTCTCTGGCAAACGGTTTCGAAACGGATCAAATCGAATAACAGCCTTCCAGTTCTTTTCCGCATCCGTACCTTGCGTGACCGCAAATAACCGGTAGTGACTCGTCGCCAGCATTTCAGAAAAACTATCTTTGACGTTCTCCACGACCAGTTCATATAAGCGTTCCGATTCTTTTTCTTTTCCCTTATTGAATAGCTTCTCTGCCGCAGCAAAGATGATTTGCACATTTTTTGGATTGTCGAGAATCTTTGGAATGACGGCGTCAATACAATCATTTCGGCCTACTTCGGCACATCGTACCAGATATGGTATTAACCGCGGCCGGGACACTTTTTCTTCGGAGATGCATTCTTCCGTGTACAGCTCATACAACCATCCAGGTACTTTTCCGAAAACTTTGCCCAAAGCATCCAGTTGGCTGATCGTAAATGATCGGGAAATACCATTCAAGGCCATGCTAAGATTACCTTGGTTAATTCCAGTCAGTTCAGCTAATTGATGCATATTAAAGCGATGCAGCTTCATTTGGTCTTCAATTTCCCAACGCAATGAGCGATTAACGACCCGCACGAAAAAACCTCCTCTTGAAATATAAAACAAATATTACCACAATATTCCTGCTTGTAAAACGAAAATTCTAATAATTATTAAAAAAATAGGACATTTTTCCCATTTAATTAAAAAACAATCCCGCTCTCTCCTTCCATCATCTTTGGCGGACCGGGCTTTTTCCGTACATCTACAAAAAAAGTATCATGTTTGCAAAACAAAGCGCCGCGCCAGGAGCAGCAAGAAGTCGATCAAAAACGGGCCTATCGTGTACTTTCTGACACCTTTTATAGAATATAACTATAAAGTGAATAGGAATTATATATTTTCACCTCAAACTTCGCAGAGTAAAATTGGCCATGGACCCTTGATAAATAAAGCCGCATCAGGATAAAGATCTATCCCTTGCAAAAATAGAAAAACACCG
>NZ_FMTT01000034.1 GCF_900100345.1 Paenibacillus tianmuensis | reverse complement strand
GGTCCCTATCTGTCGCGGGCGTAGGAAATTTGAGAGGAGCTGTCCTTAGTACGAGAGGACCGGGATGGACGTACCGCTGGTGTACCAGTTGTTCCGCCAGGAGCACGGCTGGATAGCTAAGTACGGAAGGGATAAGCGCTGAAAGCATCTAAGCGTGAAGCCCCCCTCAAGATGAGATTTCCCAGTATGTAAGACCCCTTGTAGACGACGAGGTTGATAGGTTCGGGGTGGAAGCGCGGCAACGTGTGCAGCTGACGAATACTAATCGGTCGAGGGCTTATCCTACAAGCTTTCCGAAGGAAAGCTGCTTCGGAAGCAATGATCATTCACTTTACGCTTTGTTTCGGTCCAGTTTTCAGGGAATAATCAGACCCTTGCGATCCAATTTTGGAGATGCAAGGGTCTTTCGGTATTTTTCCAATAATGCAAAAAACTCGCCCTACTGTGCATAGCAGGACGAGTCGTTCTCATTTATTTTTAAATAGCCGGTTGAACTGTGCTTGCGAAGAAGGAATATGATGACTAGGCGCGGAAGCAAAAGCCAGAGATGGATGAATACGAGAAAGCCGAGGAGTGATGGCGAGAGCCACGGATAGAGGCATCCCAGCAAGACCAAGACGATCCATAGCACATGGAAATGGAGTCGGCGTACTTTGGTCATAGCGATATACGCGTTCGTACCCGGCACATAACCGAACCAAGGCAGCCGATAGGACCAGTTCCAAGCTTGCGGAGAATACTTCTCCTTTGTTCGGAGCAGGAGGCGAAGCAGAAGCGTTTGGACGAGCGGTATACCGATCACTCCGACCGGGACACCAATCAACCCCGCAGGTAATGAGTCAAAAGAGATCGCAATTGCGGCCCCAATAAAAGCGCAAGCGATCAAAATCCAATATACTTGAAAGAAGATCGGCTTGTAATGAACCCGTTTGAGCAGCCGGTAAGTATAGATGGTCGATTCTTTGGACAACGTTCGGTCTCTTGGCATAATAAGCCCCAATCCTCACTTGATGAACAAAATGAAAATTCACTACATATATCGGTAGAGTACAGGAAAATGTTGAGTTTGTCACGGGCTAACATGGATATTCAACAAAAATATCGCGGAAAGGTTTGAGTTTTAAGAGAATTGGGCATACTGCTAGAAAAGAAGAGTAGAGGTGAATCGAACATGAGCGACGAGCTGCAGCACGATTTCACGCCATCCTGCATCATTTGTGGGCAAACCAAAGAGAACGGCATTCTAATCATATCCGAATTCATATGCGAGGATTGCGAGAATGAAATGGTCCATACGGAAGTCAACGACGCTAAGTACCCTTTTTTCATACACCAGATGAAGCAAATTTTATATAAAAAGAATGCTTGAACGGCAGGCGAAAGGAAGCAAGCTCCGTTTTATCTCGGTCAGGGATGGAAGCGGGCTTTTTTGTTTGGTACAATACTGCTAACATTGTTTTTGAAATGAGGAAACAAGGTGTCACAGCATAGAGCGCCGCTGTACGAAGCATTAGCGACACATCGGGAATCGGGCGCGTTCAGCTTTCATGTGCCCGGTCATAAATCGGAAGCGAAAGGGTATGCCGAAGCGGAGTCAGACTTCCGGCAGATCTTATTACTCGATAGGACGGAGATCACGGGACTGGACGATCTTCACCATCCAGAAGACGCGATTAAAGAAGCCCAGACCTTGGCTGCGGCGTGTTTTGGAGCGGATGAAACTTTTTTTCTAGTGAACGGGAGTACGGCGGGAAATCTGGCGATGATTTTGGCGACATGCCGCCGCGGGGACTTGCTGCTAGTGCAGCGGGATGCACACAAATCCGTCATCCACGGACTGATGCTCGCCGGTGCACAGGCGGTGTTTATCTCCCCGCTGTGGGATCCGGAGAGCGGACTGAGCATGGGAGTGGCTGCAGAGGATGTCAAGCAGGCGCTGAATCGCTATCCTGAGGCTAAGGGGCTGCTTGTAACCAATCCGAGCTATTACGGAATTACAAGCGATTTGAAGGGGTTATCCGGCCTTCTGCATGACTGGGGGAAGGTGCTGCTCGTGGATGAGGCGCACGGGGCTCATTTCGGCTTCCATCCCGATGTGCCTGCTTCGGCCTTAAGCTGTGGGGCGGATGCGGTTGTGCAGTCCACCCATAAAATGTTGACGGCCATGACGATGGGTGCGATGCTGCACATGCAGGGCCCGCGAATTCACCGCGGCGCCGTCCGAAAGGCGCTCGCCATGGTGCAAAGCTCGAGCCCTTCTTATCCGATTATGGCTAGCCTGGACCTCAGCCGGCGGATGCTGCAGGAAGGCGGCGGAGAACGGATAGACCGGGGCCTATCGGCTGTTCGGAGTGTGATAGCCCATCTGAGCGGACATAGCCGGTGGCATGCAAGAAATCTTACGGAACCAATGCTTCAGATCGGGTGTCGTCAGGACCCTTTTAAGATAGCGTTGTACGACGCGTCAGGCCGTCTCGACGGTTTTGCGTTGAAGGAGCGTCTTGAGCAGCAGGGCTGTTACCCGGAGCTGGCAGACCTGACGCATGTGCTGCTTGCGTTCAGCTTGGTGAGCACCGAAGCCGCGGCGCAGCGGCTTATTGAGGCGCTGGAGCGGATAGACGAAGAAACACGGGATGAAAAAAGCGAAACGAAGCCGGGATTATGGGAGACCGAAGCCGCGGCACAGCGGATATCTGATCCGGTAACGTTTGATTGGGAAGCTATCCACGAGGCGATGGAGACAAGGGTGACGCTCCCCGTAGCCGAATGCGCTGGCCGCATCGCTGCGGAGATGATCGTGCCGTACCCTCCAGGCATTCCGGTCCTCTATCCAGGAGAGCGGATTACCGAACGGACGGCAGCGCATTTAACGCGGCTGGCCGCCTTAGGGTCGCGTTTTCATGGGCATGATGTGACCGCCAGCGGCACCGTCCCGGTGCTGGAAACGCGGTAATCGCTTAGCGGCGGCACAGGCGCTTGCACGAATTGTTTTGAATAGGCGGCGGTTTGTTCGCACGGCATCAAGAGAAGAAGCTAGCAATAGAGCGGAGAAACGGATTGCAACCGCTATTCGAGTCACTACAGGATAGGAGACATGCATGTGAAACGGGGCTTTTTTATAACGGTAGAGGGCGGAGAGGGCGCAGGCAAAACGTCTGCAATCGATGCGATCTTAGAGCAAGTCAAGGCGCGTGGGTACGACGTGTTATCCACACGGGAGCCTGGGGGCATTCCGATTGCCGAACAGATTCGCTCGGTCGTTCTCGACCGGAACAATACGGCGATGGACCCGCGTACGGAAGCGCTATTGTATGCGGCCGCGAGACGGCAGCATTTGGCGGAGAAAGTCATTCCTGCGCTGGAAGCCGGTAAGGTCGTCGTATGCGATCGTTTTATCGACAGCAGCTTGGCGTATCAAGGGTATGCGCGTGAGCTTGGCATGGACGAGGTGTTTGCTATTAACCGGTTTGCGATCGGCGGTTGGATGCCGGATTTGACGGTGTTCATGGACGTTCGTCCGGAAATTGGGCTGGCCCGGATTCGCGTCGATCAGGGACGGGAAGTGAACCGCTTGGACCTGGAGTCGATGACGTTTCATAACAAAGTGCGGGAAGGTTACTTGCAAATTCTCCGTCAGTTTCCGGAACGTGTCGTGCGGGTGGATGCGGAGCGGGAGCTGGACAAGGTGCTCGAAGATATTGGGCAAATGCTGAGCCAAAAGCTACCTAGGCGAGTATGATATAATGGATGCATTCCTTCTACAGATGTTTATATATAAATGAAGGAATTTTTCAATCGCTTGTCAAATATTTAAGATAGGAAGACGGATAACATTCCTTTGGCAAAGGAGGCTGGATGCATGAAGTTGGTTATCGCCGTTGTGCAGGATAAGGACAGCAACCGTTTGTCGAACGCACTGATCAAAGAGGGCTTTCGCGCAACCAAGCTGGCAAGCACGGGAGGATTCCTACGCGCCGGGAACACGACCTTTATGATCGGTACGGAAGATGAGCGTGTCAACGAAGCGCTGCAAGTCATTAAAGCGAACTGCAAAATCAGAGAGCAAATGGTCACCCCGGTATCCCCGATGGGGGGAACGACGGATTCGTATATTCCTTTCCCTGTCGAAGTTCAGGTTGGGGGGGCGGCGGTATTCGTGCTTCCGGTCGAGCGGTTCGAACATTTCTAGAAACGAGGTCGAGCCGAGTGAAAATCAACCCGGGTTGGCGCCCTTTCGGTAATGAGGTCGTCCGCAGCGAGAATACGTCATCCCAGCAGCTTCAAAAAATGTCGTTCTCCGATACGATGCAGCACCAGGAAGAAAGAGCAACCCGGGAGCAGCTTCAGCGCATTCTGCAGCAAATTGACCTGCAAGGTCAACGGCTGGCCAAGTCGATGACGGTACGCGAGCTTCGGCAGTATAAGCTGCTTGTGAAGCAGTTTCTGGAGGAGACGGCACGGCGGGGAGTTCAGCTTCGCGATACGCGAGGTTGGGACCGTAGAGGCCGCACGAAGCGGTACAAGCTGCTGGAGGAAATCGATGCCGAGCTGCTCGGCCTGGCGGACGAGCTGGTGGAAAGCGAACAGGGACGCATTGAGCTGCTGCAAAAAATCGGTGAAATTCGCGGAATGCTGATTAATTTATTTTTTTAGCGAAGCAGCCGATCTGGAAAGGAAATGCAGACCGTCATGTCTTTTCAATCGATTACAGGGCAGGAGCGAGTCAAACGAATGCTGCAAAACAGCCTTCGGACCGACAAAGTTTCGCACGCGTATATATTTACGGGGGCGCCCGGGACCGGGCGGAGAGCAATGGCCCGGGCGTTCGCCCAAGCTATCTATTGCAAGGTGCTGCCCGACGATGCTTGCGGGGAGTGCCTGGATTGCCGCAAGGTAGAGCATGGAAATCATCCTGATCTGCATTGGATCGTACCGGACGGCGCCTCCATCAAAATCGACCAGATTCGCGAGCTGCAAAAGCAGTTTGCTTATCGGGCTTCCGCCTCTAACATTAAAATGTATATCTTGGAGGATGCCGATAAGCTGACCGTTCAGGCGGCGAACAGTCTACTGAAATTTTTGGAGGAACCGACCTCGCAGGTTGTGGCCGTTCTGATTACGGATAACGGACAAGCCCTTCTGCCGACCATTCGGTCGCGATCCCAGTGGATTCCTTTTCTGCCAATGGGGCGAAGCGGTATGAAGGAGCTGCTTTTGCAGGAAGGACATCCGCTCGTACTGGTTCAAGCGGCGGTGAATTTGGCCGCAGGACCGGAGGCGGCGCGTGAGTTGATTCAAGGAAATGGGTTTGCAGAACTCCGAAATTTGGTGATACAATTAGCAAGAGAGAGTTTGTCCCGATTGCCGTCTGCAATGCTGACCGCTCAGCAGAAGCTGGCAAAGGGCGAATTTTCCGAACAATTGCCGCGCTTTATGGATATGCTGATTTTGTGGCTCAAGGATATGGTGCAGCTCAAGCTCGGCAGCCGCGAAGAATTGGTCTACACGGATCAACTGGACTGGATGTCGCAGCAAGCGTTGTCTTATTCGATGGAGCACTGGATCGCCTGCCTCGAGCAGGCGGTGGAGACGCAAAAACGTTTGCGGTCCCATGCCAATCCCCAGCTCGCGCTGGAACATATATTAATGCGGCTTAAGGGGGTGTAAGATTGTTCTCCGTAGTAGGTGTCCGCTTCAAGAAGGCGGGCAAAGTGTATTACTTCGATCCGAGCGATCTATCGATTGATCAAGATAGTGCCGTCATTGTCGAAACGGCGCGCGGAGTCGAGTACGGCCGGGTAGTTATTGGCCGAAGGACGGTAGGCGAATCGGATGTTGTGCTTCCGCTGAAAAAGGTCATCCGCATCGCGGACCAGCAGGATGCACAGCTTGTTGAGGATAACAAGCAAGCGGCCAAAAATGCGTTTGCTATTTGTCAGGATAAGATTAAGGATCACCAGCTGCGCATGAAGCTGGTCGACGTTGAGTATACATTTGACCGGAACAAAATCATTTTTTACTTTACGGCCGAAGGCCGGGTCGATTTCCGGGAATTAGTCAAGGATCTGGCCAGCATTTTCCGGACACGGATCGAGCTCCGTCAAATCGGCGTACGGGACGAAGCCAAGATGCTTGGGGGCATCGGGCCTTGCGGACGTATCCTGTGCTGCTCTTCCTTTCTGGGGGATTTCGAGCCGGTTTCGATCAAGATGGCCAAGGACCAGAACCTGTCGCTCAATCCGACGAAAATTTCCGGATTGTGCGGACGATTAATGTGCTGCCTCAAATATGAGCATGATAATTACGAAAGCGCCAAGGACGATCTTCCCCGTGCAGGTAGCGAGGTCGTTACGCCGTTTGGCAACGGGCGTGTGGTGTCGCTGAATGTTGGGGAACGTACGGCGAAGGTGCAAATTTTCGATTTGAAAAAAGTGATGGATCTTCCTTTGGATGATGTAGTGGAGCAGCATTAAAGGCCAGTCGCTGCTTCTGCAGCTTGAGGTGAGAGAGAAGCGTGGATAAAAGAGATATATTCGTACAAATCGATCAAATGGAAGAACAGATGGGCGCGCTGTATGCCGAGCTTGGCGAAATCAAACAGCAGATTATCGAGCTGCTGGAGGAGAACAAGCGGCTGGGCATCGAGAATCAGCAGCTGCGCAAGCTGCTGAAGAAAGATGCCGAACCGATGCTGCCTTTGCTTCAAGCAGCCGGGGCGAGCGTTCCTGTTTCGATGAAAGAAACGACCGGTGAAGGCTACGACAATTTGGCACGCATCTATCACGAAGGCTTTCACATTTGCAACGTATATTATGGACATTTGCGTACGGAAGGCGACTGCTTGTTCTGTATGTCATTTTTGAATAAATAACGATGCGCCGTAGAGGAGAATGACTCTTCTACGGTTTTTTTTGAAGAGCAAAGAAAGTTTTAACTTACTTTAGACGATGAAGTACATAATAACCGGCAGAAAGAGGTATACGCTTGGAACGAGTTCCGATCTATGAGCGGGAGCGAATCGACGATTTGCTTACGCACGATTTAAAAATCATTCAAAGCGACGAAGTGTTCAGCTTTTCGATGGATGCGGTGCTGATTGCGCGCTTTTGCTCGGTGCCGCCGAGAGGGCGCATTGTCGATCTGTGTTCCGGTAACGGCGTCATTCCGCTGCTGCTGACCACCCGGACAAAAGCGCACATCACGGGTGTAGAAATTCAAGCCAGATTGGCGGATATGGCCCAGCGGAACGTGCAATTGAATGGACTGGAGGAACGAATTGACATTCAGCACGGCGATTTGCGTCAATCGCCCGCCGAACTGGGGAACGGCGCCTTTGATTTGGTGACGGTCAATCCTCCGTATTTGCCTGTTCCGAATGGGGAACAGAACGTGAATGAGCACGTAGCTGCCGCCCGTCACGAGCTGTTCTGCACGTTGGAGGATGTGGTTCGGGTGAGCAGCCGGCTGGTGCGCAGCGGCGGCAAAGTCGCCATGGTGCACCGGCCGAGCCGCTTGGTCGATATTTGCTGCACGATGCGGCAGTACCGGCTGGAGCCGAAACGCATCCGGTTCGTTCATCCCCGGGCCGATGCCGAAGCGAATATGGTGCTCATCGAAGCGCTTCGCGACGGAAAACCGGAGGTTCGCATGCTTCCACCGCTGATTGTTTATAAGAATGAGACGGAATACACAGATGAGTTGATGGAGGTCTATTACGGCCGCCGCGCTGCGCTCGCCGATCCGTCCAATACTTCACTATAGAAGGAATCGATGTCCGTGAACGTTCAAAAAAGCTACGCCAACGACAGCCGCCGTCAAGGAAGCCTTTATCTGGTAGGAACTCCGATTGGCAACCTGGAGGACATGACCTACCGTGCCGTTCGGGTGCTGGGCGAAGTACAGTGGATTGCCGCCGAGGATACCCGGCAAACGCGCAAGCTGCTCACGCATTTCGACATTTCGACCCGGCTCGTCAGTTACCACGAACACAACAAGCAAGCCAGCGGCCCCGAGCTGATCCGGCTTATGCAGGAAGGCGATTCCATCGCGCTCGTCAGCGACGCCGGGCTGCCTGCAATCTGCGATCCGGGTGCGGATCTGGTCCGCCTCGCCATCGAAGCGGATATCCCTGTGATCCCCATTCCCGGGGCGAACGCCGCGCTGTCCGGGCTGATCATGTCCGGGCTACCTACCGAGCGGTTTACCTTCGTTGGCTTCCTACCGCGCGACAAAAAGCCCCTCGAACGGGAGCTTGCCACCTTGAAGCGGGAGCCCGGCACGGTAATTTGCTACGAATCCCCGCATCGCTTAGTGAAGACCCTGACGGCGATGGCCGAAACGATCGGAGAGAACCGGGAAATCTGTCTGGTCCGCGAGCTGACCAAAAAATACGAGGAAGCCGTCCGCGGCACGATCCGCGAATGCTTGGACCATCTGAACGAGCACCCGCCTCAAGGCGAGTATGTGCTCATTCTCCGCGGCGTGAGCCCAGAGGAAGCCGAGGCATCCGGCGAAGCCCTGTGGTGGGCGTCCTTATCCCCTGCGGAGCATGTCGCCCGCTACGAGGCCGACGGCCTCGAACATAAAGAGGCACTGCGTCGCGCCGCTCAAGACCGCAGCGTCCCGAAGCGGGAGCTGTATAACCTGTTGCATCAGGGAAGCTGACAGAAAATGGTTTACAACGATCGCACCTGCTATATAATAGAAAAAGACAAGATGTTAGACCCAAGGCCCAATCGGGTAATAAGGCTTATATGTGTTGCGCGAATCGAAGGTTATGGTAATGGCGTCGGTGATCCTTCAAGTATCCAGCGCCTTTGGACGATGCTGCTTTAGCAGCGAGCTCTCCGACGCACGAGCTGTCGAGTGCGTCCCGGCCCTGCTCGAACAAAAGCTGTCGAGGCTTGCCTCGATGCGGGCCATAGCGGGGCGTTCCAACACCAAACGCCGCCGTAGGCGCATGCACCGCTTCGTAAGAGCGCCGTCGTGAAGCGTGTCTTCATGCCGGACCCGAAGGGTTCGCATGGAGACAGACGCGCTCCCTGCACCCAAGCTGCGTCGAAGCGTCTGCGGGGTCCAGGGGCCGCGGCCCCTGGGGTCCCCCTTAGGAAGGGGGATTTAGGGGGATGGCCCCCCTCTGCATAAAAAAAATCCCCGATTCGGACAACAACGAATCAGGGATATAGAGGAGATATGAAAAAGGTTAGAATTACCAAAGTTAAATGTGCTATCTCTATTATAACCTATTTTTTTTATTTTGTCACAGGTATTGGCATTTCAGATAAACATTCATGGCAAACAATTTTTCCTTTGAAGTAGGAAACGTTCTCGGCGTTGCCGCAGAAGATACAGGCAGGCTCATATTTCTTCAGCATGATGCGCTCGCCATCAACATAAATCTCCAAAGCGTCTTTTTCACCAATGCCTAAAGTACGGCGCAATTCGATCGGAATAACGACACGACCTAATTCATCTACTTTCCTAACAATACCGGTGGATTTCATCATAAAAAATTCCCCTCTCTAAGAAGTTACATAATGATAAGTTAGTGTCTCAAAAGATTAATCGTCATGTTTCGACATTTCTTTACACATATGATACCAACCATTCCCAAAATAGTCAACCAAAAAATATGATTTTTCTTTGTTATTTTATGGCATACGAGGGGTGTTATGCAAAATTCAGTAAAAACAAACGTTCAAAAGCGAGAAAATCGTTGTTTTTTATAAGACCCACCTCACTAAGAAAGGGTTTGTCACCAGATCATTGAAGTATAGATAAAAAAAGAAAAAGTAATAATGGAAGTTTATATTCGACAAACTTCGACAAAATCCTTCTTGTTTTTAAGAAAGTATTGTCGAAAAAATAGCCGGAGCCGATAGGAGGATGTTCATGACCACTCCCCTTCAAGAAGAGAAAGTATTTAAGGATCCCGTGCACAAATACATCTACGTCCAAGACCAAACGATCTGGGACCTGATCAACACCAAGGAGTTTCAACGCCTCAGACGAATTCGCCAGCTCGGCACCTGCTTTTTGACGTTCCACGGCGCGGAGCACAGCCGCTTTTCGCATTCGCTCGGCGTTTACGAGGTTACCCGCAAAATCATTTCGCAGTTCGAACGCAACAAGTACGAGGACTGGCCGCGGGAGGAGCGGCTTCTGTGCCTCTGCGCCTCGCTGCTGCATGATGTTGGGCACGGGCCGTTCTCCCACTCGATTGAAAAAACGTTCGGGACGCACCACGAGGAATGGTCATGCCGCATCGTTCTCGGAGATACGGAAGTGAACCGCATCCTGCGGCGCGTATCGCCTACGTTCCCACAGCAGGTGGCCGGCGTGATCGCTAAGACGTACCATCAGGAAATTGTCGTCAGCCTCGTCTCCAGTCAGCTTGACGCCGATCGGATGGATTACCTGCTGCGGGATGCCTATTTCACTGGCGTAAATTACGGCACATTCGATTTGGAACGCATCCTGCGCGTCATGCGACCGTATCAGGGCCATATCGTTGTAAAGGAAAGCGGTATGCATGCGGTGGAGGATTACTTGATGTCCCGGTACCAAATGTATTGGCAGGTCTACTTTCATCCGGTGACCCGCAGCGCCGATGTATTGCTTCACAACATTTTTCAAAGAGCGAAGCACCTTCATGAGGAAGGCTTTGCCTTCCGCTTCTTATTACATCCGCTACCGAACCTGTTCCGGCAAAAAATGACGGTACACGACCATTTTTTAATGGACGAGGCGTTCATGCAGATGGTGCTGATGCAATGGTCCTTTGAAGAGGACCTGGTGCTTTCCGACTTATGCACCCGGTTCCTGCAGCGGCAGCTGCTCAAATATGTGACGCTCGAGAAAATCGACGCCTGGCAGATCGAGCGGCTGCGGGATCAAATGCGAAGCTTCGGCATCGATCCGGACTACTACCTTGACATCGATTTTCCTTCCGATCTATCGTATGATGTGTACAGGCCCGGCGAACAGGATGAGAAGCTGCCTATTCTGTTGCTTGACTCGCAGGATACCCTGACGGAAATATCGCGGAAATCGGAAATTGTCCGATCCATCAGCGGCATTCATATGGGGAAATACCATTTGTATTACCCGCGGGAACTGCTTTTGAATCATGCCGACAAGTTGGATAAAAACCTTCGAAAACTGCTCGACCTTTAACTGTCATGACCTGCTCTTGCAACCAGATCACTATAAAAGGAGAACACGATGATAATCGATACACATGCACACTTGAACGCGCCGCAGTTCGATGAAGATCGACAGGAGGTCATCGAGCGCGCACGCGCAAGCGGAATAAGTCGAATCGTTAATGTCGGATTTAACCGGGAGACGATTCCAAGCTCCATCGCTTTGACGGAACAGTACGATTTTATTTATTCGACCGTAGGCTGGCATCCGACCGATGCGAAGGACATGACGCCGGAGGATCTCGAATGGATCGAGTCGCTGTGCGGACACGAGAAAGTTGTCGCCATCGGGGAAATCGGCCTGGATTATTATTGGGATACGTCTCCCAAAGACGTGCAGGACCGCGTATTTCGCCAGCAAATTCGGCTTGCGAGGAAGGTTGGCCTGCCAATCGTTATCCATAACCGCGACGCGCATCATGATGTCATGCAAGCGCTTCGCGAAGAGAAAGCGGCGGAGGTCGGAGGGGTCATGCATTGCTACTCCGGCAGCTGGGAGACGGCAAAAATGTGCCTGGACATGAACTTCTATATTTCGTTCGGCGGTCCCGTCACGTTCAAGAATGCAAAACAGCCGAAGGAAGTGCTCGAGAAGGTGCCGCTCGACCGTTTATTGATCGAAACCGATGCGCCTTATCTGGCTCCTCACCCGTATCGGGGCAAGCGAAACGAGTCTTCCTATGTGCGCTTGGTCGCCGAGACAGCTGCCGAAATTAAATGGATATCGTTGGAAGAATTGAGTGAAATCACCACGGCAAACGCCGTCCGACTTTTCAAGTTAACGTGAATAAATACACGGATTCGGACAAGCTTATTTTCTTTCGAATCGAGATAATCCAAGAAAAATATATAAAAACATACGACTTACGAAGAGAAAGATGGTTCTTGTGGGAGATTTAGCTTGAATCGGCTGGAATTGATCCAAAACCATCCTTTTTTTCGAAGTTTGTATACTTTACAACTTTGGTCCTCCCATCGTAAACTCAATAATAACTTCATAACGATTACCAAAATCCAACATCGCTGAGTTTCCGAAAGGGAAACGGGGGAACCGCATCGCGGCAGTTAAGGCACAACTTTGACCGCTGTGGTGTTTTTTTAGGGGTGAATCCTCATCGTGCATGGGTAACATGCACTGGGGTAGGGCGACTCTCAAGTCCGAATCCGTCAGCTAACCTCGTAAGCGTCTAGAGAGAGGTAACGATTGTCGTGAGCTTTTATTTCATTTTGGCCAAAATGAAAAAGTCACGGGAAGGTTCCTCTTCTCCGCTGACTTTTTTTGTGTTCTCCCGTTCATTTGGGATAGTAACCGGAGCCGGTTTAACCAACACAAGTTGAAGGAGGTGGCCGCCGCAGGCAAGTAAGTTCTGATGGCAGCAGATACGATTGTTGGAATGGCAATCAAACCATTTTACCATAGTCGCGTCAGATTAAATCATGCATAACACTCGGATGGCGGGGCTTTAAGGAGGACCGAACAAGTGGGCGCTGTGAACCATGAACAACCCCATGTAAGACGATCATCCAGCATGTCCTTCGCATTGCGATGGAAGCATGAAAACTTGCGTATGATATCGATTATTGCCCTCATTTCATTCGCTATGACTTTCATGTTCTTACTGATGTATCACGGTACGGCCACCAAGCGCGTATCAGTCGTTGTAGACGGACAGGAACGTACGTTCCAGACCCGGCAAGGAGTTCTACAGCGCATACTGGATGAGCAAGGCATCGCTGTAGGAGAATACGACCGGGTGTCGCATTCCCTTCAAGCTTCGGTAAAGTCTGGAGATCGTATTATGATCGACAAGGCACAGCCGTTGCAGTTAACAGCAGATGGAGAGACGAAGACCGTTTATACGACAGGGAAGACGGTGGAGACCGCACTGGCGGATTTGAAAATCACGCTCGGCGAGCTCGATAAGGTAACCCCCGCTTTGACGACGGAAGTCGCGGACAACGCGCCGATCAAAGTGGTTCGTGTGAAGAAAGAAACGGAAGAAGTAAAAGAACCGATCCCGTTCGAGACGGTGAAGAAGAACGAGCCACAGCTGCTCAAAGGCAAGGAACAGGTTGTTCAAGAAGGGCAAGAGGGCACTCTGCTCAAGAAAAAGGAAAAGCTGTTCGAGGACGGGGCGCTCGTCGCCGAGAATGTCGTCGATCAACAGGTGCAAACGCAAAGCATTAAGAAAATCGTAGCCGTCGGAACAAAAAATCCGGTCGTCATTTTATCCTCTTCTTCTCCGAACGTCGAGGAATTGACCAAAAACGGGGTTAAGTTCGGATACAAGCAAGTGATTAACAATGTGAAGCTTACAGCGTACTCGGCCGATGCCGACTCGACAGGAAAGAGCAGCGGGCATCCGCAGTACGGGGTAACTTCTTCAGGCACGAAAGTAACGGAAGGTCGCACAATTGCCGTAGACCCCAAAGTAATCCCGATGGGCTGGTGGGTGTATATCGAAGGAATCGGCTTCCGCCGAGCGGAAGATACCGGCAGCGCGGTAAAAGGGAATGTGATCGACGTGTATTTCGACAGCAGCGACTACGCCAATCGTTTCGGTTCGAAGAAGGGCCACACGGTGTATGTCATTGGGCCGAAAAAACCGTCGGTCGATTAAGGATGCGCAATTAGGGCAGACTCATCATATATAGAACGGATGAAGAAGAGGTACGGCGATGTCCCTCTTCTTTTTCTCTTGTTTATGAAAGAAGGTACGTCGAAGAGACATGATTAAGGAAATCATCGTTGTGGAAGGAAGAGACGATACCGTCGCTATTAAGCGTGCGGTGGAAGCGGAAACGATCGAAACGGGCGGCTCCGCCATTAACAAAGAAGTATTGAAACGGATTCGGCTTGCCCAGGAGCGGCGCGGTGTCATCGTATTTACGGACCCGGACCATGCAGGCGAGCGCATCCGTAAAATCATCGCCAAAGAAGTACCGGGCTGCAAGCATGCCTTTCTGACGCAAGAAGCCGCAACGAGCCGCGGAGATATCGGCGTCGAGAACGCCTCCGTCGAAGCGATTCGTGAGGCGCTGGCGAACGTGCGGACGGATGGGATGAGGGGCGAATCCGCTATCGCTTGGGAAGACCTGATCGAAGCAGGGCTCATCGTTCATCCGGAAGCGGCTTCGAGACGGCTCGCCATGGGTAAGCAGCTTGGGATCGGGTACTGCAACGGCAAACAGTTTTACAATCGATGCCGGATGTTTCAAATTTCGCGCGAAGAGTTCGAGGCGGCCCGGCGGCATTTGGATGAAGAAGAGGGTGCAAGCTCATGACGACAGAACATCGCGGACAACGGTCCGGACAAGCTAACGAGGATATCGCTTCCCCGAAGCGAACCAAGGAGCTCATTCAGAAGTACGGCTTCATGCTCAAAAAAAGCCTGGGGCAAAACTTTTTAATCGATCAAAACATTTTAACCAAAATCGTATCGGCCGCTGAGCTTGATCCGGGCAAAGGGGCCCTGGAAATCGGCCCGGGGATCGGTGCGCTCACCCAACAGCTGGCCAAGACGTCCGGACGGGTCGTAGCGGTCGAAATCGACCAGCGTCTTCTGCCGATGCTGGAAGAAACGCTTAAACCTTATCCTCACGTTTCCGTCGTCCACGGCGATGTACTGAAAACCGATCTTCGCGCGCTGTTCGAGGCTCATTTTCGCGATGTCTCGAAGGTCAGCGTCGTGGCAAACCTGCCATATTACGTGACGACCCCCATCGTGATGAAGCTGCTGGAAGAAAAGCTTCCGCTGGAGCATATCGTCGTAATGATCCAGAAGGAAGTAGCCGACCGGATGGCGGCGAAGCCTGGGGGCAAAGCGTACGGGAGCTTGAGCATCGCCGTACAGTATTATTGCGAGCCGGAAGTGGTCACCATTGTGCCCCACACCGTATTTATCCCGCAGCCGAACGTCGACTCCGCCGTGATTAAGCTGAAGGTGCGCGAGCAGCCGCCAGTGGAAGTGGAGGACGAAAGCTTTTTCTTCGATGTCGTTCAAGCCAGCTTCATGCAGCGCCGCAAGACGATTTATAACAACCTGGCCGCCAGGTATTTTACGAAGGAGACTAAGGAACAGCTGGAGGGGATTCTCCGAAATGCCGGCATTGAGCCATCGCGCCGAGGGGAAACGCTGTCGATTGAAGAATACAGCGTGCTCAGCCGACATTTGGCCGCCGCGTTGAAAGGGAATGGCTAGCCGGCCCGGACGATAGCGGGCGGTTGTCCCTGCACCATTTGCCCATATCCGCCATACGATAGTCGAGGAGGCGATGCAGCCATGAAGCAGGGAGACCTGGTCACTCGGAAGTCGTATGGCGGTGACGTTGTATTCAAAATTCATGAATTCCGGCAGCAGCAGGCCATATTACGCGGGGTGGAACTTCGCTTGCTGGCGGATGCCCCGTTCCGGGATTTGGTGATGGCTCCGCAGATCGATCCCCTTGAAAAGATAGGGGCGATGCGTCCCAAATGGCTGGAAGCTATGAGACGATCGGGAGCCGGAGCTGCCCCGCAGGCGCAGTCGGATGGATGGCAAAGCGCGGAGCAGCCTGCGGACTCTTCCAAGCCGCGCCCAACTTACTTCGAATTGCCTGGCAAAGTCCTGCATTTGGACGGTGATCCGAACTACTTGCGCAAATGCATGCTTCTCTACAATGAGCTCCGCGTTCCGGCGGACGGCTACTATGTAGCGGAGGCGAATATGGCCGATGCACTTTACCGCCTGCTGCCCCAATTGCAGCCGGATATCGTCGTGATTACGGGTCACGACGGGCTTCTGAAGCATCGCGGGCGAACCAATGGGGATATTACTCAGCTCACCAGTTACAAAAACTCGCATAATTTCGTCAATGCCGTTCGCGTGGCCCGACAGTTCGAAAAAAACCGCGATGCCCTGACGATCGTCGCAGGAGCGTGCCAGTCGCATTTTGAAGCATTGATGCAAGCCGGGGCCAATTATGCCAGTTCGCCGGCCCGCGTGTTGATTCACGCGCTCGATCCGCTGTGCATCGCGGCAAAGGTAGCATTTACCCCCATTAAGGACACGGTGAATATCGTCGATGTCATCGGGTTGACACACAGCGGATTGGAAGGGCTGGGCGGTATCGAATCCCGCGGGAGCTATCGCCGGGGGGTTCCCCGAATGGAATACGCGATTCGTAAATAAGCGCCGAAAGGTGCTTTTTATTTTGCCTGACGTAGCAATTATTTACAATTTTGTGAACGGGGTACCCTTGATCTTTTTGGAATATCGCATCACATTAAGGAAAAAATCCGTTGACAACCGGTTTGTATGGCTGATATAATATTCGGTTTAAATTGACATACTACTGTCGTTGCGTTATAATCGTTAAGGAAAGAGGTGGTAGTAGTCAATGGCAAAAAATTCGCTGTTGGAGATCAAACGTAGTTTGGAACCTCATGTCGGACAAAAGATTATGTTAAAAGCGAATGGTGGTCGCCGTAAGACAATCGAACGATCCGGTGTATTGGAGGAAACCTACCCTTCCGTTTTTATTGTCAAGCTGGATCAGGAGCAGCATGCATTCAAGCGTGTTTCTTACAGCTACGCAGACATCCTGACAGAATCCGTCGAAGTTACTGTGCATGGCGATGACGGTGAAGTGCGGATTACGATACATCAATAAGTACATAACGGTTGGCCGTACTAGCGGTCAGCCGTTTTTTTAATGAAGGTTAGCTCTCCCTTTCCTTGGAAAAGACTGCGGGACCGTATGATATTGCTGCGTCAGGCGCATAATAGATCACGGATACCATCATCGTTATGAGGGGGGACGCAATATGGGACGTAGAAGTCGGGGCGTCATGTCGGAATCATTCAAGTACGAGCTGGCCAAAGATTTGGGCTTCTATGAGACGGTTCAACAGGAAGGTTGGAGCGGTATTCGTACGAAGGATGCGGGCAATATGGTCAAACGCGCGATCCAAATC
Organism: Paenibacillus tianmuensis; assembly: GCF_900100345.1. Lineage (GTDB taxonomy): Bacteria > Bacillota > Bacilli > Paenibacillales > NBRC-103111 > Paenibacillus_G > Paenibacillus_G tianmuensis. The sequence continues at coordinate 44,247 of NZ_FMTT01000034.1, read as the reverse complement.
GCCGAGCAGGCTTTGGCGAATCAGCACTCGACGGCTGCCCCGGTACGCGAACCGGTCGGCAGTCAGCCGGGGCCGGTTGGTTCTCAAGCCAACGCGACTTACGGTCAACCGCCTTACGCCGGGTTGCCGCCCGCTTATACAGTTGCCCCAAATCCGGTTCAAACGGGCCACACCTCCTTTGCGCCGTAAGGACGGACATTCATTTCCGGAGAATCCTCAAGCTAGAGCGTCCGTATGGAGCTTTAGCTTTTTTTTGTAGCGCTTTTGGTATAGTATTAGGATGAACGGCATCATGCCTTCGATTAACGGGATGACAGACAGGTGCAAAGAAGGTGTCGACATGAAAGTGTTTGAGAAAGCGCCAGCAAAAATCAATTTGTCGCTGGATGTTTTACATAAGCGTGAAGACGGTTACCATGAGGTCGAAATGGTGATGACCATGGTCGATTTGGCGGACCGTATCGAGATGCAGGAACTGCCCCGCGATACGATCATTATTTCCAGCCAAGCCGGGTATATCCCGCTCGACGAAAAGAACCTTGCCTTTCAGGCCGCCCGGCTCATTAAAGACCGGTACGACGTAAAACAGGGCGTATATATTCATTTGGACAAAAAGATTCCCGTTGCCGCGGGCCTGGCCGGAGGGAGCAGTGATGCGGCAGCGACGCTGCGCGGCTTGAACCGGCTGTGGAGGCTTGGGATCGGAACGGACGAGCTGCAGAAGCTTGGAGCTGAACTCGGCTCGGACGTACCCTTTTGCGTGACGGGAGGGACGGCCATTGCGCGCGGCCGCGGAGAGAAGCTGGAGCCGATCGAATCGCCGCCTCAGTGCTGGGTCATTTTGGCCAAGCCACCGATCAATGTGTCCACCTCGGAAATATACGGCAAGCTGAACGCTGCGGGAATCCGCAAGCATCCGTCGACGGAAGGCGTCCTTCGGGCGATTCGCGAGAAACGATTTGATCTTCTGTGCGGCGAGCTGGGCAACGTGCTGGAGGAAGTGACGTTGGACCTGTATCCCGAAGTGCGCCAGCTGAAGGAAGTTATGGTCAAGCTGGGCGCCGAAGGCGTGCTAATGTCGGGCAGCGGTCCGACAGTGTTCGGCCTCGTGTCCAAGGAAACGAAAATTCCGCGCATTTACAACGGGCTGCGGGGATTTTGCAAGGATGTGTTCGCTGTCCGCCTGCTTACATAAAGGAACCCGTGAATGTCACGTTTGTGTCATCATCTTTTGCATGGATGCTTGAATAAATACGTATAAAAATGGTATATTCACAATATATTATTCGGGTTTATAGCTATTTATCCGACGTGTAGGGGGAACGCTCATGAAGAAATTAAAAAGAAGCGCAAGATTGGTCGAGATGACCCAATACTTGCTGATCCGCCCCCATACGCTGATTCCTTTGACGACATTTGCAGACCGATATCATTCCGCCAAATCGTCCATCAGCGAAGATTTGGCCATCATTAAAGAAGTGTTTGAAGAGGAAGGCCTTGGGGAGCTTCTGACGCTTGCGGGTGCAGCCGGCGGCGTCAAGTTCATACCGAAAGTATCGAAATCGCATTCATTGCAATTTATCACCCAGTTGTGCCGCCAGTTGGAGCAGCCCGAACGCATCCTGCCGGGCGGGTATTTGTATATGTCCGATATTATGGGGCAGCCGATGATTTTGAATGAAGTCGGCAAAATGTTCGCTTCCGCCTTTTCGGGCAACGATATCGATGTGGTCATGACGGTGGAAACGAAAGGCATTCCGCTGGCCTATGCCACGGCTACTTATTTGAACCTGCCGGTCGTCATCGTGCGCCGCGACAATAAAGTGACGGAGGGTTCCGCCGTCAGCATCAACTACGTATCCGGCTCGAATAAACGCATTCAGACGATGTCTTTGTCCAGACGGGCGCTCAAGGAAGAAGCCAAGGTGCTGATCATCGACGATTTCATGCGGGTGGGTGGAACGATTCACGGCATGATGGACTTGCTGCAGGAGTTTAAAGCCACGGTCAAAGGCGTCGGCGTATTCGTCGAGTCGGGCGAAGTCGAGGAGCATTTGATCGAGGATTACGTCTCGCTCGCCAAGCTGTCCGCCGTCGATCCGAAAACGCGGGAGATTACGGCTGAGCCGGGCAATTATTTTCAAGAAGAGGTTTCTAATCTAATTGAGGAGTGACAAATGCATATGACATTAGAACGTATCTCTACGGACCGGGCGCCTGCCGCTATCGGTCCTTATTCACAAGCAATCAAATTCGGCAATCTGTTATTTACCTCCGGTCAAATTCCGCTCAATCCCGAAGGCCAAATCGTCGAAGGCGGCATTGCCGAGCAGACGCACCAAGTTTTCCGCAATTTGAAAGCGGTATTGGAGGAAGCGGGGGCAACATTCGAGAGCGTGATCAAGGCAACGGTGTTCATCAAGGACATGAATCAGTTCGCCCAGGTGAATGAAATCTATGCAGCCTACTTCGGGAACCACAAACCGGCGCGTTCGACTGTCGAAGTTGCACGATTGCCGAAGGACGTACTTGTCGAAATCGAGCTTATTGCGGCGTTAAGTGTCGAATAATTTCAAATTTATAAAGTATTTATAAAATTGCTCAAAAACTTTAGAGATATAGCAGGAATTTGCCCTAAAATGTGGAATTTATAGTTCACGTCTCCAAGATGGAAAAAGGTGGTGAATCAGAAGTGCAAATTACAGACGTCAGACTTCGCAGGGTGAACTCCGAGGGCAGAATGAAAGCCATTGCTTCCATTACCATCGATAACGAATTTGTAGTCCATGACATTCGTGTGATTGACGGTAACAACGGCATGTTCGTGGCTATGCCTAGCAAGCGGACCCCGGACGGGGAATTCAGAGATATCGCTCACCCGATTTCTTCTTCCACACGGGAGAAAATTCAAGCGGCCGTGTTAGCGGAATACGAGCGTGCCGCAACGGAAGAGGAAGTCATCGAAGAAGGAGCTTAATACGATCAATGAAGAGGGCCAAAAGGCTCTCTTTTCTTTTATAACCGGCAGGATATATTGGGACTGGCGTTTCAAAGACAGAAACCGTATCATAAAAAGAAAATAATACATTGGATTAAAGGGGATGGACGAAACTTGAACATCATGGGGATCGTACTGGCTGCAGGTCAGGGGAAACGGATGAAATCGAAACTATATAAAGTGCTGCACCCGGTATGCGGTAAACCGATGGTCGATCATGTGGTTACCGCACTGGAAAATATACATGCTTCTCGTACAGTCGTCGTCGTCGGTCACGGAGCGGAAGCCGTTCAAACGTATTTGGGCGACCGGGTTGAGTATGCGCTGCAGGAGCAGCAGCTCGGGACAGGCCACGCCGTGCTTCAGGCCGAGAATCTGCTTGCCGCGGAGGATGGCTTGACGATTGTCATCTACGGAGATACGCCACTGATTTCGGATAGCACTCTTGAAGGAATGATCAAGCTGCACCAGGAGAAGGGGGCGGCGGCCACGCTGCTGACGGCGGTTGTTGACGATCCTACCGGGTACGGGCGGATCATCCGGGACGAGCGCGGGCATGTGACGCAAATCGTGGAGCAGAAGGACTGTAACGAGGCGCAGCGTCTGGTCAAAGAGACGAACGTCGGCACCTACTGCTTCGATAATCGGAAGCTGTTTGAAGCGCTGGCGCTTGTAAAGAACGATAATGCGCAGAACGAATACTACATTACGGACGTGATCGGCATTCTGGTTGGTCAGGGGCAAATTGTCGAAGGCTACGTGCTGGAAGACGAGGCGGAGTCGTTCGGCGTCAACGACCGTCTGCAGCTGTCCGTAGCGGAGCAAACGATGCGCGATCGGATTAACCGACGCCATATGCTCGCCGGGGTGACGATGATCGATCCGGCAAGCACATATATTGAAGCGGACGTGGAGATCGGAGCGGATACGGTATTGCTGCCGGGAACGGCGCTCCGGGGAAAAACGGTAATCGGTGAAGACTGCGTCATCGGACCGCAAGCGGATATCACGGATAGTACGATTGGCAGCGGCGTCACCGTCAAGCACTCCGTGCTTCAGGAAGCGCTCGTAGGCGCCGGATCGTCCGTAGGACCATATGCTTATTTGCGGCCGGGAGCGGATCTTGGCCAGAACGTAAAAATCGGCGATTTCGTCGAAATCAAAAACGCCAAGCTTGCAGATGATGTGAAAGTGTCGCATTTAAGCTACGTCGGCGATGCGGTCATCGGCCGGAATGTCAACTTTGGCTGCGGAGCGATTACCGTCAACTACGACGGCTTCAACAAACAGCTGACCGAAGTGGAGGAGGATGCGTTTATCGGCAGCAATGTCAACCTCATCGCTCCGGTTAAAATCGGCAAAGGAGCCTATGTCGTGGCCGGTTCCACCATTACGCATGAAGTAGGGGACAGCGACGTGGCGATTGCCCGGGAGCGTCAGGTGAACAAGCGCGGTTACGCTGACAAGCTTCGCTCCAAATTTGCGGCGAAAAAGGCGAAGAAGTAAGAGCGGAGCGATTAACGAAGGAACTTGCCGCAAATCCTATGCAGCGATGTTTCGAACCTCCTTCCATTGGGTAAAGTAGTAAGAAGCTAGGGCACCCAAATTGAAGGAGGTTTTCTTATGGCTACATCGCTCAAAGCGGAAGCTCGGACGGGCCGGACGAAAGGCGACCGCAACCGGCTCCGGGCCGAGGGAAAAGTCCCCGGCGTCGTCTACGGAAAAAAAGTAACGCAGACGCCGATCGCCATTGACCAGAAGGAGCTGCTCGCGCTGCTGAAGACGAATCCGCATGCGGTTATCGATATGGACATTCCGCAATTTGGCAAGCAGCCGGTCATGATCAACGAAGTGCAGCGGGATGCGCTGAGCCGCCAGCTGCTGCATGTCGATTTTCATCAAATCAACATGGACGAGCCGGTTCAGACGACGGTTCGGCTGGAATATATCGGAGACCCGGAGGGGGTTAAGGTCGGCGGGATTCTGCAAGTTCAGCACCACGAAATCGAAATCCGCTGCCTGCCGCAGCATATCCCGGCCTCCATCGAAGTCGATGTCAGCGGGCTTGAGATCGGACAAAGCATGCTCGTATCCGAGCTCAAGCTGCCGGAGGGCGTCGAAGTGAAGACGGACGTGCATGACGTGCTCGCCACGATCTTGACGCCGCAGAAAGAAGCCGAGCCGGAAGCGGAAGCTCCGGCCGGGAATGCCGCCGAGACGGCGGAGAAGACTGAGGCATAATTTAGAGAGAGCGTATCGGCTTGGATCGATGCGCTTTTTTTCTTTATGTCCGGCGGACGCCGTATCTGCCGAGTATCGCGAAATTGGCGCGGGACGTTTTTTTCGGTTATGATAAGTTGAGGGTATCGTTTCACCCCATGGAGTTGAAAGGGGCAGGTCAGGTTGAAATGGTTTGTGGGTCTCGGCAATCCGGGACGGCAGTACGAAGCGACGCGGCATAATATTGGTTTTATGGCGCTGGACCGTTTTGCCGATAAGCACGGCATCAAAATTACGCAAAGCAAATGCAAGGGACTGCTGGGAGAAGGCCATGTCGCGGGACAGAAGGTGTATCTGCTGAAGCCGCAGACGTACATGAACTTGTCAGGGGAGTCGATCCGTGCCTTTATGGATTTTTACAAAGCGGCCATCGGGGACCTTATCGTCGTCTATGACGATCTGGATACGCCCTACGGGCAAATCCGGCTGCGCTATCAAGGAAGCGCGGGCGGGCACAACGGGATCAAGTCATCTATCGCCCACTTGGGCACGCAGTCGTTTCAGCGCATTCGAATGGGTATTTCGCGGCCTGCGCCCGGCAGAGACATCGCCGATTACGTGTTGAGCCCGTTCAGCAAAGAAGAGTTTCAGGAGATGCCCGGGCTGCTCGACAAGACCGTGGATGCCATGGAACATATCCTGGAGCATCCGTTCGAGAAGACAATGGCCAAATTCAACGGCTGAGCCGTTTCCTTCTCCCAAGAAAAAGCGTTAGCCAAGAGGCTAATCTCTTCCCATCCCGGCCATAATAAGTAAAAACGGCGCTTGGCAAGCGGGAGGAGGAAGTCCGATGGCTCTGAAATATGTTTGTCGTCATTGCCAGACCTTAATCGGAGAAATCCGGCAGGGGGAAGTGAGCGAGTTTCAACTCGGGTTCCATTTCTTGACCCCTGAGGAGCGGAGAGATATAATATCGTATAACCCGAATGGGGATGTCACCGTCAAGGTGGTTTGCGATTACTGCAAGGAAGCGCTGGATGCCAATCCGGAGCTCTCGCTCCTCGCGAATCCTCTGCAATAGGGGTTGTTCGCATTTCGGCTATCCGGCTTTGTGGTTGAGGATCGGCCTAAAGTCCGGTGAATAAGAGGCCGCTGCGCGGGTGGATCGTCCTTCCGATTCGCTGTTTCAGAAGCGATTGCGCCCGCACTGCTGCTTATTCACGGGACTTCTAGGCTTTTTTAGTGTTACGCGGTTGAGAGGGGTGTCCTGTTTTGCAGGCTTTGATTCAGGCGTTCTCCGCGGACAACGATTTTCAAAGCGTCGTGTCCGGCCTACGTTCGGGGATGAGAGAACAGTTAATAGCCGGGTTGACCGGTTCTTCACGGCAGGTGATGCTGGCTTCGCTTTACGAGGAGCTGCAGCAGCCTCTATTTGTCGTGACCCACAATATGTTTTCCGCACAAAAAATGTTCGAAGATTTGGCGGAGCTGCTGCCGGAAGGCCAAGTTCTGCTATTTCCGGCCCAGGAGCTTCTGGCGGCCGAAGCGGCCATCGCAAGTCCAGAAATGCTGGCGCAGCGGATCGACGCGCTGTCCAAGCTGGCGGACAGCTTTCGCGGGATCGTCATCGTGCCGTATGCCGGGATGCGGCGGCTGCTACCAGATCAGGCGTCGATTGCGGAAGCGCGGCTTCGCGTCGCCGTCGGGGATACAATTGAGCTGGAGTCGTTCATCGGCCGGATGGTCGAGCTTGGCTACGAAAGGGTAGAGCGTGTCGAGAACAAAGGGGAACTGAGCGTTCGCGGAGGCATTATTGATTTTTATCCGCTCACTTCGCCGAACCCGTACCGGATTGAGCTGTTCGATATTGAGGTGGACTCGATTCGGACGTTCGACCCGGCCGATCAGCGATCGATCCATAAATGCTCCGAGCTTGTCATTACGGCCTGTCGTGAAATCGTAGTCGACCGTAAACGGTTACAAACGGCAGCGCAGCATGCGTATGAGCTGCTTCAGGAACAGATCGGTAAAATGTCGGACCGCGGGGCGAAGGACCGGCTGCTCGAAGGCATCGGCCACGAGATCGAGCTGCTTCGCGAGGGGCAGAATTTTCAAGGGATGTTCAAATACGTCTCTTTGCTGTTCCCGCAGCGTCAGACACTGCTCGATTACATGCCCAAGGACTCCATTCTTATCGTGGACGAACCGGCCCGGCTGCTGGAGACGGCAAAGCAGCTGGAGAAGGATGAGGCCGAATGGATGACGATGTCGCTGCAGGACGGCAAATGTCTGCCGCAGCTCGTGCTGTCGAAGCCGTACGAGACGCTGCTGCACCGCAGACCGTATCCGACCTTGTACATGTCGCTGTTCCTGCGGCAGGTGCCGCAGACGTCGCCTCAGAACATCGTCAACTTCATGTGCCGCCTGATGCAAAATTTCCACGGGCAGATGAACCTGTTGAAAAGCGAAATGGAGCGTTGGAAAAAGCCCGGCGCGAAGGTGATGATGGTAGCGAGCGGAGCGGAGCGGGTCGACCGCATTAAGCGCGTGCTGGCCGACTATCACATCGACGAGCCGCAGATCGTAGACGGCAATCTACAGACCGGCTTCGAGCTGCCGGGTATTCATCTGGTCGTCATCACCGAAGGCGAGATGTTCACGCAGAAGCAGCGCAAAGCGCGCAAGGTGGACAAAAAGATCGAAAACGCCGAGCGGATTAAAAACTATCAGGAGCTTAAGATCGGCGATTACGTCGTTCACGTCAACCACGGAATCGGTAAATTTGTCGGCATTGGCACGCTTGAGGTTGGCGGGATTCATAAAGATTATCTACACATCATGTACGCCGGCGGCGACAAGCTGTCGGTGCCGATCGACCAGATCGATCATGTGCAGAAATACGTCGGCTCGGAAGAAGGCAAAGAACCGAAGGTCTATAAGCTCGGAGGCGCTGACTGGAACCGCGTGAAAAGCAAGGCTCGCGCGTCCGTACAGGATATTGCCGACGATCTGATCAAGCTGTATGCGGAACGTCAAGCGACGGCGGGGTACGCCTTCAATCAAGATTCGAACTACCAGCAGGAATTCGAGGGCATGTTCCCGTACGAAGAAACGTCGGACCAGCTTCGGGCCATTGAAGAAATCAAGATAGACATGGAGAAGTCGAGACCGATGGATCGCTTGCTATGTGGCGACGTCGGATACGGGAAAACCGAGGTGGCGATCCGCGCGGCATTTAAGGCGGCGATTGACGGCAAGCAGGTAGCGGTGCTCGTGCCGACGACGATTTTGGCGCAGCAGCATTACGAGACGTTCCGGGAGCGGTTTTCGGGCTATCCGTTTAACATTCAAGTGCTCAGCCGGTTCCGCTCCAAGAAGGAGCAGACCGAAACGATGAAAGGCATCAAGAACGGCACCGTGGACGTGGTGATCGGGACGCACCGGCTGTTGTCGAAGGATGTGCAGTTCAAGGATTTGGGATTGCTGATCGTCGACGAAGAGCAGCGCTTCGGTGTGTCGCACAAGGAAAAGCTGAAGCGACTGAAGACGAACGTGGACGTGCTGACGCTGACCGCGACGCCGATTCCCCGTACCCTGCATATGTCCATGCTCGGCGTGCGGGACTTGTCGGTCATCGAGACGCCGCCGGAAAACCGTTTTCCGGTACAGACATATGTCGTCGAATACAGCGCCTCGCTGGTCCGGGAGGCCATCGAACGGGAACTGGCGCGTGAAGGTCAGGTCTATTACCTGTTCAACCGAGTGCAGGGAATTACCCAGATAGCCGATCAAATCTCAATGCTCGTTCCTGACGCCCGGGTGACGGTCGCGCATGGCCAAATGTCCGATCAGGAGCTGGAGAAAACCATTCTCGACTTCCTCGACGGCGAATACGACGTGCTGGTCAGCACCAGCATCATCGAGACCGGAGTCGATATCCCGAACGTCAATACGCTGATTGTCCACGATGCCGACAAGATGGGCTTGTCCCAGCTGTATCAGCTTCGCGGCCGGGTCGGGCGCTCCAACCGGATCGCTTACGCTTACTTTACGTACCAGCGCGATAAGGTGCTGACGGAGGTGGCCGAGAAGCGGCTGCAGGCGATAAAAGAGTTTACAGAACTTGGTTCCGGGTTTAAAATTGCGATGAGAGACTTGTCCATCCGCGGTGCGGGCAACCTACTCGGCGCGGAGCAGCACGGATTTATCGCGTCGGTAGGCTTTGATCTGTATTCGCAAATGCTGGCCGAGGAAATTCAGAAGCGCAAGAAGGAATTGGGCGGCGAAGCCGTGCAGGAGACGAAGGTATGGTCAACGCAGCTCGATATCCAGCTGGATGCTTACATTCCCGGCGATTACATCTACGATAGCGTGCAAAAAATCGAGATTTACAAAAAAGTCGCGGCCATCCAAACCTTGGATGAAGCGATGGAGCTTGAGGACGAATTGGTCGACCGTTTCGGCGATCTGCCGGAGGCGGTGCAAAATCTGTTGACCGCCGCGCGACTGAAAGTGTACGGTGCCTTGTACGGTATCGAGATCATTTCGCAGAAGGGGCTCGATTATGAGTTGAAAATTCACCCCGATCAGAACGGCAATCTGGACGGACAGAAGCTGTTTCAGCTGTCGGGCGAATTCGAGAATCGGGTCAAGCTGATCAGCGGACCGCAAATTCACATCGAGCTCAAGGGAAAAGGGTTGAAGCCAGAAGAAACCATCGCTTTGCTGGAAAGATTTCTGGTACAATACAAGCGTGTGTTGAAATCGAAGGGAGAGCTGCAGAATGTGGCAAAATAAACGGAAACCGTTACGAAGAGGGCTTATGGCTCTTTGTGCGCTCGTGTTGGTCGTGGGCGTCGCTGCAGGTTGCGGCAAGAAAACAGACGAGGCGGCAACGGCTGCTGCTGATAAAGGCAAACCGAGCGAGGTGCTTGTGACGTACAAGGACGGACAAGTCACGCGCGGCGAATTCGATACCTTTTTGAATGTAAGTATGTTCTTTAATAAGCAATTTGCGCAATTCAAAGACGACCCTGCCTTTCAACAAAATATGATGAAGCAGCTCGTCACCTTCAAAATTTTGTCCTCCCGTGCGGACGACAAAGCCAAGGCGGAAGCCGAGAAGCAGTTTAACGAACAGTTCGAGAAGATCAAGGGCATCCTGAACGCTCAGGAAGGCGGCATGGAGAAACAGCTCAAGGATGCGAAGCTGGAGCAGAAAGACGTCGAAGAGTTCATGAAGCGCAGCATCACGGGAATTGTCTCCGAAGAGAGCAAAGTGACCGACCAAGAGATTCAAACCGCTTATAACACCAAACTGGAACAGGACAAATCCGCTTATGTGACGGCGACGGTCAGGCATATTCTGATCGGAATTAAAGATCCGGCGACAGGCAAGGAATCCCTTTCCAAGGAAGATGCGCTCAAGCGGGCAAAGGAAGTACAGGACAAATTGAACAAGGGCGGCGACTTTGACGCGCTGGCGAAAGAATATTCGGACGATCCGGGCTCGAAAGATAAGGGCGGCAAGTACGAGAACGCGGAAATCTCCCAATTTGTGCCTGAATTTAAGAAAGCGGCGGCGGAGCTGCCGATCGGGAAGATCAGCGATCCGGTGGAAACGTCGTTCGGCTACCATGTGATGAAAGTCGAATCCCGCAAAACGAAAACGCTCGACGAAGTCAAGCCGGAGCTGCGTTCCGAGGCGGCTGAGCCGAAGGTGTACGAGTTTGTGGAGAAAGAACTGCCAGGTTTGATTAAGACGAACAATCTGCCGAAGCCGGAGGAGAAAAAGCCGGCCGAAGCTCCGAAAACCGATGCGCCTAAAACCGAAGCTCCGAAAACAGAAGCTCCAAAAACGGACGCGCCTAAGACGGAAGGCGGCAAGTAACAATCACCAGGGTACCCTATGGGGTGCCCTGTTTTGTTTTCATTTTTTTGGACATAATGTAAACAGCGATGGCTTAAGCGTCCGACCAAGCGTCTGCAACTGTGTCGGAGTTGGACATGCATAGGCCGCCGGGAATTGAAGAATACTAGGGTCAGTCGAATTCCCTCCATTTTGCATACAGGGTCACATCCAGTCTGTATCCCATTCTTCTTGGAAAGCGAGGCATCTAGAAACATGAAAGCAACTGGAATCGTTCGTCGTATCGACGATCTTGGCAGGGTCGTAATCCCGAAGGAGATACGCCGCACCCTGCGTATTCGGGAAGGGGATCCGCTTGAAATTTTTGTGGACCGGGATGGGGAAGTCATATTAAAGAAATATTCTCCTATCGGCGAGCTTGGAGATTTTGCCAAGGAATACGCCGAATCGCTCTATGAGAGCACAAACCATATCACGATGATATCTGACCGCGATACGGTCATCGCCATAGCTGGCGGCTCGAAAAAAGATTTTTTGGAGAAGCAGATCGGTTCGCTGGTCGAACAATGCATGGAAAACCGTAAAGCAACGCTGGAAACCGGCGGCGGCTCTTTTGAAATCTGCAAGGACATTACCGAGACGTACAGCTCGTATGTGATTGCGCCGATCGTGGCGGGGGGCGATCCGATCGGTTCGGTGATCTTGCTGAACAAGGACGAGAATGTGAAGATGGGTCAAATGGAACTGAAGATGGCGGAAACGGCCGCCGGCTTTCTGGCAAAGCAGATGGAGCAGTAGCTCCGCCGATGGACAGCGATGCGCAGCTTCCTGATAGGAATCCCTTGGAGGGAGATCGGGAAGCTTTTTGCGTTTTTGGAAAAGGATTGCGAATTGCGGTATAATGGGGCTGCAAAATCTATCTGAATGGTCTCTCGCCAGACGGATGAGGGACCGGTCGCGGGAACGAAGGGGAAGCGTCATGAAAGAGCGATCGGAGCGGATGGAGGCAGGCGGGCCTGAGATTGCGGACAGCAAAGACCGGGACGGCGGAAAAGGCTCGGCGCTGTTGCAAGGGGCGGCCCTGCTCGGTCTGGCGGCCATCATTTCGAAGCTGATCGGCACGCTGCAAAAAATTCCGCTGCAAAATCTGGCGGGCGATGCGGTCTTCGGCATATACAATGCCGTGTATCCGTTGTACATATTGATTTTGGTTTTGGCCACGGCCGGATTTCCTCTGGTCGTATCGAAGTTTGTGTCGGAGTATGCTGCCGAACGGAAGTATCACGAGGCCCGGCGCGTGCTCCGGGTGGCTTCCTTTTCGCTGATGGGCACCGGCATTGTCTTTTTTTCGCTGCTGTATTTCGGGGCGGAGATGCTTGCGCGGTGGATGGCTGCGCCGCAAACGGCTCCGGCGATACGAAGCGTGTCTTATGCCCTGCTTATCGTGCCCCTTATGTCTGCGCTGCGCGGCTACTATCAAGGCTATCAGGACATGCGGCCGACCGCTTGGTCTCAGGTGGTGGAGCAGACGGTGCGGGTGGCGACGATGGTCGTTTTGCTGCTCGTGCTGATGCGGCTCGGCCTCGGGCCGGAACAAATCGCCGCAGGCGCAACGTTCGGCTCGGTGACGGGCGCGCTGGCGGGACTGGCGGTCATGCTGTGGTATTGGCGTAAGGAGCGGGGAGGCGAGCCTTTCCAGGCGCAAGCCCCGGTTGGAGGGGACGGCGGCGGCTGGCGGCGCGACTGGGCGCTGGCGAAACGGTTGTCCGCCTATGCATTGCCCCTCTGTCTCGGCTCCGTGGCGATGCCGATCCTCACGCTCGTCGATTCGTTTACGATGCCTCGGCTGCTTCGTTCGGCCGGTTTCGACGAGAACGAAGCGTTGTATCAGTTCGGGCTGTACAATCACGGCTTGCCACTCGTGCAGCTGGTCGCGATGATCGCATCCTCAATGTCCGCGGCGCTCGTTCCGGCCATCGCCGAAGCGCTCCGGCGCGGCGATGCGGCTGCGGTGCGTGCACGTGCGGGCTTGTCCCTGCGGCTGACCTGGCTGATCGGGCTTGCTGCTTCGTTCGGGCTCGCTCTGCTGGCGGAGCCGCTGAACGTGATGTTTTTCAAGAGCGCCGAAGGTACGACGGCGATGGCGGTCTTGGCGTTCACCGCCCTGTTCTCGGCGGTGAACATCGTGGCGGCAAGCGTGCTGCAGGGCCTCGGCGCCGTGCGCGCGCCGGTGCTGTACCTGCTGCTCGCCGCCGCCGTGAAAATCGCCGCCAGCGTGGCGCTCGTGCCGCGCTACGGCATCGACGGCGCCGCCTGGGCGTCTGTCGCCGCCTACGCGCTCGCCGGCGGCCTCGCGCTCGCGCACGCGCTGCGCGCCGCCGGGGTCCCGGCCGCGGGCGGCCTTGCCGCCATGAAACCGATGCTGGGCATCGGTTTCATGGCGCTCGGCCTGCTGGCCGTGACCCACGGCGTTCCGCCGCTGCTCGCGCGGCTGCCCGCAGCCCTGCCCCCACGGGGCACGGCCGCGGTCATCGCGCTCGGCGGCGTCGCCGTAGGGGCGCTCGCTTACGCGGCGGCCCTGCTGCGCCTGGGCGTCGTCACCGCCGCCGATCTGGCGCTCGTACCGCAGCTGGCGGGGAAGCCCCTCGTCTGGCTGCGCCGATTCCGGCTGCTCCGCTGACGGAGCGCCCCACCTCAAAACCAAAAGGAGGCGGTTCTGGGCTATGTCCACTCAACCGCAAATTACGGTCGTCGGTCTCGGAACCGGCGACGAAAACCAACTAACCCTCGGCGTCTGGCGCAAGCTCGAAGCCGCCGGCGCACGAGGCGGGGCGATATTTCTCCGCACCCGGGAGCACCCGATGGTCGCGATGCTCGACCATCACAGCCTTCGCTACGAGACGTTCGATGCGGTCTATGAAGCGAACGAGGGCTTCGACGCCGTCTATGAGCAGATCGCTTCGCAATTGATCGAGCGGGCCAAAGCCGCGAGCACCGGGGAGGTGCTCTACGCCGTACCTGGCCATCCGATGGTGGCCGAGCGGACCGTACAGCTGCTGCGCGAGCGTTGTCCGGCCGAGGGCGTGCTGCTCACCCTGATGGGCGGCGAGAGCTTCCTGGATCAAGCGTTCCTTCAGCTCGGCTTCGATCCGATCGAAGGCTTTCAACTGCTCGACGGCACCTCGCTGATGGCGAGCGGGCTCAATCCGCAGCTGCATACGCTGATCGGGCAGGTATACGATGTTTACACGGCGTCCGACGTGAAGCTGACGCTGATGGAGCTGTATCCGGACGATTATCCCGTCGTCGTCGGCCATGCGCTTGGTGTGGCCGGAGAAGAGCGTGTGCGCGAGGTGCCGCTCTATGAGCTGGACCGGGTGGAGGGCTACGGCAATTTGTCCTTGGTCTGGGTGCCGCGCACCGACCGCGAGGACGTGCGGAGCCGCACCTTTACCCGGCTGCATGAGATTGTGGCTATTCTCCGCAGCCCCGAGGGCTGTCCGTGGGACCGCGAGCAGACGCATCAATCGCTGCGCAAAAACCTGATCGAAGAAGCGTACGAAGTGCTGGAAACGATCGACGAGGACGATCCCGACCATATGCGCGAGGAGCTCGGCGATCTGCTGCTGCAGATCATGCTGCATTCGCAGATCGAAGCGGAGGACGGGATGTTTACCGTCTTCGACGTCATCCGCGAGCTCAACGAGAAGCTCGTCCGTCGTCATCCGCACGTCTTCGGGACGGCGCAGGCGGAAGATGCCGACGAGGCGCTGGGCAACTGGCAGCAGATCAAGGAGGAGGAGAAGCGGAAGAAGGGGATTAACCCCGACGAACAGCCGCTTCTCTCCGGCGTTCCCCGTGAGCTGCCGGGACTGATGAAGGCGTACAAGCTGCAGAAGAAAGCCGCTTCGGTCGGCTTCGATTGGGGCACCAAGGAAGAAGTGCTGCCGGTCGTCGAGTCCGAGCTGGCCGAAGTGAAAGAAGCGATCGACCGTTTCGGCAAAGCGGAGCAGCAGGAAGAGTTGGGCGATCTGCTCTTTGCCGTCGTCAATCTGGCGCGGTTTCTCAAGGTGGACCCCGAAGAAGCGATGGCGGACGCCAACCGCAAATTTTTTGAACGTTTCGGGTATATCGAGGCGCAATTGCGTTTAAAGGGCAAATCATTTGACCAAACTGATTTGCAAGAGATGGAATCTTTGTGGCAGGAAGCAAAAAAAGTTCTGAAAAAGTAAGAGGCTTTGCAGGATTTTCCTAACGAACAAAGAATACTTTAGTTCAGCGTCACTTTTAAGAGGAGGATATTAAATTCATGAACAAAACCGATCTTATCAACAACATCGCAGAAAAAAGCGGCTTGACTAAAAAAGACGTGGAATCCGTATTGAACAGCTTCCTTGGCGAAGTAACGGAAGCATTGTCCAACGGTGACAAAGTACAATTGATCGGCTTCGGTACGTTCGAAACCCGCAAACGCTCGGGCCGTACGGGTCGCAACCCGCAAACGGGCAAAGAGATCACCATTCCCGAGTCCAAGGTTCCCGCATTCAAAGCAGGCAACAAGCTCAAAGAAGCGGTGAAGTAATGCGGCTTGATAAGTTTCTTAAGCTTTCCCGCCTGATCAAGCGGCGTACTGTTGCGAAGGACGTGTCCGAGCAGGGCCGCGTCTGGATCAACGGACGGGAGGCGAAACCGAGCAGCGCGGTAAAAGTGGGCGACGAGCTGACCATTCAGTTCGGGCAAAAGCTGGTGACCGTGCGCGTGGAGCTGCTGTCCGAGTCAACCCGCAAGGAAGACGCGGCCAAGCTGTACACGCTGCTCAAAGAAGAAATGAATAAACCCGAGCCTTTCTTGTAAAGGCTCGCCGAAGAGACCGGCATGGGGCCGGTCTCTTTTTTAATTGTACTAACTTATCCTTATCCGGACTTCGCTTTTACATTTCCCTTTCCCAGTCGTGGTTCTAAACCTTGGACGACCTCCATATTTTTAAGTAAACAAGCTTTGTGCGTAAAAAATTTTTTGATCATGCGTTAGCGAAGAACGGTGTGATGGCCGGAGAGTTTACGTGCCGCCTTTGAAAACGGGTTATTTCCCTCTGAAATTCAATATAAAGATAACCCGTTTTCAAGAGCGGCCGCAGGCCATCAGCACCGTTCGTAGTGACAATGAGATTCAAATGATTTTTTCGCCAAAGCGTCCAAGGAGGATGAACCAAGCCATGGTAGAACAGCCGGGGAAGGTGAAACGGCAGGAGATCAAGATGCTCAACCGCAAGCTGCTTGAGGTATCCGGCGTGTTGAATGTGGAGAGCTTCGACAGCGAAGAATTTTTGCTTGAAACCGAATGCGGATATTTGATGATCAAGGGGCAAAATTTACATATTAAAAACTTGAGCCTGGAGCAAGGTCTCGTTGCCATCGAAGGGTACGTGAACGAGCTGGCCTATGTTGATACAAACTCCCAAGGCAAAACCAAGGGATTCCTGAGTAAGCTGTTCAAGTGACGCTGCATATCCAGTTCGTCACCTTGGGGATGATGTATGCGGGAGGTCTGGCGCTCGGGGGATTGTACGACGTGTACCGGGTGCTTTCCGGCCAGCTGAAAGTACGGGCATGGCTCCGGGCGGTTCTGGATCTTCTCTATTGGCTCATGGGCACGCTCCTCGTATTCGTTATGCTGTATGAGAGCAATTGGGGCGAAGTGCGCCCGTTTATATTTTTGGGACTTGGCATCGGGATAACCTTTTACTTTTTGGTGTTTAGTCGGACGATGATTCGGGTAATACGGTTTATGATCCGTGCCGTGCTGGCTACGATCCGGGTCGGCAAGCGTACGGTTCAGCTGTTGATCATAAAGCCGGCCTTGGTGATGTACCGCATCGTTGTGATCTTTTTGGGATTTTTGGTGGCGACGGCTATATTCCTGTACAAAATTGTGTTACAATTACTTTATCCTGTGTGGAAATTGCTGTTATGGCTTCTTAAGCCTTTCGGTCGGTGGATCCGTTTTCGTGTTTCCGTCCCCGCATGGGTTCTGAAAACCGGTCAAAGCATCGCGGCATGGCTCCGTCGACTCTTTTGATCGTACGTAGGAGGATTTCAGGTACATGCAGGCTATCTCGAAAACCAATCCGATGCAATCGCATAACAAAGGCTCCTTTCGCCGACGCCGTTTGGTCATGCTGATGCTGGCTTGTTTTTTGAGTTGGGCTGGTGTCACACTTTGGAATCAGGTCGATAAAATCAGCGAGCGCAGCCAGAAGCTTAGCGCAGTCCAGCAGAAAGAAGCGGAAGCGCAGCAGCAGAATGAAACTTTGCAGCATGAGATCGCGCGTCTGAACGACCCCGAGTACGTAGAGCAAAAAATTCGCAAAGAGCTGCATTATGTCAAGCAAGGGGAAACGTTGTTCTATGCCCCGAAACCAGCGCAATAGTAACGCGGCAAAAGATGGGCACAGCCTTGTGTTGACCGTATTTTCTCCATAAGTTATAATCGGCATAGCTTCAGTTTCTTATTGTTTCTTAACTATTTAAGGGAGGATTAGTTTACTTTATGGCAATTGAAGTGGGCAGCAAGCTGCAAGGAAAAGTGACAGGCATTACTCACTTTGGGGCGTTCGTTGAGCTATCTGAGGGGGTTACCGGCCTTGTGCACATCTCGGAGATTGCGGACAACTATGTCAAGGATGTCAATGATCATCTGAAGCTTAACGATATCGTGACCGTAAAAGTGATTAATGTCGACAAAGACGGCAAAATCGGATTATCGATCAAGCAAGCGGTCGATCGCCCGGTGGATGCCCCTCCGACAAGGCCCGCTCGTTTTGACAGACAAGGCGACCGCGGCGGCTTCGGCCGAGGGGACCGTGGAGGCCGTGGTGGTGGTAGACCTCCCGCCAACAAGCACGTTACCTTCGAAGATAAAATGGCGCGTTTTCTGAAAGACAGCGAGGATCGCATCTCTTCCTTGAAGAAAAATACCGAGGGCAAAAGAGGCGGACGCGGCGCGCGTCGTGACTAATAAATAGACGGAACCGGATGGGCCGAGGTCCATTCGGTTTTTTTGCGGGTGCTTGACAAGCCCTTCCCCGCTGTTATATACTCATGCTTGTTGCGGCGGCATAGCTCAGCTGGCTAGAGCGTACGGTTCATACCCGTAAGGTCGGGGGTTCGATCCCCTCTGCCGCTATAATGTAAGAGGCAAAGCGAATAAACCTGAGGTCGGACGGTGAAAATCGTCAGACGATCAGGTTTTTTGTTTGCCCGTTTTCCGCTGGTTTGGCGGGAAAGCCATGTCTTTGTCACAAGTCAGGGCGGGCCGGATTTTTTTGTCGTATCTTTCGGGTGGCCCCGGCGAATCGACAGGTTGTAACGTAAAGAACAAAGGTCCGCTGCGAACAAGTTCCGAACATAAAGTGACGTGTACGAAACCGTAATTTATGATAGCGCTTTCAATTTCTGTTCATTCGCTGGTTCAGGGCGATTCGCGGCGGCAACTCATTTTGTCGGAAAAAACTTTGGACCAGCCCCCGCATTCTGACAAACTTTCCGATGGGCAGCTTATATACTAAGACCACTAATAGTTTATGGGTGGTGTGATGAAAATATGCAAAAACGTCAAAGTATGAATGCAATGGGAACGACAGCGTCGGGATGGGTGCTTCGGATTAAACAAGGCACGATTGCGTTGGTCGTGAAAAACCGGTTGGTGCAGTGGTTCGTCGCCAAGAAATGGTCGATATTGCTGCTGCTGATGGCGTTTTTGCTGGGCCGGGCGATGATTCTCGATCAGCTCGCGCCGTTCGCGGTCGCCTTTTTCGCGGTCATGTATTTTTTGCGGCGGGAGCTGCTCTATTGGACCGGTGTATTTCTGGCTGCGGGCGGTCTGTTCTCCATCGATCCGAAGCATACGGGATACCTGGTCGGGCAGATGCTGGTCTTCCTGCTGATCCAAAAAGGCGTAGAGCGGTTCGAGCGGTCCGACATCTCGTTTGCCCCGGGAATCGTGTTCGCCGCCACGTTTTTCGTTCAGCTTTTCTCCCATTTGGCCTCTGCGGAACTGAGCTGGTATACGCTGATGATGACGGGCATTGAGTCGACGCTTAGTCTCATTCTGACGCATATCTTCCTGCAAGCGATTCCCGTGTTTACGTTAACCCGCAAAAATTACAATTTAAAAAACGAAGAAGTCATCTGTCTGATCATTCTGCTTGCTTCAGTGATGACGGGGACCGTGGGCTGGTTCATCGGGCCGGTTACGCTGGAGCACGTGATGTCGCGGTACTTGATCCTGCTGTTTGCGCTCGTAGGCGGGGCGCCGCTCGGGGCTTCCGTGGGGGTCATCTCCGGGCTCATTCTAAGCCTCGCGAATGCAAGCGCCATCTATCAGATGAGCTTGCTGGCGTTTGCGGGGATGCTTGCCGGGCTGCTGCGCGAAGGCAACAAAATGGCTGTAGCGCTCGGCATGCTGATCGGTTCTTCCATTCTTTCCTTTTATCTGGGCAATTCGTCGGAGGTGATTTATTCCACATGGGAATCGGTGGCCGCGGTCTCGCTGTTCCTGATGACGCCGAAGGGAGTCATTCAGATGCTGGCCAAATACGTGCCGGGAACACAGGAAAATCTGAAGTCACAGCACGATTACGCCAAGCGGGTGCGGGATGTGACCGCCAGCCGCGTCGAGCAATTTTCCGAGGTGTTCAAGCAGCTTTCCCGCAGCTTTAAGCAGGTGACCGTCGATGCGCAGTCGGCGCGCAAGGAGGAGGAAGTCGGCCACTTCATGAATTCGGTGGCGGAGAAGTCGTGCACGAACTGTTGGAAGAAGAAGCAGTGCTGGGACGGCAAGTTTTATCAGACTTATAAATTTATGACCGATATGATGACGGAGGTGGAGCTTCGGGACAATATGTCGCGCAAGGATATCCGGCCGCAGTGGAAGAAGCAGTGCATTAAGCCGGATCAAGTGCTGGAGGTGATGAAGCAGCAGTATCAATTGTACAAGCACGATCAGCATTGGAAGAAGCAGATCGTCGACAGCCGCCAGATCGTAGCGGATCAATTGTCCGGCGTATCGCAGGTGATGGAGGACCTGGCGAAAGAGATTAAACGGGAAGGGCATGAGCTCTTCATGCAGGAAGAGCAGATCCGCAGCGCGCTGGAGGAGCTGGGGCTCTCCATACATAGCATCGACGTCATCAGCTTGGACGAAGGTAATGTCGAGATCGAAATCGTTCATCAATATACGAGAGGCTTTGACGAATGCCGCAAAATCATCGCGCCGCTGCTTTCCGAGATTGTCGGGGAGAACATTGCCGTCAAGAACGAGCAGGCGATGGAGCGAAAGGAAGGCTACAGCACGGTGCTGTTTGGCTCGGCGAAGGAATACGAGGTGGAAACCGGGGTGGCCGGGGCGGCCAAAGGAGGGGATTTGCTGTCGGGCGACAGCTTCAGCACCGTAGAGCTTGGCAACGGCAAGTTTGCAGTAGCGCTGAGTGACGGCATGGGCAATGGCGAGCGGGCCCGGGCGGAGAGCAGCACGGCGCTGTCGATTTTGCAGCAGCTGCTGCAATCCGGCATGGATGAGAAGCTGGCGATCAAATCCGTCAATTCGGTGCTGATGCTTCGCTCGTCGGACGAGATGTTTGCGACGGTCGATGTGGCGCTGATCGACTTGTATAACGCGCAGACCACCTTTTTGAAAATCGGCTCGACGCCAAGCTTTATCAAGAGAGGGGATGAGGTATTCCCGGTTACGGCCAACAATTTGCCCGTAGGGATCGTGCACGACATCGACGTCGATCTGGTCAGCGTGCCTCTGCGGCATGACGATATTTTGATTATGATGACGGATGGCATTTACGACGCGCCAGGCCATGCGGCGAATAAGGAGCTGTGGATGAAACGGATGATCAGCGAGATTGAGGCGGATAGCCCGCAGGATTTTGCCGACATTTTATTGGAAAGGGTGGTGCGGTATCACCATGGGGATATTTATGACGACATGACGGTGGTCGTCGCGCGGATCTCGAAGTTCCAGCCGGAGTGGGCAACGTTCCGCTGGCCCGGCATGCAACGCGTCGACCGTCCGAAGACGGTCAGCTAATGTGGGGTGAGAGCGGGTGCGAAATCAGCCGCAGTTACAGGGGGAGCTGCGGCTGATCCATAATCACCCTTCTGGTGACCCAACGCCAAGCGAGGAGGATATCGAAATCACACAGAGGATTGTCGAAGTCCGCAATCTGATGATGATCGAAGTGCTCGATCATATCATAACAGGCGATGGGAAGTATTGCCGCATGGCTGAGCAAGGATTGCTGAACAAGTGCCAGTCTGAACCCGAAAAATGAATCCGATCCGCTTATTGCTTAAGCGGGGTCGGATTTTTTGTTTTCGCATTGTTCAAAATGTCACACTGGAGGGCAAGTTTAGAATTCTCCCAACTGGAAAAACTGGGTAATAGATAGATGGGAGGATGAACAGATGAAGCAGATCATACTTATGACCGACGGCTGCTCCAATGTCGGAATCAGCCCAGTCGTCGCGGCGGCGGAAGCGAAAGCGAAAGGGATTATCGTTCACGTCATCGGGGTGCTGGACGCCGGAGAGATCGGCGAGCTGGGCGCTTCCGAGATCGACGAAATTGCCGCTGCGGGCGGCGGCATGAGCCGGACCGTACAGCCGTCGCAACTCTCGCAAACGATGCAGATGATGACGCGCAAAACGGTCGTTCAGACGATTCAGCAGGTGGTTGGACAAGAGCTGCGGAGCATTCTGGGCCAGACGACGAAGCTGGGGGCTCTACCGCCGGAGCAACGGTCCGAAGTGGTCCGGGTCATTGACGATTTGACGGAAACGGCGGATTTGAAGGTCGCTTTGCTGATCGACGCCAGCGCCAGCATGAAGCCGAAGCTGCCGGTCGCCAAGGAAGCGATCTACGATCTTCAGCTCAGTCTGCAATCGCGAATGGGCGAGAGCCTGCTGTCCGTCTTTCATTTTCCGGGCAACGTATCGGGCGATCAGGAGGTCGAGATGGACTTCGGTTGGACCCGCGACCTTGCAAATTTGAACCGGTTGTTTTATAAATTAAACATGAAGGGTACGACGCCAACAGGACCGGCACTACTCAAAGTCGTTGAATTTATGAACGGCCCGGCCGATGATACATATAGAGGCAAGCATAATGCAGCGGGGGATCGGCGGATGGCCGACAGCCGCATGAGATCAAGCGAGGATGGGATATTCGGTGACTACGTCGTTTAGGCCCGCTTTACCGGCGGGAACCCTCGTAAACGGCAAATGGAATCATAACGCATACCGTGTGGAGCGGCTGCTTGGCGAAGGAGCGAACGGCAAAGTATATCTGGTCTCCCAAGGGAAGCGGTATTACGCGCTCAAGGTCGGCTTCGACGCCGTGGATCATCAGTCTGAGGTCAATGTGCTGAAAGCGTTGTCCCAGTCGTTCACATCGTTTCAACAGACGCTCATCGATGTCGACGATTTTTCATGGGAGGGTACGGATTATCCTTTTTGCGTCACAAAGTATATCAAGGGAAAGTCCTTGACGGAATACATGAAGCAGTACGGCAGCGATTGGATTCATCTGATCGGCCTGAACCTGCTGCGGAAGCTGTCCGAGCTGCATGCGAGCGGCTTCGTCTTCGGCGACCTGAAAGCCGAGAATATGATCATATCGGGCTACGGCGACGTGGCCTTGATCGATTTCGGCGGCGTAACGGCCAAAGGGCGCGCGGTGAAGCAGTTTACCGAGGTGTACGACCGCGGCTTTTGGAATGCAGGCACACGGATGGCGGACGATGCGTACGATTTGTTCTCCTTCGCCGTGCTGGTGCTCAGCGTGACGGACCGGGACCGCCGGTTTCATTCCGTGAATTCGCTGCTGCCGCAGAACCGGAGCGTCGAGTGGCTGCTCGATATGCTGAAGGGCAATGCGCTGCTCGCGCCGTCGGCTCCGGTGCTGCGCAAAGCGCTGACGGGTCGCTACACGAGCTCCAAGCAAGCGCTGGCTGACTGGCGCGCACGCGGCTCGGCTTACCGTCCGGTGCGCAAGAAGCCTGTCAAAGGGGGCTGGATTAAGCTGTGCTTCGCCGCTTCCCTGGTGTTGTTCGGCGCGGCCATTTATTTCGTATTCCAATAAAATGTGGACAAAGGCAATTTAAGACGGGCCGGCTCAGGTAATAGTCAAACGAGAAGGTTCGTCAGACGAGAGGTTGTTCTTTCATGGAGATGGCAGGAACATTATCCGCGCAAGTGGAGCGGTTCATACAAGACGAAGCGTTGATCGAACCGGGGGACGGCGTAGTCGTGGCGGTATCGGGCGGACCCGATTCCGTCGGGCTGCTGCACCTCCTTTTTGCGTTATCTGGCCGTTGTCGTCTTCGGCTCACCGTCGCTCACGTGAATCACGGCTTCCGGGGCGCCGAAGCGGACCGGGAGGCGGAGCTGGTGAAGTCGCTCGCCGAGCGATGGGGCCTCCCTGTAGAGACGACCTTCATCGACATGCCCCGTATTATAGAAGAAACGGGTTGGAACCCCCAAGCCGCCGCCCGGGACAAGCGGTACGAGTTTTTGTTCGACGTAGCGAGGCGAACGGGTTCCCGCCGAATCGCGCTCGCCCACCATGCGGACGATCAAGCGGAGACCGTGCTGATGCGGCTGCTGCGTGGAACGGGGCCTTCGGGATTGTCAGGCATTCCGGTGCGCAGAGTGGCAGAAAATAATTTGGAACTCATACGCCCCTTGCTGCGTATATACAAAGCGGATATTATCCGGTACTGCGAAGCGGAAGGACTGCCGTATTGTACGGATAGCAGCAATTTGGAGAGAAAGTACGCTCGCAATCAGGTTCGAATGGACGTGCTTCCCTTTTTGTCCCGCTACAACGAACAGCTGCCTGCGGCGTTGAATCGGCTGGCGGAGACGACGGCCGGAGAAGACGATTTTATGGACCGGGAGGTCCGACGGATATGCGAGCGGCATGTAACCCGAAAAAACGACTGTTACAGCTTTTCCGCAAAATGGTTTACGGGGGTACATGTTGCTTTACAAAGGCGGTTGATTAAACTAATATTAAATTATCTTGCTTCTGACCCGGATTCCATGGATTTCCTGAAAGTCGAACAATTTCGGACGGCTGTTCTGCGTGAACGACCGTCCAATTTTCGATTGGAAATCGGGCAGAACATCGCGCTCAGCAGGGAATATGATCGTATCGCGGTTCATACTATGGTGTTACGACCTCTCCCTTACGCGTACATGCTGCGCGAAGGCCAGACGGAGCTTGCGATTCCCGAGACGGGAGTCCGCCTCACGCTCCGCTCTTTGGACAGCGAAGAGGGGTACCCCGAATGTACCGATGCCTGGACAGCCTGTTTCGATGCGGAGGAACTTGCCATGCCTCTCACGGTCCGAAGCCGCCTTCCGGGAGACCGGATGAAGCCGCTCGGACTAAACGGGACGAAAAAGGTAAAAGATATGTTCATCGATGCGAAAGTGCCTCCTACCTTGCGCGAGACGATTCCGATTCTTGCGGACGCCAGCGGCAGCGTGCTTTGGGTACCGGGCGTTCGGCGGTCTTCGGCCGCTGCGATTACCGGTCGGACGAAGCGAATGCTACATATTGAAGTGGATATTCATGGCAAAGATTTTTATTAAGTGGGAGGACCTCTCTTGCAAAACGACATTCAAGAAGTACTGTACAGCGAGCAGCAAATTCAAGACAAAATCAAAGAAATGGGCGAGCAGATCAGCCGCGATTTCGAAGGACGCAACCCATTAGTCATCTGCGTACTGAAGGGCGCGTTCATCTTTATGGCCGATTTGGTCAAGCAGATCACGATTCCGCTTGAGCTCGATTTCATGGCCGTGTCCAGCTATGGCGCATCGACGAAATCGTCGGGTGTGGTCAAAATTATTAAGGACCTTGATATTTCCGTGGAGGGCCGCCACATTCTGATCGTCGAGGATATTATCGACAGCGGCTTGACGCTAAGCTATTTGATCGACGTGCTTGAACGCCGCAACGCCCTTTCCATTACAGTCGCCGCATTGTTCGACAAACCGGCGCGTAGATCGGCAGAGTTGGACGCAGACTATAAAGGCTTCGTGATCCCGGACGCGTTCGTGGTGGGATACGGTTTGGACTATGCGGAGAAATACCGGAACCTGCCGTATGTCGGCGTACTGAAGCCCGAAGTTTACTCCCAATAGCATTTCTTGAGATGCCAAGACTTGCTGTGGTACAATATACAAAGTTGCCGTTGTTGAGAGGAGGTAGGGGATGAATCGCATTATTCGCAATACGGGCTTTTATCTGCTCATTTTTTTGGTCACCGTCGGAATCGTTCATTTTATCAGTACGCAGAATGAACAGAAAGACACGATCAGCTACGATAAGCTCCGCGTGGCCTTAATCGAAAAGAATGTCGAATCCATCATCGTAAAATACGATGCTCAAACGTATTTGGTTCGGGGGAAATATAAGAACGCCGCTACGGATAAGAAAAGTTTCGAATCTCGTGCGCCTAATGACCCGCAAATCTTCCGTTTGATTGAAAACAGCGACATTCCCCAAGGGAACGTTTACATCGAGAAAATGGAAGGGGACAATGTTTGGATCAGTTTCCTCACCTCCATTATCCCGTTTGTGATCATCTTCATCCTGTTTTTCTTCCTGTTGAATCAGGCGCAGGGTGGCGGCGGAAAAGTCATGAATTTCGGCAAAAGCCGGGCAAGGCTCTATAACGAAGAGAAGAAGCGTGTAACGTTCGAGGACGTTGCCGGAGCCGATGAGGAGAAGCAAGAGCTGGTTGAAGTTGTTGAGTTTTTGAAAGACCCGCGCAAATTCGCAGCCGTAGGCGCCCGCATCCCGAAAGGGGTTCTGTTGGTCGGTCCTCCGGGTACCGGTAAAACGCTGCTTGCCAGAGCCGTAGCTGGTGAAGCTGGCGTACCGTTCTTTAGTATCAGCGGTTCCGATTTCGTGGAAATGTTCGTCGGTGTCGGTGCTTCCCGCGTACGCGATTTGTTCGAGAATGCCAAGAAAAACGCCCCTTGTATCATATTTATAGATGAAATCGATGCAGTCGGCCGTCAGCGCGGCGCCGGACTAGGCGGCGGGCACGACGAGCGCGAGCAGACGCTCAATCAGCTTCTGGTTGAGATGGACGGTTTTGGCGCCAACGAAGGGATCATTATCGTGGCGGCAACGAACCGCCCAGACATATTGGACCCTGCCTTGCTGCGTCCTGGACGTTTCGACCGTCAAATTACCGTCGATCGCCCGGATGTGAAAGGACGCGAAGCGGTACTCAAAGTACATGCGCGCAACAAGCCGTTGGCTAAAGATGTGAAGCTGGATCAGCTTTCCCGTTACACAACCGGATTTACCGGTGCGGACCTTGAGAACCTGTTGAACGAAGCGGCGCTCATCGCGGCACGTCGCAATCGCAAAGACATTTCGATGGGTGAGATCGACGAAGCGTTCGACCGTGTTATCGTCGGTACGCAGAAGAAAAGCCGCGTCATCAGCGATCGCGAGAAAAGGATGGTCGCTTTCCACGAAGCCGGCCATACGATTGTCGGTGTCCATGTCGAGGACGCTGACGTTGTGCACAAGGTAACGATCATTCCGCGCGGCCGCGCTGGCGGCTACGTCATGATGCTGCCGAAGGAAGGCGAAGACCGGATGATGCAGACAAAGAACGAGCTGCTTGACAAAGTCACCGGACTTCTTGCAGGACGCGTCTCCGAGGAACTGTTCATCGGTCAAATCGGAACGGGTGCTTACAGCGACTTCCAACGAGCCACAGGCATCGTACGCCGCATGATCATGGAGTACGGGATGAGCGACAAGCTCGGACCAATGCAGTTCGGTACGACTCAGGGCCAAGTTTTCTTGGGCCGGGATATCGGACATGAACAGAACTACAGCGATGCCATCGCTTACGAGATCGACCAAGAGATGCAATCAATTATGCGCACCTGCTATGACCGGGCCAAAGAAATTTTGACCAAGTACAGCGACCAAGTGCACTTGATTGCCGAAACGTTGATCGAGAAAGAAACGCTGGAGAAAGACCAAATTCGCGAGCTGATCGAGACCGGCAAGCTTGGGCCCGTGAAAGAAGACGGGGAAGCGAAGCCGGAAGATGTGAAAGTGAACATCCAGGGGCAGCATCAAGAATCCGAAGCCAACAAGCTTGATTTCGTGAAAAACGAGCCGGATGGCGATAAAGAGGAAAATAAATAATTTTGCAAATAAAACCGGTGCTGCATGGCGCCGGTTTTTCCTTTTAGATATAGAATTTATAAGTTATCAGCGGAGCTGATTGAATTCTATATCGCAAGAAAAGCTTCCACTAAAACACGAATGTATCTTCCTCGAAATGGCTTCGATAAGAAGCTTTTCTTATCTATAAAGACTAAAAAAGGACGCTGATTGAGAAACTAGCCTTAGGAAAGGGAGCGGATCGTTCCACAATACGAAACCGGTATATTCCGGCCTTTTTGTGCCTATTTCAGCATTGACACCGCCCGGTCTGTTGTGTAAATTAAGTGTAAATCTTTAAACACTTTGTGAACATTTTCACCAGCAAATTGCAGCACGTTCCAGAGAGATATGAGTCAGAATCATCAGGGTGGTCATACGAAAAAAAGGATGGTGCGTCATGGAAGCATTGGCGTTGGAGCGTAAAGCGGAGCAGCAAAAAGAGCTGAAAGAGCGGATCGCCCAGCTGAAGAAAGAACGGAATGCCATTATACTTGCTCATTATTATCAGCGCGACGAGATTCAAGAGGTAGCCGATTTCCGCGGGGATTCGTTCCTGCTGGCTCAAAAAGCCGCTTCTACCGACGCCGATGTGATCGTGTTCTGCGGCGTGCATTTTATGGGCGAAAGCGCAAAGATATTGGCCCCGAACAAAACGGTGCTCATCCCGGACGAGCGGGCCGGCTGTCCGATGGCCGACATGGTCAATGTCGACGGTCTGCGGGCGTTAAAGCAAAAGCATCCGAACGCTAAAGTCGTGGCTTACATTAATACGTCGGCGGAAGTCAAATCCGAAACCGATATTTGCTGTACGTCGGCCAATGCGATCAATGTTATCAATTCGGTCGATTCCGATGAAATCATCTGGGTACCGGATAAAAACCTCGGTGATTACGTTTCCAAATTTACCGATAAGAAAATGATTATTTGGGAAGGGTACTGCAACACTCATGACATGCTGACCGTCAAAGATGTTGAAGAGATGAAAGCCCAATATCCGAATGCCCAATTCGTCGTTCATCCCGAATGCCGCCCGGAGGTCGTCAAACTCGGTGATTTTGTCGGCAGTACAACGGCCATCATCAAATATTGCAGGGAATCCGATTGCCAGGAGTTTATTGTCGGTACGGAAGACGGTACGGGGTATCAGCTCCGGCTCGACAGCCCGAACAAAGCGTTCCATTTTGCCACCAAATATTTGGTTTGCCCAAATATGAAGGTAAACAACCTGAAAAAAGTGGTCAAATGTCTGGAGACAAACCAACCCCAAATTTATGTACCACCGCAAGTGGCCGACAAAGCCAGAGCATCCTTGGAGCGCATGCTGCAGGTCAAGTAGCATGCGCTACTTCCTTGTTGAACGGGTGAGAGCTGATGATACCTCGTTTTTTGGTTAATTTCGATGTGCGGCAGCTGCCGCAGGTACATACCGATGTCATTGTGATCGGCGCAGGAATCGCCGGTCTTTTCACGGCACTGCGTTCCGCTGAGAACCATAAAGTGCTGATGGTCACCAAAAAGTCGCTGCTTGACAGCAATACCCGGTATGCCCAAGGGGGAATTGCGGCTGTCATTTCGGACGAAGACTCGCCGGCCTATCACCGGCAGGATACGCTGATCGCGGGAGCCGGACTTTGCTCTTCTGCGGCCGTGGATGTTCTGGCGCATGAAGGGCCCGCCGGGGTTACGGATTTGATCCGGATGGGGACCGAATTCGATATGGAGGACGGACGCTATGCGCTGACGAAAGAAGGGGCGCACAGCCAGAGGCGCATCCTTCATGCGCAAGGGGACGCTACCGGTGCGGAAATCGTGCGTGCGTTGTCCGAGAAAACGAAACAGGACCCGAATATCGAGATTTGGGATGACCATTTTGTAATCGATTTAATTACGAAGAACGGCGAATGCTACGGTGCACTGGTTCAAAGGCCGGACGGCAGCCGGATGATCGTTCATGCGAAGGCGACCATCCTATGTACCGGCGGAGCGGGGCAATTGTTCCGCTATACGACCAATCCCGATATCGCCACCGGAGACGGCATTGCGATTGCTTACCGGGCAGGAGCGAGCATCCGGGACGTGGAGTTTATTCAGTTCCATCCGACGGCTTTGTGCTATCCGGGAGCTCCGAGGTTTCTGATCTCCGAAGCGGTACGCGGGGAAGGGGCCGTACTGCGTAATATTAACGGCGAGCGGTTCATGGAACGGTATCATCCGCAGCTGGAGCTTGCTCCGAGGGATATTGTCGCCCGGGCGATCGTCAGCGAAATGGAAAATACCAAGTCGACCTTCGTCTACATTGATTTTACGCACGAATCGGAAGAAACGGTGAAGCACCGGTTTCCGACCATTTATGAATATTGCCTGACCTACGGACTCGATTTGTCGTCCGATTGGATCCCGGTAGCTCCGGCGGCTCATTACATGATGGGCGGTGTAGAGACCGACCTGCACGGAGAAACGGCTGTCAAGCGTCTATTTGCGTGCGGGGAAGTATCCTCAACGGGTGTACATGGGGCCAACCGGCTGGCCAGCAACTCGCTTTCCGAAGCGATTGTGTTCGGGCGGCGGATTGTCGAGCGGATCGACCGCTTGTCGCCGATCGCAGAGCTTCCCCACATCCGGGAGGAGCAGCGGTCCAAGGATAACGCGATTCAGCCCGTTGTCGAAAAGAAGCTGAAGCTGCAAAAGGTAATGCTCCGATACGCAGGACTCAAGCGGCACGCTCAAGGAATGGAGAAAGGCTACGACGAGCTGAAGCGTCACCTTTCGATTTTTGACAGCCGTTTGGCCAAGCGGGAAGAATATGAATTTGCCAATCTGCTCATCTGCGCGCTTCTGACGACGCAGGCCGCTTTGATTAGGCAGGAAAGCCGCGGGGGACACTACCGGGAGGACTTCCCGGACAAGGATGACGCGGTTTGGCGCAAGCATACCGTGTTTAATCGTACCAACGGCATTACGGAAGGACGGATTGATGATGTTTGAGTTGAACCGGTCGAATCTGGACCGAAGCTTGCGGGCTTGGCTTGAGGAAGACATCGGGATGGGCGACGTCACGACGATGACGACGATTCCGGCGGAATCGCAAGCCAAAGGCATTATTCACGTCAAAGACGAGGGTATTATCGCTGGGCTCCCGGTGGCCGAAGCGGTCTTCGCATTGGTTGATCCGCAGCTTCGGTTCGAAGCGAAGGTGAAAGACGGCGCGGCGGCCCGATACGGTACCGTGATCGCGGAAGTATCCGGCAGCACCCGCAGCATTTTGCTCGGGGAGCGTCTCGCGCTGAATCTGCTGCAGCGCATGTCCGGCATTGCTACGCGTACGCGCCAGTTTGTGGACCGGCTGGAAGGACTGTCGGTTCGTCTTGTGGATACGCGCAAAACGACGCCAGGCCACCGGATGCTGGAGAAGTATGCGGTTCGTGTCGGGGGAGGACATAACCACCGGTTCGGATTATATGATGCCGTCATGATCAAGGACAACCATATCAAGGGAGCGGGAGGAATCCGTCAAGCCATTACAGCGGCCCGCGCTCAAATTCCGCATATGATGAAGATTGAAGTCGAAGTGGAAAACTTCGAGCAGTTGGAAGAAGCGTTAGCAGCCGGTCCCGACGTTGTTATGCTCGATAACATGTCGCCGGAGCAAATGTCGCAAGCCGTACAGCGCATGAAAAGCCAGGCTCCGCATATCATGGTAGAAGCGTCGGGTAACGTTACGCTGGACACAGTCCGCAGTATTGCCCAGAGCGGGGTGGACGTCATTTCCGTCGGCCGGCTGACCTATTCCGTTCAGGCGCTTGATATCAGTTTGGATTTGAACGAACAGAAAGGTTCCGCAGGAGTAACGGTGGACCGGTCATGATCTTAGTGGTGGACGTGGGAAATACTAACATCGTGCTCGGGATCTACGAAGGGAAGCAGCTGCTTCACCACTGGCGGCTGAGTACCAACCGGTCCGCCACTTCGGACGAGTACGGAATGACCATGTACAACCTGTTCCGGCATGCGGGAATCGGCCTGGATCAAGTCGACGACGTCATTCTTTCTTCCGTCGTGCCGCCGCTGATGTTTGTACTGGAACAATTATGTTTAAATTATTTAAAGAAAGCGCCATTGATTGTAGGACCTGGTATCAAGACCGGACTGAATATCCGTTACGAGAACCCGAAGGAAGTCGGCGCAGACCGGATCGTGAACGCAGTCGCTGCTATCGAGCTGTACGGCTCGCCTTGTATCGTGGTCGATTTTGGAACAGCTACGACGTTCGACTATATTGACGAGAAGGGCCAATTCATCGGCGGTGCCGTCGCGCCCGGGATCAGTATCTCCACCGAAGCTCTGTATCAACGGGCGGCAAAGCTGCCCCGCATTGAGCTGGTGAAACCGAAAAGCGTCGTCGGCCGCAATACGATCGCATCGATGCAGGCCGGAATTATTTACGGCTTCGCCGGTCAAGTGGACGGAATCGTGGAACGGATTAAGCAGGAGTTTCGGGTTGAGCCGAAAGTCATCGCAACAGGCGGGCTGGCAGAGCTCATTGCAGGAGAATCCCGTACAATCGATTTGATCGATCCGCTTCTTACGCTGCAGGGATTGCAAATTATATATGAACGCAACATCGGCTAGAGGTCTGCATATTCGCAGCAAGCAGGACCCCTTAATTAGGCTTCTTGGACCCTAGCTTGTAGCGTCATTAGAACAGAAGGAGCTTTGTCATGCAAGATTATTTAATCAGGGCCACGGCCTATGAAGGAAAAGTACGCGCCTTTGCCGTCTGCACCACCGGAATTGTTGAAGAGCTGCGCCGCCGTCATCAGACTACGCCTACCGCGACCGCTGCTTTAGGACGTACGGCAACGGCTGCGCTGATGATGGGTATTATGCTTAAAGGCGAAGAGAAGCTGACTGTTCAAGTCAAAGGCGGCGGGCCGATCGGCCAGCTTGTCGCGGATTCCAACGCTCACGGAGAAGTACGCGGGTATGTGGACAATCCAGCCGTCGATTTGCCTTTGAACCAGGTCGGAAAACTGGACGTGGCCGGTGCTGTCGGTACTGACGGTTTTTTGTATGTCATTAAAGACCTCGGACTCAAGGAACCTTACCGCGGCAGCATCCCGATCGTTTCCGGTGAGCTCGGCGAAGATTTTACGTATTATTTTGCCAAATCAGAACAAACGCCTTCGGCTGTCGCTTTGGGCGTGCTGGTCGACGTGGATTATACCGTGAAGACCGCCGGCGGATTCATCATTCAATTGCTGCCGGGGTTAACGGATGACGAGATTACGCAGATTGAAAAGGAGCTTGCGGCTCTTCCGCCGATTACGTCCTTGCTTGACCGCGGAGACCGTCTGGAGGACATCCTCGCTACGATGCTTCCCGGAGCCGAAGTACTGGAGAGACGCGACGACATACGTTTTCAGTGCAAATGCTCGCGTGAGCGCGTCGAGCAGACCTTAATAAGTCTGGGGCGCGATGAATTACAGCAAATCCTGGAAGAAGACGGCAACGCGGAAATCGTGTGCCATTTTTGCAACGAAGCCTATCGTTACAGCGGGGAAGACCTTGAAGCGATTCTCAAGTCCATATAAAACGACGGGATGGCGAGCAGCCGCCCGGTCGATATAGAGAGTGATTATACGAGGAGATAGGGTATGCGAAACATTAAAGTATTATGGGGCATGGTCGCTGTGTTGCTGGTCGCGGTAGTCATCCTATCCTCCGTATTAATGGCCCACTCCTTATACCTATCCCCTACCGATAAATATCCGGACCCCCAGAAGCAGGACGGAGAGGCGCAAATTTTGGCCACGATCGGAGAGAAAAAGATAACGTTAGCCGAATTGGAAACACAGCTGCTGGCGGCGCACGGGCGCGAGCTCTTGGACCGAATGATTGACCGGGAAGTGGTGCGCTTGGAGGCGAAGGCCTTGAGCATCGAAATTGGCGACAGCGAAGTGCAGCAGGAACTGAAGCGGATGAAGCAGGGGTACGAAAGCGAGCAACAATTTTTGGAAACGATGAAAAATCAGCTGGCTTTAACTCCCGAGACGCTCAAAGAAGACGTTTACCACAAGCTGTTGGCCGATAAAGTTGCCATTCGTAACGTTCGGATCACCGATGAAGAAGTGCAGGCATATATTGCGGCGCATCCGGATGAATTCCAGACACGCATAGAGTTCCGCCTTCAGCAGATCGTGACGGCCAGCAAGGAGCAGGCCCAGCGGGCGTTGAACGACTTGTCCAAAGGAACCGATTTTGCCCAAGTAGCCAAGGAGCGTTCCCTTGATGATGCGACGCGCGATAGCGGAGGAGACTTGGGCTGGCTGGAAGAGGGCGATCCGTTCGTTCCCGCCCCGATCATGAAGACTGCCAAGCAGCTGAAGCAAGGAGAAGTCGGAAAACCCGTGGAAGTCGACGGCAAATATGTCGTCGTAAAGCTGAGAGAGCGTAAAGAAACTTCGAAGGAAGAGCCTGCGATGGTTCGGGAGCGGGTCCGCAAAGATCTGGCCCTTCGGGAAGCTCCTCCGATGAAGGAGATGCTGCGTACGCTCCGAGACAAGTGGAAAGTATCGGTCCGGGCAAATTTCTAGAAAACGGCAGGGAATTGTATTGACAACCATCGTAGGGGTTGATAAGATTACAATATAATACCCACTAAATTACTCGGATATTTTGATGTAAACTTGAGGAGGAGAACGGAATGGCCAGATTAGTGCAAAGCGTTACGCAATTGATTGGGGACACGCCATTGGTCAAATTAAACCGTGTCGTGCCGGAGGGCAGTGCGGAAATCTACGTGAAACTGGAATTCCAAAACCCGGGCGCTAGCGTAAAAGACCGGATTGCCATCAGCATGATTGAAGTGGCCGAGCAAGAAGGCCGTATCAAACCGGGCGATACGATCGTCGAGCCAACGAGCGGAAATACGGGAATCGGTCTGGCGATGGTCGCCGCGGCTAAAGGCTATAAGGCAATTTTGGTCATGCCGGAGACGATGTCCATGGAACGCCGCAATCTGCTTCGCGCTTACGGTGCGCAGCTGGAGCTGACGCCGGGCGCGGAAGGGATGAAGGGCGCCATCAAGCGTGCGGAAGAAATCTTGGCCGAAAATCCGGGTTACTTCATGCCTCAGCAGTTCAAGAACCAAGCGAACGTCAAAATTCACCGCGAAACGACCGGTCCGGAAATCGTCGAAGCGATCAACGCGCATGACGGCAAGCTGGACGCTTTCATTGCCGGAATCGGAACGGGCGGAACGATTACAGGCGCCGGTTCGGTGCTCAAGGAGAACTTCCCGAACATTAAAATTTACGCTATCGAGCCTGCGGCTTCTCCGGTATTGTCCGGGGGTAAGCCGGGTCCGCACCGCATTCAAGGGATCGGCGCAGGCTTTGTGCCGGATATTCTGGATACCACCATTTATGACGGCATCATTGCGGTAGAGAACGAGGAAGCGTTCGAAACGTCCCGCCGCGTAGCGAAAGAAGAAGGCATTCTGGGCGGCATTTCGTCCGGAGCGGCCATCTTTGCCGCACTGAAGATCGCCAAGGAACTTGGCCCCGGCAAGCGCGTGATCGCCGTCGTTCCAAGTAACGGCGAGCGCTACCTGTCCACACCGCTGTATCAATTCGAGGACTAATAAGCCAACCAAGCCTGCTCATCCTGCAAAGGTTGAGCAGGCTTTTATCTTTCTACCCATGAAATTGTGAAGGGAGTTGTTGCTCGTAGTTAGTCGAAGGAGAAATCGCGTTTCGCGGCGAGTTTTTTGCACCATCCCCTTCCGCTTCCATGAACTTATAGGGGATGGTGCAAAACGTGTTTGAGCTGAAGCGAAACGCGATTTCTCCGCAGACTGCTCAAGGGGCCCGGGTTCTCTCGATTCATCACCGCCCTTTTATTCGCCCGCAATTTCAAGTATACTAATCCCAACATTAAACGACGAACGCAAAAGGAGGACGGAACATGCTCCTGACATCCTATCATCAATGGCAGCAGTGGGCTCAGGACTACACCGTGCTTCCATATGTTATCCGGTTTTCATTAGAGCAAAGCCGCCCGCTTTCTTGGGCGCCGATTTGGGAGGAAGCGGCTCCGGGCTCCTTTGTGCTGGAGAGCGGGAAGGGCGGCCGCTACAGTTTTTTTGGCATTCGGCCCGTTTCGGCTATTCAAGGTACAGGCTACGAGGCGACGGTCACGGAACGGGATGGCAGCGAAGAGAAGCGGCACGGAGCGCCGCTGGAGCTGGTCAAAAGCTGGCTTGCCCCTTTTCGCTCGCCGGTTGTCGAGGGGGCCCCGAAATGGATAGGCGGATGCGTCGGGTTCTGGGGCTACGATGTGATCCGTACCATTGAACGGCTGCCGGTTCGGGCGAAAGCCGATTTGCCCGTGCCCGACTATGCTTTTGTTCGGGTGAACGAGCTTTGGATTATCGATCATGAAACCAATCAGCTGTTTTGCGCGGTCCACACGGAGCTTTCGCAGCAACAACTGGACGAGCCCGGTTGGCTTGAAGCCCGCTATAAGGAAGCGGAGCAGTCCGCAGCCCGGATGAAAGGCTTGTGGGATCGATTGGCGGAGGCTGCCGCCAATCCGCTCTTGCAGGAAGAAGCGGACCGGAAGCGGACGCTTATGGAAGAAGACCGCCTTCGGGTGGACGTGGATGCCATTGAAGGGATGGCTTCCGATTTTCCGAGAGAAGCTTACATGGATGCGGTACGCAAAGTTCGCGATTACATCAGTGCCGGAGACGTGTTTCAGGTGAATCTGTCGGTGCGCCAGAACAAGCGGCTTGAGGCCTCGCCTGAAGAAATCTATGAATGGCTGCGGCTGGTGAACCCTTCCCCTTATATGGGACTGCTGCGATTTCGTGATTTTCAGCTTGTATCGGGTTCCCCGGAGCTGCTGGTCCAGCTTGAACGAGGAACCGTCCGCACTCGTCCGATCGCAGGCACCCGTCCGCGCGGCATGAGCCCGGAAGAAGACCGGCAGCTAGCGGATGAACTGATCCATCATGAAAAAGAACGGGCCGAGCATATCATGCTTGTCGATTTGGAGCGTAACGATCTCGGACGAATTTCGACATACGGGACGGTAAAGGTCAAAGACTTTATGGTCATTGAGTACTATTCCCATGTGATGCATATCGTGTCGGAAGTTGAAGGAAAGCTGGCTGAGGGCCGCGATGCCTTCGATGTCATTGCCGCGACGTTCCCGGGCGGCACCATAACCGGTGCTCCGAAAATCCGCACCATGGAGATTATCGAGGAACTGGAGCCGGTGAGAAGAGGACCATATACCGGGTCTATCGGCTGGATTGACTATAATGGCGATATGGAATTTAATATAATCATACGTACGCTCATCGCAGCAGGCGGTACAGGATATGTTCAGGCCGGGGCGGGAATTGTCATCGACTCGATTCCGGAGAAGGAATACACGGAATCGATTAACAAAGCAAAAGCCATGTGGAAAGCAATCCAATATAGCGAACGAAATCCATGCCCTGCGGGAGGTAGAAAATCATGATTTTGGTCATCGACAACTACGATTCGTTTACGTACAATTTGGTGCAGTATTTGGGGGAATTGGGCGAAAAGATCGAGGTTCGCCGCAACGACGAGATCGATCTGGAGGGGATCGAAGCGTTAAAGCCGGACCATATTTTGATCTCTCCGGGGCCTTGCACGCCCAACGAAGCGGGAATCAGCCTGTCGCTGATCGAACGCTTCAAAGGCCGGATTCCCATTCTCGGCGTCTGCCTCGGCCATCAATCGATCGGACAGGCGTTTGGCGGCGAAGTGATCCGCGCAGAACGGCTGATGCACGGGAAGACCTCGGAAATATTCCACGACGGTCAAGGGGTCTTTAAGGATATGCCGTCTCCGTTTACGGCAACGAGGTACCATTCCTTGATTGTAAAAAGAGAAACGCTGCCCGATTGCTTCGTGATCACCGCCGAAACGGCCGAGGGCGAAATTATGGGACTGCGCCATAAAGAATACCCGATCGAAGGCGTTCAATTCCATCCCGAGTCGATCATTACCGATCACGGGCATCAAATGCTGCGCAATTTTTTGAACGAAACCGCAGTGAGCCAAGGGTGAAAATCGATTTGAACGGAAACGTCATAGAGGAACAAAAGGCCGTGGTCTCCGTATACGACCACGGTTTTCTTTACGGTATGGGGTTATTCGAGACGTTCCGCACCTACGGCGGGCGTCCCTTTTTGTTGGAATGGCATCTCGAGCGGTTGGCCGCAGGCTGCCGGGAGCTGGACATCCGCTACGT
Source organism: Paenibacillus tianmuensis (assembly GCF_900100345.1). GTDB lineage: Bacteria > Bacillota > Bacilli > Paenibacillales > NBRC-103111 > Paenibacillus_G > Paenibacillus_G tianmuensis. The sequence continues at coordinate 6,589 of NZ_FMTT01000034.1, read as the reverse complement.
TCCCGATCCGGACGGCTTGCAGGCCCGGGTTCGTAGATTGCTTGAAGCGAACGCATTGACGGATGCCTACTTCCGCTTTACGGTTACGGCGGGCACGGACATTCTCGGTCTTCCGGTCGAACCGTACAAGCACCCTACGGAAATCCTTTATATAAAATCGTTGCCGCCCATCGATTCGTCGGTTTATAGCAGCGGCAAGCCGCTGCAGCTCCTCGAATCCCGTCGAAACTCGCCGGAAGGCACGATTCGACACAAATCGCTGCATTATATGAACAATATTTTGGCAAAACAAGAACTCCGGCGCTACCCTTGGGCGGCTCAGGCAGAAGGTCTCCTGCTGGATGCCCAAGGCTTCTTGTCGGAAGGGATCGTCAGCAATGTGTTTTTTGTGCGCGGCGGAGAGCTGCACACGCCTTCGGTGGAAACGGGGCTTCTGCCCGGCATCACGAGACGCTATGTGATGAAGGTGGCGCGCGAGACCGGATTATCCGTATCGGAGGGCTTGTACAGGTGGGAAGATCTTACCGGAGCGGACGAAGTATTTTTGACGAATTCCATTCAAGAAATCATTCCTGTGACAAGGCTGTTGGACCGGGAAGGGAAAGGGCACACCGTCGGCGACGGCACGGCAGGTCCTGTTACGGCAAGATTGCTGTCCCGGTATAGGAACGTTTGTTCCTGGTATGGTATAATAGCTGAAGCTAAGGAGGAAAATGATGAACGCTAGCATGACGGATTCTAACAAGCTCGAGCGGCTGTTGAGCGGGTCGAGGTCAGTCGTGATGGGGATTCTTAATGCGACCCCGGACTCCTTCTCGGACGGGGGGCGGTACATTGATCCGATCGCTGCCGTGGCCCGGGCTTTGGAGATGATCGCGCAGGGAGCCGATATCATTGACGTAGGCGGCGAATCGACGCGTCCCGGGGCTCCCGCCATATCGCTGGAAGAAGAGCTGGAACGAGTCATCCCTGTCATTCGCGCGCTGCGGCAGGCAGGCATCGATACGCCGATTTCCATCGACACGTACAAAGCCGAAACGGCAAGACAAGCGATGGCCGCGGGCGCAAGCCTGCTCAACGATATATGGGGATTGCAGAAGGAGCCGGACATGGCCCGCGTAGCTGTAGAATACGGCTGCCCGATCGTTCTGATGCATAATCGCACCGAAGCGGTGTATGCTAACTTTATCCAAGACGTGATCGAGGATTTGCGGGAAACGGTTCGCCGGGCGCATCAAGCGGGGATTCGCGACGAACAGATTATTTTGGACCCCGGCATCGGATTTGCCAAAACGTACGAGCACAATTTGCAGTTGATGAACCATCTGGACCGGATTGTCTCCTTAGGATACCCTGTGCTGCTCGGCACGTCGCGCAAGAGCATGATCTGCCGTGCGCTGAATTTGCCGACGGACGACGTGGTGGAAGGAACCGCGGCTACCGTTGCCCTCGGCATGGCCCAAGGCTGCCGGATCGTCAGAGTGCATGATGTACAAGCCATGCGGCGTGTTGCCGATATGACCGACGCCATAACGCAGCGCCGATGAAGCGGCTGCTTGCAAGACGCGACCGCGACTTGAAGGAGGAAGATGAAGTTGGATAAAATGATGCTGAAAGGGATGGCCTTTTACGGATACCACGGCGTTATTCCAGAGGAAAACAAGCTGGGGCAGCGCTACTGTGTGGATGTGGAGCTGTACCTTCCGCTGGATCGGGCGGGGCGCTCCGACCGGGTAGAAGACACCGTCAATTATGCCGAGGTACATGATTTGATCAAAACGATCGTCGAGCGAAAAACGTTCAAGCTGGTCGAGGCGCTGGCTGAGCATATTGCATCCGAGGTATTGCGAACTTATACTAGTATAAATGAATTGACCGTTCGCGTCGTCAAGCCGCACCCGCCGGTAGCCGTTCATTTCGACGGCTTCACGGTCGAAATTCACAGGAAGCGGGAAGCCCGCTAATGAACGATGGAGATATGCAGTCGAACGAAGCTTGGGAGAGGGCTTACATCGGGCTGGGCTCCAACATCGGAGACAGGGAGCGCTTCCTGACGGAAGCCGTTCACTTGCTACAGGAGCATCCGCAGATTCGCGTTACAGGACAATCGGCTTTGTATGAGACCGATCCGGTTGGCTATACGGATCAGGCCCCCTTTTTGAATATGGCGATCGAGGTGACTACGACGCTCTCCCCGGAACAACTGCTGGAGCAGTTGATGGAAACGGAAAGGCTGCTTGGCCGCGTCCGTGATATTCGCTGGGGCCCTCGTACCATTGACCTTGATATGCTGATGTACGGCAACGTCAGGCAGCAGCAGCCTGAATTGACGCTGCCGCACCCGCGCATGCATGAGCGGGCATTCGTTCTGATTCCTCTTATCGAGGTATTGGAGCTTCATCACCAGCCGCAGGCCGAGCCTTTACGAGCGTTTTTGGAGCGTGCGGAAGGAAAGGAAGGCGTTACACTTTGGAAAAAAATGCAATAGCCCAGCGCATCCGCGCTTTTCGCAAATTAAAAGGATTTACTCAAAACGAGCTGGCGGAACGGCTGGAAGTTTCCATTGCCGTACTCGGTTCCATCGAGCGGGGAACGCGCAAGGCGGATCCGAAAATCGTCCGTAAAATATGCGAAACGCTGGGGATCGAGCCGGAGGAGCTTTATTTCCAAGCAAGCGGCAAATAAATCACCCTTCCCAGAAAGGAGAGATACGATGTTAACGATAGGCAATGTCACCGCCCCAAACAAAGTGGTCCTGGCCCCGATGGCAGGCGTCTGCAATCCGGCCTTTCGCTTGATCGCGAAAGAGTTCGGCTGCGGCCTCGTCTGTGCCGAGATGGTCAGCGATAAAGCCATCCTGCACGGAAATCATCGCACACTGGAGATGCTGTACGTCGACGAGCGGGAGAAGCCGCTCAGCCTGCAAATTTTCGGCGGCGACACCGAAACGCTTGTTGAAGCGGCTAAATATGTGGATCAGCATACGAATGCGGACATCATCGATATCAATATGGGCTGTCCTGTGCCCAAAATTACAAAATGCGACGCGGGGGCGCGTTGGCTGCTGGACCCCGACAAAATCGAGCAGATGGTCTCGACCGTCAGCCGGTCCGTCAGCAAACCGCTAACCGTGAAAATGCGGATCGGCTGGGACGACGATCATATTTATGCGGTACGGAACGCGAAGGCCGTAGAGAACGGCGGCGGCGCAGCCGTATCCGTTCATGGGCGCACGAGAGTGCAGATGTATACCGGTCACGCGAACTGGGACATCATTAAAGAGGTCAAAGAAGCCGTTTCGATTCCGGTGATCGGCAATGGGGACGTCTTTACTCCCGAGGATGCGAAACGGATGCTCGACCAGACCGGCGTCGACGGAGTCATGATCGGCCGCGCGGCATTGGGCAATCCGTGGATGCTTTACCGGACCATCCAATATTTGACCAAAGGGGAGCTCCCTCCGGAACCGATCCCGCAAGAGAAAATCCGCATCGCGGTGCTGCATTTGGACCGGTTGACGGCGCTGAAAGGCGAAGCGGTGGCGGTCAAGGAAATGCGCAAGCATTTGGCCTGGTACTTGAAGGGGTTGCATGGGGCGGCGCGGATCAAAGACGCCATTATGGAGCAGACGAAACGGGACGCCATGGTGCAACTTCTCACCGACTTTATCGAATCGTTCGACCAACGCGAGGCAACCGTTCACTAGCCCGGTTCGGTGGGCGAAATCGGGGCGGTTGGCTTCAATTGACATTTGAATGGGGTTGCAATATAATCAGTCAATAGTCATTTGCGGCCGACGGTTGGTGGCATCAAGCAGCGTCGCGTTCATATAGTAATTATCAGTGAATTCATACTCGATTGGGCTCGAAATATGAAAATCTTTCACACGACGGGAGATAGGTAGTAATGGCGGAAAAAGAAGTCATTCTCACGCAGGAAGGTTTGAAAAAGCTCGAGGAAGAGCTGGAGCATTTAAAGTCGGTGAAGCGCCGCGAGGTGGCGGAGCGGATTAAAGTGGCCATCGGTTACGGCGATATCAGCGAGAACTCGGAATATGAAGACGCCAAAAACGAACAAGCGTTCGTTGAGGGCCGTGTTCTTACTTTGGAGAAGTTGCTGCGCAATGCGCGGATTATCAACAACGACGAAGTCGATACGAATGCGGTGAACGTCGGTTCCATCGTTATCTTGAAGGACCTCGAATTCGGGGACATCGTCGAATACTCCATCGTTGGTACGGCGGAATCCGACCCGTTCCAAAATAAAATTTCCAACGAGAGCCCAGTCGGCAAAGCCATTCTCGGCAAACGCAAAGGGGCAATCGTTGACGTTAGCGTACCGGCAGGCGTTATTCAGTACGAAATTATCGATATCAAGAAGTAAAACGGTGACAACAAAAGGAGCTTCCTCAGGAAGCTTTTTTAACTATAGAGCCGGGAAGCTTTACTTACGACCAAGGAGCTGGAAACATGACTGTGGAATTGGAATTGAATGAATTGCTGCAAATTCGGCGCAATAAATTGGATGAACTGCGCGGCCTTGGGATCGATCCGTTCGGGCAAAAGTTCGACAGAACGCACCATGCCGGCGATATCTTCAAAGCCTACGAAAACAAGTCCAAGGAAGAGCTTGAAGCGCTTTCCCCCGAAGTAAGCATTGCCGGGCGGATTATGCAGAAGCGGGAAATGGGCAAAGCGGGCTTTGCCCATATTCAGGACATAACCGGCAAGATTCAAATTTATGTGCGCGCCGATGCGTTGGAAGAATCCAAGTACAAGGCGTACGAACTGCTGGATATCGGCGATTTAATCGGCGTTCGCGGCACCGTCTTCAAGACAAAAACCGGTGAGCTTTCTGTTAAAGCGACATCGGTAGAAGTGCTGTCCAAATCGCTGCTGCCTTTGCCGGAGAAATATCACGGACTCAAAGATGTCGAGCTACGGTACCGACAACGTTACGTGGACTTGATCATGAACCAAGACGTGCAGCAGACCTTCATTTTGCGTTCCAAGATCATTCAGTCGATGCGCCGCTATCTGGATTCCCGCGGCTATTTGGAAGTCGAAACGCCAACCCTGCATGCCATTGCGGGCGGTGCGGCCGCTCGTCCTTTCATTACGCATCATAATGCGCTGGACATGCAGCTGTATATGCGGATTGCGATTGAGCTGCATTTGAAGCGTTTGATTGTCGGCGGGATGGAAAAAGTGTATGAAATCGGACGGGTCTACCGTAACGAAGGTATTTCGACGCGCCATAACCCGGAATTTACGATGATCGAGCTGTACGAAGCGTATGCCGACTATAAAGACATCATGAAGCTCACAGAAGAGATGATCGCGCATATTGCTCAGGAAGTGCTGGGTACGACCAAGATTACGTATCAAGATCAAGAAGTTGATCTCACGCCATCATGGCGTCGCGTCTCGATGGTCGATGCTATTAAAGAAGTGACGGGCGTTGACTTCAGCGTTCAGATGACGGATGAGGAAGCGCATCGCTTGGCCAAAGAACACAATGTGCCGGTTGAGCCGATGATGACCTTCGGTCATATCGTGAACCAGTTCTTTGAGACGTTCGTTGAGGAGACGCTTATTCAGCCTACATTCATCACGGGGCATCCGGTGGCGATTTCCCCGCTGGCGAAAAAGAACGAGCAGGACCCGCGGTTTACGGACCGTTTCGAGTTGTTTATCGTGGCGCGCGAGCACGCCAACGCGTTCACCGAGCTGAACGATCCGATCGATCAGCGGGAGCGGTTTGAAGCGCAGCTGGTGGAGCGGGAGCAGGGGAACGACGAGGCGCATGAAATGGACGAAGACTTCGTACGCGCTCTTGAATACGGCATGCCGCCAACCGGAGGTCTCGGGATCGGAGTCGACCGTCTGGTGATGCTGCTTACGAATGCGCCGTCGATTCGTGACGTGCTGCTTTTCCCGCTGATGCGTGAGCGTCAAGGCGAATAATTTCGGACAAGCAAAACATGCTTCGCCCTTTGTGGGAAAAGCATGTTTTTTGTTTACTTTAGAGTTAATGCGAAAGGAAAAAAATAACAGTTGCAAAGTGCATGAACGTTTGGTATATTAGTCATTGTCGCTTCTGCGGTTGAGTTCGAAAGAACCAAGCATGAAAAAAGAAATTAAAAATAATGCTTGCAATCAGCTAGGCAGATGTGATATATTAAAGAGGTCGCTTTTGACGGGTTGTAAAACGAAGTCGAAAGATGACGAACATCATTGCCCTTTGAAAACTGAACATCGAGTGAGTGTCATAAAGAGAATGAAAATTCTCGTCAGTAGTAACTTTTGAGCTTTATCAGCTTTTCTTTAATGGAGAGTTTGATCCTGGCTCAGGACGAACGCTGGCGGCGTGCCTAATACATGCAAGTCGAGCGGGTTTTACCTTCGGGTAAAGCGAGCGGCGGACGGGTGAGTAACACGTAGGCAACCTGCCTGTAAGACTGGGATAACTACCGGAAACGGTAGCTAAGACCGGATAAGTGGTCTTCTCGCATGAGAAGATCAAGAAACACGGGGCAACCTGTGGCTTACAGATGGGCCTGCGGCGCATTAGCTAGTTGGTGGGGTAA
>NZ_FMTT01000087.1 GCF_900100345.1 Paenibacillus tianmuensis | reverse complement strand
CGATTCCTTGCCCGCGCGTCGTATCTTTCAATTGATAGGTAGAGCCGGATTGCGTAGTTGTAAACGTTTTCGTATCTCCGAGCACGCCTTTTCCGGTGCCCGTAGCGCGAGTGAGGATATCGTACTTGAATAAAATGCTGCCGTCATCGGCGCTGATGAAGTAGCGTGTTAGGATCGGCTCCGGTTCGAGAACGTTAACCTCCGTCACATAGGTGAGTATCGGCTGTCCTTCGTGCAAGTAAACGTACAGATCCGCTTTTGGCGCCATTTGCGGTTCGCCCAGCTTGCCGACTTCGGCTTCGGTATCTTTCTGGGCAACGGCAATAGCTTCCGCTTCGCTGATTTGCGAGGTCAAGCCCCTCGGAACCTGCTGCTGCTGTTCGGGAAGCACGCTGCCGATCAGCGATGTGACTTGTCCTTTTTTGTTGATGTGAACCGTCTGAATGCCGCCGTATACAGGAACGCCTTCCACATACTGCTGCAGACGGAAATGCTGGGTTCCCGTTTTTTCATCTGTCGTTTGCTCGATAATTTTCAATTGTTTTTTCAGATCGACGGATTTGCTGATCTGGAAGCTTTCTTGCTTGGATTCAAGGTACTTCCAGACTTTGTCCTCCCCGGTTACGGCTTGCGGTGCGCTCCAGTTTTCCTCGGTAATCAATTGAGGGGCAAATCCTCCAAAGGGAGCGGACGGCTCTTGTGGAGCAGCATGCACGGCTTGCACGCTTCCGAGCAAAAACGCTCCTGTAATAATCGATGACCATACTTTTAACATATAAATTCATCTCTCCTTTATAATATTTTTCCGATCGGTTTAAAATGAATTTGAAACTGGTTTTTCTGGTGGCGGGTGACAAACCAAAGGCAATTTAAAAGCGGGTCTTGTCGAAGGTGATAATTACAGAAGCAAAAATCTGAGGCAAGGCAGGATCGATCGAGTGGAGTCATGAGGTGCGTGTTTTCGCTAAAAAGCATCACCTCTTTCGTTAAGTGGTCAATTCTTTTCAGATAAAACCGTAGGAATAAATCGCAGTTTGTTGAAACACTAGGAAAAAATTCCAACTCCGACTGCTTGATAATAATATTAATACAATTTTAATTTTTTACAATACCCTTTTAAGTAAAAATATTCCTGTTGAACAATAAAAGGTTCTTTAGCCCTAGTGTATCGGATGAGGAGTCGCCTATTTCTTGTCGAAAATCTGATAGAAAAAGGGGCTTGTGATTCGTGTATATGAGACTATGGTCCCTTGATTGATCTTGAACTTCATATTCCGCACCCTTCGTGGAATTTCAAGATACATTCATTTTCAACTGTTTTTTCACCTAAAAATAATATAATTATAGGATTTAATAACAGGTAATATATTATTGGAAATCCATATAAGTAATGTGTGGAATGTGAGGTAAACAGGGGGATGTTGGCAGGAGAGCAGGCGCTATTGTTACGCAGAGCAGCCCTTCGTGCGGCAGATAACTGCGGACAAAGGGCTGAAACCGGTTGAGATGGAGCAGGGGGAACTATGGAGACTGCGGCGTCAGCCGGCCGTAGCTTGGTCTGTGAGCACCAGTGGGCCGTCTTCGGTGATCGCAATCGTATGCTCGTATTGGGCGGATAGCCGTCCGTCAGCCGTTCGAGCCGTCCAGCCGTCCGCTTCGATGTACATATGATGCGTACCGGCATTGATCATCGGCTCGATCGTGAACACGAAGCCTTCCTTCAAACGTACGCCTTTGCCGGGCAGCCCAACATGAGCGTAGCTGGGCTCTTCGTGCAGATCCCGGCCGATGCCGTGGGCGAGCAGATCGCGAACGACGGAGTAGCCGTTCCGCTCCGCGTAGGATTGGATCGCGTGCGTTACGTCCCCGAGGCGGTTGCCGGCGAAGGCCTGAGCGATGCCGAGATCCAGGCATTGCTTGGTCACTTCCATCAGCCGCCGGGCTTCGTCGGAAATAGAGCCTACCGCATAGCTCCAGGCGGAATCGCCCAGCCAGCCGTCGACTTCCGCGACGATGTCAATGGTGACGATGTCGCCTTCCTGAAGCGGTGTACGGCTTGGAAACCCGTGGGCGATGACATCGTTGACGGATGCGCAGGTGGCGTACTTATACCCGTTGAAGCCCTTGGTAAAGGCTCTGCCGCCATGCTTCGTGATCATCGTATCCACGAAATCTTCGATTTCAAGTGTCGTAATGCCGGGCTGCACCAGTTTGGCGATTTCCCGGTGACAAGCTGCGACCAGCTGAGCGGCTTGTTTCATGAGCTCAATTTCCTGTTTGGATTTCAAAATAATCATGTGATCAATTTCCCTTCTTTTCGATACTGCGGACTAATGAATCGGCGATATCGTCAGTATCCGGCTCTTCATGGCCGTGGTGAATCCATAAACCGGCGCAGCCGATCATGGAGCCGAGAAGAAAATTCGCCCGTTTCTCAGGCTCCTGCGCCCCGAGCTGTTGAATGGCCGACATAAGCGGACGGTACAGCTCGATTTGGAACTGATCGTACAGCTTTTGAAAGCGGCCGCCCGGGACCTGCTGAAAGTTTTCCCAGATCATTTTATACAAAATATAGACGGACCGGTCGTGAAACCATTGCCGCAGCATAAGGGTGCCGTAGCGTCGGAGCTGCTGTCCGGGGGGCTGGGATGCGCCGAATGCTTCCTCCGTGACTTGCTTAGCTTCGTGGAACGCCTGCCACAGCAGGTCGTCGAGCAGAGCGTGCTTGTTTTTGTAATAATGGTACACGGTGCCGTAGCCCAAATTCGCTTTGTTTGCGACGTCGCGCATCTCCATCGTAATGCCTTGCTCCAAATATACCTCGGCTGCGGCTTGCATAATTTGCTTCACCCGGAGAAGCCGGATTTCTTCGTTTTGTTCTTTCGTTCGGGGAGACAAGCGATCACCTCTTTTTTGACCTACTGTGATGTCAATCATAAACGATCCCGCCGCCGTTTGCAATAGTTCCCGGTTTGGAATCCGCGATAGCCCGACAGAGTGTAGGCTGATGCTCCGGATAACGTAGGTCGGGCGTCCTGCAAGTCCGTACTGTTCGGTCCCATAGAGCATTTGGTTTTTCGATTGGACAAGCTTATTTTGGGTTTGATGGAACAATATGTTACAATGGAAAAACCACGATAGAATGGCTTTTAGGGCGGTCGGCTAGCCTCCTGGATAGGAGGTGATGGCCTATGGAGGTATACCAAGCATTAACCTTGATGTTCGGGTTCGGGATGTTCATCTTGGCATTGCTAACGTACCTTAACAAAAAGAAATAGACCGCCCTCGGTCAAAGCAGCGGTCCTTTCTTGATCCTCATACAATTTGTCTAAGCCACCGCCCTGAGAAGCGGCTATTGTGCGGGAGTGCGGATGTTCGCGGCATCCGCATTCCTTTTTCAGTATACGCATGTTGGCGGAACGTGATACTTTCTATTTATAGTTTACATGGCCTTGTCCGTCCTGACAATAGAGTAATAGATTCGGTTGTGGTACGATAGACCGGAATCCTAAAAAGAGAAAGGGATGTCTCACATGACGAAAAGTAGTGATAACGTGCAGACCCAGGATAATGTGCAGAACCGGTTTTTGGATCAGCTCATTACGGAAAGGATACCTGTTACCTTAATTACGAAGAATGGTGTCCAGATGCAAGGCACCTTGAAATCGACGGACCGGTACACGATCCTGATCGAAGTCAAGGGAAGAGATTCGCTGCTTAATAAAGTCGCGGTATCTACGATCGTATCAAGCAAGCGCCTGCCTGTTTAATCCGCATCGTGTAACATCAGAAGGGCCGCCCGTGTTACGGAAGCGGTCCTTTCCTCTTCGCATGAAAAAAAGTCCGGTCCCCTGGAGCTGCCGGGAGCCGGACTTTCCTGCCGTTCATTTCGACTCATACAAAAATTCCGCCGTCTGCTCGTCCTTGCCGTGAAGCTGCTTTTCTTTCCAGAACATGACGGTCAGCATCCGCTCGATCCATTCCTTATCCAGCTCGGTCAGCTCGATTCCATCGAAGATAAGGTCGTTCTCGCGCAGAAAGCGGCGCAGGTTCACCCGCGGCTTCGTATAGCTTCCTTCCTCCGTGTCGGAGGCCGTCTTCTCCAGGTAGCCTGCAATCTGCATCAGCTCGGTATAAGGAATGTTCAATCCCTCGGACAGCTTCATCAGCACGTCGGGCGAGGGGACCCCGCGGTTGCCGTTCTCCAGCTGGGAAATATAGGCCGCCGATACGCCGGAGCGGTCCGCCAGCTCGCGAATGGTGAAACCTTTCAGTTTGCGCATATCTCGTAATTGATCGTAGAAATCCATCGCACACACCCACATTATTGAAATAATGGCAAAGCAATAAACCGGTAAGTAAATAACGGCGAATATCTATATATTAACAGTTAAAATTAGGAAGTACAAATTAAAGTTTTTTTAATAAAAGTAAACATGAATGGATTCAAAAGTAAATTGAATTGGTAGAGTATAATAGTAGTATGTTTAGCCAATCTCCATAAATTTTATAATAGCATCAAAGCAAACAAAGAAAAAGTTTCATCTGATGCATTGATGTAAATGTTTCGGCGCCTCTGGTTCCCATCCCCGAACTTGCCAGTTTTGCTCCAGCATCTTTTGCCAACGAATCAGTTGCTGATTTAGCATTTAGATATGCCGCGGAGAAAGGAGCTCTATGATGGATGAAGATTAGGGAGTGCGACAAGAATCGGGCAGTGAAGCCGACCACGGCATAAACGGCTCCAGCGCTTTTGGAGCTTGGAGATCGGAAAGCTGCGGCAATTGCTCAAACAGGTACTTGAGGTACCGGAATGGATGTAATCCGTTTTCCTTCGCCGTCTCGATCACGCTGTAAATGGCCGCGCATGAGCCCAGCATCCCACCAACGCTTGGAGCCGGGGCAAAAGGGGGCAGCAATTTCATGCAATCGGAAGATCCCGAGGCGGACTAACGACGAAAAAACGATTGAACACGAGTTGAAGGAGGCCACGCCGGAAGAACGCCACAGGGCCCGGGCAGAGCGAAACCGCCCGTTGCTGGGATTTGTTTCATAGTTTGAAGACAGGCCCTAGTTCCCCGTAAGTTAAACGTAGCAACTATTTATGGTTTCTGGAAAAGCGTATTTTCACCGCTGGAATCGAACCTCGGGATCAGTTCGTGATGGATCTGGATTCTTCCGTCTTTGCCGCCCATGGCAGAATAGTCGTGGGTACCGTCGTCCAAATTGCATTAATTGAAGCAGCAAAACAACATGGTCGTGAAGATATGGCTGAGAAGAATGAGAAAAATCTACTACGTTATCAAGGGATTCTAACTAACTTTCAAGAAGGCAATATCATTTTCGGTAGACAAGACCGTATTAAAAGAAAGGTGAGTGCTGGAAATGGCTAATTACGACCGTACAGCTCATCTGAAGAGAATCCATGCCCAACGGAAGGCGAGTACCTTAGAGAAGGTAGATCAGGCGATTAAACGCCTCTTACGAGCCAACAAGAGCATCAATTTCAATAGCGTATCAGAAGAATCGGGTGTATCGAAAGCGAGTGTATCGTTACTGCTGAGAAGACTCCCTCTCCTTGCGAGGTGGAACGACACCTTCCAAGAAACAGGCAAAGGCTTGTCTTACCAGACCTGTGCAACCGGGCTGCCAGCGTTGAAAAAGGAATGGCCTTGGCTCAGGGACGTGGACAGCATTGCTTTGCAATCCGCCGTTCGCAGCCTGGCAGATGCGTTTGATCGCTTCTTTCGAAAGCAAAACGATCCGCCTCGTTTCAAGAGCAAACGCAATCCCGTCCAAAGCTACACCACGAAGTTTACGAACGGCAATATTGCCGTTGCCTGCGATCTGTTGAAACTTCCGAAGCTGGGTTGGGTGCGCTTTGCCAAGTCCCGTGAAATCGAAGGACGGATCTTGTCTGCTACGGTGCGTCGAAACGGCACAGGCAAGTACTTCGTTTCGATTCTGTGTGAAGTAGACATCCAGCCGCTTCCTCACGTGGATACCGCCATCGGCATAGACCTCG
>NZ_FMTT01000085.1 GCF_900100345.1 Paenibacillus tianmuensis | reverse complement strand
CTTTTCTACCATGGAAAATGCGTTCACAGCGGCCAACAATTGCTGAACATGTTCGGGCTGCGGCTGTTCTGCCGGAGCTTCCGTTGCTGCCTTCTGCCCCGTAGTAGCCTTGTGTGCCAAATATGCCTTTTCGATAGCGCCCCGGACAGCAGCCGGGTTCATTTGGATACCACTCTCGCCTAAATGCGTGTTTGCGTACTCGATAGCAGCGTTCAGCTTTTCAGCCCCTTTTTGCCCCGTCGCGGATGTTTCCGCGAAGGCGAAAGCTTCTTCTGCTACCTTGTGAAGGATTTCCCTATGCTGGCCGGTCGTTTTGCTATCGATCCAGCCGATGACATTTTTCTTCAACTTGAAAAACATGGTGATTGCAGCAGCAGAAGCAATCCCAATCACAGCAAGTGCAATGTCCGATATAAATGGTTGAAAATCCATGGATTACACACTCTCCTTTTTATTTTCCTTCTTCTGTTTTACCTTTGATCGCCGCGATGATGTTTTTCAGCGGCCCGAGCGGAACGCCGAGTTTCCCGCCGTTCTCAACGATGCTCAAAAACTCGATCACACTGTACGCGATAACAACGCCGTCCCCGATCACTCCGTTTGACTTGAGGACCGATATTTCGATCATGTACACGCAGCCTACAAGGATAATAATGTACGTCTTTCGGATCAGCCCCGCGATGCCTATCCTGCTGCTCAGCTCCTTCCGGACGTATCCGGCCATAAGCCCCGTAGCATAATCCAGTAACATAAGCCCCAACAGAATCGAAAAGGCGAGCCCTAGCCCGCCGACGACCCACGAAATAAAAGCCCCGACAACGCCGAGGCTTGTTTTGAAAAATGCAGGTTTGTCCATGGTCTCCCTCCTCTCCATAAAAAATAGCCTCGGTTAGCCCCGAGGCTTCTAATACGGATTCCCGTACCCGTACTCGACTCCGCAAATAGCCCGTTTCAACGTGGTTGCCATGATGTCATATCCTTCATCGTCCGGGTGGATGAGGTCCGGCTGCCCGTTCACAACCAGATACATCTTCGTGCGGTCATAACCTCGCCTGACTCGCTCGGACTCCCATGGAGTGTACTGGTCGATGTATTCGTAGCCCTTCAACTCACAAAACGCCTTTTCGTCCTCGAACAAGTCCATCCACGTATGACCGTTTCCGTTCACAAACGGGTCAGTGCCATACCCGCGCGGGTTCGATGACATGAACACGGTCATCGAACCTCTGCCTTGGAAATAGTTTGCGAGGAAGTCGAGATACCCGCGCCTTTCTGCAGGCGTGAGATTCTGCCCCAGGTCGTTGTGCAGGCACGTCTCGATGACCACCAACGGCACTTTAGGAACGGCTTCATGCACTTTCTCGGTCTCAACCAGTTGCCGAAGCGAACGGCCAGCATATCCTTGACGGTATTGGTCCCATCCATTCGTAAGAGGGACATACGTCCGAAAATCTGCATGCTGATTCATGAATGCCTTGAAAGTTTCTGTGAAATGCCTTGCTGGTGCAGAAGCCCCCGAGCCTGAAATGATTGAGCAGCCAATGATAGCGAAGTTCTTGTCATACTTTTTTCCGCTTCCGACTTCCGATTTCGCATCCCGCAGGATACGGAGAAGATTCCTTTTCGCCCGCCTTGTCGGGTCTTTCGATGGCAGCACCATTATGATCGTCCCCCTACCATCGCGTCATGAAGACATCGAAATTTTTGTCTGAGGCGGTATCCAAGTTTTTCACATAGAGCCGATAGAATGCAGCTCCTATGCCCTTGGCACCGAAGAGATACCGGATGACCGCTGCGCTTACGTCACCAGCAGGTTCTCCAGCGACCGGAGTCATATTGTTCCAAAGCGGTTCTACGATAGCAACATTTGTCCCGTCGAAGCTCCACTGAATGCCGATTTCGAATTTCCACACTCCGCCGCCCACTACAGCAGCACGAACCGAAAAACCTCCATTCCCCGCGAATCCTTCGTTTACATCGAAAAAGTTTGTATTCCTAATTCCGCCATTCTTCGGCGCGGTTTGGTTTTGCAGAACTTTTTCGGATACCGCTCTACTACGGACCGGAATTGCATCTCTATCGCCGAGATTCACATAGTCAATTGCATTTGAGTATGATTTCGTCGGATCGATGCTGCCGCCTCCACCCCCGCCTGAATTCCCAACTGGAATATAGCCCATTTTCTAATCCCCCTACAACAGTACGTAATTGAATTCATTCGAATCGGCGGCACATTTGTAGTACAGTTTTTTGCCGCGTATATACCCATCAAAAACAAACTTTGGAGCGACATAGATGATCTTGTCTGATTTTGAAATGGGCACATCGATGCTGAACATGACCTCTGACGTGCATTTCGAGCAGTCAAGAATGATGTGGTGAAATCCATTTTGATTTGTCAAGTCAATCACTTTTTCGGTCTGGTCTGCTGCCGCTTTGTTTGCAGCCTTTACCGGACCCGCATCCATATAATTCATAAAGCCATACTCTCCCTCAAAGAAAATTAGCCTCGCTAGGAACGAGGCCAATCATGAAACATAATCAGTACCAGTGATTTCCTGGTATTCCGGCGATGTGATGTATCCAACGACAACGAATACCTTGACGCCGTCGACCGTGTATCCCAGCAATTTCGAATCGTAGGCGTTTTTGATCACCGGGAACCAAAAGGAGCGTGCCATCAGGCTCCACCTCCTTTCTGTAATTTGGCAATCTGAATTAGCATAGTAGCGATTTGAGATTGTTGCTGTTGTATCAGCGCATTTGCTTCGGCTTGGGCAAGTAGCAATTGTGCGCTTTGCTGCTCCCGCAATTGGTCCGGTGAAGGCGGCGTAGGTGGTCGTTTGGACCATTCCGTGTCTAACTCTGTTTGGCCACGTTCAACGAGCGCTCCGTTTTCGTATTTAAAACGGAATTGGCCGCGCTCGTTCCGCAAATCCAGCGTAAAATGTCGCCCGGCATTCTCACCAATGCAAATGTCCATTGACTCCGGTGCTTCGAACGCGGAAGAGAAGCCGTGAATGACGAGGCCGCCGGTGACGGTGCGTACGTAATGTTTGTATCCGTCCATGTGCGTCTCCTTTCATCATAGTTCGGCATCGGCTGCGATCCAACCGCCTGTGTCATTCGATTGAATGACGGTAGAATTTCCAACCGTCGCGCCGGATGTGGAAGCACCAATCCCAGTCCCAAATGGTGTTGTCTCAAAAAAATGAATGTTCGTACCGATACCACTCGGAATGAACCGAAATACGCCGCCCTGAGTCATAGTCGGAGCCACTCGTTTAGGTACGCGAAAAAGCATCGAGGTTCGGAACGTGTTCGAGTCATACGCGACCGCAGCCGGAAGATTTAAGCGCGTTGACGCAGCAACGCCATCGTATCGTTCGTAATACCGCTGACACAACTGCAACTCCTCCGCAAAACTCCGCGGCTGAAACGGAAGGGCCACGTCACCGGCGCAAAGCTGGACTTGGGCGATATCGATATTTCCAGCGCCGACGAACGTTTCTGGCGTGGAAGTTCCCACACGTGAAGCAAATGCCGTGCCCCACTGATAGGCGATAGCAACTTCGAGCATATCGTTGTTCACAGAGCTGAAAACTTTGCTGGCAAGCGTATTAGTGCTAAAAGTAAACGAATACTTGGCCCACACACTTCCTAACGTCCAACTCGCCCCATTGATTACTTCGGACGCCGATACGGCGCCTCCGGTCCCGTATGTTTGCCGGAGCCAAAATCCTAATTTCTTTCCGGGTATGTCTGAACGGGCCCATAATGACACAGTCACTTTCTTTCCATTCCCGCATAAGTATCTTGTTCCAAATTCGATAGGTTGAGAGAACCAGTGGAGCGAACTCGCTCCGTATGACGATCCGGAGCCGTTTGAATTGATTCTGTATCCGAAGTAACTATTTGGAATCTCTCCGCTCGCCAGTGTCAAACGAGAATGTACTAAAATTGGGTTCGTTCCGCCGTCTGGTACTGACGCCCACATATAACGATCCGCGGTATATTGTAGATTGGCCGGATTTGTAAACGTCGTCCCGCGCTGCCACACATCGAAATTCCCGTTAATGATCGCTTGCCTCGCCATGTTGCTTAGCGGTATCACCGCGTCTACTTTGTCCCAGTTGCTATTTTGTACATCAATATCATAATTTTCTGTCTGTAACGGCTTCTTAAAATTAAAATTTTGAGTGAGGTTCGGCAAAGAATTCCCTCCTAACTTGGCAGTTTTGTTTTGTAATATTCGTGAGTGTGACCTTTCATCTGCTGATGCGTAAATGGCATTAGCTCACGGTGCTGGGTGTAGATAAATTTCCATTGTAATTCCAAGTGGCCCGGGATCAATCTATTCATTAATTGTTGAAGATCATTAATATTGCTAGGAACCCCACGGGCATCTGTAAATAGAATCTTCACTCGGTAATTTGCGTAGTCTTCTATGAGTTCACAGGAGTAGCCGTAAGATTTCAACGCATTCAGGATAACCACTGGGGTAGATCCCAGCCCGCCCCGAGACATAGCCATGACGTTGTTCCGGCGACCTTGTATATCACTTTGATCTACCCGAATAATCGCAAATTCCGCCTCATAGACCGGCAACATGTATGTGGCTGAATCAATGAAGAGCTGGTCCTGTCCCTCCAGGATTGCCGCGCGCAACTCGTCGAACTGGCGAGCAATGGCCTCATATAGCCCTCTCGTGTTTGAGCCATTCAGGAATGATGTTGGCAGTATTCTTTGGAATAACTCGAAAAACTTCATCCGTCGCCCTCCTCATGTGATATTCAGCGTGCCTGGAGTCGCTATTCCAGTTGCCGTGAGCTGAACGTTTGATGTCGGCGCGGTCATGCTGAAATCAAGCACCCCTTTCACGGATCTGGCCGCGAGGATTATGTCTGTCAGTCGGACCGTCCCGCCGATCGGAACTTTGGCCAAATAATTTACAATAGCTTGCTTTACTAATGGTGCGAGAACTGCGCTTGTATACCCTTGGTCGGCTGTAACGGCTCCCGTAACATTTACGGCGGTCGCTGTAGGCTTGATTACGCGTGCATCAGCACCAATGGGACATTTTGTCCGTACGAAACTGGAAACTTTCTGCACCAACTCGTCGCTGGGGATGCCACCGTCCGAAATAACGACATCGACCGTTCCATTACCGCGGTTCAAAGGCAGCGGAATAGCGCTCAAAACGCCGGGGATAGAGGTTGCCCACACGACATAGTCGGAAGGCGTCCCGCCGTTCAGCGGGTTCCGGATCGTATACAGATATCGATCACGCAGCTGCTCGTCGCTCTCTGTATCCGTCCCGCCTGTTAGACCGCTGGCAGCAACTGCAATATTCTGGACCCCAACCACCTGCGCGCTGACGATCCGCAGCTGCACGCCCGCAGCAAGGTTCCCGTTGACCCCTGACGTTGTACAGGTTATGGGAACAGGAATGGTTGTCCAGCCGGCCGGGAGCGTCACGGTGCTGTCTACGGTGAACTCGATTTTCTGATCCATCGTGGATAGTACTGTGCCTTGAGTTATGGACGAGCCAACCGGCGCCGCCGTGGATCTCGTCAGGTTCACGGTCCCTTTTGCTTTTGTGCCCTGCTTCCGGAAGACGCCCCGCTCATTGCAGCGACGTTCGAGGAATGACCCTTGCGATGTTGAAACGAAAAATAGTTTCAGCAGCTGCTCCAGCATGAACCAAACAACCCTGAGCGCCCGAGCAATCACGTTTGCCAAGGTATAGGCCAGAGCGCCCGAGGTCCCATCCGTCCAGCCAGTGTTTTTCTTGATGTCAGCAAACAGTTCATCCCGAATTTGTTCGAACGATTTATACACGCAAAGCAACCTCCTCCTCGAACGCAGCTGCCGAACCATCCTTCGCAACATAGCTGAGAGCGAATCGTACCCGGCGCTCCTCGTGGTTCAGAGAAAGGCGAACCTGCACGCTTTGCACCCTCGTATCGCCCATCAAGCACTCCGTCGCATCTGCGATGGCATCCTGCTCGAAGGTTCGGACCATGGGCGCTGAGAGTCTGTTGTGTAGCTTATTACCAAATGTGCGGTCATAAAAAAGAGACCCGTATGGGGTCCTGAATCTGCGTCGCAATGCTTCTGTCAGGTTGTCCGCTCCCGATGCGGTGGACATGCCGCCTTGGGCGCTTGTAGCGTAGTCGCCGTTGGCTGTTCCAATGTCACTCCCGATTTCAATCATTCTCGAATCACCCCTACGATAACGCCTTGATTCCGATCGCCGTTCACAAAAACAACGATCGCTTCCCAGCCGACCATTTCCGGATGAAGAGTCACTGTCGACTCGATATATCCCGTTTCGAAGTCAGCCAAGGGGATATATGCCAGCGCGGTCTTTTGATCCTGTACCGCCGTGATAATAGCCTTTTGGGGAAACGCGTTGTTCAACCTCATACTCATATTGTCCCACTTCCTAATTTGTTACCGCTACCCAATATTGCGCTGTCTTTTGTGTACAGGTCCTGCCTATACTGCTGCGCCGTATCGGGGCGCAAATTCGTCAGGTCCAAATTCGTGATGAAACCGCTGGAATTCAAAGTGTGTTCGAACCGCTCAACGTAATAATTCCCATCGAACCGGCCGCAGCCTTTGACTGCCACCTTCTTCTCGCAGAACAGATTCGGATTCCCCGCCATATTCATAGCTTTTCCGGTGACGACGTATCTTGAAAACTCGGGCAGCAGCTTTTGGGCCATCTCCTTGGCTTGCGCGTTCGTCTTCGCTTTTGAGTTGTAGATCACGCGCTCTTTGACCTGCCCAATCTGCTCGATCAAAGCGTCATTCTTGGCCGAGCCTTCAATGACTTGCTTTTTTCGATAGTGCCGCACCGTGATTTGGTTGTACACGTCGATTGCCGTATCCTCGAAGTCAACCTGGCAATTTGACTTGAGCCGCGAACGGTAATACAGCTCTGCCTCGACTTCTTCGTCGCTCTCCTGTCTCGGTCCGAAGTGGAATGTCTTGTCTTTGTCCACATGACAAATGAAGCCCTCCAAATCGGCCAACGCCTGCAGAACTTCCCACTCTTTTCGATTCTGATACATATCTCGCTCAATGATCTCGCTTGTATCGGTGATGTTGAGTTTCAGCCCGTACTTGCCAGCGAGCATCTTTGCGATTTGGCTCGACGTCCGGGCCGCGTAGGCCACCGTGAATGATGTGTCTATCAGCGGCGCGGAGTAGTCCCGGCCGATGATTTTGCACGTCATGGAATTTCTGAAGCTCGGGGATATTCCGTCAATTTTTCCCGTGAATACGTGAACCAAATCGGCAACAGACCACCAATTCGGCTCCGGTGCATATCCGAGATATATCCGGACCTCTTGATTTTTCCGGAACCAATCAGATAGCATGTGATCATTCCG
>NZ_FMTT01000052.1 GCF_900100345.1 Paenibacillus tianmuensis | reverse complement strand
AGGTCATCTTTGCTCCACAAACGAAAACGGGAATACACGGTTTTCCAAGGACCAAAACGTTCCGGCAAATCACGCCAAGGAGCCCCTGTTTTTACTTTCCAAAGCATTCCATTCAGCATGACTCGATTGGGCTTCGAGGGTCTGCCTTCGCCTGTATTTTCGGGTGGCAATAGACCTTGGATCCGTTCCCAATCCTGGTCCTTGATTTCGTGGCGTCGTAGCATAATTTTACAGGCCTCCTCGTGATCTCGTCCCTGTAAAATTATGCTTCGGTTTCTTCTTTGAAGCAATAGATAGTTTTCAGACACGCCCTAGTGAAAAAGAATATGAAATGTTCGCTTCTAAAGATAAGTTGGATCTTGAGATTGTTTATAAAGTAATCCCCAAGAAAGGATGGAGCGACTCCACGGCTTTAACAAAGGAGGACTTCAAGCCCCTGTCGCGCATATGCCATGCTGTTACGTACTTATATTCCACAAGCTCCATTATCCGTTTTTGTCGATTTTTTCTGGTACTTCGAATGTTATAGTCCGCCTCATTCGAGGGAGCTCACGCTACCTGATGGTTCGATTGAACTTGTGTTCAACCTGAGTGAAGATATGATTAAATGGATTGACCAAGATTATAATGGCTTGTTTCAGAAGTATGGCAGTTCTGTCATTAGCGGGCCGCATTCACGATCTTTCATCATTGATACTTCCGTAAAGAGTGCGATTTTGGGAGTACACTTCAAACCAGGCGGTATCTATCCACTTCTTAAAATGCCAGTGTATGAACTACATAATATTCATGTATCCTTAGATACACTGTGGGGAGCAAGAGCCCATGATCTGCATGAGGTTCTGCTTCTATCCAAAACGGTAGATGACAAGTTTCGAAAACTTGAAGAAAGTCTTATAAAGCTGGCCTCCCGACCTCTAATACGACATCCGGTAGTAAGCTTCGCACTAAATGAATTTCTGGGTTTGCCGCATAAAAGCCCCCTTTCGGATGTGATCGGACAAATCGGTTTAAGCCAAAGGAGATTTATCCAGATTTTTAAAGAAGAAGTGGGATTGACTCCCAAGCTCTTCTGTCGTCTTCGCCGCTTTCAGGAGGTATTGAGTAGAATTGAACACGCTAAGAGTGTCAATTGGTTGGATGTCGCTATCGCTTGCGGTTATTATGATCAGATGCATTTTATTAAAGATTTTCAGGCTTTCTCCAGTCTTAATCCTACTGATTATTTCTCGAGGCAAGGCAGGCATCACAATCATGTTGCGATCCATAATTAAAGCCTTAGGAAAAGGTAATTATTGAATGATCAATTTTAAATAAAGGGTCATTTTTTTACTATACGCTCGTTAGAGGGGCGATTAGAATATTTATATGAGGCAAGAACAGTCAGCTTAATCGCAACTAGCGATACGGCATGTGACTCATTCTATTTCGGAAGAGAGAGGTGGATTTAAATGGATAAAGCAACCCCGTTTCTATGGATCAAGAATACTGCTGAGGGGATAGAGTTCTATAAGAAGGCTTTCGATGCGGTGGAGAAATACCGCTTGACGGAGCCTGGAGGCAAAGTGGCTCATGCTGAAATTACAATCGGGGGAGCCAAGATATCAATCGCAGGTGAATATCCCGAATATGGCATTCTGGGACCAGAAACCATTGGAAATACAACGGTTGGTATCCAACTGCAGGTCGACGATGCGGATAAGTTGTTCCAGCAGGCGATTGCGGCTGGAGCGACAATGGTTAATCCGATGGAGGATCAATTCTACGGAGATCGAGCGGGAAGTGTGAAGGATCCGTTCGGACATTATTGGATGATCTCAACCACTATTGAAACCGTGGATCCGGAGGAAATGCAAAAGAGATTCCTCGCCTTGTATGTGAGTTAACCTGTTCTGTGTTGATTACGTTGCCATCGATAGGAACGAAGTTGTTTACACACTAAGGCAACCGTAGCCACTAGGTGATTTCGCAGTTGAGCTTTTCTATGAAATTGATTGAGATTAATCTATGATAATAGCCGCCCTCTTCTTATTAATCAATATTAAGCACTCCACACATGTGGAGTGCTGTGTGTCGCTTATTAGGAAATAGTTTATTGGAGCCACATTTACCCATCAGACGAAGCTCAGGCGTAGTTAGCGCTTGGGCTTTTATTTGCTCAGAAGCGAGATCGGCAGCTGTTTACTTGATTCTCAGAAAAATAGCATATAAGGTGTAGTATGCACTCCCTCTATGAATGGGATTTTTGGTATAAATGATACAAAGTAGCTATAATCTTTTTATGGTCTTGTGCAAGGTATAATTTTACGAGGGGGGAGAGAACGATGCTCGTAAGAGGTAGTGTAGATAAGTATGATAGGGAGACTTCGCAGCATATTGTTGCGTACTTGGATATACTAGGGATCGCGGCAAGAATGAAGCACGGGTACGAACTACAAAAACTTGCGATGAATAAGCTTCATAACCTGTATACTCATACTATGGATAATCGAACAGCTATGGAGGGTTACAGTGATATTCAGTTCAAAATATTCTCCGACAATATTATTATTGTCAAGAAGCTGTCAGAATCGCGGATATCCGCCTAATGGCCGCAGCGCAGCGAGCCGCGACCGAGTTAAAAAAAGTCCCTGACCAGTCAAATTACTGGCCGGGACTCTTATTTTTCTTATCAGCCTCCCCATCCATGATGATCTAAAGTTGAAATAGGCAAGTTCTCTGTTTGTTGTGGCGCTTCCCATCCATGATGATTAAAGGCTACTCCACCTAAAAGTACCAACCCCATTACTAAAGATAAGAATGCTTTTTTCATGAGTCAAACACTCCTTCTACGATATGTTTGTAATTCCATTTTTGCTGTTCTGTCGCATAATCACCATGTTCCCGATACAAAGAAACGCTCTTCTCAAAACCAGAATAATACTTCATTTTATGGGCTAAGTATAAAGCATATAACAATTCATCGATGCCGAGGATCAACCGATTTTTTTTGAAGCTATACACAGCTTTCTCGTACCAAAAGTGAAATAATTGGGTGCCGTCCAAGTAGGTTACATCGGAATTAATGGGAGGGATTTGGGGGACGAGTTTTTCCATAGCCTCGTCTACACAAAAATTATTAACATTTGCTGATTCAATAATATTTAATGCACCCGGAAGAATTTCATTTTGTTTTTCTACATATTCGAGATAATCGTTTAGTACTTTATCATTGCCTGTTTTCAGTTCAAGAGCATACATATTTCCCTTGCCCCAAGTTCGAAACTTCTCAACCTCCTTTTTACCCGTTTCGTCAAGGCACTCGAACCACCCAAGGTCTGAATACGCTGCCACACATTTTTTTGCTTCTTCGTATCGCCCTTGCATGGTGAGGACAAAGCCCTTGATGCGTAGGCCATGACCATAATATACCACTAAATGCCGCTCGGTATGTAGGTTTTTAGCAAATTTTTCTTTTTTTAATTTTTCATACACATTTTGGGCCAAAGCATAGAGTTCATCCCCATAGCGCTCCACCCTTCTCCAATCAGCCAACGAGTAACATACATTCGCCGTCAGTAGTAAAGCATCAAGCCGGGTATCCTCCGGCAAGCGAGTGTAAAACGGTTCGAATTGTTCCAGTGCTTCCTTGTTTCCTTCTGAACTCACTCCGACAAGACATTGAAACAATCGCAAGTGGCACAGGAGGAAAGTTTGATCGTTACAATCTGTTTCCCGATCAATGACATAACGATACAAGGGTGCCGCTTCTGCTTTTTTCTCCTCCTTGAAAAGACACTCTGCCACAGTAAAAAATTGCCCTTTCATTTCCTTCTCCAACCCTACATTTTTCATAAAACCCAAACACTCCCTTCTTCGGATACCATAATATTACATCTGGGAGTTTCAGATAGCAACATAGAGAATTTGAAGGATATTAAGCGATTATCGTCAAAAAATAGATGAAAATCAGAGAAAAACAACACATTTAGACAATTACTTACAATTAATGACATGATTTTACATGAATTTTCGCTTGATTTACTATATTATCGGACGATCTAGTGCTCCTAATTACTCATAAAAAGGTAGTTTTGTCCTATATAAAATATATTGGAACAAGTGGTAATTTATAGGATAACGATCAAGTCGGCCGACCATTGTTCAAATTCAATTAGCCCAGCGGCAAACAATTGTACAGTTTGGGTTTCAATTTAATTTTAGGACCATTTATTTCTGAATTACAAAAAAATGGAACTAACATATTTTGGGAATATGTGCTAACATTTTTTCTAGGGCGTCGCGACAACCCTAAAATAATGAAAGGAGCAAGGGTAGGAATGAAAAAACTTTTTGCTACAATCTCGCTAGCCGCTGTTCTTGCAATGAGTATCCAGCCAGTTTCTGCAAAGGACACCTTGCAAAACAACCCGACCAAAGGCTGCTACGGCGATTTGGAGTCGTATCAGTACAAAGTGGTCGAAACCAACCACGAAGAAGGTTTCAAAAGGATCAAAATCGAAGGAAAAGAAGCGGAAAGGTTTATTCAAAATTCGAATATGCCGAAGCCACCAGAACATGCTGAAATGGGCGGAGTTTTTTTAAAATTGCCCTTAACTGAGCAAAAACCATCCACCATCGCAAGTCCTCAATTGGCCGGGAATCAGTATCTTAAACCCACGGGTACATCCAAAGCATGCGGAGAAATCTTCAATCGAACTACTGCACAAGGTCCAACTGAATATACGTATGTTGCCAAGACAACAGCCAAAGTGACTGCAACTGCCACTGTAGGTATCGACTACGCTTTAGTAAAATCAACTTTTGGCCTCATGGTTGATGAAACAAGGGAAGTATCTGATCAGATCAAGTACACTATACCTTCGGGTGAATATTGGTCGATGGTGGCGGCCACAAACTTGGACATTAACCGTTTTGATGTTATGGAAAAAGGATGGATTTGGGATTCGAAGGTCGGGGATGGTAGTGTAACCGAGCCTAGAGGAATTTGCTTCTATTATTACAAAATTTAAATCTGTAGGTACCCTCTCTTTAAGAGGGTACCTCTTTACTTTTTCATTATGTTGTCTGCTGCCCCGACGCCTTTCGCAGCTCTTCGCCAACCAGTGAATATAATGTATAATTACATGTCAATTGCCGCATGTCACCAGTCCATACATTTTCTCTGTACTCGAATATCTTGAGAATGAGAGTTACCGGGAAGGCTAAAAACGGTACTCAATCCCATTCAGAGGAGTGTTGGTCATGGGCGGTTTAGGAGTGGGCGGTTCTGGTTTTACTTCCACAGGTGTTATTCTGGTTCTTTTCATTCTGCTTGTTATCGTCGCTTGCAGTATCTGTTTTATTTAAGCGAACCAATGTAGAAGAGCCGCCTGCAGGCGGCTCTTCCCATTATTAGGTCTAGTTGGCTAGATTTCAACGCCAGCCTGTCGCGCCTGCACAATCATATTCAAGTACGCCAATTCAGCACCCGTAAGCTGCCGTTTGTATGCTTTTTCAGCCCAAGTATAGTCGGACAGCAGCCCTTTTTTGTGCAGTCCATCCAGCGCGTCGCCAAGCTGCTTCCATTGCCAATCATTTTCAAATACCAAAGGTTTTGCCATGTCGTCTTCATCCTCTCCATTTGTGCATTCTTGATATTCAGCAACCACATCGTCAACGAACTGTCTGAACGTCTTCCCGAGAAGCCGTAAGGCGTTCACCGGGTCCGTCTTCCGCGCCGGATCAAGGATATGGTGCCCTGTTATGTCCGTCGCCGGGTTCAGGCCGTACCGATAGCAGGCGTAGGCCAGCACCCACACATAGCGCTTGTACGCCTCGTTCAGATTGATCTTCCCGCCGTAGCAGAGCTCCACGCCTCCCGCGTAGTCGTTCGAATCCACGCCAAACATTCTGTTGTCGATCGGCGTGTTGTAGACGACATGCCAAGCCTTCTCTGGCCTGCCGGTCAAAAACGGAATACACTCAATAATCTCCCGGTCGTCCACAAACAAATGCGCCGAAGCCGAAACGACGTGTCGGCTGCGCTCATAATACGATACGTTTCCGGCTGCCGTAGAGCCGGGATTCCCGGTATCATGCGCCACCATAAAACGAACGCCCGGCATCGAAATGCGCGGGCGTCTTTTACTTGGTCTCGGTGGGGCCGATGACTTTCGGAGAGCGGTTAAAACAATCCAGAAATCGAAAGCGGATGACACAGGAGCAAGTAGCCCAAAAAATCGGGATCGATTTTACCACAATATCCAAATATGAAAATGATAGATCGCAACCCGATAACGAAGTGCTACAGAAGCTTGCGCAATTGTATGGCGTGTCGATTAATTGGCTTTTGGTAGGAAGTTTGAATGAACCCGGGGACAAGAAAAAGATAAACCGACTGATTATTGATGGGGAACCAGAAGAGTTGACCACAGATGAAGCCGGACACTTGAAGGATAGCCTGGAAATGTATAGATTGCTCAAGGAAAAGCGAAGTAGGGAAGCTAAAAATTGAAGATAAATGACATCATGATCTACTCGGCTTCAGAGAAGATCGCTGGAGCAAAAATTTATACACATATCGGTAGTGAGGATCGTAGAGAATCAGTTAATAAAGCTGATAGCTAATTTTACGGAGGCTTTTGGACTAGTTGGAAATCTCATTTTTGGGACAACCGGACACCTAGCCTTATAGACAAGCGTTTTCAAATGATATGGTTGCTAATAAAAAAGAGGACAATCCCGCGGCTTTTGTTCATTCCGCTCCGGGGATCATCCTCTTTCCGTAGAAAGCGTTTTTCTTAGCTTAACGCTATGACTTATTTCTTCGTAACAAGCTCCAAATCGACAGGGATCGAGGATTCCACTTTCTCGCCTTTCGATA
Organism: Paenibacillus tianmuensis; assembly: GCF_900100345.1. Classification (GTDB taxonomy): domain Bacteria; phylum Bacillota; class Bacilli; order Paenibacillales; family NBRC-103111; genus Paenibacillus_G; species Paenibacillus_G tianmuensis. Next base: position 31,827 of record NZ_FMTT01000052.1, on the reverse strand, counting down.
CCTTCACGGCCGTTCTTATGGCCACATCGCCGATGGCTGCCGGCTTTTGCGCTACTGTCGCGGCCATTTTGCCTTCGTTTACGGCTTTCACCGCGTCATCGGTCGCATCGAAGCCGACGACGACGATGTTTTTGCTGGAGGCTTGGATCGCCTGCAGTGCGCCCAGCGCCATCTCGTCGTTGTGGGCAAACACGGCTGCAATATCCTTATTCCCCTGCAGGATGTTTTCCATAACGGACAGCCCTTTGGCGCGGTCGAAGTCGGCCGGCTGGGAAGCGACTGTTTTCACGCCGTCTTTGCCGTCTACGGCATTGTGGAAGCCTTTGCCGCGGTCGCGGGCTGCCGAGGTTCCGGCGATGCCTTGCAGCTCGACGATGTTTCCTTTGCCGCCGATCGCTTTGAGAATGAAGTCGCCGGCCATCTGTCCGCCCTTGACGTTGTCGGATACGATATGTGAGACGACTTGGCCGCCGTTCGCTGCGCGGTCGATGGTGATTACCGGAATGTTGGCTTTGTTCGCCGCCTCCACCGCCGTAATGACCGCCACGCTGTCGGTCGGGTTAATCAGGATGACGTTTACTTTTTTCTGGATCAGATCCTCGATGCCGCTGATTTGCTTCGAGGTGTCGTTCTGCGCGTCGACAACGACCAGATCGACTCCGGCTTCCTTCGCCGCTTTTTCGGCGCCTTCTTTCAACGTAACAAAGAACGGATTGTTGAGCGTGGAAATGGAGAGACCGATGGTTGTTTTACCGGAGGCGGCGCCTCCCTCTTTCTTCGGCTCGGCCGTCTTGGCTCCGCCCTCCAGATTGGACTTGGTGGAGCAGCCGGCTGCCACCATGACGAATACCAGCAGGAGCGACAGAACCATGTACATTTTTTTCATGCTACTCTTCCCCTTTGCTTTTTATTTTGCGGCTTTGGAACGGTCCAGCAGCACCGCAACCAAGATGACGGCACCCTTAACGACCAGTTGATAAAAGGATGAAACGTTCAGCAGGTTCAGACCGTTGTCCAATACGCCTATGATCATGGCGCCGATCAGCGTCCCTACCAGCCAGCCCCGTCCGCCGGTTAAGCTGGTTCCTCCGAGAACAACCGCGGCAATCGCATCGAGCTCGTAAGAGGTGCCTGCCGTCGGCTGAGCGGAGTTGAGTCTGGAGGTAAGAATAATTCCGCTTAAAGCTGCCAGTAATCCGCTTACCGAATAAACCATGACTTTGATTCTGGAAGTATTGATCCCGGAAAGCCAAGTCGCTTCCTCATTGCTTCCCAGCGCATAGACGCGCCGCCCGAAGGTCGTGTATTTCAATATAATGAACAGGATGACGAAGGTCAGAACCATCCAGACGATCGGCATCGGAATTTCGAGAAAATACCCTTTTCCGATGATGGCGAAATCTTCGTGCAGTCCGGTAATCGGTCGGCCCTGCGTATAGACGAGCGTCAAGCCGCGGTAGACGGTCATGGTCGCCAAGGTGGCGATGAAGGGGGCGACCTTCCCTTTGGTGACCAGCAGGCCGTTGACGGCTCCGAACACCGCTCCGCAGCCGAGGCCGATCAGCATGGCCAGCCACGGATTCATACCGGAGGCCATCATGCCTGCCGTAAACGCGCTGGACAGCGCCAGAACCGCTCCGACGGAAAGGTCGATTCCTCCGGTCAGGATAACGAACGTCATCCCGAACGCAATCAAGGCGTTGATGGAAATTTGCCGAAGCACGTTGAAAACGTTGGTAACGGTCAAAAAGTCGCTGTTGATCACCGACAAAACGACGACGATTAAGGCGAGTCCGAGCAGCGGACCCAGGCTGAACGCTTTGCCTGCCCGCTTACCGCCCGCTTTCGCTTCCGTTTGCATGATGCTTTCCTCCTCCTGTCGCGCAGTGCATAATTTTTTCCTGCGTGGCTTCCCCTCTGGCGAACTCTCCGGCAATCAGGCCTTCGTGCATCACCAGGATGCGGTCGCTCATGCCGAGAACCTCCGGGAGCTCCGACGAAATCATCAGGATTGCTACGCCTCTGGAAACCAATTGATTCATCAAATCGTAGATTTCCTTCTTGGCGCCGATGTCCACCCCACGGGTCGGCTCGTCCAAAATAAATACCTGCGGATTCGTTTCGAGCCATTTGCCGATAACGACCTTCTGCTGATTTCCTCCACTCAGGGAGCCGACCTTCTGCTCGCTGTTCGGGGTCTTGATCAGCAATTGCGAGATAAGCCGTTCCGAGATGCCGGTTTCTTTGCTGCTGCTGACAAACCCGAGTGAGGAAACGTCCTTCAAATTAGGCAGCGAAATGTTGTCCTTCACGGACAAGTTCAACAGCAGCCCTTCGTCCTTGCGGTCCTCCGTGACCAGTGCGATGCCCGCGCGGATCGCATCGACCGGCTTGCGGATGGCGACGGGCCGGCCGTCGACGCAGATTTCCCCTTGGAGGGCCGGCGTCACCCCGAATAAGGCTTTGGCCAGCTCGGTCCGGCCGGCCCCCATCAGACCGGCGATGCCGACGATTTCCCCGCTGCGCACGGTGAAGGAAATATCTTGCAGCTTGCCCGGCAGCGACAGGCCTTTGACCTCCAGCTTGGGTTCGCCGACGGAAACGTCAATTTTGGGAAAGCGGTCTTTGATTTCCCGGCCTACCATCATTTTGACCAGCTTGTCGATATTCGTATCCGCTACGCAGTCCGTCCCTACCGTATGCCCGTCTCTCATGATGGTGACGCGGTCGCAGATGCGGAAAATTTCCTCCATCCGGTGGGAGATGTAGATCATCCCGACGCCCTTGGTTTTGAGCGATTCGATCACCGTAAAGAGCGATTCGATCTCACGGTCGGTCAGTGCCGCCGTCGGCTCGTCGAGCACGAGAATTTCCGCATTCATGGAAAGCGCTTTAGCAATCTCGATCATTTGCTGCTGTCCGACGGACAGCTCGCCTGCGATGATACCGGGGTCGATGGACAGGCCGAGCTGGGACAAGAAGTGAACCGATTCCTGCCTCATTTTGCCCCAGTTGATCATCCCGCTCCGGCCGTAGGTAAACTCCCGTCCGAGAAAAATATTTTCCATCACCGTCAGATGCGGGATTAAGTTCAATTCCTGATGAATCATGGCAATGCCCAGGCTTTGCGCCATGGAAGGGGAAGCGATCTCGCATGGCGTCCCCTTCAGGATCACGGTTCCGCCGTCTCTGCGGTGAATGCCGCCGAGAATTTTCATGAGCGTGGATTTCCCCGCGCCGTTCTCCCCCATCAGCGCGTGCATTTCCCCACCAATCAGGTTGAACGTCACCTGATCCAGCACTCTGACGCCCGGGAAGCTCTTGCTGATATCGTTCATTTCCAACAGGTATGTCGTCATGACGGCCACTCCTTTCTTAAAAGATCACGCCGGCCTGCAGAACGATGTTCGCATAAGGTGTAAATTCGCCTGTCCGAATAACCGCTTTCGCTTCGTGTGTAAGCCTTTTCAATTGCTCGTGACTGACCGTACGAACCGGAATGTCCTTCATGACGGCTTCCAGCTCCCGCTTGAACTGCGGGCTGGCCCGCTCCATTTCGTCCGCGATGAACGAGGCCTCCACTTCCATTTCCTCGAGCACGATGGACAGCGTATCCAACAGGGAAGGAACGCCCTGCTTCAAGGCCAGATCGATCCGCCGCACATGGGAGGGGATCGGCAGCCCGCTGTCGCAGATCACGATCATATCCGTATGGCCCAATTTGCTGATGACTTCGGAAATTTCGCTGTTGATGATTCCGGTTTTTTTCATGATAGTTTCTCCTCCGCTCATCCGTTAAAATCGAGCACTTCCCGAAGCGTCGGCATCCCCGGCTGCGCGCCGAATTTCGTCACGGCAAGCGCCGAAACCTTGGCCGCGAACGATACGGCCTCCTCCAAGCTTTGCCCCAAAGCAAGCGAGTAAGCCAGCCCTGCGTTGAACGAATCTCCGGCTCCGGTCGTATCCACGACCTCCATGACATAACCGGGAACGCGGGTCAGCGTGCCCTCCTGTGCCATAAAGGCGGAGCCTTCCGCGCCGAGCGTCGTGATCACGTGCCGGGCGCCCATGCCGGCCAGCTCCCGCATCGCGGCCTCCAATTCGCCGCCTTCCGCGGAACGCCCGGTCAGCAAGGCCAGCTCCGTCCGGTTCGGGGTAATATAGTCGACGTTGCGCAGCAATTCCTCCGGCAGCTTCTGTGCCGGGGCGGGGTTTAATACGACCGTCCGTCCGCAAACCTTCGCGAGACGGGCCGCATGCGCGACGGTATCCACGGGAATTTCCATCTGAAGCAGCACGATGTCCGCCGCGTCGATGATTTCCCGGCAAGCGTCGATATGCGCAGGAAGCAGCGTATGATTCGCGCCCGGCAGGACGACAATACTGTTATCTCCTTGACAAACGTATATGCTGGCAACTCCCGTAGCCGTCTGCTCCGCGACCCGCACCGCGTCCGTGCCCACGTTCTCGGCTTGCAGAGCGTGCAGCAGCTCTTGTCCGAAGCTGTCGGTACCGACCACGCCGACCATCGTCACGACCGCGCCCAGCCGGGCCGCCGCAACGGCCTGATTCGCACCCTTTCCTCCGGTAAAAAAACGGATGCCGCGACCGAGCATCGTCTCCCCCTGCTGCGGATACCGGTCCGCTTCGATGACAATATCCATATTCAAGCTTCCGATAACAACGATTTTAGGAGCTTTCATGTCCGTTCCTCCTTAAGGTCGACTCTCTGGGTACGAGCGCGACGTCCAGCTCGTACGTCTGGTCCGCTTCCAGCGTGCCTTCGATTTTCTTGATCAAGATCCGCGAGACGAGCGCGCCCATCTCATAGATCGGCTGGGCGACGGTCGTCAGCTCCGGCTGCGTAATCTCCGTCATGCCGATGCCGTCAAAGCCGCATACCGCCACTTGTCCGGGCACTTGCACGCCCATCCGGTGAAGCGCCTTGAGCGTACCTACCGCCATCAGGTCGTTCCCGGCAAAAATCGCGTCCACATCGGGATGACGCTCCATCAGCAGCTCCGTCGCCCGAATCCCGCCTTCGATCCGGAAGTCTCCCTGAATCATGAACGTCGGCGAGTACCAGTCCAAATGCATCACCGCTTCCTCATACCCGGCCAGCCGCTCCTTGGCCGTAATGAATTCCTGCGGGCCGTAGATGTGGGCGATTTTCCGGCAGCCCATGCTCAGAAGATGCTCGACAGCCAGCTTCGCGCCTTCCCGGTTTTTGGAGCGGACCACGCTGCACGACTGCTTCGGCGGCACCCGGTCGAGGCAGACGACGGGGATGCCTTTCTTGGTCATCTGCTCGACATCGGCGGAATCCAGCGTATTGGAAGCAAAAATAATGCCGTCGATATATTTTTTCTTCAACACCTCAATATAGGACTTCTCCTTGACCCCTTCGTCATCGGAGTTGCACAAAATCACCGTATACCCGTACATCGAGGCGACATCCTCAACGGCCCGGGCCAGCTCCGGAAAGAACGGGTTGGAAATATCGGGAAGAATTAAGGCGATGGTGTTCGTCTTCTTTCCGGCCAATCCCCGGGCCACCGCATTCGGCTCGTAGTTCAGCGCTTCGATGGCCTTTTTTATTTTCTGCTCCGTTTCCACGTTCACATAGCCGCTTTTGTTTAAGTACCGGGAAATCGTCGCAACGGACACGCCCGCCAGCTTGGCTACATCCCGAATGGTTGCCATACTTCTTCACCCCTGTCATGTGGTACCGGTTACATATTGATTAAAAAAAATTTCCGATGATTCCATTGCATTTTATAAGTGATAAAATTCTCATATGATTAAAAATATGGTATCGGTTACACATACAATATAGCACTCCGCGGGAAAGGAATCAACCTCTTTTTTGTGACAGAATCCGGAACGCAATATGTGCCGAGTACGTCCATTTATGTCTTAACGATCAAGCAATACAGCGACATGGTTCGCGAACAGCTTCCCGAACTGAAGGGCGAACATATCCTATTGGAACCCGAACCGAAAGATACCGCTCCTTGTATCGCCTTGTCGGCGTTGCATTTTTTGCAAAAAGGCGAGGATGACGTACTGGTCACGACCCCGTCCGACCAATACATTCCGGAAGGAGACAGCCTGTGGGAAGCGCTGAAGCAAGCGGAGAGCATCGCCCCTTCGGGCTGCTCCATCGTCACCCTGGGCATTGTGCCGACTCGTCCGGAAACCGGCTATGGCTATATCCTGACGGAAGAACCGACGGAAGAAGGGCGCGCGCTTGCGGCGAAAGCTTTTATCGAGAAGCCTCCCGCGGAACGGGCCAAGCAGTTGATGGAGCAAAAGAATGTGTTCTGGAACAGCGGGATTTTCATTTGGATGCCTTCGACCATTTGTAGTTTTTTATTTAAACCGATACAATCGGTGTATGGGATAACAATATAGAAGAACGACAACAACCGTATCACTCATCAACTATCATTTTGTATGGCAAAATTGAAAGGTACGACCTCGCGATGTTTGCGGCATAGCATTTTCCACTTCTATTTTGCCTATGTACAAAAAAGTCATTGACCTAGCTAGGACCTCTCTTTTTGTTATTAAGTGGGGCTCAAACGTCCATGATCTGGATAGGTTAGTCACTTTAATATAGAGGTTTATTTAGGGAAGATCGTCCAGAAAACAGGGGGAGTATTCATGTATATCGTATCTCGGCAAAAGCCGCTGTCTGAGGGCCAAAACCAAGCGCTTGCTAAGGAAGACGCCGCTATTTATCCACTAGGCTACCTTCGGTTTTTGCGGCGATTTGGTGAAGGGACTTACAGAGGGTGGATAAATGTCGAACTGCCTGATTCGGAGGTGCTGAAACCTTTTGCTGGGTACGGGTTATGGGAGTTTGACGAAGACAGCCCCATTACTGAGCAACAGATCGGCGAGTGTATCGCGATAGGTACGACGGTGGACGGCGATTTTCTGGCGGTACATCCCCAGACGGCTGGGTTACTCTGGCTGCCTCGGCATGCGGAGCACGTAAAGGCCATTTCGCTTCAGACACGGGAGCAGGAAGACGAAGGGATATACGCTTTGGTTCTGGACGAAATATACCATCAGGTATATGGAAGCAGCCCAAAGGAAGCTGTCTATTATGAACCGTGGACGGGCACTCGGAGCCATCTCTTTTTGCGTTTGCCGCCAGGGCAGGACCAGCTTTCGTTGCCCGAGCTGGCCGGAGTGTGCCGAGCGGATTTTCCACCGGATTTGTCCATTGAAACCCCATATGCTTGCTTCCTGTTTTACCGGCAACTGGGTGGCTATGTACGATTGAATTATGCTTACCAGACTGAGGTGGCCGTCTTCTATGAAAAGGATGCACAACAGGCGGTTGCCGTTATAGAGCAATGGCTCTTGTCGAAAGGGTGCGAAACGATTTCATAACATAATAGATGATCGATCATATCAGAAAGGGGAATGAATCCTTCAACAACGGGGATTCGTCATATGCCGGGCCCGATGCTCCTGCGATGGGCGAAGTGGCCTAAATGGCCTTGTTCGCCCTAGCATCCAGCCTATCAGACCCGCCCCTCCGCCTCAAGCCGCTGAACTGTAACTTCAATCTTGCATGGTTTCGCCGCATTCATTTTGGTTCTGCTAATGACCACTTCGCGGCCTGCATGTCCTTTTAAAAACTTCCATGAGTTTATTACGTCCCCGCTTGCGCTCTTCCAATACCCGCTTGACTCCCTGGATCAGAAGCTTGTATCTCATTTCGTCGTCGTGGCTAAGTTTGCGCATCTCTTCGAAGTAAGTCTTCACGTGTAAGCTCACTGTCCTTTCTAATTTTGTATAAGCGTACCATGTTGTTCTGAACATTTTCTAAATAACGAACAAACCATTTTGCAAGGACATGTGACCGACCTTTAGTAAGGGTGCCACGCCGCGGCAGGCTCCTTTCGCATTTTTCACCGATGAACTACAAAAAAATTCCACAATAGAACGGAACAATTATGCTTGCACCTTACGTAACGTAAGGTTTTATAATGAAGCTACCGGTAGAAAGCTGGCGTCAAAGAGTGGAGATGATGAATGAAGACATATTGGAAGATCGGAGACCTCGCCAATCTGACGGGGCTTACCGTACGAACCTTGCGTTTTTATGATCAAATTGGGCTGTTCTCTCCGTCGGAACATACGGAATCCGGCCACAGGCTGTACAATGAATCGGACCTGGCGCGTTTGCACCAGATTTTATCGCTTAAGGAGCTGGGGCTATCTCTTGAGGAGATTAAATCGGTTTTAACCGGCGGGCAAATCAGTCCGCTTGAGATCGTCAACTTGCAGATCAACCGAATCAAAGAACAGATCAAGCTGCAGCAGAAATTATTAGAGCAGCTCGAACATGTATCCAAGCTTATGCAGGGCAAGGCGCAAGTAACGATAGAAGATTTCACGAGTCTTCTGCAAGCGATGAAAATGTCATTTGAGAAGCTGGTCATTGAGCGGCAAACGATTTGGGAGCGAAACCTGGATCTGTTGGGGGACTTTCTGGCCGAGGAGAAAGGAATGCCGAAACCTAAGGAGGAAAATCAATGAATGAACGATTTGTCAAGCATGCGACCTTCGTCGTCGAGCGGACCTATGCCGCCTCGCCGGAGCGGGTTTATCAAGCCTGGGCTGACCCGGTTGCCAAAGCCAAGTGGTTTTCGAAGCCGGAGATCTTCGACTTTCGGGTTGGCGGGCGCGAGTACAGCAGCGGCGGGCCGCCGGAAGGGCCGGTGTTTACGTTCGATGCCAGTTACCAGGAAATTGTTCCGGAGCAGCGCATTGTCTATACGTACACCCTGGATTCCAGCAGCACACGCGTCTCCGTCTCGAATACAACGGTCGAGCTGATCAAGCTGGAGGGCGGCACGAAACTCATTTTTACGGAGCAAGGGGCATACTTTGACGGACACGATACGCCAGAAATACGGGAGCACGGTACCCATCTCATGCTGGACGCGCTTGGCAAGGTCTTTGAAGAGGGTGAAAATCATGACAATGGGTAAAAATGAAATTATCTCCTCACGCGAGTTCGATGTGCCGCGGGAGCTTGTATTTCGGGCTTGGATAACCCCTGACTTGCTCGCTCGTTGGTGGGGGCCGCATGGCTTCACGAATACATTTCACGAGTGCGATATCAGACCGGGCGGCACGTGGCGATTCACCATGCATGGACCGGATGGCACGGATTACCCGAACCATAACGTCTTTGTTGAGATCGTACCGCTTGAGCGGATCGTGCTTGACCATCTATCCGGTCACGAATTTCGGATAACGGCAACTTTCGAGAACCTGGAGGGCCGTACCAAAGTTATTTTCCGTCAGCTTTTCAAGATAACCGAGGAATTCGAACGAGTCAAGGCATTCTGTACTGAAGCTAATGAACAGAACCTCGACCGGTTAGGCAGGGTGCTGGAAGAAATGACCCCCTAGCCATGCGGGATGAAAAATTATCGCCGTTCACTCGCTCTGTCGGAGTTGGACGGCGATATTCACCTCATCCCCTTTCACTCAGCGCCGCCGACTGCTTAAAATGCCTCTCCTCTTGTTTATTCGCTACATAACTATGCAAAATCATACCAAGAACAACGACAATCATCCCGCACCAAGATAAAAGCGAGGGCAGGGGGATCGACAAAAACACCAGCTCCCCGGCTAAGGCGAAAAGGACTTCCATCGATTGCGTTGCTTCAACCGAAGCTAGCTTCCGCATATTTCCCCGCACCATATCCGTTGCTTTGAAGAAGAGGACCGTGGCCACGACGCCGGAAAACAAGGCAACCAGCAAAGCTTGAAAGCTCTGCTCCTTGCTCGGCAATCCTACGGTAGACAAGCCATACAAGGAAACGACTACCCAGAAAGGCAGACTTGCAATCGTCATTCCCAATACCCTCTGAAAAGTATCCAAGCGCCCTTCGCAGAGCTCCATCATTTTGCGATTACCCAAAGGATAGGCATACGACGCGATCAGCACAGGGATCACTCCCAGCAATAAACTTTCCAAGGAAAGGCGCTTGGCATGCTCCATCTGCATGAGAATAATCCCTAGCAGGATGAGGAGTGACATGATTAGACCTTTAACGGGAATTTTCCCTCTGATTTGTAGGGGGCCCTTGTCGGTATGTACCGTCTCCCAAAATAACGGCGCAAGCAAAGTGCCCGAGATAATCGTCATTTGCCATGTGCCGGCAATCAGCCAACCGGGGGAATAAGCGGCTGCAAAGCATAAGAGAGCATAGAATAATCCGAAACCCACAGTTCCCCACAATAACCACGTTCCAGGTTGTTTTCTCATTTCCGTTAAGAGCGGACGCAGGTTTTTTCTAGCCAGTACCACGCCCAAGAGCAGCGGAAGCATGAAGAGGTACCGCAGCGAAGCGCTCCAAATCCAACTTCCGCCGGACAGCTCCATCGAGGCATTGAGAACAAAGGTAGAAGCAAAAAAGAAGGCTGAACATACCCCGATCCAAATGGGCTTCAACTGAACTCACCTCGGCTCCGTGGGTTGGGTTAGCAGCTCGCCGAGGCTTAGCCAGTTCTCTTCGACAAGTCGGACAACCTTCTCATACTCCCCATTTCGGCAAGCGGCAATCATGTGATTGTGCTGCTCCACGGAATATAACCCTTTCAAGGTATTAAATTGGGAAATCTCCAATCGTTGAATTTTGGGGATGCTGCGTTCCAGCGCCAGTACGATCTCAGGATTCCCCGCTGCATCTAAGAAAACCTTGTGAAAATGCGTATCCGCCTCGATGGCCTGAATCACGTCGCCTTGTTCAATCGCTAGCTGTAAAGCGTTATTGCTTGCCTCAAGCGTTTGAAGATCCGCTTCCTTCAAAACAGGACATGCGAGCCTTGCCGCTAAAGCGTGTAAGACGGCGACTACCGTAAACGCGTGCTTCGCCTCCGTTACATTTAATGGTGCTACGTAAGTGGACGATCCCGGAAGGGATGCGACCAAGCCTTCATCTTCGAGCCTTTTGAGCGCTTCCCTGACAGGCGTGCGGCTAATGCCGAATTTCTCCGCCAATTCTTTATCGCTCAAGCGTTCCTCGGGATGCAGTTCCAAGGTGATAATCCACTTTTTCAAAGTTTGATACACTTCATCTCTTAACGACAGTCGTTGAATGGGTTTAATCAGTTCTTTTTTCATAAAACCAATATATCGGATATTGTCTTTTTGGGCAATATTTATTTGCGATCCGGTAAGGTCGGCGATTTATCAGCAAAACTAATAAAAGCTATAAAATCCTTTTAATTGATCCGTTGACCCGGCTATGATAGCTTGAAGATAAGAATAAATTAATTATATAAGAATACTAGGAATTATTTTCATCCTATGCGAGGTGCATATTGTTGACATTACAGGTGATGAACAGTCCTTTTAACCAAGAGCAAGTGGAGCTTCTCAACCGCTTGCTGCCTACGCTGACGGAGGTGCAGAAGATTTGGCTGAGCGGTTATTTGACGGCTCTGCACAAAACCGAAGCTTCGGCGTCTGCTCCGGCCGTGAACCAACCGGCCCTCTCCAAAGAGGTGACGGTACTATTCGGGTCCCAGACCGGGAACAGCCAGAAGCTGGCGAAGAAGCTGAGCGAAAAGCTGAAGGAGCAGGGCCTCCAGCCAACGCTTTCCTCCATGAGCGACTTCAAGCCGAATACGCTTAAGAAGGTTGAAAATCTGCTCATCCTGGTGAGCACGCACGGGGAAGGCGAACCGCCGGACAACGCGCTGTCTTTCTATGAATTTCTGCACAGCAAGAGAACGCCGCAATTGGAAGGCTTGCGGTACTCCGTATTGGCTCTGGGGGACACTTCGTATGAATTTTTCTGCCAAACGGGCAAGGACTTCGATAAGCGTCTTGAGGAGCTCGGAGGCAAAAGGCTTACCGCACGCGTCGACTGCGATGTGGATTTTGAGGATTCCGCGGCGGAGTGGATGGATCGCGTCGTGGCCTCTCTGAACGAGGCCCCGGCGGCCCCGTCCTTGGGAAGCGGCGGCGGAGCAACTGTCCGCAGCGAAACGCAGCAGACGGAATATTCGAGAACGAACCCATATCAAGCCGCAGTGCTTGAAAATTTGAATCTGAACGGACGCGGATCGGACCGGGAAACGCGTCACCTGGAGATTTCGCTGGAAGGGTCGAATCTCCAGTATGAGCCGGGCGACAGCTTGGGCGTGTATCCCAAAAATCATCCCAGACTTGTCGACGAACTGATCCAGGCGATGGATTGGAACCGGGAGGAGCTCGTTCCGGTCGATAAAAACGGCAACGAGCGCCCGCTGCTTGAAGCTTTGACCAGCCACTATGAAATTACGGTTCTGACAAAGCCGCTGTTGGAGCAAGCGGCCAATCTCTTCCCGGATAGCGGCCTGCAGGAGCTGCTTGCGGCAGGACGTGAGCAAGAGCTTCGAGCGTATGTCAAAAACCGGGATTTGCTGGATCTAGTGCAGGATTACCAGCTAAAGGGAGTATCGGGCAAATCATTCGTATCGATTCTTCGCAAGCTGCCGCCGCGTCTTTATTCCATTTCCAGCAGCCCGAAGGCGTACCCGGACGAGGTGCATCTCACGGTCCGAAAGGTACACTACGAAGCACACGAACGAGAGCGATACGGGGTATGCTCGACTTATATCGCCGATCATTTGGAGCTGGGTGATTCGCTGCCGGTATTTATCCAGCACAACCCGAACTTCAAGCTTCCGCAAAATCCGGATACACCGGTCATCATGATCGGACCCGGCACAGGCGCAGCTCCGTTCCGGGCCTTCTTGGGCGAACGGGAAGAAACCGGGGCGCAGGGCAAGACGTGGCTGTTTTTCGGCGACCGCCATTTCTCCACGGATTTCCTTTATCAGGTCGAGTGGCAGCGTTGGCTGAAAGACGGCGTGCTGACCCGCATGGATGTGGCGTTCTCCCGCGATACGGATGAGAAGATTTATGTGCAGCACCGCATTCTTGAACACGGCAAGGAATTGTATCAGTGGCTGCAGGAAGGGGCCAGCGTCTACGTGTGCGGAGACGAAAAGCACATGGCGCATGACGTTCATGCCGCTCTCGCCGCCATTATCGAGCGGGAGGGCGGACTTAGCTCAGGGGCCGCCGCGGAGTATTTGGCACGATTGCAACAAGACAAACGTTATCAGCGAGATGTCTACTGAGTTCAGGCTCAAAGATAACGAGAGGGGATAGGGACATGAGCGAAAATAATTTACTTTCAGCGAACAGCGCGCCTCATAGCGATGTAGAGGAGATCAAGGAGCGAAGCGACTACCTGCGGGGATCGCTTGCAGCAACGCTCCATGACAGAATCACGGGCTCCATTCCCGAGGATGATAACCGCTTAATGAAATTTCACGGAAGCTACATGCAGGATGACCGGGATCTTCGCAACGAGCGGAATAAACAGAAGCTGGAGCCAGCCTACCAGTTCATGGTGCGTGTGAGGGCGGCCGGTGGGGTCGTTACGCCGCAGCAATGGCTCATGATGGACCGGATCGCACAGCAGTATGCCAACGGAACGATTCGTCTCACGACCCGCCAGTCGTTCCAGCTTCACGGCGTGATCAAGTGGAACATGAAACAGGTCATCAAGGAAGTCAACGAAGCGCTGTTAAGCACGCTTGCGGCATGCGGGGACGTCAACCGTAACGTGATGAGCAACCCGAACCCGTACGTTTCCGAAATCCACGAGCAGGTGTACGAATGGGCCAAGAAAATAAGCCATCATCTTGATCCGCGAACCAGAGCCTACCATGAAATTTGGCTGGATGAAGAGAAGGTTGTCGACAGCCGCGACGGAGAAGAGCAAGAACCGATTTACGGACCCGTTTACTTGCCGCGTAAGTTCAAGATCGGCATTGCCGTGCCGCCTTCCAACGACGTCGATGTCTTCTCTCAGGATCTTGGATTCATCGCGATCCATGAGAAAGGGCGGCTGCTAGGCTTCAACGTAGCTGTCGGCGGAGGCATGGGGATGACACACGGCGATCCGCAAACGTATCCGCAGCTGGCGCGGGTGATCGGTTTTGTCACGCCGGAGCAGGTTGTCGACGTGGCCGAAAAGACAGTCACGATCCAAAGGGATTATGGAGACCGTTCGGTGCGAAAGCATGCCCGGTTCAAGTACACCATCGACGACCGCGGCTTGGAATGGTTTATCGACGAGCTTCATCAGCGGTTGGGATGGAAGCTGGAGGAAGCGCGCCCTTATCATTTCGACCACAATGGAGACCGTTATGGCTGGGTGAAGGGAAGCAACGGCAAATGGCATTTCACCCTCTTTATTCAGAACGGTCGGGTGAAGGACGAGGACAATTACTCCTTGATGTCCGGGTTACGGGAAATTGCCAAGGTGCACAACGGGGATTTCCGTCTGACACCGAATCAGAATCTGATCATCGGCAACGTATCGGCCCAGAAGAAGAAAAAAATCGAGGAACTCATCAAGGAATACGGGCTGACCGACGGCATTCACTATTCCGCACTGCGCAGAAACTCGATGGCCTGTGTTGCCTTTCCGACCTGTGGTCTGGCGATGGCCGAATCGGAGCGCTATTTGCCCACGCTGCTGGAGAAGATCGAATCGATCTTGGACGAGGCGGGATTGCGCGAAGAGGAGATTGTCATTCGGATGACCGGTTGTCCGAACGGATGCGCCCGGCCTGCGCTTGCGGAAATTTCCTTTATCGGCAAAGCCCCGGGGAGATACAACATGTATTTGGGCGGCGGCTTCTCCGGCAACCGGTTGAATAAAATGTACCGCGAAAATATTGACGAGACGCAGATTCTTGCGGAGCTGCGGCCCATCTTGAACCGCTATGCGAAGGAGCGCGAGGAAGGCGAGCATTTCGGCGATTTCGCGATTCGCGCCGGGTACGTGAAAGAAGTTCGTTCGGGACTTGATTTTCACGAGTAACGCAATATTCCTATATGACCAAGTGGCGAGCTGTCCTTAAAGTAGATTTCTACTGAAGAGACAGCTCTTCTTTATGAATTGGCCCCACATTGACATATCTGCATTTCTAGATATAATGAATTAATAGATCCTAAGAATCGAGGAAAACCATATGTCTGCAAATAAAACAAACAAACAACTGAGCGATATACCATTCTCCGTGCTCGATCTGTCTCCTGTCGTCGAGGGAGGAAGTCCTGCCGAGTCTTTTCGCAACACGCTGGACCTTGCCCGGCATGCCGAGAAGTGGGGGTACAACCGCTACTGGCTGGCGGAGCACCATAATATGCCTTCTATCGCCAGCTCCGCCACTTCTGTCGTGATCGCTCATGTGGCGGCCGGTACATCAACGATCCGGGTGGGCTCAGGCGGGATCATGCTTCCCAACCATTCGCCTCTGGTGATTGCAGAGCAGTTCGGGACGCTTGAATCCCTGTTCCCGGGACGCATTGATCTGGGTCTCGGGCGCGCACCCGGCACGGATCAGCGAACCGCACTCGCGCTGCGTCGTGACATCCGGAATGGAGGCCAGGATTTCCCGGACCAATTGGATGAGCTGCGGGCCTATTTCGACCCATCGTTGGCCTCAGGTCCAATGCATGTGAAGGCGATCCCGGGAGAGGGCCTCACGATTCCTATCTGGCTGCTCGGCTCAAGCAGCTTCAGCGCACAACTGGCCGGTCAGCTCGGTCTGCCGTTTGCTTTCGCCAGTCACTTTTCGCCCGCCAACACCGTGCTGGCGATGGAATTATATCGTCGTACCTTCAAGCCTTCGAAAGTGCTTGAGAGGCCGTATGCGATGGTTGGCGTCAATGTCATTGCCGCGGATACGGATGAAGAAGCGAACCGCTTGGGCACGACATTGCAGCAGCAATTCCTAAACCTGATCCGGGGCATTGAAGGGCTGCTAAAGCCGCCTGTGGACAACATGGATAGCCTATGGAGCGAGCACGAAAAACAAGCCTTGCAGCAACAGCTTGGTTCCTCCATCTTTGGCAGTCCGGAAACGGTGAAACAAAAGCTGCAAGCCTTCTTGGACGCTACCCAAGCGGACGAAATGATGGTCGTCGGCCATGTGTTTGATCACCAGGCGCGTCTGCGTTCTTACGAAATCGTCGCCGATCTTTTCACCCCATAACCTACTGCACAAACCTAAAAAGGGCTTCGCAAGATGATCTTATCATTTGCGAAGCTCTAAACCGACCCCCGACCCCAAATTATTTGTTTTCTCAAGGCCCTGCCGTTGTTCCCAAAGATGCTGCCCTCGATGGAAGAATGGAAATGCAATAAATGCCAAAAGCATGAGGATGGCGAATAGGACAGGACCTTGCCCGAAACCTAATACGCTCAGTAAAATACCGCCAATCCAAGCACAAACACTCTGCCCGATAAATGCCAATCCGCTGGCGCCATAATAGGCCCCTCTCAAAGGTTCGGGTGCAATTTCACCGATAAGCACATCTCCAATGACAAAGCATAAGATTTCGCCGGTCGTAAAAACTACCATCGACACGGCAAGCATAAAGATATTGTCGAAAATCCCAAACCCGAACAGACCCAAACCAAATAACAGACACCCGGCTTTTAATGCCGTTAAGGAAGAGAAGCGCTTCATCAGCTTGGCAAGAGGATATTGCAGTATCAATACAGAAAGCGTATTGATAACGAAAAGAAACGAATACGCTTCTATCCGATCATGACCAATATATTGCGATAAAGTAGTATCCAAGTGTGAATAGGCTCCTGTTACAAATACATTGCCAAGAAGAAAATAGAGGAATACTTTATCCGTAAAAATAATTCGCGCCATTTGGTTCATGGTGATCGATGCTGATGTCTCATGAAGCTTTTGCTTGAACGTTACCATGAAAAACACCAAAACGATAGCGTAAATAAAAAAAATCACAGCACTTACGAAAAACGGCAAAAACGATGAAGAACTGCCTGCGCCAAGCTTCAAGCCTACTAATGGTCCGATAGCTCCTCCCATATTGATGGCAAAATATCTCGCATTAAAGGCGTCAGCGCGATGTTCGGAAGGCGTTACATCGGCCAGCAAAGCTCTGGCGGTCGGTTCAAAAACACTGCGGCAGAGACCGTTTAACGCACTCAATAAGAAGAAAGCCCAAGTTTCGTTGGCGAAGGCGAAGCCTATCATGACAAGACTCCATGCGGCCATCGAAAAAATCATAACCGGATATCTGCCCAAACGATCCGATAATGCTCCTCCAACAAAACTGCTCATGGTTCCGACCAATAAGCTTAGTGCTAAAATGGCCCCAACGGTCGCCGGATCGATTCCCTTGACTTTTCCCAAATAAACACCTAAAAATGGTAGTGTCATAAAAAATCCTGTGCGTGACAGGAAGGTTCCGATAATGACGCCCCATGCTACCGGATGAAATCGTGTCATGTTCATCCTATTCATCCCCCTCTGTTGGTTCGTTTTCCTTAACATCAGTATAGCTATTAAAAAAGGTATAAAAAGAGCATGATTTGATTGAATCACATCACCTTTTTTAGTAAGAAATGAGGTTCGATATGTTGACGGTTCCGCACTTTTTAGAGCTTCGCCAATATTTTAACAGCCATGAAGTGGGTAAGCCCTTCTCTGTTACGGTCGACAAACTTGCCGGTATATGGTACTGTACGCCTCGATACGCTAAACGGATTGTCCGTAAACTTTGTGAGCTGGGCTGGATTGAGTGGAAAGCCGGGCGGGGCCGCGGTCATACGTCGGCGTTGACATTACTTACGGATTCGGACGAAATCCTCCTTCGGGAAGCTAAGCTTCGAATGGAGCAGGGGGATGTAAAGGAAGCGCTGGAGCTGATGAACCGTTTCGGGGCGGCTGCTGTCAAAGAACAGTTTATGGACTGGCTGTCGGAAGGAATGGGTTTTTCCACACAAGCTGTTTCCAATAAGCTGCAGGATACGCTGCGCTTTCCTATGTACCGTAAGATTTTAACGCTTGACCCCGGATTGATTCATTATCATTTCGATGCCCACATGGCAGGCCAGTTGTTCAATACGTTGGTCGAATACGATCAGGAAAGCCGAACCGTCCTACCTTGTATCGCGCATTCATGGGAAAAGAGCGTTGATGCCAAAGAGTGGACGTTCCATTTGAAAAAAGGCGTCATGTTCCATCATGGGCGGGAATTGACTGCTCATGATGTCGTTTTTTCACTGGATCGAATTCGATTGAACCCGGAACGATTTGAATCGAGCTGGATGTTTCAAGACATCGAGACGATCGATGTACTGGACCATAAAACGGTACGAATCCGTTTAAAAGAACCGAATTATTTGTTTCTGCGGCTTCTTTCTACCATTCCCGCGAGTATTGTTCCCGAAGAGATTGTACGGGCAGGTGAAGCGGAATTTGGGAAAAAACCGGTAGGAACAGGCCCTTTTCGAATGGTTCGTCTAAATGAGGGAATCTGCATTTTGGAGGCATTCCCGGCACATTTTCAAGGCAGGCCGCATCTGGATCGTGTCGAGGTTCTCATCTTCCCTGAAATGGAAACAGGCTGCTTGAAGGAGCCTGACTGGACATCGGTTATGATTTCGAATGGGGATGCTTCCAAAGCGCAGCGGGAAGCTTGGATAAAAGGCAACAGCGAGTGGTGTGACGTGGAAACGTTGTTCTCCTGCTGCAGTCTGCTTGTATTTAACCAGTGGAAGATCGGTCCGCAAAACCATCCCGAATTCCGACAAGCTCTTCATCATATCATCGATAGAGAACAGATGATTGCTGAGTTGGGGGGCGACCGGATTTTTCCCGCACAGGGATTCCGTCCATACCATCCGGTCTCTGAGATAACGACAGTCCATTCCCGCGTAAGTCGTTCGGAAATTTTGACCATGTTGAATGCGAGTGGTTACCAGGGTGAAACGTTCCGTTTACTTACAACCGCGTACCATGAGGAAGACGCCATTTGGATTAGAGAACGCTGCGAGTCTTTTGGAGTCCATATGGAAATAGAAGTGAGAGATCCGTCTGAATTTGCGGTTCACCATTCTTTGCCGGAACATGACTGTCTGCTGTTTGGGAACACTTTTAGCAATGACGAGGTATCTGAGCTGGAAATGGTTTTACAAAAAAATTACCTTTTGTCTGCGTTTGACGAACCCGTGGCGAAGGCTGTAAAAAAAGCCGCCGTATCTATTTTTCGTGAATCTGACGAGAAAGAACGCCAGCATAAACTGGCAGATATGGAATATCTAATACGGCAAACGTATTCTGTCCTGTACCTTGTCCATAAGAAAAACAATACTTCGTTTCATAAATCGTTATGTGGAGTTACAGTTAACGCTTCAGGTTGGCTTGACTTCCATAAGATTTGGTTTCATCCGCATGTCTCGCCTTGAGCGTGATATAAAGCAGGCCGATCCTTCACGCTGTGTGAGCTAAGGATTGGCCTGCTTCTTTGGAATGACAAAGGATACGGTGGTTCCTTCCTTCGGCTTGCTGCGAATAGACAAGCCTTGACCGTACAATTGCGCCAAGCGCCGATTCGTATTGGAAAGTCCGATTCCGCGCCTGCTTTTTGCTGGCGGATTCAACAACTGCCTGACCTTGTCCGGCTCCATGCCCTTGCCGTCATCCGCGACTTCAACATGGATGAACCCGTCCTCTCGGGCAATTCGGATGCGAATCGTACCGCCTTTGCTTTGGCTAAGGAGGCCATGCTTGACGGCATTTTCGACCAGCGGCTGGATCGAAAGCGGGGGGAGAAGCACGTCGATGCCCGGGTCAACCTCCCATAAGACCGACAGCCTGCTGCCGAACCGCTCTTGTTCAACAAACAAGTAGGCTTCCACAAGCGCCAGCTCATGGGACAGCTCGACAAGCTTTCCCTTATTGAGAAAATCAAAGCTGATCCGCAAAAAGGACGCAAAGGCATTGCCAAGCTGACGCATTTTTTCCGTGTCGATCTCGCTCAGCGCCATAATGGAATTCAGCGTATTGAACAGAAAATGAGGATGAATTTGTGCCTGCAGATAGGCGGCCTCCATACGCAAACGTTCTTGGATCGATTGCTTCAGCGTGATCAATGCCCTGATCCGGTATTGCAGCTCCAGAGCGTCTACCGGCTTGGTCACGTAATCGTTGGCTCCCGACTTGAATCCGGTGTAAATGTCGGCAGGCTGACTGCGCGCGGTCAGCAGCACTACCGGAAGCTCGGATAAGGAATATTGCGCCCTTACCTTCTGTGTCAACTCGTAGCCGGACATGTGCGGCATCATGACATCGGCAATCAGCAGATCCCATTGCTGCGTATCCAGCAGCTCCAGCGCCTCTCGGGCGGATTGAGCGGTCGTGATGCGGTACGGCTCCGATGAAAGGATGCCAACAAGCACATTCAAGTTGACGGGATCGTCATCCACGGCCAAAATATTCGCCTTCCCGTCATTCTCAAGCGGCGGGACAAGTACGGAAGCGGCCAATTCGCCGATGGAGGCATCCGAAGCAATTACCCCGGCGCGTACTTCTTCCACGGTGTCCGTGATCTGTGGAGGCTGAAGAAGAGGCTTTGGCGGCAGCGACGGGTTACTCGACACGTTGGCTAACGGCAGGTTAAAGCTGAGCACAGAACCCTTCCCAAGTTCGGAGCGAACGGTCAATACGCCGCCGTGCAATTCAACCAGTTGCTTGCAGATGCTTAACCCTAGTCCGATGCCCCGTCCGTCGCTTATGCCATAAGAGCCTTGTTCGTAGGAGAGAAACACCCTCGCTTGGGTCTTCTCGTCCATGCCGACCCCTGTGTCGGAGATATGAATCAAGGCATGCCCTTCTCGGGTCTCGGCGGAAACGGAGATGGTTCCTTCCTCCGTGTATTTGAGGGCATTATGCACCAGGTTATATAAAATTTGCACGAGCCTTTTCTCGTCGGCCATGACCGGCGGCATCGATTCCGCAATGTCCATATGCAGTCGGACAGGCCTGCCCTCAAGCATAAATTGAAGCATGCCGACGACGCCGGGTACGACGGATTGAATCTGCAGAGGCTCTTGCTGCAGCACGATGCGGTGCTCCTGGAGCCGTGCGACATCAAGAAGATCGCCGAGCATATGCGACATGCGGCGGCTGATGGTGATTAGCAGCTCCATGTCTTTCAGGTTGCGCTCGTTCAGCTTCGTTTTCTCTTTGACCACCACGCTCTGGGCGATATTGATAATGCCATGCAGCGGCGTTCTCAGCTCGTGCGACGTATTGGCCAGAAATTGATCCTTCAGCTTGTCGGCTTTCCTTAACTGATCGTTGAGGACGGCGTTTTCTCTGGCATTGCGGAAATATTGTTTAAACCAGTAGGTCGAAAAACCGATAATCGTCGCAATAATATCGATCGGATAGTAAACGGGAGTATAGGAGCTCCATAGGCTCCAGAGAAAACTCGATATAATGCCGACTGCAGACATCACTAGGAAGACGCCGTCGTTGACGGTTTGCTTCCCGAAGATCATGGTTCCCGCCGTATAAGCAAACCAGGCGAAGGGGACCAAGTAGAAGAAGTGAAATATCCCCCAGTCAACCGATCCATTCACCCATGCCGCATTTGCGGCGAACAGAAATCCCGTATAAGCAAGGAGCGCCGCGGTGAGTACCCGCAAGCCGACACTCTTCGGAGGAGCCGAAGAAAACCTTCTAAAGACGATATAAATAAAATACGAATGCCATAGGAGGGCGATCAGTTTGATCTTCAGCGCCCATGTATAATTGATCGGCAGCCATAGCAAAAGCAGGTTATCATGGCCGGTCATAATCGAAATACCGGTTGCCAGCGTCAGCAGAAAGACAACGATCAACGTTCGTTCATGCGGGTTAAACGAATAAAGGATAAAGGCATACATCCCGTGAAGCAGTAGCACGATAAACGTAGCCAGTTGAAACCCGATGGAATACAAGCGCGCATAGTCGATCGCGGCCTGAGAGCCAAAGTAGATGGAGCGCAGGATACCGCCGTTATAAGGGTCGTCGAAATTCGCCACCCGAATAAGCAATTCAAGCTCAGTCGCTCCTTCCGCATCGTACGAAGCCGTGTAAGAGATATTTTTGGGCGTGTACTCATTCGCATGTTCGGCAGGATTACCAACATCGGGTTCAACCTGCCCGTTGATTTCCACACCGGATGAGGCCCGTATGTCTCGCAACCAAAAAGCGACAGGCTGCTTCAGTGGATCGACCAGAATGCGCAGCCGATACGTTCCGTACCCATACGAGTGATCCGAGCCATTCGTCAGCTGGCTGCTCCAATCTCCCGGAACTTGAATAGGGCGAGCTTCGTTTTCCGTCAACGGCATGTCCCGGTGAAAGGCTAATTTGCCAGGGTAAAACTGCCACTCGCCATCCAAGGAGATGGTAGGGGATTGATCCAAGTCCACACCACGCAAATCGAGCACGCCATGGATTGCGCGGGGGTGCTCCAATGTAGGGAAAATTCCGGTCCAAGTCCAGCGCAGGCCGAGGAGGATGCCGAGAAATAATATAATGGTCACTATATACTTAGGAGTGGTGTTATATTTCATTCGCATCATATAAAGAAGTTCGACGGAACAAGCGCTTATTCCTCTTTAACACGGCTCCGTATGTTCAAGTGTTCCTCCAGCATCTGGAGATGTATAATAAAGGAGATGAAACTATGAAGGAGGCTGTCTTAGAATGAAGGGCATAGGAATTGAACAATATGGCGATGTCGACCAATTGCGAATCATTGAATTGCCGACAAAACAACTTGAACCCGATGATTTGTTGATTTCCATTCAGGCGAGTGGTGTGAATCCGGTAGATTGGAAGGTGCGAGAGGGTAAGCTAAAGCAAGATTTCACGTTTGAGCTTCCTCTGATTTTGGGATGGGATGCGGCAGGAACGGTCATGGCCGCAGGAGCCAATGTGCAAGATTTCCACGTGGGGGACGATGTGTTTTTCCGCCCGTTGTTTGATCGTTTTGGGACTTATGCAGATCAAATCGTAGTTCCCGCCTCTATCGTGTCGAAGATGCCCAAGGGTTTAACTTATATGGAAGCTGCATCTCTCCCGTTAGCCGGTCTCACGGCACTACAGGCTATTGAAGAGGTCGGAAAGGTCGGGCCGGAAAGCCGTGTCCTGATTTTGGCGGGCAGCGGAGGGGTCGGGTCCCTTGCCGTCCAAATAGCGAAAGCGCGTGGCGCATATGTGGCAGCAACGACCAGCACGCGGAACGCTAAGTATGTACGTGAATTGGGAGCGGATGAAGTGTTGACCTACGACACGGGAAGCATCCATTCTTCAGTGCAGTTTGATTTCCTGTTTGATACCATAGGCGGCTCCGCTTATGGAGATGCCCTGAAATGGATGAAGCCCGGTGGGGGAGTGGCTACGATTATCAGCAGCAGAGATGCTATACGTCCGGATTTTGTCGATGCTCTCGAACAAGACCTACGCCTTCGGACAGAATTTGTTTTTACCCGGCCGGACGGGAAAAATATGAATCGTATTCGTGAACTTGTGGAAGAAGGGAAAGTGAAACCTCTCATCTCGGAAGTTTATCCGATGACCGTAGATGGAGTAAGGAAAGCCCATCTTTCCAGTCAGACGGGACGAACACGCGGCAAGATTGTATTAAGTCGAGAATCCTCCGAGTGACAATTGGGGTGAGAAGTGGCTCATTTAGGGCCACTTTTCTTTTGTATTGAAAAGTATAAGAAAAGAAGCAGCCGAGATAAGACTGCTTCTGCAGAAATCTGGTAGACCCTTTCCTTTGCTTGGCTACCGTTACAGAAACTTTTTCATTTCGTTAAAAGCCAGATGACGATGACCGGCCTGGCAGTGCTGTTCACCGCCGGTTTCTCTGGTAAAGACCTTCGTTGTGATGGTCGCCGCATTGCACAGTTCCTGCTGGATTTGCGGCAGACGGCTGATCGGAACGTACTGATCCTCCTCCCCGGCCAGCAGCAATACATCCTGATTGATCAACGGGCCGAGTCCGGCAAAGTCGTTGATGGTGAGCTTGTGAGAATTTTGAGAGAAGCGTCTGATAACATGCAGGGGGTTATACCTATGAGATAAGCTTCGGAGGAGGAAAGGACAAGTGACGAATCGAGGGGAATTCCATTCGTTTGCAGGGAGGCTGTGGATATGGACGATCGTATTCATGATGGTCTCCGTAACCTTATTCCATGATCCCGCGCATGCGGCAGAACAATGGAGCCAATACGCCAAAATAGGCAGGGGCAGCAATGATGTTGTCGGAGCGTTCTCGACTCCGAACGGCTTGACAGTAGACGGCGGCGGAAATTTGTATGTAGCCGATACGGGAAATAACCGCATTCAGAAGCTGACGGCGGCTACGGGTCTGTGGAGTCAATGGGGAAAAAATGCCGGAGCCTTTGGAACCCGTCTGGGCGAATTTGCCAATCCGGCCAGCGTGTCGGTAGACCGCAGCGGGAACGTATACGCGGCTGATACGGGGAACCATCGCATCCAGAAGCTGACGGCAGCTACCGGGGAATGGAGCGAGTGGAAAAGCAGCGGGGGCGGATCGGGAAGCGGCCTGGGCGAGTTTCGGTCACCGAAGGGCGTGGCCGTAGACAGCCGAGGGAACGTCTATGTGGCCGATGCGGGGAACCATCGCATCCAGAAGCTGACGGTGGCCACGAGCGAATGGAGCGAGTGGAAAAAGACTGGGGGCGGCCCGGGAAGCGGCCGGGGTGAGTTTAACGGTCCGGCCCGCGTGTCGGTAGACGGCAGCGATAATATCTACGTGGCCGATACGGGCAACCATCGTATCCAGAAGCTGACGGCAGCTACCGGGGAATGGAGCGAGTGGAAGAGCGGCGGGGGCGGATCGGGAAGCGGCCTGGGCGAGTTTAACAATCCGTCCGACATAGCTGTAGATGGCAGCGGCGACGTGTACGTGGCCGATACGGGTAACCACCGCATCCAGAAGCTGACGATAGCTTCAGGCGTATGGAGTGAGTGGAAGAGCAGCGCTGGCGTACCGGGAAGCAGTCTGGGGACGTTTAAAAATCCAAGAGGCGTAGCGGTGGACGGCAGCGGCAATATCTACGTGGGCGATACCGGCAATGCACGCGTCCAAAAGCTGGATGTCCGTTCCAATTCGTGGAGCGAGTGGATCTACATCGGAGGGGTGATTGGCGGAGGCTTGGGCGAGTTCAAGTATCCGAATGGCGTGGCGGTGGACAGCAAAGGCAACGCCTACGTGGCCGACTTCGGCAACCATCGCATTCAAAAGTTCGATGCAGCGACACGCGTATGGATCGAGTGGAGGAAGAGCAATGGACAGTTCGGAAGCGGCTTGGGCGAGTTCGACGGTCCGACCGATGTGGCCGTGGATAGCAGCGGCAATGTCTATGTGTCCGATTTTTATAACCACCGCGTTCAGAAGCTGACGGTAGCTACAGGCGTATGGAGTGAGTGGAAGAAGAGCGGCGGAGGGGCGGGAAGCGGCCCCGGAGAGTTTAACTACCCTAGCGGAGTGGCGGTAGATGGCGACGGGAACGTCTATGTGGCCGATTCCGACAATAACCGCATCCAGAAGCTGACGGCAGCTACGGGCAAATGGAGCGACTGGAAGAAGAGCGACGGAAAGCCCGGAAGCTCCCTGGGCGAGTTTAATTATCCTACCGGTGTGGCGGTAGACCGCAGCGGGAATGTTTATGTGGCGGATATGAAAAACCATCGCATCCAGAAGCTGACGGCGGCTACAGGCGTATGGAGCGAGTGGAAGAGCGGCGGAGGCGGATCGGGAAGCGGCCTGGGCGGATTCGACGAACCGTATCACCTCGCAGTAGATGGCAACGGGAACGTCTATGTGGCCGATTCCAATAACCATCGCATCCAGAAGCTGACGGCAGCTACAGGAAAGTGGAGAGAGTGGAAGAGAAGAGGCGGTGGAGCAGGAGGCGGTCTAGGCGAGTTCTACAATCCGTTAGGCGTGGCGGTGGACAGCAGCGGGCAGGTCTACGTGGCCGATTCCAACAATCATCGGGTACAAAAGCTGGAAGGCCAGAACACTCCTCCGGACGCGCCGACGAATGTAACGGCAGAGGTAGCGAACGGCGAATTGCAAGCGACCGTGAAGTTTACGGCGCCTGTTAGCGACGGAGGCAGCGCCATCACCGGGTATACCGTAACTTCGAGCCCGGGAGGCTTGACGGCTAGCGGTACAGGCAGTCCGATCACGGTGACCGGCTTAACGTACGGCACGGCGTATACGTTTACCGTCGTGGCGACAAACGACTTGGGGGACTCTAATGCCTCGCTTCCATCGAACAGCGTAACGCCAGCGCCAGCGACAGCTCCTGTTACGGTTCCCGGCGCGCCGACGGCCGTGACGGCTGTGGTAGAGCAGGGACAATCACAAGCGACCGTGACCTTCACCCCGCCGGCCAGCAACGGAGGCAGCCTCATTACCGGCTACACTGTAACTTCGAGCCCAGGAGGATTGACGGCTAGCGGCACGGGCAGTCCGATCACGGTGACGGGCCTGACGTACGGCACGACTTATACGTTTACCGTTGTTGCCATGAACGGCACGGGAAGCTCGGCTCCTTCGACTCCATCGAATGGCGTGACACCGATTGCGCTTGTGGCCGTGCCGAGCGCGCCGAGGAACGTAACCGCCGTTGCGGGCAACGGGGAAGCAACCGTGACCTTCACTCCACCTGCCCGCGATGGAGGCAGTCCCATCGTAAGCTACACGGTCACGGCTAATCCGGGCGGCAAAACGGCAACCGGCGCGGGAAGCCCGGTCACGGTGACCGGCTTAACCAACGGCGTAACCTATACGTTTACGGTCGTTGCAACGAACCGTGTCGGCAGCGGCGCCGCATCCCACGTTTCCAACGCGGTAAGGCCGGAAGGCTCCTCCGATAGCGGCAGCAGCGACAATACGCCGACGACAGGAAGTGCGTCTTTTCAGCCGGGGCCTTCGGCTCCAGCGGAATCCGATACATCCGGGGCATCCGTTCTTGTGAACGGACAATCGGTAAATGCGGGAACGGTCAAGGTAACGAATGTCGATTCGCGGAAGGTCACGACCGTCACGCTTGACCGGAATAAGCTCGAAGAGAGGCTCGCCAAGGAAGGGAAATCCGCCGTGGTGACGATACCGGTAAATACCGCATCCGATGTCGTCATCGCAGAGCTTACCGGGCAGATGGTAAGCGGCATGGAAGCGCAGCAAGCGGTATTGGAGATCAAAACGGATCGAGCGGCTTATCGTTTGCCGGCTCGTCAGATCAACATCCAATCGATCTCCAATCAGGTGGGCGGATCGGCAGCGCTGCAGGATATTAAGGTTCAGATTGAAATCGCCGTGCCCAAAAAGCCGGTTCCATCGCTCGAAGGAACGATCGCGATTGTCGCCCCGCCGCTTGATTTTGCGGTAAGAGCGATTTATAAGGACAAAACCGTTGAAGTGACCGAGTTCCAAACTTATGTCGAACGCACCATGGCCATTCCGGACGGCGTCGATCCTAACAAAATCACGACGGGAGTCGCGATAGAGACGGATGGTACGCTGCGTCATGTGCCGACGAAGGTCGTGCTGTCGAACGGCAAGTATTATGCCAAGATCAACAGTTTGACGAATAGCGTCTATTCCGTTATATGGCATCCGCTTGCGTTTAAAGACGTAGAGCGGCATTGGGCCCAGCAAGCCGTGAACGACATGGGATCGCGTCTGGTCGTGAGCGGCGTCAGCCAAGGCCAGTTCAATCCCGATCAAGATATTACGCGCGCGGAGTTCGCAGCGATTCTGATTCGCGGATTAGGGTTAAAAGCAAAAGAAGGGGCACAGCCTTTCTCCGACGTAGATCGGAAGGATTGGTTCTGTGGTGCGGTTGGGACGGCATACGCGTACAACCTGATCAGCGGCTTCGAAGACGGCGCCTTCCGTCCGAACGAGAAGATTACACGCGAACAAGCGATGACGATCATGGCAATAGCGATGACCATAACAGGGCTTAGCGCGAAGTCTTCCCCAACTGCGGAACCGTTGCTGAACTCCTTCGCCGATGCGGGGACGGTATCGGATTGGGCCAAGAGCGGAATATCCGACGCTTTGCAATCCGGACTCCTTTCGGGACGGAGCGGCACGGAACTGGCTCCAAAAGCATTCATCACAAGAGCGGAAGTAGCGGTTATTGTGCAACGGCTTCTACAGAAGTCCGATCTGATTCAATAAGCTTACAGTTGTAAGAAGCCGACATCGCGTCCTCGAATAAAGGGCGCGATGTCGGCTTTAAACTTAACGGCCAAACTCCTTATTGAATATTTTATCGCGAGCCGTCAAAATTTCCGGGGCTACCGAGCTGAAGCGCGTTACCAAAATATGCTTCCCGCCCAGAGATCCGCCGGCTCTCGATTCAAATCCGAAAGTACGCCGTCGCAAAAGCGACGGCTCTTTGAATAGTATACCCGGGTATAGACCAGCCTCTTGTGCAGGGGGAGCGCTAGAACGGACTCATGCCGAGCGTGTTCAGCTTTTCGCCGGTAATATCGACGCCCATTTTCGTCGTAATGTCGCGATAATGACCGACCCGGCGGCCGATTCGGTTGTCGGTTTCGTCTTTATTGCCCTCCAGATTGCCGTTGATAATCATGATCGTAATTCCGAAGCCCGGCGGGGTTAGCCCTTTGGCAGTTTCCTCCGCCGAAGGCGTCCAATTGCCGACCATGACGTCGTGGGCCGACGGCTTCGGCGGTTGCGGTGTCATCCAGAACAGAATCGCGGTCATAAAGCCCAATTTACCGTCGCTCGTGATGAGCTCCGGCTGTTGGAGCAGCGTGTTTTTATTGCCGTAGATAATGCCGCTGAACAAACCGTAGTTGTAGTTCCAGCTCAACTGGATCGGCCCGCGTCCATGATACGATTTGCCCGCAACCGGCGGGTAATCGGCATGCGTCTGCACGTAACCAATGTTGGTGCTGTTGATGTACGTCATTTCCTCGTTCCAGAACAAGCCCCAACGAAGCTCGCCGCCGGGCGCGGTCGCCCAGCCTCCGCCCGTTTCATGCGCAATATTGGCGAGGAAAGCCGCCAGCTCGCGCTTGCGGTTCACGGCAGAGCCTTCTTTGAGGAACGAACCGAAATCGACGGTTTTGGAGACGATCGGCACCGTCAAGTTCCAGGAAGCGTTGAAATCGGCATTTTGATAGATGAGCGTTTCCGTCTTCGTCGCCTTGTCCAGTCGGAATATGCGATGGTTCCAAGTCGCTCCCTGCCGGTATTCGAGTTTGTACTTGATTTTCGCCACCTCGGATACGGCGGCAATCAGGTTGTTGTACGAATAATAGTCTCCTTGCCCCGGCTTGTAATACGGCTTGGAAGCGGCGAAGGTATGCCACTCCGGCGAGCCGATGCGGATCGGGAACAGCGCTTCGTACTCTGCCTGCGGCAGTGCGCTCTGCACGGCTGCAACGGCATTGGCCGGCGAATATTGCGGATCGATGCCGCCCCAGATCGACGCAATTTGCGAATCGGTCAGGACGCGGCTTTGACCGACGGTCAGACCGCCCAGCGACGTCTTTACTTTGATGCTCGCGCTTGCCGTCGTGTTGTTGGCGCCATCCCTTGCAGCAACGTAATACGTATATTCGGTATCCTGCTGCAGCCCTATATCGGTGGAGGTCAGCGTGGAAGCGTTGGCTGAGGAGCCGACCTTCGTCCCGTTGCGGTAAATATCGTAGCTGGTCACAGCGATGTTGTCCGTAGCCGCAGTCCAAGTCAGCGTGATCGTGTCCGCGGTCTGTCCCGTCGAAGCGAGATTCGTCGGAGCCGTCGGCGGGGTAGAATCGTTGCCGCCGCCCGTGTCCGCTCCTACCAACTGCCACGGCGAGCTTGACGGGTCGCTCGTGCCCGGTGTATCGCCCTGTGTCCACCATTTGGCCCGGTAAATATTCCCGTTATAGCTGACCTCATTGCCGGACACGTACACTTGGGTGGCGACCCAAGGCGAGGCGGCTAAGGCAGCTTGCTGTCCGGCATTGGCGGAAGCGATAGTTGTAACCGGTTCCAAAGGTGCGAGCGCCAACAGGGCGGACAGCGCGGCGACGCTTGCTCGCACCGCTTTCTTGCGGGTGGACTTAGGTTTCATATTAACCTCCTATTACGATTGGATTAATTTCACTTTCTAGTATATTAAATCCAAAACCTATTATATATAGACATAAACTACTATTTATTACGGAGAACAACAAGAAAATTAACTACTGACATTATCACTACTACTATAAACATATAAAAGGAAACAGGATCGCCACCGATTACTAATTCATCAGAAAGAATACCTATTTGATACGTCAAAAAAGCGGATACTGCTGAACAAATAAATGAGATACTCAATATTGCAGATCCATTAATTGGGTTTTCCGATCCTGATGCCGATTGGGGCTGGGACAGTTACCGCGAGAAATATGATTACGGCCGTACACTCCACATGTTCGCGGCAGCCGATAGTCCTTACAATCTGCCCGTGTACCCGCGACTGTTCCGCGCCAGCCAGCACGATGCCGTGTCGTTAATTTGCGGTTACCGTGAACTGCGCCACTGGTACTCGGATTGGAATGAAAGGAGCGACCCTGCTGGAGACGTTGTACAGCTTGGGCATTACGCCCTCCAGAAGCCGGCCGCGGGCCAGCAATAACAACCCCTATGCGGAATCCGTATTCCGAACGTGCAAGTACCGTCCGCAATACCCCGCAAACGGGTTTGCGGATCGAACGCAAGCCGGGAATGGGCGCTGCGTTTCGTTCACTGGTATAACACCGAGCACCGCCGTAGCGGACTGAACTTCCTCACGCCAAGCCAACGACATGACGGGCTCACGGAGCAGATTTTCGAACGCCGAAAGCAGGTCTATGAGGCGGCAAAAGCTGCGCATCCCGCTCGTTGGTCAAGAGCTGCACGCAACTGGAGCCTCGAAGATGAGGTTTGGCTAAATCCCGAAAAAGCGCCGGCTATTCAAGCTGAGCAAAATGCCTAAGTCTAGCTTTTCTATTTTCGAGAATTCACGACAACTATCTTGACAATTAACCGTCTGGACGGTACACTTACTTTGCAAATCATTATTGATGAGGAGGCAATTATGAGTAAAATTGCGGTGATGCTACCAGTCGTTTAGGCGATTTATCCATTGAATTGCTATTCGAGCGTAAAATATTCCGTACACATTTTACGAAATAGTGTGTATCTACATGAACTAGATTACTATGTAGACACTGCACTAGAGGAGAGATAATTTGTCTAAACGGGAAAGAATTTTAGAGGAAGCCACTAATATCATTAGAGAAAAAGGCATTAACAATTTGACACTAGATGCAGTTGCTGCCGCTGCAGAGATTAGCAAAGGCGGTTTTCTGTATCATTTTCACAACAAGGAAGATCTAATTAGAGCCCTTAATGAACAAGCGCTGGCAGAAACAAAAGCCCTTATGGATGAAGAAATGAAATCAGGAAAAGGTTATACACTGGCTTACCTCAATGTTGCTGCATTGCCGACAGATCCTCTATGTACTTGGAGTTTGGCAACCAGTGTATTAGCAGGTTCTACTTCAGAAAGTAGGGAAGTTCTTTCCATGTGGGAAACTGAGTACCAAACCTTTTTAGAAAAATCAGCATCAGAAAATATCCCTCCTGAATTAGCACTAGTTATTCGACTCGTTTGCGATGGATTATGTTTCTCTGATCTCTTCAACTTGGCTCCGGTGAGTCCATCGGATAGAAAACAGATTGTGCAATTTTTAACTTCCCTCCGAGAGAAGTCTCCCACTTCTAAATCTTGCGAAGCTTGATGAAAGCGGGAGATGAATTTCGGTAGGCGAAGCCTAAAGTCTTTTTATTGTCACATTTTC
>NZ_FMTT01000045.1 GCF_900100345.1 Paenibacillus tianmuensis | reverse complement strand
CGAGATGTACAAGGCAAGATGGGGCATCGAAGTTTTCTTCCGATGGATCAAGCAAAACTTGAATGTCCCTGTTCTGTTTGGATCCACGAAAAATGCCGTATTCAACCAGTTGTTCGCTGCACTCATGACGTATGTCGTCTTGAGATGGCTATATGACCATTCCAAATCGCTCATCATCGCTTGCAAGTCCATGCCACTCATCCGATTTAAGGAACTCATGCAAGAGAATCAATTCCAGGCGGAATGGCTCATTGCTGTTACTAAGATTCTGGATAAATACGTCTATTTCTCACGTCTTGATATCCCAAAAGTTGGTTAATCAACAGGCGTGATGAGAGCCTTGCGAACGTGACACGCCAATTGGTAACAGGACCGGGCGGCCATGGTGTAGTTAATTCGTTGGTAAAAAAGCTTGAGCATAAGCAAATTCACGCCTATATCCATGAAGTTTCGGCACTACGAGGACAGAAAATCCCGGCAGAGCTTGGCGATCTGCTTATTCGTCAGGCGCAAACTTTAAACTGAAATCAAGGGCATCCAGACATGAACCAGCTGGATGCTCTTCCTATTTTCGGGCCTCAGGGGCAGTAAAAAATGTGTTCAACGACCCAGACATAGTTCGTTTTACAGGGAGGAGCGCGTAGGTTCGTATTTTTCCAATTTGAACCAAGCCATTGGGTGTTTTTACCTGTACTCAATCCAAAGTCCCAAAATCGACCAAATTATGTATTCCAAATATACCCAAGGAAGTGGATTCATATTTTGTTAATAATACTCGCGAGGCCTTTTGTTGAAAGAAGTCTTCTCCATTTTCACGGAAAATTAAAACGCTTTCATTCTTTAAAAAACTATGGATGTAAATTTATGTATAATAAATAAATTTTATGAAATACGTTACATTTAATTGGTAAAATCTTTTTCAATGTGTATATTTTATCACATTAAAAGCCTGTTAAATCCTGTATCCATGATTGAAAAATAATCATTTTTAACTAATCAAATACACAACTCTGTTCCCTCATCGTTCGCTTTGAAAATGTGCCATAATTTACATTAGCCTGGATAGAGCAGGAGGAAGCAGACATTGATCGACATACATAGTCACGTTCTTCATGGTTTGGATGATGGCCCTGCCAGCTTGGAGCAGTCGCTTGAGCTTGCTCGCTTGGCCGTTCAGGAAGGGATTTCGACGATCGTCGCCACGCCTCATCATCGAAAGGGCAGCTATTACAATCCTGCGCAAACTGTCGAAACGGCGGTGTCGTTTTTTCAGGAACAGCTCTTGCGGCACCGAATTCCTTTAACGGTTTGCAGCGGTCAAGAGATTCATACTCACCCGCAGTGGCTTGACGATTTTTATACCAATCAATTGTTGACTCTGAACGGGTCGTCCTACATCCTGATCGAATTTCCGTCGTCCAAGCTTCCCGAACGGGTCGAGGAGATTCTTCACGAGCTGTCGATTCGAGATCTGACGGCGGTCATCGCCCATCCGGAACGCAACAAGGAAATCGCGGAGCAGCCGGACAAACTGCTGAAGCTGATAGAGTACGGGGCTCTCGCGCAAGTGACCTCCCATTCCATAACAGGGTATTTCGGACCGCAGGTCCGTTCGGTTGCTTTAGAGCTATGCCGAAGAAATCTGGTGCATTTTATCGCGTCGGATGCGCATGATGCCGTTCGCCGCCCGTTTCATTTGCGGCGGGCCTACGACATCGTGACTGAAAAGCTCGGAGGTGATTATGTGAAGTATTATCGGCATAATGCGGAATGCTTGCTCAAGGACCGGAGCTTTGAGATTTGGAGGCCGGTTCCGCAAGTTCGCAAGAGCTTATTCTTTACCCAACTACCGCGTTTTTTTAGGAGGAATCGTTCGTTATAAAGGAAAATCGGGAAAATCTCATCAAACGAAAGCGAGGCTATTTATAACGTGACCATGGATTTCGATTTAAAAGCGGTGATGAGCGTATTGCGCAAGCGTTTATGGCTGATTGTTCTCATTGTCGCGATGAGTTGTACGGCTGCCGGTATCGTAAGCTATTTTTTCATGAAGCCCGTGTATGAAGCTTCGACGAAACTGATTATTAACTCATCACCCGATCAAGCCGGTGTTGTGAAATTGGACTTGAATTCTGTAAATACGAATATTTCGCTCGTCACGACCTACAAGGAAATTATTAAGACCCCGGCCATTATGGACATTGTGGCGAAGGAGCATCCCGAATTCGGCATGACCTCCGAGCAGTTGATCAACAAGATCAAACTGAGCTCGGTGAACGAGACCCAAGTACTCACCATCTCGATTCAGGATTCGTCCTACGAGAAGGCGGCCCATATGGTCAATGCCGTGTTCCATGTGTTTCAAAGCCAAATTCCGAAAATCATGAAGGTCGATAACGTGATTTTGTTGAACCAAGCCGATCCGGCCAAGCAGCCTCTGCCCGTTAAGCCGGACCCGTTATTGAATATCGCGCTAGGTTTTCTGGCTTCGCTTATGCTTTCCGTCGGGCTCGCCTTTTTGCTGGAATATATGGACGATACGGTCAAAACGGAAGCTGACGTCCAACGCTACCTGGGCTTGCCGACGCTTGCTTTAATTACTCAAATCGACGAACAGGATCTGGAAACGAACAAAGGGTCCTTATCCTCCGAGCGAAAGGTCGGTGAACTATCCAATGTCCAGATCCGTTAAGCGGCGTCCCGTCATTGCGCACAGCCATCCCAAATCGCCGATTTCCGAGTCCTACCGGACGCTGCGCACGAATATCCAGTTCTCATCCGTCGACCGGCTGTACCGGACGCTGATGATTACGTCTTCCAGCCCGATGGAGGGGAAATCGACAACGATCAATAATCTGGCGGTCGTATACGCCCAATCGAATAAGAAGGTGCTGCTGATCGATGCCGACCTGCGCAAGCCGACGGCGCATCATACGTTCCATCTGTCGAACAGGTTCGGACTGACGGATATGCTTACCTCTCAATGTACGCTGGACGTGGCGATCAAGGTAACCGATATCCCGAACCTGGAGGTGATGACCTCGGGCTCGATTCCGCCTAATCCGTCGGAAATTCTCGCTTCGCAAAAAATGACCGGGCTCCTGGAGGAGCTAAAACGGCAATATGACATCGTCCTGCTCGATACGCCTCCAGTGCTTGCGGTAACCGACGCGCAAATTATTGCGGCGAAGTGCGACGGCGTCATTCTCGTAATCGATTCCGGGAAAATCAAACGGGATTTGGCGCAGAAAGCGAAAAACGCATTGGAGTTAGTGCAGGCCAACCTTCTGGGCGTCGTACTGAACCGAATCGCCCGGCCATCCGGCAATGCCTATTATTACTATGGCAACGAATAAAACCTGTGGGAGGAAGAATGATGAATTATTCCAAAAGAACGGGAATTTTGGTCGCAATCGATCTCGGTATGGTATGGCTCAGTGTCTACTTTGCCTTTTACTTCTCGTATAAAAGCTCCATTCCGGCCGATCAGATACAGCTGTGGCTGCTGTATGGAACGATTTCTTCCATCGCGAGCACGGCGTTTATGTTTCTCTTCAAGCTGTACAACCGGATCTGGCAGTACGCGAGTGTCGGCGAGCTGATTTCGATGACGAAAACAGTGGCGGTCAGCAGCTTGGTATCTTACTTGGCGACGAATGTGATCTCGGCCCAGCCGGTATCGTTTGCGATAGCATTGCATACCGCCGAAACGATGCTGCTGCTGCTCGGCGGCAGCCGATTTGTATGGAGAGTGTTCTGCGACAAGTTCGGCGGCAAGCGGCAAGGAGCCGACGAACCGAAGAAGGCGCTCATCGTCGGAGCGGGAAGCTGCGGAACGCTGTTTGCCAAGGAGCTGAAGAGCAACGAGCATTACGACACGATGCCGTTTGCTTTCGTCGATGATGACCCTTATAAGCAAAAGCTTCAGGTGTATGGTCTCCCTGTGTTGGGCGGCCGGGAACAAATTCCGGCGATTGTCGAAAAACACGACATCGACGAGGTGATTATTGCGATGCCCTCGGTGTCCAAGACGCAAATCACCGACATTATTAACATTTGCAAGCAAACGAAAGCCCGCTTGAAAATTATTCCTCATCTGCAGGAGATTATTACAGGCAAAACCACTTTGAACCAAGTGCGGGACGTGCAGGTGGAGGATTTGCTCGGGAGAGATCCGATCAAAACGGATTTGGACGGCATCGCCAATTACGTGGAGGATAAGGTCGTCCTCGTTACGGGCGCCGGCGGCTCGATCGGTTCGGAGCTGTGCCGGCAGATTGCTCCTTTCCGCCCCCGGAAGCTGCTGCTGCTGGGACATGGTGAAAACAGCATTTATACGATTGAGATGGAAATGCGTCGGCTTGCGCCGGAGCTCGAATTGGAGACGGTCATTGCCGATGTGCAGGATCGGACAAGGCTGGAGGAGATGTTCAGCCATCATCGCCCACAGGTTGTTTTCCATGCGGCAGCCCATAAGCATGTGCCGTTGATGGAGCGAAATCCTT
The DNA here is from genome assembly GCF_900100345.1 of Paenibacillus tianmuensis. Lineage (GTDB taxonomy): Bacteria > Bacillota > Bacilli > Paenibacillales > NBRC-103111 > Paenibacillus_G > Paenibacillus_G tianmuensis. Next base: position 48,126 of record NZ_FMTT01000045.1, on the reverse strand, counting down.
CCGAGGCGGTCAAGAATAACGTATTCGGCACGAAAAATGTTGCCGAGTGCGCCGATCAGTTCCAAGCGGAACGGTTCGTCTTAATTTCCACGGACAAGGCGGTCAATCCAACGAGCGTGATGGGGACGACGAAGCGGATCGCCGAAATGTTCATTCAAAGTCTGGACAAGCAGAGCCAAACGAAGTTCGTCGCCGTCCGCTTCGGCAACGTGCTGGGCTCCCGGGGCAGTGTCATTCCCCGATTTAAGGAGCAGATTCGGCAAGGCGGTCCGGTGACGGTAACCCATCCGGAGATGGTGCGTTACTTCATGACGATTCCGGAGGCGGTTCAGCTTGTCATTCAGGCGGGCGCTTTTGCCAAGGGCGGCGAGGTGTTCATTCTCGATATGGGCGCGCCTGTGAAGATTTACGATCTGGCGGCCGACTTGATCCGCTTGTCCGGCTTCGAGCCGAATGTCGACATCAATATCGAGTTTACGGGCATGCGGGAAGGCGAGAAGTTATACGAGGAGCTGTTAACGAACGAAGAAGGCATCAGTTCGACGATGCATGACCGGATATTCATCGGCAAGCCGATGAACATCAACCGGACGGAGCTGGAATTCGAGATCCGCAAGCTGGAGCGGGTGCTCGGCAAAGGGCAGCAGGAAATCCGCGAGGTGCTCAAGCATCTGGTGCCTACGTACAGCAACGTTTCCTAACCGGTCCGGAAACGACCGGAGACGTTCCCGGGATTCAGACTAACGAAGAAGAAGGTAACTATGAAACAGACGACGTTACATCGGACGGAAACGAACGTTTCCCGAATTCTCGCGAAAAGCGGCTCCCTCTCCTTCATGATGAATGTGGCCGGCGTCGGGCTGGCCGTATTGATGCAGGTCGTGCTGGCCAGGCTGCTCGGGGTCGTCAGCTACGGATATTATGCTTTTGTGATGACGGTTATCACGTTCGTGGCTTTTCCCGCCAACCTTGGCTTCGATACGGCAATTGTCCGGTTCGTGTCTTCTTACAAGGCGGACCAGCTGTGGGGGGAAGTCAAAGGCTTGCTGCGCCGGGCGAACCAGCTGACCTTGCTCGTGTCGCTCGTGCTGATGGGAATTAGCGGCATTGTCATTTACGTGATGTACAGGAACAGCGGAGGCGAGTTCTATTACACCTTTTTGACCGGCTTGCTGATCATTCCTTTGATGGCGACGGCAACTTTAAGGCAAAACTCGCTGCTGGCGCTCAAGGAAGTGCTGGTTGCCCAACTGCCGGAGAAGGTGCTGCGTCCTGTATTCGTCATCGTCATTTTGTACGCCTACACGGTCATATTTCACGTCAATGCCAGCGCATTCGAAGCGATGGTCATCTTTGTCGGGTCGATGCTACTGTCGTATTTGTTCGGGGCTTGGGTGCTTAACCGGAAGCTGACGCCGCATACGCGAGACTATCCGCACCGGTTTCAAACGAAGCATTGGCTGTCGGAATCGCTAACCTTGATGGTGAATTCGGGCATGTATTTGATTCTGGGACAGCTTAGCGTCGTGATGATCGGTATGATGCACGGCACGAGCGAGTCCGGTATTTTCTCGGCGGCCGTGCGGATCGCGACGATGGTTTCGTTTGCGATCACATCGATTAATATGATTGCGGCCCCGATGATTTCGGAGTCGTATGCCAAGGGCGACTTGAAGCAAATGCAAAAGGTATGCACACTGTCCGGCCGATCGGGGTTCGCTTTTGCCGGTCTGGTGTTCGTTACGATTCTGCTGCTGGGCGAGTGGATTCTGGGTTTGTTCGGAGAAGAGTTCAAAGCGGGTGCTACCGCACTTATTCTGCTCTCGCTGAGCCATCTCGTTCATTCCTATTGCGGGCAATCCGGAACGGTTATGACGATGACCGGGCAGCAGCGCGCGTCCAGCCGGATCTTGATGATTTCTACCGTTCTGAATGTGGCGTTTAATCTGCTGCTGATTCCGAGCCTCGGCATGATCGGAGCGGCTTTGGCGAACTTGCTGTCGACGGCGTTCTGCTATTTCAGCATGATGTACAAGGTCAAGCAATCCATGCAGATCGTTACGGGCGTGTGGATGCCGGGACGTATCGGAAGCAAATCATAGCCAAAGGATTCAGTCATCCGGGAGGGTAAGATGAGCGCGATTAAAATATTGCATGTTGTCGGAAAAATGGACCCCGGCGGTGTCGAGACACTGCTGATGAATATTTACAGGAACATCGACCGGGAACGGTTCGAGTTTCATTTTGCGGTCCAGTTGGAAGGCGAAGGGTTCTACGACCGCGAGATTCGCGAGCTCGGCGGGAAGATTTTGCTGCAGCCGCATCCCCGGAAAGGGCTTGGCCCGTTCCGGGAACAATTCCTGCATAACGTGAGAGAAAATGGTCCCTATGCCGCCATTCACAGCCATATTTTCCAATTCAGTGGGTATGTGCTGAAGCTGGCCAAGGAGATCGGCGTCCCGGTTCGCGTGTGCCACAGTCATACGGTGAATGCCGAACAGCGGACGACGCTGTTCCGCACCTTGTACCGCCACTACATGAAATCGCTGATTTTAAAACACAGCACGCATCTGATCGGCTGCTCCAGACCGGCGTGCGAATCGCTTTTCGGGGCCCGCTGCTGGAAAGATACCCGCACGGAGCTGCTGCCCAATGCGATCAATCTGCTGCCATACGAGCAGCTGCCCACAGATCGGAGCGGGCTCAGGCAGCGTATCGGCGTGACCGACCCGTCGATTCCGGTGGTGGGGCATATCGGCCGGTTCAGCGAAGAGAAGAACCACCGTTTCCTGCTGGAGACGTTCTCCTTATTGGTTAAGGCCGTCCCTGAGGCGCAGCTCGTGCTGGTCGGAGACGGGAGATTGCGCGAGGAGATGGAGCGGCTTGCGGAAACGATGGGCATTCGGCGACAGGTCCGTTTCCTAGGCGCCCGCAAAGATATTCCGGAAATTATCGGCGCTTTCGATGTGTTCCTGCTGCCGTCGTTATTCGAAGGCTTGGGCATTGTCGTCATCGAAGCTCAGGCCGGCGGTGTGCCCAGCCTCGTGTCGGAGCATGTGCCGACCGAAGCCGACCTCAGGTTCGGTATGGTGGAGCATCTTAAGCTGCAGCCCGAGGTATGGGTCAACAAGATTACGGGAATACTGGGCCGTTCGGCTGCGCCGGATTGGCAGACGAGGCATCGTTCCTTGAAAAAGTACGGCTACGATATCCGCGAGAGCATCCGGCGGTTGGAGAACATTTATCATGCTTGAGCGGAAGGTTGAGCTGCCGCTTGTAAGGGATAACCCCTTGGCGCAAACGATGCTGCTGTGGATGTACGCCGTCCTGTTGATGCTGACGACCAAATGGGTAACCCAGTGGGACCTCGATGTCGGACTTGTCTTTTTCTTTATTTTGCTGCTTCCCTTTTTCGTCATGCTGAAGTGGCCCCACCAGCCGGCCGTGCTCTACATCGGGCTCATGGTGATGCTGATCGGCAAAGGGATGTATGCCCTGACGACGGACCCTTTATTTGGTCCAGACGCCAGAGGCTATTTCCGGCAGGTGACGTTCTATTCGCATCTGGACGATTTTATCCGTTATGCAACGGAGCACATTACGACCAAGTGGCTGGATTCTTCGGCGTATCCGGTGTTCGGGCTCATGTACATGCCGTTTTTTAAATTTCTGGATTTGGCCGATCCGCTGGTCATTATTACGTTTAATTCCTTTTTGCTCGTGCTGTGCTGCAATATGACGTACCGGCTGAACGACAAGTTTTTCACGTACGAGCTTTCGGAGGCGGGCAAACGAACGTATAACGCGGTGCTGATTATCGGGCTGCTTGCAAGTCCGGCGCTGATGTATATGTCCTCCGTGTTCGGCAAGGACATCACGTGCGCCTTCCTGGGGCTGCTGTGCACCCAGCTTTTATTAAACCGCCGATACCTTTTGTTCATCATCGTCTTGTTCTACACGTCCATGCTCAGAGATTATTCGATCGTTTATATTTTATCCTTTTACTTGCTGTTCCGCCGAAGCTTCAAAATCTCCTTGCTCATGCTCATCGGTGCGCTGGGCGTGGTGTTCTTGAAAGTGGGGCCGACCGGGCTTCTGAATTCCTTCATGCTCACGGTCTTTCTGTTCATCTCTCCGAATCCGTTCAAAGCGTTCAATTGGGATATGGAGTTTGTGATGCGTACGGCGGAGGCGGTCTATATGATGATCTCGTTCGGACTGTCCGTGACGGTGTTTTTGCGCCATAAGGAAACGCGTTCGTTTTTTGCGATGTGCCTTATTCTGCTGCTGACCTTCGGCTGCACGCTGGTAATGGTCGGCTTCGTCACCGTGACCGAGCGGAATCTGGAGTACGGGGTAGGGACGATCGGGGATAACATGGTCCGGAAAAAAGTGCCTGTTGTGCCCATTCTGTACATGATGAACGCGTATACGCTCGCGTGGTTATTCAGGCCCAAAGCGGTTCATTCCAAGAAAGGAGAGGCTTGCCATCCGAGGAAGGGACAAATTTCATCGTTACAAAGGATTTCTGAACCTGCTTACGGCGCTGTTCTCGATCATTCCGAAGCCTCTGCTCAAGAGCTCGTGGCACGCGACCGACCTGCTGCCGGAGCCCCTGGGGCTTGCAACGCGCTACTGCCTTCTCAAGCGGTTGATTCCGAAGTGCGGCGATAACGTATTCGTCGGCCGGTCCGTTGAGATTAAGCATTGGGAGAAGCTCTCCATCGGCAGCAATGTAAGCATACATAAACAGTGTTATCTGGATGCGGGGGGCGGCATTGCGATCGATAACGACGTGTCGGTCGCGCATCAGACCTCGATGATTTCATTCGAGCACGCTTGGGATGACGCCTCCCTGCCGATTCGCGACAATCCGGTCAAATACGCGCCGATCACGATTCAATCGGACGTCTGGATCGGCTGCGGCTGCCGCATTCTGGCAGGTGTGGACATCGGCAGCAGGGCAGTGGTGGCCGCCGGAGCGGTCGTAACCAAGCCGGTGCCCCCGCATACCGTTGTCGGCGGAGTCCCGGCAAAACCTATTAAATCTATCTGAGAGGGTCGAGGACCATGAAGGTATTATGGGCGCATGACCATACGTTTTACTTTAACGATTCCGGGAAATTTTTTTCCAGCGGAAAGCTGCCCTACTCGGTGTGGGAACGGTATTTGACCGTATTTGACGAAATTACGGTGGCGTCCCGGGCGAAAAAAATATCTTCGGACACGGAAATTGCGAATAAAAGCTTATCAAGCGGCAAAAATGTGGAATTTGTCGTGCTGCCTTCCCTCAGCAATCCGGTGAACAAGCTGACGAAAAAAGGCTATATCGAGCGTGTGCTGACCGAATCGATCGCACAGTCGGATGCGGTAATTGCCCGGCTGCCAAGCGAAATCGGCTCGGAAGCGGTGGCGATCGCCAAGAAGCTCAAAAAGCCTTTTGCCGTGGAGATGGTCGCCTGCGCTTGGGATGCGTTGTGGAATTACGGAAATCTGCAAGGGAAGGCGTACGCGCCCATTGCGACGCTGAAGACGAAAGCGCAGGTGAAGGAAGCGCCGTTTGCGATCTACGTGACGAAGCAATTTTTGCAGCACCGGTATCCGAATACGAGCGGGTATACCGAAGGCTGCTCGGATGTGGAAATTCCGGATTTGTGCCCCGAGGTAATGGAACGGCGTCTCCGCAAAATCGAAGCCGGGGCGAAGCCCGTTATTTTGGGGCTGATCGGCAATCTGAACGGCAAAACGAAAGGCATTGCGACGGCGCTGGCGGCGTTGGCCCGGGTAAAGCCGAAGCTGCCGGCCTTCGAGTTCCGGGTGCTTGGCGGAGGCGACAAAGAGCCGTGGGAAGCGCTGGCGGCCAACCTCGGCTTGCGGGAACACGTCCGGTTCGACGGCGTTCTGCAGAGCGGCGATGCTGTATTCGAGTGGCTGGATCAAGTGGATCTTTACTTGCAGCCGAGCTTTCAGGAAGGCTTGCCGAGAGCGACGGTCGAGGCGATGAGCCGGGGATGTCCAGTCATCGGGTCGACCGCCGGGGGCATTCCGGAGCTTATCGATCCGCAGTATCTGCATAAGCCCGGCAATGACAAGCAGTTGGCCCGGCTGATCGAGCAATATATCTCCGACACACGCTGGATGACCGAACAAGCGCAAGCCAACTATCGGAAAGCGGGGAACTATACGAAAAACCAGCTGGATCAGGAACGGCAGGAATTTTGGGAAAAGTTTTCTCAATTCGTGAAGGAAGGGAAGACGCGGCGATGAAAATTTTAGTCACCGGATCCGCAGGCTTTATCGGGTATCATCTATCGGCGAAGCTGCTTCAGGAAGGCTTCTCCGTGGTGGGAGTAGACTGCTTAAACGACTATTACGACGTCAGGCTGAAGGAAGAGCGGTTAAATGGATTGTTAGAGTATGATGCCTATGCTCATTACAACTTCGACCTGCGCGATCAAAAGTCGCTCGATGCGTTATTCGCATCCCATGATTTTGCAGCGGTTGTACATCTTGCAGCCCAGGCCGGCGTGCGATATTCCATGGTCAATCCGGGGGCGTACATCGACTCCAACATAACCGGCTTTCTGCATATGCTGGAAAGCTCCCGCAAGCATCGCATTCCGCATCTTATCTATGCGTCCTCCAGCTCGGTCTACGGGGCGAATGTGAAAATGCCGTTCTCTGCGACAGATGCGGTCAATCATCCCGTCAGCCTGTATGCGGCCACGAAAAAAGCGAACGAGCTGATGGCCCATACGTACAGCCATCTGTACGGATTGCCGACGACGGGCTTGCGCTTCTTCACGGTGTACGGGCCTTGGGGAAGACCGGACATGGCGTATTTCTCGTTCACGAAGGCGATTATGGAAGGCAAGCCGATTCAAGTGTTTAATGAAGGCCAGATGATGCGCGATTTCACCTACATCGACGATATCGTGCAAGGCATCGTGCGCCTGCTGTTCCGTCCTCCGGCGCACAACGACAGCTGGAACCGGATGGAGCCGGACCCGTCCTCCTCGTACGCGCCCTATAAAATTTATAATATCGGCAACAATCGGCCTATTCCTTTGATGAAGTTCATTCATACGATCGAGGAATGTCTCGGCAAAGAGGCGGTGATCGAATTCAAGCCGATGCAGCCCGGCGACGTGCAGGCAACATATGCCGATATCGACGAGCTGGCGCAGGAGGTCGGCTTCACGCCCAAGACTAGCATCGAAACCGGAATAAAGGCGTTTACCGATTGGTACTGCCAATATTATCGAGAGGTAACCGTATGAAAAAGGTCGCTCATATTTGCACAAGCGCTATCTCCCATAAAATTTTGGCGGACAAGATGGAGGTGCTGCAGAAGGCGGAATATGAGGTTCATCTGATTTCGTCTCCCGACGGTTATGACGAGGAGTTCATGAAACGATACCGCCTGAAGCTCCATTTCGTGTCGATGAACCGGAAAATTCATGTTTTGGACGATCTTCGTTCGATCCGTCAGATGCGTTCGCTGCTTCGGCGCGAGCGGTTCGATATCGTCCATACGCATACGGCGAAGGCCGGACTGATCGGCCGGGTGGCCGGGTGGCTGGCCCGAACGCCGATAATCCTGCATACGAGCCACGGACTGCCGTTTTTCGACGGACAGAAATGGATAACCAGCTTCACCTACCGCAGCCTTGAGAAGCTGGGCGCGCTGTTCTGTGACGCGCTTTCCTCGCAAAATCGCGAGGACATGGGAAAGCTGCAGGAGCTGGCGCCGGGTAAGCCGGTCTATTACGAGGGGAACGGTGTCGATTTGAACCGGCTGGACGAGTTCCGTTACCGTATCGATCAGGCCGAACTGGACCGGGTGCGGCAGGAGGCGCTCATCCCCGAAGGAAAGAAAATCATCCTGATGGCGGCCCGGCTCGAGCCCGTAAAAGATCATACCTTTCTGCTGGAATCGCTTCGACTGCTCAAAGACAAGCATGTGCATGACTTCTGCTGCGTCCTGGCCGGGAAAGGTCCGCTCGAAGCGGAAATCCGAAGGAAGATCATGGAGCTGGGCCTTGAGGAGGAAGTGAGGCTGATTGGGCATCAGAGCTATATTTACCCTTGGATCAAGCTGGCGGATATCGTCGTGCTCTCTTCCGAGAAGGAAGGAATCCCCCGCTTCCTGATGGAAGCGATGGCCTTCTCCAAACCGGCGGTAGGCAGCGACGTTCTCGGAACAAGGGAGCTGGTGAAGCATAACGAGACCGGATTTTTGTCCCCTTATAAGCAGCCCGAGCCGTTTGCCGACGCTCTGCACAAGCTGCTCGGAAGCGACGAGCTGCTGAAGCAATTCGGCAGCGAAGCGCGCAGCGTGATCGAGCGCGAATATACGGAGCAGGCGGTCGTTGGGCGGCTGCATCGCATGTACGGGGAGATCGAGCAGAAGAAAACGGCCCGTAAACGAAAATCCGTGCAGCGCATCAAGCGCGTGCTCGATTTCACCGCTGCTCTGACGGCGGTCGTCGCGTTCGCTCCTTTGTTCGTCCTTGTCGCGCTGCTGGTCCGCCTGAATCTGGGCTCGCCGGTGCTGTTCCGACAGCAGCGTCCCGGGCTTCACGGCAAGCCGTTCCACGTGTACAAGTTCCGCACGATGAACGACCGGAAGGACAGCATGGGCGAACTGCTGCCGGACGTTGAACGGCTGACAACCTTCGGCAAGCTGCTGCGCAAAACAAGCATGGACGAGCTGCCTCAGCTGTTCAACGTGCTGCGCGGAGATATGAGTCTGATCGGGCCGAGGCCGCTCCTGATGGAATATTTGCCGTTATATACGGAGGAGCAACAGAAGCGGCATTGGGTCCGTCCGGGCATTACCGGTTGGGCTCAGGTGAACGGAAGAAACGCGATCTCCTGGGAAGAAAAATTCGCCCTGGACGTCTGGTACACCGACCACCCGTCGCTGATGCTGGATGCGAAAATCCTATGGATGACGGTGAAGAAGGTATTCCGTGCCGACGGCGTTCAGCAGGTGGGACATGCCACGACGAGCAAATTTACGGGCAACCGGAAGGTGGAGGGATTCTAGCATGAAGAAGCTCGTCCTGATCGGCGGAGGCGGTCATGGAAAGGTCGTCCTCGATGTGATGCGGGGCCAGGGGGACTATGAGCTGGCCGGGATCGGCGACGACAAATATACGCACAGCTTTAGGCAGGACGGCATCCTTCACGGGCCGGTGGCGAACATGGCGGAGCTGCTCCGGGACGACGATTGCCGGCTGTTTATTGCCATCGGCAATAATCGCACCCGACATACCGTCATGGAGCGGCTCGGGTACCCCGAATCCCGCTACGCGGTGTTGATTCATCCGAGGGCGACGCTCGGAAGCGGGGTGACGATCGGCGGCGGTACGGTCGTCATGCCGGGAGCCGTCATCAATCATGGCGCGAGGATCGGCGCTCAGTGCATCATCAACACCGGCGCCATCGTCGAGCACGAGAACACGCTCGGAAGCTTCGTGCATATTTCTCCCTCCGCAGCCTTAGCGGGCGATGTCACGGTAGGAGACGGAACGCATATCGGGCTTGGCGCGAAAGTGATCGAAGGATTAATGATAGGCGGCTGGAGCACGCTCGGAGCGGGAGCGGTTGCCGCCCACGACATTCCGGCTCAATGCACGGCCGTAGGCGTACCCGCCAAACCAATCAAATACGCTGATCAACCGGATCAGCTTGCATAGAGGAGGGCGTAGCGAAATGTCGCTGAATCAAAGGATTTACCTGTCTCCCCCGCATATGGGGCAAGAAGAGCAGCAATGGGTGCAGCAAGCTTTCGCCACCAACTGGATCGCGCCGTTAGGGCCCAACGTCGATGTCTTTGAGAAAGAGATTGCCGGGTATGTCGGAGCCAGCGGAGCTTTGGCTCTCAGTTCCGGTACGGCGGCCATCCACTTGGCTTTGCGGCTGCTTGGAGTCGGCGCCGGGGATAGCGTGTTCTGCTCAAGCTTAACGTTTGTCGCCAGCGTAAATCCGGTGATGTATCAAGGGGCGGAGCCGGTCTTCATCGACTCCGAGCCGGAGAGCTGGAATATGTCTCCGCAAGCGCTGGAGCGCGCGCTGTCTGAAGCTAAGCGTGCCGGGAAGCTTCCGAAAGCGGTCGTTGTCGTCAATCTGTACGGGCAAAGCGCAGACATGGACCCGCTGCTTGACTTATGCAACCAATACGGCGTTCCCGTCATCGAGGATGCCGCCGAATCGCTGGGCGCGACGTACAAAGGGCGGGCCAGCGGAACGCTGGGCAGGTTCGGAGTCTACTCGTTCAACGGCAACAAAATTATCACCACCTCCGGCGGAGGCATGCTGGTGTCGGACGACCTCGAAGCTTTGGAGAAGGCCAGATATTGGGCGACTCAGGCCCGGGACCCTGCACCGCATTACGAGCACAGCGAGGTCGGGTTCAACTACCGGATGAGCAACGTGCTCGCCGGCATCGGCATCGGTCAGCTTCATCAGCTTCCCGAGCGAATCGAAGCGAGGCGCGCCATCTTTGCGAACTACGCCGAAGCGTTTGGTTCTATGGAGGGCATCGAGTTTATGCCGGAGGCGTCTTTCGGCCAGGCGACCCGTTGGCTGACGGCATTGACCGTCGACCCGCAAGCTGCGACAACGACGTCGGGGGACATCATCCGGTCGCTCGCGGAGGCGAACATCGAGTCCAGACCGGTGTGGAAGCCGATGCATCTGCAACCGCTGTTCCAAGGCTGCGTCTATTATCCGCATCAGGAGGGGCACAGCGTATCCGACCGGCTGTTCGAGCAGGGCATTTGCCTGCCTTCCGGCTCCAGTCTGACTGAAACCGAGCAAGCGAAAGTGATTGAGATCGTCAAAACACTCGTATGCGGAGGTATGACTCATGAAATTGCGTAAAGCGATCATTCCGGCAGCGGGACTGGGGACGCGCTTCCTGCCTGCAACCAAAGCCCAGCCGAAAGAAATGCTGCCGATTGTGGACAAGCCGACGATTCAATACATTATCGAAGAGGCGATTGCCTCCGGGATCGAAGATATCCTGATTATTAGCGGACGCGGAAAGCGGGCCATCGAGGATCACTTCGACAAGTCGTTTGAGCTGGAAGAGACGCTGTCGAAGAAGGGCAAGAACAAGGAGCTTGAGCAAATTCAAGCGATCTCCGAGATGGCGAATATCCACTATATCCGTCAAAAAGAGCCGAAGGGTCTCGGTCACGCGATCTGGTGCGCGCGCAGCTTTGTCGGCGACGAGCCTTTTGCCGTTCTGCTCGGCGACGACATCGTGCAATCGAGCGAGCCGTGCCTGAGCCAGCTCATTCGCGTCCATTCCCGGTATTCCTCCTCGGTCGTTGGCGTGCAAAAAGTGAACGACGAGGACGTGTCCAAATACGGGATCATCGCTCCCCGGGGATCGTCGATCGAGCCAGAGGTGTTCTTCCTGGAGACGCTGGTCGAGAAGCCTTCGAAAAAAGCGGCTCCTTCCAACTATGCCATCATGGGCCGGTACATTTTGACACCTGACATTTTCGATATTTTGGAGGGTCTCCCGGCCGGTGCGGGCGGCGAAATCCAGCTGACGGACGCGCTGAAGCGGTTGAACGAGAAAAGGCCGGTCATCGCCTACAATTTCCAAGGGGCCCGGCACGACGTAGGGGACAAATTCGGCTTTATCAAAGCGACGTTGGACTTCGCGCTGCAGCGCGACGATTTGCGCAATGACGTGATGAACTATATCCGGACGCTGTATGAAAGCGAGCCTTCATTTTACAGTAAGGTGGCGAAATAAGTTATGCACAATATAACAGTGATTGGTACGGGATACGTCGGTCTGGTGTCGGGAACGTGCTTTGCCGAAATAGGCAACCGCATCATCTGCTGCGATGTGAACAAGGACAAAATCGCCATGCTGCAAAACGGCGAGATTCCCATCTACGAGCCGGGTTTAAAGGAGCTTGTCGCGAAGAACGTGGCGGAAAACCGTCTCTTCTTCACCTCCGAAATCGGCGAGGCCATTGAAGATTCCGACATCATTTATATTGCGGTCGGCACGCCTATGGCGGAGAACGGCGAAGCGGATATGCGCTACGTGAAGGAAGTAGCCAAAACGATCGGTAAGCATTTGAACACGTACAAAATTATCGTCAACAAGAGTACGGTGCCGGTCGGTACGGGAGAGCTGGTGCGGACGATCGTCGCCAACAATCGGATCAACGAACGCGTTCATTTTGATGTCGTGTCCAACCCTGAGTTTCTGCGCGAGGGCTCGGCAATTGCGGATTGCATGAACATGGAGCGGGCGGTGATCGGGGCGACGAGCGACAAGGCGGCCAAGGTCATCGCGAAGCTGCACGAACCGCTGCAGACGAAAATTTTCATTACGGACCTGCAAAGTGCAGAGATGATCAAATATGCGGCCAACGCATTTCTGGCCACGAAAATTTCGTTTATCAACGCCATCGCCAATCTGTGCGAGCGGGTCGGGGCCGACGTGACCCAAGTATCGGAAGGCATGGGGATGGACAGCCGGATCGGCGGGAAATTTTTGCAGGCCGGTATCGGCTACGGAGGCTCCTGCTTTCCGAAGGATACGTTTGCGCTCGCCCATATGGCCGATCAGGCCGGGTATGATTTTACGCTGCTGAAATCTGTTATTTCTACGAACGAGACGCAGCCGTACGTGATGCTGAAGAAGCTGCAGGATTTGTTCGGCGACTATGCCGGAAGGCGGATTGCGGTGCTCGGGCTTGCCTTTAAACCGAATACGGACGATATGCGCTGCGCTCCGTCGCTTGTCATTATCGACGAGCTGGTGAAAAAGGGCGCTATCGTGCAAGCGTACGATCCGATCGCCATTCCGAACGCCCGGGCGCTGTTGCCTGCCGAGGTGGCCTATTTTGACAGCGTTGAGGCGGCAGTGACGGATTGCGACGCCTGCCTGATTTTAACGGAGTGGGATGAGATTGCGGGCATGGATCTTGCTTCCGTTCGCAAGCTGCTGAAATATCCGTTCCTGGTGGACGGGCGCAACTGCTTCTCGCTCCAGGAAATATACGAACACGGCTTTGTTTACCATTCGGTTGGCAGGCCGGCAGTATTGACGGCTAGGAGTGAATCCCATCCGGTCAATTACTAAGCTCCTTACCCTTGTTCCTGTATTGCTGTGGACGCTGCTTATTTTTCACTTCTCTTCCCAGTCCTACCATAAGCAGAGTATACAGCCAATATTACATAATTGGTTCACGAAGGAGGGGATGCTTAGCGTTGTACCTGAAATGACCATTCACTATCATCATTCTACGATTGAAGCCAGGAAGCAGCCGTTTGAATTTATCGAGTTTTTGTTTCGTAAAGGTGCGCATTTGTTCATATATGCGATGCTGGCAGTTTGTGCTTTGTTCGCGTTGGTTCGAACCCGATGGAAGCTTGGCTTCAAGCTATTGCTTGCGATCGTTTATGTGATTGGCATAGCTTCGGCGGACGAATGGAATCAAGCGAGAAGTGTGGAGCGTACCAGCGCAATGCAGGATATTGTATTGGATTCAATCGGCGGATTCCTTGGCTTGGTGGTTCTTATCCTATGCCTGGCGATGTTCCGCAAAATCAGACGGAACAGTGCGCTTCGAAGAGGGGAGGTTCCATGAAGACGAGAATGAAAAAGGCCTTGGCGGTCGGGACGGTGGTCGTGTTGCTGCTGCTTGCCGGCGGATATTGGGCGCTTCATGCGTTGCAGGAACGGATGACGGCGGCTCTTGCCAGTCTGGCGGAAGAAGCGCCAGCGAAAAGCCGGCCGGTGAACGATCCGGAGAAGCGGACCGATCCGGCGCACCAGGCTCCGGCCTCCAAGCAGCCTCCGGTATCGCAGCAGCAGCTGGCGGAGGCTCCGAAGCCCACTTCCGGACAGGATTCCGTCCGGAAGCCGGGCGATTCCCCGGTACTGTCGGGGAAAGCGGAGCAGGCTCAGTCGCCAGCGCAGGCACCGGCCACGGTCCCGCAGGCAGCTGGCAAGCCGTCCGACCCGAAGTCGGGCAGTACAGGCTATAAGGCTGAAATATCCGAAGGCAAAGCGAAGGAAGTGCAGGATCAAATTTCGCTGGCTGAGCAAGTCAAAATTACAACTGTGTTGCTTAAGAAATTAGATGGAAATGATTTAAAACAATTACAAAATATGTTTAAACAAGGCGTTTCCTTGGAGGATAAAAGGAAGGCCAAGGCCATGATCTTGGAAAAGCTTTCGGAAGAGGAGTACGACGAGCTGATTGCGATTGCTTCGAAATATGGTTTGAGCAAGGGCAAAAGCTACGAGGAGTCTCTTCAGGAGAAAAAATGAGCTCTGCATAATTTTATAAAATTAAGGGAGAGAAAGCTATGAAAAAAAGGAAAGCCACCTTGACAAAGTTTCTTGCAGTCGTGATCGCGGCAGCCTTGACGACGCCGGCACTATCTGCGCCGAAAGCCGAAGCGGCATCGCTAACATTTGAGAACCAGTCGCCACTGGTCCATTTTAACGGGCCTACCGTGATCAACTTGAATGTGCTCCTCGGAGAACAGTTTAATCTGGACAAATGGTTCGAGATGAATTTTGGCAGCTGGAGCACTCCAAAACCGCCGAAGAAAGATAAAGAGCAGGAAAAGCAGGAGAAAGAGAAGCAGGAGAAGGAGCGATTGGAGAAAGAAAAGCAGGAGAGAGAGAAGCGGGAAAAGGAACGGCTAGAGAAAGAGAAGCAAGAGAAAGAAAAGCAGGAGAAAGAGCGGCTAGAGAAGGAAAAACAGGAAAAAGAAAAGCAAGAGAAGGAAAAACAGGAGAAAGAGAAGCAAGAAAAGGAAAAGCAGGATAAGGAAAACGGTAATGGTAAAGGCAATGGCAATGGTAAAGGCAACGGAAACGGAAACGGAAACGGAAATGGTAACGGCAATGGTAATGGCAACGGAAACGGAAACGGAAACGGCAACGGTAACGGAAACGACAACGACAACGGCAACGGGAATGGTAACGGTAACGGCGATAAGGAGAAGGATAAAGAGTACAAGGAAATCACGAAAAATGCGACTCAGCAGCTCATCCATCTCCGTAATGAAAGCAAGCAGGAATTGATGGGGATCGCCATTCAAGCCAAGCAGGCGAAAAACTCCAAGGAAAGAGCAAGAATTTTCCAACAGGGAGAAAGCACGTTTAACGAAAAAACAGCTCAATTCAACGCCATTCTCGATAGCGTAAGAGGTGAGTTGGAGTCTAAAGGCTTCAGCACGGATATCATCAACGAATATCAAGACGAGTTTAACAATGAAGTTCAAATGGGACAAAGCCTGCTGCAAGCTCTCGTACATTAACCATCGGGAACCGGCGATCGCCTTCGGGTATCGCCGGTTTTTTTCGTATCCGGCCGGAAAACAGACGCTTTTCAGGTATGAAATGTTAGCGCAAACTGCAAAATATAGGTAGTTCACGATAAGGAGGGAATTCGAATGAGCCAAGTGCATGATCGTGCAGGCAATGCCGAACTGGAGGATCTGGGCACTCATGCGGCCGGGGCTACCGACCTGCACCAGACGCGGACGACCGAGCAGGCCGTGCAGATCGATCCGCCGGTTGCCGGAAGCCCGGGCCCAATTGACCGCCGCGAGGAACGCTTCGGCGTACAAAAGAATGAAGATTCCGTTTAGCGACGGTTCGAACCAGATAATCCCGCAAAAAAACGAAGAACAGCGTACCGGAACGAACCGGGCCTGTTCTTTTTTCGTTATTCCTCGTCGGCAAAAAGCTCTCTAAGCATGCGTTCCCGATTATGCAGAAATTGCTTCATAATGATATAGTGATCGGTTTCTTCCACATTTATGTGCTCGATTCCGTCCGGCGTCAAATAATAAGCCAGAGCATCCGGATAGCCCATCAGAATGGGCGAATGCGTCGAGATGATGAACTGCGAATTCTTCTTGACCAGCGCGTGGATGCGGGCGAGCATGGACATTTGCTTCAAGGGAGATAGCGCCGCTTCCGGCTCGTCCAGAATATACAGCCCGTTGCCTCCGAAACGGTGAAGGAAGGCCGCAAAAAACGATTCGCCATGCGACTGCTTGTGCAGCGACTTGCCGCCGTACGAATTGATGATGGGAGGAGCGGGCGACGGTTCGCTATCCAACCGATCGATATTGGTCGCGAGGTTGTAGTAGGTTTCCGCCCGGAAGAAGAAGCCGTCCCTTGGCCTATCGATCCCGCGCACCAGACGGATATGCCGGTGCAGCTCCGAGTGGGATTCGTGCGTCGCGAAATTGAAGTTCAAGCTGCCGCCTTCGGGATTGAAGCCCCAGGCAACGGCGATGGCTTCGAGCAGCGTGGACTTGCCCATGCCATTCTCGCCGATGATGTAGGTGACCTTGGGATGGAAGTGCAAGGTGGTCAACTGGCGCAAAGCCGGGAGGTGAAACGGATATTCGGCAAAAGACGGCACGTTTTCCCGCCTCAGCTCCATACTTCTCACGAACGGATCTTTATCATAGATTCCCATAAAGTAGTGCCTCCTTCCAGTGATTATTGACTCTATTATACAGAAAAGTCAGCTGTCGCGTTACTCTTGTAAGCTTGGGGGTACGAATTCAACGAACCGGCCTCGTCGAACTCTTTCATTTTTGTAAAAATTGCGGTTTTCTGGAACAAATCGTCGGTTCGGCGCGTCCAATACAACGTAAGTAGATCGAGCCGAAACGGAGTGTGCGCTTAGAGGTGGCGAATCGAACAAAAACCAGCTTTCGAATAACGATAGGATTGGGCCTGCTGTTGGTGATCATCGCCGGAGGCTGGCTGTGGTGGTACAGCAATGACAAAACTGTCAGACCCGGGGAAATGAAGCCGCTGCTGCAAGTAAGCACTGTCTCTCAGATGAAAGAGGCCTACGATGTCATCGTGACCGGCACCGATCCGGAAGGCGTGGCGGCCGCCGTCTCGGCAGCGCGCAATGGCCTGTCCGTGCTGTTGGTGGATGGACAAAACCGAGAGATTCTCGGCGGCTTGATGACGCTAGGCTGGTTGAACAGCCTGGATAATAACTATTCCCCCGATTCTTCGCTTGTTCCGGGCAAGCACAACTTTTTGAACAAAGGGATTTTTCAGGAGTGGTACGACCGCATCGAAGGCACGTCGTTCGATGTTGTCACGGCCGCCAATGCGTTCTACGAGTTGGTCCGTCAGGAACCGAACATCGATCTTCTCATGAAGGTGAAGACGATGGAACCGATTGTTGTTGTCGGCCAGAACGGCATGCGCAAGGTTACCGGCGTGCAGGTCATCCGGCAGGACGGCAGCAGGCATCATGTGAAGGCGAAAGCCGTGATCGACGCAACGCAGGATGCCGATATTGCCGCGGCCGCAGGCGTATCGTTCACCATAGGGAGAGAGGATATCGGCGATCCGAAATCCCAGATGGCGGTCACGCTGGTCTTTAAGCTGCGGGGTGTTACGCAGGAGGTATGGGAATCGTTCGGCAGGCACAAGGATACCGGTATTGACCGGATGAGCGGATGGGGGTTCTCCGAGATGTGGGAGTATCCGTCAAGCAACAAAGACAAGGTTCGCATGCGGGGACTTAATATCGGGAGGCAAAATGACGAGACGATTCTCATTAACGCGCTGCAAATTTTCGGCATCAATCCGCTGGACCCCGGATCGGTCGAAGAAGCTTTTGAGATCGGAAAGAAAGAAATTCCGCTTGTGGTCGATTATATGCAGAAAAATTTCAAAGAGTTCGCCGACCTCGAACTGGCCGGAATGGCGCCGGAGCTGTACGTGCGGGAAACCCGGCATATGAAGGGCCAATACCGTCTGACCATGACCGATGTGCTCGATAACCGCGATCAATGGGACCGCATCGCTTTCGGCTCTTATAATGTCGATATCCAGAGCACGAGCTATCAAGACCGCGGTGCCATCATGATGAATCCGGTGCAGTATGCGATTCCGTTCCGCAGTATCCTGCCCCGCGAGGTAAACGGGCTGCTGGTGGTGGGCCGTTCGGCCAGCTTCGATACGCTGCCGCACGGCAGCGCGCGCGTCATCCCGGTCGGCATGGCAACGGGGCAGGCGGCTGGAGCCGCGGCTAAGCTGGTTATAGACAAGGGGCTGTCGTTCCGCGAGCTCTCCGAGTCCAAGCAGGACATTGCGGCATTGCAAGAAAGATTGAACAAGCAGGGGATGGAACTGAAGCCATTCCTCATTGATCCTCCCGCTTATGTGAAGCATAAAGCCTATGCCGGACTGAAAGCGGCGGTGAGCATGAGTTTGACCGTAGGCGGGGAAAAAAATGAGGGTTTCGACTTGGACGGCGTCTCGAATGCCCAGCGGTTCGTCAATCAGTTGAACGGCGTAGGGAGAGTGCATGCGGCCTATTTTAAAGGAAAGGCTGCCGATTCGCTCCAGGGTATAAGCAATCCGGCCGAAGCTCCGCTCACGCTGGAGAAAGCGGCGGCGGCCCTCGGCTCGGCTATGGGCTTGCCGCGGAAGCCGCCGCCGACCATGCAGGAGCTGCTCGCCCGGGGCGTGGTGAAGCAGGATACAGTTTCGTCCATCCGAGATCCAAAGCGGCTCACGAACGGGGAAGCCTATATGCTGATTCGTGACGTAGTCGCGAACTATGCCGGCAAAACGTACGTGTAAAAAGATATGAACCGAAAAAAAGCAGTCGTCTCACTTCAAAGCGAGACGGCTGCTTTTTTGGTTTGGATGAGAATCAAGCTTGATTAAGGATTAAGTACGTATACCTGCACATTCTGCATACCGAAGAGGCTGGCTTGAGCGCGGCTCTCGGGAAGAAAAATATCGATCCTGTTGCCTTTTATCGCGCCTCCGGTATCCGTCGCTGTGGCGTACAGGCCGTTAGCGGGCAGGCCCATATAGGAGTAGCCTTTGATCAACACCTTGGAACCGAGCGGAATGACCGAAGGATCTACGGCGATCGTTCCAAGTCTCAAGGGGTTGCCCATATAATCGACTGGGCCATATCCGCCGTTCTCCGCAGGAGACGCGGTGTAGGCTGTCGCTTTGACTTCGATCATTTTGCTGTAAGCCGGCGCGGGTGCCGCTGCGGGCGCATGGGCCGCTTGAACGGCTGCGCTTGGGCGATACCAAGCAGGTGCGTGATAATTGCCGTCGGCGCCGAGAATCGCGATGCGGTTTTGGTTGTCCCATTGCGTCTGGATGTCGAACGAATCCGAGATTAAGCGGACTGGCACATAGACGCGGCCGTCGACGAATTCCGCGGCGCTTTCGAGCTGCTCGCGCTGCCCGTTGACCGTAACCGACTTATTCCCGGTTTGCAGCGACAGGCTGTTTTTATTGTCTTTGATTGTAATTTTGATTTCGGAACCGGCAGGCTCCCAATTCAGCTGGTAGCCGAGCTTGTCCGCGACGACGCGCGCCGGAACTTGAAGCTTGTGATTCTCATCCACAAAAGGCTGGGCATCCGGAAACTGCACCAGCTTGTCGTTCACCTGAACCTTGACGTCCTCCGCCAGACGCACCGGTTCATCGGCATAGGCCGCGGGAGCGCAGACGGGCAGTATCGCGGGCAGTGTGAACAGGCATACAAGAAGCACGCTTTTCAAACCGAATTTCATATTCTTTTTCCCTCCTGTAAGCCTCCGAGGTTAGTTGTCGGGTTCGGGAAGAGGTAGGCTCCCTAGCCTGCGAACCTTGCGGTCCTGCGGCATTCACCCCATGTATTGCGTCCCCCGTACGTACACAAATTTTGCTGTGCGATTCGGCTTTTAAGAATTTACCACAGGCTCGTTGCTGGTATCAATACATAAAATCATCCAGCAGTTACCGGAAAATAGCAGAGCTTTTTTCCTCCCGGGCAGGAATGCGGTACAATAAAAGAGTGTTCGGGGACATCAGTTGATTTGGGACGGTCCTGGTCCCGGGAAAGGAGCAGCGCTATGTATAAGCGGGATTATATTTTACGGATGATCGAACAAGCGGTGGAAATGCTGCATAAAGTGATGTTTCATCGGCGGAATCAACAGCTGCGGGAAGCGATGGAGCTGCTGAACCAAGCGATGAGGCAGCTGCTCGGCGTCGGCTCGAAGCTGGTCCATGCGCTGTCAGTCAAAGATTTGCTGGCACTGCTGTCCAAAGACGGCGAGGTCGATCAGGGAAAAGTGCTTGTATGTGGGGACATGCTTAACGCCCAGGCGGCTTTGCACGCGGACTCCGGAGAAGAGGCGGCGGCCAGAGCGGCGGCGGCTAAATCGTTGGAGCTGCTGTTAACGGCCAGAGAGCTGGATGCGCGCGATGAGCTGCGTGAGGAATTCACAGACCGGATCGAGTCTGCACTTGCTTTGGTTGGACGGGCTCCTATGTCTGCGAGTTTGCTGAAGGTGCTTATCCCTTATTATGAAGCAAGCGGCCGATACGGGCGGGCGGAGGATGCGACTTTCCATTTGTTGGACGAGTTGGAGCGGACGAAGGAAACCGAGGAGCGGCTCGAACAGCTAGGATTCGGCATACGGATGTACGAACGATGGCTGGGCTTGGATTCGGCAGCGCTGGTGCAGGGAAACTTGTCGAAAGAAGAAGTGGAAGACGGGCTGAACGAGCTGATTCGCATAAAAAAGAGCATTTTGGAGCAAGGATAAGCCGTACGCTTTTTGTGCGAAAATGCGAACTATTTCTGTTTTAGATAAAAAAATGTTCGTCTTTTGGAGTTGACATGCGGTGTTAATGGCTGTTAAACTAAAGAGGATGAAAGCCTTAACAAAATCGAATAGTCTCGTATAATGTCGGGAATATGGCCCGAACGTTTCTACCCGAAAACCTTAAATTTTTGGACTACGAGTGAGCGAAGTTTCAGGGGTCGGCATACGCATGCCAGACCTTAGCTTGCGCTTGTGGAGTATTCTTGTCGTCCTGCCGATAGACTGCGCTTGTCAGTACTATCCAATGGGCGTTTTGTTTTTTTCTTCTATAAATATAGGGTCAAACATCGATGCGACCGACACGGAGGTTACCAATGTCTGTTCTTGTTGGAGTCATTATGGGCAGCCAGTCCGACTGGGAAACGATGAAGCATGCTTGCGACGTGCTGGACGAGCTCGAAGTGCCTTATGAAAAGAAAGTCGTTTCCGCTCACCGGACGCCCGACATGATGTTCGATTACGCTGCGTCAGCGGCAGACCGCGGATTGAAGGTCATTATTGCCGGAGCCGGCGGCGCGGCGCATTTGCCGGGCATGGTGGCGGCGAAGACGGTGCTGCCGGTGATCGGCGTGCCGGTCAAATCGTCCACGCTGAACGGCCTCGATTCGCTGCTATCCATCGTTCAGATGCCGGGCGGCATTCCGGTCGGCACTGTGGCGATCGGACATGCCGGAGCGACGAATGCGGGGCTGCTGGCCGCTCAAATGCTCGGCGCCTTCGATCCGGCGCTCCAGCGTAAAGTAGCGGAGCGCCGCGAAAAAATCGCGCAGACCGTTATTGAAAAGAGCGTGCTGGAATGACGCGGCAGACGGATCAAAACCGAACGTACGACCCATCGAAAGTATTGCCCCCCGGCGCTGCGATTGGCGTGCTTGGGGGAGGACAGCTTGGACGGATGATGGCTCTGGCGGGAAGCGCTATGGGCTACCGGTTTGTGACACTGGACCCGACGCCGGATTCGCCTTGCGGCCAAGTGGCGGACCGGCAGATCGTCGCGCCTTATCATGACGTCGATGCCGCGCGGCAGCTTGCGGAGCTGGCTGATGTCATCACGTACGAGTTCGAGAACGTGGACGCCGATGTCACCAAGCTGCTGATGGCCGAATCGTACGTGCCACAGGGCAGCAAGCTGCTGTACACAACGCAGCATCGGCTGCGCGAGAAGCGGGCGATTGAAGCCGCAGGCGTCAAGGTCGCGCCGTATGCCGAAATCGGCAGCGCGGAAGAGCTTCGCGAAGCGGTCGGACGCTTTGGCACGCCGTGTGTGCTGAAGACGGCGACAGGCGGGTACGACGGCAAAGGCCAGTGGGTGATCCGCTCGCTGGACGAAGTGCAGGAAGCGTACGATACGTTAAGCCGGGCCCGGACGGAGCTGGTGCTGGAGCAGTTCGTTCATTTTACGAAGGAGCTGTCGGTCATTGCGGCCCGCAGCCCGCGTGGGGAAGTCAGAGCTTTTCCCGCTGCGGAGAATGTGCATGTGAACAACATTTTACACTTGTCTATCGTACCGGCGAGAGTGCCGGAAGAGGTGCAGCGGGAAGCGGAGCGGATGGCGCTGCGGATCGCCGAGGAGCTGGATGTGATTGGGCTCATTGCCGTCGAGCTGTTCCTTACCGCGGATGGCGAGCTGTTCGTCAACGAGCTGGCGCCGCGTCCGCATAACTCCGGTCATTATACGATGGAGGCGTGCCGGACTTCGCAGTTCGAGCAGCACGTGCGGGCGATCGCGAACCTGCCGCTTGGAGACCCCGCGCTGATGACGCCGGTCGTCATGGTTAATGTGTTGGGCGAGCATGTGCAGCCGCTGCTGGACTGGATCGTCAAGCCGGAAGCGGAGCAGGTGCCGGGCGTGACGGCGAAGCTGCATTTGTACGGGAAGCAGGAAGCCAAAGCCGGCCGCAAGATGGGCCATGTGAACTTGCTCGCGGCCTCGCATGAGACGGCATTGGATTGGATAGAGGCTTCAAAAATATGGGAAGCTATAGAATAGAAAGATAAAAGCGGAGGATGGAGAAACCATGATCGATCGTTATACGAGACCCGAGATGGGCGGCATTTGGACGGAAGAAAACAAATTTAAAGCATGGCTCGAAGTCGAGATTCTTTCCTGCGAAGCGTGGGTAGAGCTGGGCGTGATTCCGAAGGAGGACGTCGTCGAGCTGCGCAAAAACGCAGGCTTCAACATCGATCGCGTCTACGAAATCGAGCAGGAGACGCGTCACGATGTGATCGCCTTCACCCGTGCGGTATCCGAGACGCTCGGACCGGAGCGGAAATGGGTGCACTACGGCTTGACTTCCACGGATGTGGTCGATACGGCGCTCGGTTACTTGCTGAAGCAGGCCAACACGATTTTGGAGAAGGACCTGCTGAACTTCATCGAGATTTTGAAGGACAAGGCGGTTGCTTACAAAGATACGCCGATGATGGGACGGACGCACGGCGTACATGCCGAGCCGACGACGTTCGGGCTGAAAATGGCGCTGTGGTACGAGGAAATGAAGCGCAACCTGGAGCGTTTCCGCTTTGCGGCGGACGGCGTGCAGTACGGCAAAATTTCCGGCGCGGTCGGCACATACGCGAACATCGATCCGTTCGTCGAGGAATATGTATGCGGCAAGCTCGGCACGAAGCCGGCACCGATCTCCACGCAGACGCTGCAGCGCGACCGTCACGCGGAGTACATGGCGACGCTGGCGCTGATCGCGACCTCGCTCGACAAGTTTGCGACGGAAATCCGCGGACTGCAAAAGAGCGAATTCCGCGAGGTGGAGGAGCCGTTCGCCAAAGGGCAAAAAGGTTCGTCCGCGATGCCGCACAAGCGCAATCCGATCGGCTGCGAAAGCATCTCCGGACTGGCGCGGGTCATCCGCGGCCATATGGTTTCCGCTTACGAGAACGTGACGCTGTGGCATGAGCGCGATATCTCGCACTCCTCGGTCGAGCGGATCATTTTGCCGGATGCGACGATCCTGCTCAACTATATGCTGAACCGCCTCGGCAACATCGTGAAGAACCTGACGGTGTTCCCGGAAAATATGAAGCGCAACATGCAAAGCACGTACGGCGTGCCGTTCTCCGGCCGCGTCATGACGAAGCTGATCGACAAGGGCTTCAGCCGCGAGCAAGCGTACGACACGGTGCAGCCGCGCGCGATGCAGGCGTGGGAGGAGCAGCGTTCGTTCCGCGACATCGTCGAGAATACGCCTGCGATCCGGGAGCATCTAAGTCTGGAAGAGATCGAGGACGCGTTCAACCCGAGCTGGCATTTGAAGCATGTGGATACGATTTTCAAGCGTCTCGGCTTGAGTTGATCTAAAACGGGGGAGGCCTGACGAAGCGATGAGTGGAACGACGACAACGGCCATTTCGAGTGCCGAGCCTTACGTAAAAGCGCCGCTGCTCTACAAAGGCAAGGTCCGGGAGCTGTACGATCTCGGCGAGCACTACCTGATCGCGGTCACCGACCGCATCTCCGCGTTCGACTGGGTGCTGAGCCCGGCGGTGCCGGACAAAGGCAACGTGCTGAATTCGCTCAGCCGTTTCTGGTTCGAGCAGACGGCAGGCATCCAGCCGAATCATCTGGTGCACGCCGACGTGGATCGGCTCGGGGAGCTGATCACGGACCGCGAGATTATGAAGGACCGGTTCATGGTCACGAAAAAGGCGCAGCGGATCGACATCGAATGCGTCGTGCGCGGCTACATCACCGGCGGCGGCTGGCGGCAGTACCAGAAAACCGGCGAAGTGAACGGGCACAAGCTGCCAGCGGGCATGCGGAAGAACGAGCGGTTTCCGCAGCCGATTTTTACTCCCGCCGCGAAGAACGACGTCGGCCACGACGAGGACATCACGATCGAGCGGATGACCGAGCTGGTCGGTGCGGAACTGACGCAGCAGCTTCAAGAGATAAGCATCCGGCTGTACGAGTTTGCGCAGGAGTTTTGCGAGGTGCGCGGCATTATTTTGGCGGATACGAAGTTCGAATTCGGTCTTATTGACGGCGAAATCATCCTGATTGACGAAATTTTCACGCCGGATTCCTCCCGCTTCTGGGACAAAAGCAAATACGAGCTCGACATCGAGATCGACGGCATGGACAAAGAGCCGGTCCGGACGTATTTGTCCGGCACCGATTGGGACAAAAACAGCGAGCCGGACCCGCTGCCTCCGCAAGTGGTGGAGGAGACTTCCCGGCGTTACCGCGATATCTATAACCGTTTGGTCCAAGGGTAAGCTGGCTTGCCGGGGCGGCAAGCCGCCGCTCCGCGGATAACGCGCTTCAGGATAGGCCCAAAATGATTAACTTAATGTGGGAGGTACTTTTCCTAATGTTCAAAGCAACGGTATACGTAACGATCAAGCAAAGCGTTCTGGATGTGCAAGGAACCGCCATACAGGGCGCGCTCCACTCGATGGGCTTCGACGAAGTGGAGAAGGTGAGAATCGGCAAATATTTGGAAGTGGAACTGAACACAAACGACCGGGCTGCGGCGGAAGAGCGGTTGAAAGCGATGTGCGAGAAGCTGCTCGCGAACACCGTGATCGAGGATTACCGTTTCGAGCTGGTACAGGGTTAATCAAAAGGAGGCGCGCGTGATGAATTTCGCGGTGTTGGTATTCCCCGGCTCCAACTGCGATATCGACTGCTACAAAGCGGTAGAGGATACGATCGGACAGCCAGTGGATTACGTATGGCATACGGAAACGGACTTATCGAAATATGATTGCATTCTTATTCCCGGCGGCTTCTCGTACGGCGACTACCTGCGCTGCGGCGCGATTGCCCGCTTTGCCCCGGTCATGAACGCCTTGGTGAAAGCGGCAGAGGAAGGAAAATATATTCTGGGTATCTGCAACGGCTTCCAGATTTTGTTGGAATCGGGTCTGCTGCCGGGAGGTATGCTGCGCAACCAGTCGCTTAAATTCCGCTGCCATGCAGCCATGCTGCAGGTGGAAAATACGAACACGCCGTTTACTTCGGACTATACGAAGGGCGAATTGATCAATATTCCGATCGCCCATGGCGAAGGCAATTATTATTGCGATGAGGCGACGCTGGCGGAGCTGAAAGCGAACAACCAGATCGTGTTCCGTTACGAAGCGGGCAACAATCCGAACGGTTCGGTCGACGATATTGCCGGCATTTGCAACCGGGCGGGCAATGTGCTGGGCATGATGCCGCATCCGGAGCGGGCGGTGCACGAACTGCTCGGCTCGGCGGACGGACGGAAGATGTTTACATCGATTTTGAGCACTTGGAGGGAGAAGCATGGCGCAGCAGCTATCGGCTAAGGAACCAACGGCAGAGCAAATTGCCGGGCAGCAGATTTACAAGCAGTTCGGCGTATCGGATGCGGAATATGACAAAATTTGCGGGTTTTTGGGCCGTAAGCCGAACTACGTCGAGATCGGCGTGTTCAGCGTCATGTGGTCCGAGCATTGCTCCTATAAAAACTCGAAAGCAGTTCTCCGCAAATTCCCGACAAGCGGCCCCCGTGTCCTGATGGGGCCGGGCGAAGGCGCGGGCATCGTCGATATCGGCGACAACCAAGCGGTTGTGTTCAAAATCGAAAGCCATAACCACCCTTCGGCGGTCGAGCCTTACCAAGGCGCGGCGACGGGAGTCGGCGGCATTATCCGCGACATTTTCTCGATGGGCGCAAGACCGGTGGCGGTCTTGAACAGCCTGCGTTTCGGACGTCTCAGCAATGAGCGCGTCAAATATTTGTTTGAGCACGTCGTTTCGGGCATTGCCGGGTACGGGAACTGTATCGGCATCCCGACGGTCGGCGGCGAAGTCATGTTCGATGAGAGCTACGAAGGCAACCCGCTCGTCAATGCGATGTGCGTCGGCCTGATCGATCATGACAAAATCCAAAAGGGCGTCGCCAAAGGCGTCGGCAACCCGGTCTTCTACGTTGGGCCAGCGACGGGACGTGACGGCATTCACGGCGCGACGTTTGCCTCCGAAGATTTGACGGCGGAGTCCGAAGCGAAGCGTTCGGCGGTGCAGGTCGGCGATCCGTTCATGGAGAAGCTCGTGCTGGAAGCGTGCCTCGAACTGATCAATTCCGGCATCGTTGTCGGCATTCAGGATATGGGCGCCGCAGGCTTGACCTGCTCCAGCTCGGAGATGGCGAGCAAGGCCGGCAACGGCATGGAGCTGTATCTGGACGAGGTGCCGCAGCGCGAGGAAGGCATGACGCCTTACGAGATGATGCTGTCCGAGTCGCAGGAGCGGATGCTGTTCGTCGTGAAGCCGGAGCACGAGGCTCAGGCGAAAGCGATTTTCGAGCGTTGGGGGCTGCACTGCGCGAAGGTGGGCAAAGTGACCGACGACGGCAACCTGAAGCTGTTCCATAAGGGCGAGCTGGTCGGTGACATGCCGGTCAAAGCGCTTGTAGACGATTGTCCGATGTATCATAAGCCTTCCGCCGTACCGGCTTATTATGAAGAGAACGGCAGGATCGACACGCTTCGTTACCCGGAAGTGACGGATTTGAACGGCGCGCTCAAGCAGGTGCTGGCTTCCCCTACGGTAGCGAACAAAGAGTGGATTTATAACCAATACGATTATATGGTGCGTACCAGCACGGCGGTTCAGCCGGGCTCCGACGCGGCAGTCGTGACGATTCGCGGCTCCCGCAAGGCGCTGTCCATGTCCACGGATTGCAACGGACGCTATGTCTATCTTGATCCGGAAGTCGGCGGACGCATCGCCGTGGCGGAAGCGGCGCGCAATAACGTCTGCTCCGGCGCGGAGCCGCTGGCGATTACGGACAACCTGAACTTCGGCAGCCCGGAGAAGCCGGAAATTTTCTGGCAGCTGGAGAAATCGGTCGACGGCATGGCCGAAGCTTGCCGCAAGCTGAATACGCCGGTCATCGGCGGCAACGTTAGCTTGTACAACGAGAACGCCAAGGGCGCGATTTATCCGACGCCGGTCGTCGGGATGGTCGGCTTGGTGCATGACACCGATCATATTACGACGCAGGGCTTTAAGCGCGAAGGCGACGTGATCTTGGTGCTCGGCGAGACGAAAGCGGAGCTGGGCGGCAGCGAGTTCCAATCTATCGTTCACAGCGTCACGGAAGGCCGTCCGCCGCAAATCGATTTGGACGTGGAAAAAACGATGCTGGATGCGGTGCTGACGGCGATTCAGCAAGGGCTGGTCGCTTCCGCGCACGACTTGTCCGAAGGCGGGCTGGCCGTCGCGCTGGCCGAGAGCTGCATGAGCGGCCGTCTTGGGGCGAAGGCGAACTTCGCTTCGGAGCTGCGCCCGGATATCGCGCTGTTCAGCGAGAGCCAATCCCGTATTCTGCTTAGCGCAGCCCCGGACAAAGCCGAAGCGCTGCAAAAGCTACTGACAGAACGCGGCGTGCCGGTGCAAGCGCTCGGTACGGTCGGCGGCAGCTCGCTGCAGCTTCAAGTCAATGGAAAACCGGTTATTGATGCATCTGTGACGGAACTAGAAAAGGTTTGGAAGGATGCGATTCCATGTCTGATGAACAGCTGATCGGCGGACAGGGAGAAGAGGCAGCAAAAATCATTCGTTCGGCTTCCGGAGTGGCAATGCCCCTCTGGACAGGGCGCTACTATAACGAAGGCCATACCGGCCAGGACAGCATTATGGACAAGCTGGGGGAGGAGTGCGGAGTATTCGGCGTGTTCGGGCATCCCGAAGCCGCTTCGCTCTCGTACTACGGCCTCCATGCGCTGCAGCACCGCGGGCAGGAAAGCGCGGGCATTTGTGTAGCGAACGGGGAATCGTTTCATTATCACCGCGGCATGGGGCTTGTGAAGGAAGTGTTCAACAACGACAACCTCGCCCTCATGACCGGGAATGCGTCGATCGGACACGTACGTTATTCGACAGCGGGCGAAAGCAAGCTGGCTAATGCGCAGCCGCTCGTGTTCAAATACCGCGGAGGCGATCTGGCGATTGCTACGAATGGCAACTTGACCAATGCGCCGCAAATCAAGGATCAGTTGGAAGAAGAAGGGTCGATTTTCCAAACGACCAGCGATACGGAAGTGGTAGCGCACTTGATTGCCCGCTCGAAGCAGAACGATATCGTTTCCGCCGTGAAGGAGACGCTGCTCCGGGTGGAGGGCGCGTATGCGTTTATGTTTTTGACGAAGGACAAGCTGATGGTCGCGCGCGACCCGCACGGCTTGCGGCCTTTTGTGATAGGGCGTCTTGGCAACGCGTGGCTGTTTGCTTCCGAATCCTGTGCGTTCGACACGGTCGGGGGCAAATATTACCGCGACGTCGAGCCGGGCGAGCTGCTGGTGTTTGACTTCAAGACCGGCGCAATGACAGAAGACCGCTTCTCGCCGATCAAGCAGCGTGCGATCTGCGCGATGGAATACGTTTATTTTGCCCGGCCGGACAGCGATATTGACGAGACGAACATCCATTCCGCGCGCAAGCGGATGGGACGCCAGCTGGCGATTGAAGCGTTCGTCGATGGTGACATCGTCACCGGCGTGCCGGATTCCAGCATTTCCGCTGCGATCGGCTACGCGGAGCAAACGGGTATTCCGTACGAGCTGGGCCTGATCAAAAACCGCTACACCGGCCGGACGTTCATCCAGCCGAGCCAGGAGCTGCGTGAGCAGGGCGTCAAGATGAAGCTGTCGGCGGTGCGCAGCATCGTTGAAGGCAAGCGCGTCGTCATGATCGACGACTCGATCGTGCGTGGCACAACCTCGCTGCGCATCGTCAACCTGCTGCGCGAGGCTGGCGCGAAGGAAGTGCACGTGCGCATCAGCTCGCCGCCGTTTGCGAACCCGTGCTTCTACGGCATCGATACGCCGAGCCGCACGGAGCTGATCGCCGCGGTCAAGTCGGTGGAGGGAATCCGCCAAGCGATCAATGCCGACTCGCTGTACTTCCTCAGCAAAGAGGGACTGCTTGCGGCTATCGGACGTCCGAACGTGGAAGTCAACCGCGGGCTGTGCACGGCCTGCTTCGACAACCGCTACCCGACGCCGGTACCCGACGAAGCCGCTCTTGGCTGCGGCTGCGATTGATTGCGGCAAGGCCGCCAGCATGCTTTGACCTAACCCGGCGGTCCCGGGCTGCCCGGACCGCCTTTTTACGATAGCGCAGGTTTTCCTGCGCAAAATTTTTTGACGGAGCGCTTAGGCGGAGGTTCGTGTGTCTGCCGGAGAGTTTACGTGCCGCCTTTGAAAACGGGTTATTCCCACTACTAATATCAAATAAGATAACCCGTTTTCAAGAGCGGCCGCAGGCAGACAGTACGAAACCGCAGCCAAACGGGCGCAGCAGTCAACCACTTTTTGGGGAGGAACAATCCAAGTGTCCGATGCATATAAACAAGCCGGTGTCGATATCGCGGCCGGCAACGAAGCGGTAGAGCGCATGAAGAAGCACGTCAAGACGACCTTCCGTCCGGAAGTGCTGACAGACCTCGGCGGCTTCGGCGCGCTGTTCGGCCTGAACAAGGACAAGTATGAAGAGCCGGTACTCGTTTCCGGTACGGACGGTGTCGGCACAAAGTTGAAAATCGCTTTCGCGATGGACAAACACGACACTATCGGGATCGATGCCGTGGCGATGTGCGTGAACGATATTGTCGTGCAGGGCGCGGAGCCGCTCTTTTTCCTCGATTATCTAGCTTGCGACAAGGTCATTCCGGAAAAAATCGAAGCGATCGTCAAAGGCATCAGCGACGGCTGCGTGCAGTCGGGCTGTGCGCTGATCGGCGGCGAAACGGCGGAAATGCCGGGCATGTACGGCGAAGGCGAGTACGATATCGCGGGCTTTACGGTCGGCATCGTCGACAAGAAGAAGATCATCGACGGCTCCACGATTCGTCCCGGCGACGTCGTCCTGGGTCTCGCTTCGAGCGGCGTTCACAGCAACGGCTTCTCGCTCGTGCGCAAGCTGCTGCTGGAGGACAAAGGCCACACCCTGCACGATACGATCGACGAGTTGGGAGGCCGTCTGGGCGACACGCTGCTCGTGCCGACGAAGCTTTACGTCAAGCCGGTGCTGGCGGTGCTCGAAGAGGTGCCGATCAAAGGTATGGCGCACATTACGGGAGGCGGCTTCCTGGAGAACATTCCGCGCGTGCTGCCGGAGGGCGTCAACGTCGAGATCGATTACGGCTCTTGGCCGATTTTGCCGATTTTCCAGTTGATGCAGCGGGAAGGCGGCATCAGCAACAACGATATGTTCCGGACGTTCAACATGGGGATCGGCATGGTCATCATCGTGGCGGAGGATCAGGTCGCACGGGCTGCCGAGCTATTCGCGCAGCATGGCGAGAAAGCCTATACGCTCGGCCGCGTAACGGCAGGGGAGTGTAAGGTTACATTTACCGGAGCGGTTGTATGAGAACCGAACCGTTGCGTATTGCCGTATTCGCCTCGGGCAGCGGAAGCAACTTCCAGGCGATTGCGGATGCGGCAATAGCAGGCCGGCTCGATGCGCGCATCGAGCTTTTGGTCTGTGACCGGCCAAAAGCGGGGGTAGTCGAACGAGCCAAGCAGGCCGGCGTGCCTGTTCATACGTTTCGTCCGAAGGACTACGATTCGCGCGAAACGTATGAGCGGGAAATTTTGACGATGTTACAGCAAAAGCAAGTCGAGCTTGTCGTTCTTGCAGGGTATATGCGCATTGTGACGAATGTGCTGGTGGATGCGTTTTGGGGACGCATGCTCAATATTCACCCTTCGCTGCTGCCGTCGTTCCCGGGTCTTGATGCCGTAGGGCAAGCGCTCCGGCACGGGGTCAAGGTGACCGGCGTGACCGTTCATCTTGTTGACGGGGGCCTCGACAGCGGACCGATTTTGGCGCAGCGCGCCTTGGACATTGAACCCGGCGATACGGAGGCTTCCATCGCCGAACGAATCCATCGCATCGAGCACCGGTTATACCCCGAAGTGATACAGGCGATTGCTACGGGAAGCATCCGCTTGGAGGATGCCGCCAACAAATCTAAGGAGGACGGGACCGCATCATGAGCCAAACGACGAATCAAACGCAAGTATTGGAGCTCCGTTACGGAATGAACCCGCATCAAAAGCAAGCGAAGCTAATCGGGGAAGGGACGCTGCCGATCAAAGTAGTGAACGGCGACCCCGGCTTCATCAATCTGCTAGACGCTTTTAACGGCTTCCAGCTCGCGCGGGAGCTGCGCCGCGCAACGGGACTGCCGGCCGCCGCCTCGTTCAAGCATGTCAGTCCGGCAGGCGCAGCCGTAGCTGCGCCACTGACGCCTGAGCTGAAGAAAGCTTACTTCGTGGAAGGCTTGGAGCTGTCGCCGCTGGCAACTGCTTATGCACGGGCTCGTGGCGCCGATCGTATGTCCTCGTTCGGCGATGCCGTCGCGCTCAGCGATATTGTGGATGCCTCGACGGCACAGCTGTTGAAGCGGGAGGTATCCGACTTGGTCGTGGCCCCGGGATATACTGACGAAGCGCTGGAGATTCTCCGCGCCAAGAAAAACGGCGGCTACCTGATTCTCCAAATCGATCCGGATTACGTTCCGAATCCGGTTGAGACCCGTACGCTGTTCGGCATGACGCTGCAGCAGGAGCGCAACGACGCCGTCATCGACGAAACGGCGCTGGAACGCATCGTGACGAACAACAAAGAGCTTCCGGAGAACGCAAAACGCGATCTTCTCATTGCGCTCGTGACGCTGAAATATACGCAATCTAACTCGATCTGCTACACGCTGGACGGTCAAACGATCGGGATCGGCGCCGGCCAGCAATCGCGCATTCACTGCACCCGTCTGGCCGGAGACAAAGCGGATCGCTGGTTCCTTCGCCAGCATCCGACGGCGCTGAATATGGCCTTCCGTCAAGGGCTCTCCCGCGCGGAGCAAAACAACGCCATCGATCTGTGGCTGGAAGAAGAGCTGACGCCGGTGGAGCAGGCGGCTTGGGAAGCCTGCTTCGAGCAAGTACCGGCGCGTCTGACACGCGAAGAGAAACGCGAATGGCTGAACAAGCTGCAGGGCGTTTCCTACGGCTCCGACGCCTTCCTGCCGTTCCGCGATAATCTGGACCGCGCCAGCCGCAGCGGCGTCAAGTACGTCGTGCAGGCAGGCAGCTCGATGCGCGACGAAGAAGTCGTGAAAGCGGCCAACGATTACGGCATGGTGATGGCTTACTCGGGAGTCCGTTTGTTCCACCATTAAGAAACGAAGCGAACATTGCTTCCGCAATGTTCAAGCCTATGCTTACGATGCAGGCATTGCGTAGCAATGCCCTGAGGAGGAATATTCCAAGTGTCGACGAATAGAGCCGCGCAAGCGGAGCAATATTATCAAAGTTTGCGGCAAAATGCGTACCCGGGCCGTGGCATCGTGATCGGCCAGACGCCGGACGGCACCCGACTCGTGCAGGTGTACTGGATCATGGGGCGCAGCGAGAACAGTCGCAACCGTGTATTTATTCAGGAAGACAACGGATTTGTCCGCACCGAAGCGAAAGACCCGGCGAAGCTCACCGATCCGTCGCTCATCATCTACTACCCGGTGAAGCACGCGAACGGCGCGCATATCGTCACGAACGGCGATCAGACGGACACGATTCACGAGGCGCTGCTTTCCGGCGGCACGTTCGAAGCCGCTCTGGCCACCCGGACGTACGAGCCGGATGCGCCCAATTTTACGCCGCGAATCAGTGGTTTGATCGATGTAAACGACGGGCAATTTGCCTATAAGCTGTCGATCCTAAAATCGAACGGCAATACGGAGGATCAAACCCTTCGTCATGCGTATACGTACGAGAAAGCGCTGCCGGGCTACGGTCACTGTATCCATACGTATGCAGGCGACGGGAATCCGCTGCCTTCGTTCCAAGGCGAACCTGCGCTTGTACCGATTGCCAGCGACGACATCCGGCAGATTGCGGATGCCTACTGGCAGGCGCTGAACGACGAGAACCGCATCTCGCTGCTCGTCAAAACGGTACGGATCGGAAGCGGAGAAACCGAACTGCTGATCGTGAACAAAGAATAGGAGGAGCCTGAACGTGCGGATACTGGTTGTAGGCGGCGGCGGCCGCGAGCATGCGATATGCTGGGCGCTGAAGAAAAGCCCCAAAGTCACGGAGCTGTACTGTGCACCGGGGAACGGCGGCATTGCGTCGGTAGCCGAATGCGTCCCGATTCAAGTGAATCAATTTGAGGAAATTGCGCAGGTTGCGATCGACCATACGATCGATCTGGTCGTCATCGGTCCGGACGATCCGCTATCCGAAGGCATCGTCGATCACTTGGAAGCGAAAGGTCTGACCGTATTCGGACCCCGTCAAAATGCGGCGATTATCGAAGGCAGCAAAGTATTCACCAAGCAATTGCTGAGAAAATACAACATCCCGACGGCCGCTTACGAATCGTTCGAGCAGTACGAGGACGCAGTTGCTTATCTGCGCCAGCAGCAAGCGCCGATCGTAATTAAAGCGGACGGCCTCGCGGCAGGCAAAGGGGTCGTTGTGGCGCAGACGCTGGACGAAGCGGAAAAAGCGCTGCACGACATTATGGTTGCCAAAGTGTTCGGCGAATCCGGCGACCGGGTTGTTATCGAGGAATTCCTCACCGGCCAGGAAATGTCGATTCTCTCGTTCGTCGACGGCGAAACGGTATGCCCGATGGTTCCTGCACAGGACCATAAGGCTGTCTACGATAACGACAAAGGGCCGAATACCGGCGGTATGGGTACTTACAGCCCATTGCCGCACATCCCGCAAGCCATGATCGACGAGTCGATCGAGACGATTATTAAGCCCACGGCCAAAGCGATGGTCGCCGAAGGGCGGCCGTTCCGCGGAGTACTGTTCGCAGGCCTGATGCTGACGCCAAACGGGCCGAAGACGATCGAGTTCAACGCCCGCTTCGGCGACCCCGAGACGCAGGTCGTGCTGCCGCGGCTGAAAACCGATTTGCTAGATATTTTCCTCGCTGCGGTCAACGGTAGGCTGGATCAGATGGAGATCGAGTGGAGCGAGGAAGCGGCCGTTTGCGTCATTTTGGCGTCCGAAGGCTATCCAGCCTCGTATCCGAAAGGACTTCCGATCGAAGGCTTGGAGGACGTGCAAGATTCGATCGTATTCCACGCCGGAACGGCCATCAAGGATGGCGGAGTTGTAACTAACGGCGGCCGCGTGCTTGGCGTCACTGCGCTTGGCCGCGATATTGCCGAGGCCCGCGCCAAAGCTTACGCGGATGCCGAACGCATCCGTTTCCAAGGCAAGCACAATCGTACGGACATTGCGAAGAAAGCGCTCGTGTAAACACGAACCGGGGTAAAGGAAGTGATTCCTTTGCCTCGTTTTTTTGTGTGCAGCGAAGCCTTGCCTACTTGCGTCCGCTTCCTTTAATCATGATTTTGTCCCAATTGCGATAAACGTAAAAAACAGCCCATATCGCTCCGACCACCAAAATACCCGACAGCCAATAGTTATGCACATAATAGGAAAAAGCGCGCAAGGATATTCCTCCCAGTCCATTTTCGAATTAGTGTTCCCTAACCGCAGAAAAATAAAGCGCCTGACTCCTTTTGCAGGAGAGGCGCTTTCTTCGGTATTCGTATTATTTTCCGGCCACCGCCAGCTTGGGAGCTGCCGCTTGGGCCGCCAGAGGCTGTTTGCCTCTGCCGAAAGGAACGACCATCGGCGTGCCGAACAGCGGGTCCTCGACGATTCGCGATTCCAGATCGAACACGCTGCGGATCAAGTCTTCGGTGACGATATCCTGCGGGCGGCCTTCGGCCC
The DNA here is from genome assembly GCF_900100345.1 of Paenibacillus tianmuensis. GTDB lineage: Bacteria > Bacillota > Bacilli > Paenibacillales > NBRC-103111 > Paenibacillus_G > Paenibacillus_G tianmuensis. The sequence continues at coordinate 12,690 of NZ_FMTT01000045.1, read as the reverse complement.
ATACTTTACGGTCTTTAATGGCTACGACGTTATGCGCATAGCGGCAGGCAAGGTTAATGTCATGAAGTACCATGACGATGGTGCGCTGCTCGCTTTCGTTCAGCTCGTACAGCAGATCGAGCACTTCGATTTGATGCGCCAGATCGAGGTACGTCGTCGGTTCGTCAAGCAGAATCGTCGGCGTGCCTTGAGCCAGCGTCATGGCGATCCAGGCCCGCTGCCGCTGGCCGCCGGACAAGGAATCGACCGTACGCTCGGCGAGCGGCTTCATGTGCGTCAGCTCAAGCGCGTGCTGCACCATAGCTTCGTCTTCCTTGGACCACTGCTGGAGCCAGCTTTGATACGGGTAGCGGCCCTGCTTGACAAGCTGCAGCACCGTCAAGCCTTCCGGAGCCGCAGGGCCTTGCGGAAGAATCGCCATGCGTCTGGCGACTTCCTTGGTGGACATCGTCGCGATGTTGCTGCCGTCGAGCACTACTTGTCCGCTCTGCGGTTTGAGCAGCCGGGCGAGAGAGCGGAGCAGCGTCGATTTGCCGCAGCCGTTGCCGCCGATAAACACTGTTATTTTTCCTTTCGGGATTTTGATGTTCAGCTCTTGAAAAATGCACGTATCCCCGTAACAGAGGCACAGGTCTTTCGATTGGATGGCAATCATAACATCTTCTCCTTCGGTCTCGAAGCCCGGTGATAAGCAGATATGGCGCAGACGGAACGGTGTCGACCGTTTGCGCTCCTCGGTCGATTCCGCCGCTCCGCTTGGCATAGGCCGGGCTTCTCTGTTTTACATGGTGTCCGTGTCAAGGCTTTGCATCGATATCGACAGGTTGATAACGTAATTAACGGTTGCGGCTGCGGTACAGCAAATAGACAAAGAACGGCGCGCCGATGCAGGCGGTGAATACGCCGGCAGGAATATCGAGCGGCGCAAATAGCGTCCGGCCGGCGAGGTCGGACAGCAGCAGCACGATCGCTCCGATGAGCGCGGATACCGGCACCAGCGCGCCGAAGGCCGGGCCGACGAGCTTGCGGGCCATATGCGGCGCCATCAAGCCGATGAAGCCGATCGCTCCGCCGAATGCTACGGCGGCTCCGCCCAAGGCGACGCTGAGCAGCAGCAGCAGGAACCGCTGACGCTGGACGGCGCTGCCTACGCTGCGGGCGACTTCTTCGCCGAGCTCCTGGATGTTGATATGCCGCGAATAGACGATTATCAGCGGCAGCAGCACGATAAACCAAGGCAGCAACGGCGTGACGGATTTCTCCCAAGAAACGCCGTAAATGCTTCCGGTCATGAACGTGAGCAATTGATTCGCCAGAACGACGGGACCGGAGATTAGCATCATATACGAGATCGAGCTCATCGCCGCCGCGAAGCCGATGCCGATCAGCACGAGTCGAAGCGGGGTAACGCCGTCTCCTTTCCACGAAAGGGCATAGACGACGAACGTGGCGATGAAGGCGCCGGCGATAGCGAATACCGGCAGCAGATGAATCGTAATTTTGTCCGAGAAAAAGAAAAAGAACGAGACGGCTCCGAGCGTTCCGCCGCCGGTCATGCCGACCGTGTCGGGCGAAGCCAGCGAGTTGCGCACGACGCCTTGCAGAATGGCCCCGGCTACCGCAAGTGACGCTCCGACGAGCACGGCTATCAGAATGCGCGGCAGTCGAAGCGAGCGGACGATCATCTCGCTGGAATCGGCTCCGAAGCCGAAGACCGAACGGACGACTTCGCCCGGCGGGATATAAACGCTGCCGATGCCGGTGCTGAGAATCATGACGGCAATCGTGACAAAGAGCAGCAATAACGTCACGGCCAGCGCTCTTTTGCTGACAAGATACGAGAAAGCTTTTCCGCGGACGGCAAAGTAACGGCTGGATTGTCGGCTCATGACAGCTGCCCTCCTTTGCGCGCGATATACACGAAGAAGGGGACGCCGATCAGGGCCGTCGTGACGCCGACGGGAACTTCCTTCGGCATGGCGATGAAGCGGGCCCCAACGTCGGCGCTAACCAGCAGCAGCGCGCCAAGCACGGCGCAGTAAGGAAGCAGCCAGCGGTGGTCGATCCCTACCAGATAGCGGACGATATGCGGCACGATGATGCCGACGAATATGACGGGCCCCGCTACCGATACGGCGCCGCCGGCCAGCAGTACGATGACGACGGCCGCTGCGGCTTTGACAAGCAGGGTGCGTTGGCCGAGTCCTTTGGCGACGTCCTCGCCCATCGCCAGCACGTTGATTTGCGGCGAGAGAAGCAGGGCTCCTACTAAGGCCGCGAGCATATAAGGCAGAACCGCGCTAAGCATCTCCAACGTCCGTCCGGCCACCGAGCCGACGAGCCAGAACAGCACTTGATCGAACGCTTTGCCGCTGCCGAGCAAGATGCCTTGGGTCAGCGACGCGAAGAAGGCGGTGACGGCCGAGCCGGCGAGCGTAATCTTGATCGGGGTCAGGCCGTCGCGCCCGATCGAACCGAGAAAGTATACGCCCCCGGCGCTGACGGCTGCCCCCAGGAACGCGATCCAGGTATATTGGATCATGCCCGAGACGTCGAACAGGGTAACGGAAAATACAATGGCAAACGCCGCTCCTGCATTGACGCCGAAAATACTCGGCGATGCGAGCGGATTGCGGGTAATGGCTTGCATCAGCGCGCCGGCTACGGCGAGGCTTGCGCCGACCGCAGCGGCGATAAGCGCCCGGGGCACACGCGCCGTCTGGATAATAATATGATCGTTGGAGCCGTCAAACTGCATATAGGACGCGATAACGCGGTCCCAAGAATAATAGTTAAGGCCGAACATGACGCTGGCCGCCATAGCCAGAGCGAGCAGTACGAGAGCTGCGATCAGGCCGATGATTTTGGAAGAGCGACGATGAAGTGGATTGCGCATAAAAAGATAGCCTGCTTCCTGTCTTAACCTGTAGTATGAACGCTTTATTTTATTGTATGAGAACCATTATCAAGTGTCAATGAATCAGAGAAGCATTATCATAAAAATAGTTGACAAGCAAGGCAATGCTCAGTAATATTAACCAAGTAAATGATAATGATTATCAATCATTTGCGGCATTCACTAATGTAACGAAGACACCGAGAACAACCAGAGATCAGGAGGTCGCACATGTTTTCCCTTAACCGGTCGTTTCGTCTGAAATCGGCGGCGCTGCTTGCCGTCGTCTTATTATTGTCTGTCTGGCTGACGGCCTGCGGCCAGAAGCCCGCAGCGCAGCCGGATGCCCAATCCGGAGGAGCCGCCGCCCCGGCCAAAGCGGACGGTCAGCGCAAAGTCAAGCATGCCATGGGCGAAAGCGAGGTTCCGGCTAACCCGCAGAAGGTCGTCATTTTGACCAATGAAGGGACGGAAGCGCTGCTCGCGCTCGGCGTGAAGCCGATCGGCGCGGTGCAATCGTACACCGGCAACCCATGGTTCGACCATATCAAGGCCGACATGGAAGGTGTCAAAGTAATCGGCGGCGAGCAGCAGCCGAACTTGGAGCTGATCGCATCGCTCAAGCCGGATCTTATCATCGGCAGCAAAATGCGCCACGAAAAAATTTACGACCAGCTCAAGGCCATCGCCCCAACGGTCTATTCGGAAACGCTGCGCGGCGAATGGAAGGAAAATTTCAAGCTGTACGCCGAAGCCTTGAACAAAAAAGCCGAGGGCGACAAGATCATCGCCGCATTCGACAAGCGGATTGAGGATTTCAAGCAAAAAGCCGGCAGCAAGCTGAGCGAGAAAGTGGCCGTTGTCCGCTTCATGGGCGGCAAAACCCGTTACTACTACGGCAATATGTTTACCGGCGTTATCTTTAAGCAAATCGGGATTGCCCGCTCTGATGCGAAGAACGACGAGAAGGCGTTCGAGGACATTACGAAAGAACGGCTGACGGAGCTTGAAGCCGCCGACCGGGTCATTTATTTCACCTATGAGACTGGGGACGGCAAAGGAACCAAGCAGGAAGAAGAATGGATGAACGATCCGCTCTGGAAAAACTTGAAGGTCGTCAAAAACAATAAAGTGTTCAAAGTGGACGATGTCATTTGGAATACGGCGGGCGGCGTCAAAGCTGCCAACCTGATGCTGGACGGCTTGTACAAAATGTATGACGTGAAGCCTTAAGCCCCCATAGCAACACCCGGACCGGCCGTCGAATCAGACGGTCGGCTTTTTACATGCTGTAATTTATTGGTGCTATCCCGCTGAAAGTTCGTGTATAATGATGTCGAATATGTGGGGCAGGAGGAGAAACAATGATTTCATTTGAAAGGCCGATGGGGATCGGTGCGATTATGGACAGGAGCTTTCAGATCTACCGCAAGCATTTTACGGTGACATTTTTGCTGACGCTGCTGTTTTTCGGTCCGCTTTATCTTTTGCAAAACGTAGTGCTCTTCGATTTGAGCAGTGTTTCGCTTCTCCCGGAATCCGGGGAAACGATTGCCGATTCGTTGGAACGATTCGCCGAAGCTGGAGGGTCGGGTGAAGAACTGAACATAGGACTGCTGTTGTTTTCGTTCCTGCTGCTGCCGATTTACGTGGTGGCCGTGCTTCCGGCAGCGGTCTCGTCGCAGCTTCACTTGGTCCGCGCCGCCGCCGAAGGAGCTTCCGTGGGCTTCAAGGAGCTGTTGAAAAGCTCATTCTCCCGTTTCTGGCCGATGGTAGGAAATACGCTGCTGTTCGGATTGATCCTCGGAGGCGTGTACATGGCGATCTCGACCATTGTCGTGTTCGGGGTTATTATTGTCGCCGCGGTATCGATCGGCATCGGCGCCGGCATTGCCGAGATCGGTTCCGACCCGTTCGGCGGCAGCATCGTGCTGATTGTTCTGCTGTTTGTCTTGTATTTGCTGCTTGTGGTGGTGCTGACGGCGGGAATCGGCTTTTTTGCGATCCGATTCGGCTTTTATTTGCCGGTCGTCGCGCTGGAGGACGGCCGTTCGTCACTGGGCCGGAGCTGGAGGCTGACCAAAGGGAACTTTTGGCGCATATTCGGCATCTACTTCGTCCTGTCGATCATTTACGGTGTCTTTACGATGGGGACTTATGCGCTGCTGATCGCGGTATTCAAATTGTCTCTGCTCGGCCAGTTGATTTACATTGTGCTGTCGCTGCTGATCACGCCGATCTATATGATTCCTTATGCGGTGACGTACTTCGACTTGCGGGTGCGTAACGAGGGGGCCGATCTGGAGCAGATGCTTGCCGCCGGTCAGTCGTACGGTTCATACGGCAGCCAACCGGTGGAAACGGGAGATGCGGCCGGACGGGAAAACGGAAGTCTCGCGAAGCCGTCGCCGGAACGCGAGCCTGCCGATGCCAACCGTTCGGAGGAGCCGGAGAGGAAAAATGATTAACGAAGGTTGGAAAGCGGAAAAGAAACAGCTGGAGAGTATTCTGGAACGCGACGAGTACACGGCGTATTTGCGAAACGACGGACGGAATCCCATTATCGAGTGGCTGGAGCGGATGTGGCGGAAGGTGATGGATCTGTTCCCGGACATGTCCGTTCCGCCCGGCACTCCGAAGGTGCTGGCCTACGTCCTGCTCGGCATCCTGCTTGCCATCCTTGTGGCGGCCATCGTCTGGCTGGTGCGCAGCTTGATTCTTCTTCGCCGCAGCCGACGGCGCAGCGTATTCCGCAGCGCTGCGGAGCTGGATCGCTCCTTCGCCGCATTGCTTCGGGAAGCGGAGGAATGCGCAGCGGAGGGCAACTATCCGGAGGCGGTGCGCCGGACGTTTCTGGCGATGCTTCTGCTGATGGACGAACGCGATTGGGTGCGGGCGGAGCGGTGGAAGACGAACCGCGAATATGCGGAGGAGCTGTACGAGCGGCAGCCGGGGGCGGTCGAGTCGTTCAAACAGGCCGCTTCATTGTTCGAGCTCGTTTATTATGGAGGCGGTACGGCGGGAGCGCACGAATACGGACGGATGACCGAGCTGTTGGCGCCGTACCGGCGGGAGGAGGCGGGTTATGCTTAAGCGGAACAAGCTGCAGATCGCTTTGGCGGTCAGCATCGTCGCCTTTCTGCTGTTCGGATACGTTCTGGTGAAGCCCGATCTGCCGGATCTTCCTCCGTATCTGTCGACGTCCGCAGACCGCGACGGGACTAAAGCGGTATTTACGCTGCTTAAAGAGCAGGGCGCACCCGTAAAAGCATGGAAGCAGCCTTGGCGGTCTCTGCCAAGCGGGGGGCGTCATAAGCTGATCGTCATTCAACCGTATACGCTGGCGGCCAAGGAATGGGAAGAGATCCGTACATGGGTAAGCGGGGGCAATGAGCTTGTGCTGTTTCATGACGCCCCGGAACAATTGGATGAATTTACCTTCACGAAGACAGGGCAAGCCGGATCGGCCCCTGTGGCGATCACCGACTTGACAGGGCAGTCGGGTACCGGGCTCAGCGGAAAGGTTGCGTCCGCTTACCGCCTGAAGGAAGCGCCGGGCATGAAGCCGCTGCTGAAGGATGAGCGCGGCATTATTGCCGGACGCGCCGCAATCGGGCAGGGCAGCATGACGCTGCTGCTCGTTCCGGAGTGGATGAGGAACGACGGCATTTTGGAGCATTCGCATTTTGAGCTGATCCGGCCGTACCTACAGACAAGCCCGGAGACCGTGGGGCTGTGGTTCGACGAGTATCATCATGGGCTTTACGAAAAACCGGGCCTGCTTGCAGTATATCCCGGCTGGCTGCTCGCCGTGCTGTTGCAACTGACCCTGGGAGCGCTGCTGTGGCTCTGGATGAAGGGCGTGCGCTTCGGACCGGCTTACACGCCGCGTGCATGGACGGTGCGGCGCGGGGACGAGACGCTGCTCGCGGCCGCAGGGTGGTACGAGCGGCGCGGGCTGGCGCGGGAAGCGCTGGCGCACCAAGCGAGATACGTCCGCGGCCTCATGCGCGAGCGATGGGGCGTACGCTTCGATGCGACCGTAACGCAGGCGCTTGCGGCCGCCAAGCCGCACTTAAGCAAGGAGGAGCTGGAGCAGCTTGCGGCGGTGATGCGAAGCTGGCAGGCCGCCGAGGAAGCGGCGAGCTATTCGCCGAAGCAGTTCGAGAAAGACAGCCGGATGGCCGATGGCGTGATCCGTAGACTGGAGAGGGAGTGAGCCGATTGCAGCAGTTGCTGGAACAGATGGAGAAGAACGTGATCGGACAGCGGCACAATATTCGTCTGCTGCTGACCGCATTTTTGGCCGGGGGGCATGTATTGCTCGAAGGAGTTCCCGGCCTTGGGAAAACGAAAATGGTGCGCACGCTTGCCGAATTAACGGTCGGTTCGTTCAGTCGGGTGCAGTTCACGCCGGACATGATGCCGAGCGACATTACCGGCAGCGTGATTTTCAATTTGAAAGACAACGAATTCCAGACGATTCGTGGTCCGGTCTTTACGAACCTGCTGCTGGCCGATGAGATTAACCGTACGCCTCCGAAAACGCAAGCCGCCTTGCTCGAAGCGATGGAGGAGCGGCAGGTGACGATTCAGGGCACGACGTACCGGCTGCCCGATCCGTTCTTCGTCGTCGCGACGCAGAATCCGGTGGAGTACGAAGGCACGTATCCGCTGCCTGAAGCGCAGTTAGACCGCTTTTTATTCAAACTGACCGTGTCGTACCCGAACTTGGAATCGGAGCTTGCGATTTTAAAAGAACACGTTCCTTTCTTCGCCACTGCGGAGCGGAAGGAAAACGCCGCGTTCTCGCTGGACCGTCTGAAGCAGCTTCGTGCGGAGCTGCAAGAGGTAGTCGTGCAGGATAGTCTGGTCGAATATATTGCCGTGATCATCCGCAAAACCCGCGAAGACAAGCGGCTTCTGCTCGGCGCGAGCCCGCGGGCGGGGATCGCGCTCATGATGGCAGCCCGCGCTTGGGCGCTGCTGGACGGGCGCAGCTTCGTCACACCGGACGATATCAAGACCGTAGCTGTTCCGGCGCTGCGGCACCGTCTGCTGCTGACGCCGCAGGTTGAATTGGAGGGAGAGACCGGTGACCACTTCATCCAGGAAACGCTGGCCACGATTCCGGTCCCTCGCTGACGCGATTGAGCGGAGGCTGATCGTGCCGACGCCGCGCATGGCCCTGCTGACAGGCGCGGGGGCGGTTCTTGTAGGCGTGGGCTATGCCGCCGGGAACGGGGCTGGAGCCGCCGTGCAGTGGCTGGTCTGCGGCGCGCTGCTCGGGCTGAGCGCGCTCGATCTGTCGCTGCTTCCCAGGCGGCGCAGCTTGCGCGTCAGCCGCAGCCTGCCCGAACAGGCCGATATCGGCAGCCCGTTCGAGGTGACGGTGCGCGCGGAAGTCCCGCAGCCCGTATCCTTGAAGCTGACGGTGGCCGACGACCTGCCGCAAACGTTCCTTTCGCCGGGAGCCTCGCTGACGGCAGCCTGGGAAGGGAAGGCGGCGGAAGTCCGCTACACGACACTGGGCCGAGAGCGGGGAGAATATCATTTTCGCTCGGTATGGCTCCGGCTGAGAGGGCGAATCGGGCTGTGGGAGAAGCAGGCGCGAGTGGAGCTGGGGCAGACGATCCGCATTTACCCCGATATGTCGGGGGTCCGGGGCATCTTATCTTCGATGCAAAATCAGCTGACGCTGGAAGGCAGGCGGATTTACCGGAAGGAGCGGTCCGGCTCGGAATTTCACGCGATTCGCGAATACGTCCCCGACGACGACCCGCGGTTCGTCAACTGGAGAGCGTCGGCGCGGTCCCGCACGCTGATGACCAACGTATTCCGCCCCGAACGGGGCAAGGTCGTCACCATCCTGCTGGACTGCGGACGCATGATGGGGATCGAGCTGGACGGCCGGACCAAGCTGGACGTGTCGCTCGAAGCGGCGCTGGCGCTTGCCGCCGTAGCTCTCAAGCAAGGGGATAAGGTGGGACTGCTCGCCTTCTCGAACCGGGTGAAGGCATATGTGCCGCCGGACAGCGGACTTCTCCATCTGCAGACGCTGACGGCGGCGGTCTACAACCTGCAGAGCGACTTCGTGGAGGCCAGCTACAGCACGGCTTTGCAGCATTTGCTGCGCGTGCAAAAGAAGCGGAGCCTGACCGTCCTGTTCTCCGATATGGACAATTATATGTTCGAGGAGGGGCTGCGTCCGCTGCTGATGCGGCTGAAGCGGCAGCATCGGATTTTGTTGCTCGGGCTGCGGGACGAAGTGCTGCAGGGGTGGGCGTTGGCCGAGACGGCGGGCAGGCGCCAGGCTTATGTGAAAAGCGTGGCGCACAAGTTTGCCGTCGACCGGCAAACGGTCGCCGCCGAGATGGCGGCCGGCGGGATCGACATTGTGGACGTTCCCGTCGGACAGTTGGCTTGGACGGCGGTTAACCGGTATCTGGATCTTAAATCGAACGATTCGATATAGAGGCCGGGGAGGAGAAGAGGTCCGCCGTCCTCGTCCCGGCTTCGTCCTTCGGGATGGTGCCATCGGCGGCAAGCTGCGCATGCCTGCGTTCGTTCAAGCGGCCGTAAGCGACATATAGCGCGAGGGCAATCAGTGTGGCGCCCGCGACGATGTACTTCGTTTCCAGCGACAAGCCGGAAGGCGTAATGTAGCCTTCGATGATCCCGGCAATGACGAACAACGGAATCGTGCCGACCATCAGCAGTGCCGATTGTTTGACGGAGCGCAGAAGCATATATTTTCGCGTATACGGTCCGGGGTTAATCATCCGGTAGCCCATATACAAGCCGGAGCCCCCGGCAATGAAGATGGCGGTCAGCTCGATGACGCCGTGCGGCAAAATGTACGCCCAGAACACGTAGCTTTTGCCGGATTGCCAGAAGACGGCGGTCAGCGCGCCGATCAGGATGCCGTTGTAAAACAGCACGTAAACCGTCAGCAGCCCGAAGGTGATGCCGCTCACGAACGCGAGAACGGCGACCCGGATGTTGTTGGTCATGATGGACGTGGACATGACGGCGCTTTGCACTTCGCCGTGGTTTTTGCCCACCGCTTGGGGATTGATGCCGTCGGCCATCTCGGGGGATACGAGCGCGTACAGGTTCAACGGGTCCTGCCAGACGGCGGCGAAGCCGGACAGCGCTCCGACCATAAACAGCAGAAACGCCAGCGCAATGAACCGTTTACGTTCCAGGAGGTAGCCGATAAACCGGCGCTTGAAAAAGTCGCCGAGCCGATGGGACGTTTTCCACTGTTCGGCATGCAGGGCATGGTGCGCCCGCGCTACGAGCTGATTGAGGTAAAGTCCGATCTCATCGCCGGGGTAGTACGTTTGCGCGTAGGCCAGATGGGCGGAAGCCGTTCGGTACAAGAAAGTCAGCCGGTCAACCTGCGGGGCCTGTACCGTGCGGCGCTTTTTCTCGAATAAGGTCAGCAGTCCGTCAAGCTCGGTCCATACGGGCTTGTGCTCGCGGATAAAGCGCTGAATGTTCATAGGTGCGAACGATCTCCTTCCGTCTCTCGAATAGTTTAATATTACCACAATAATGGAAAGGAGGAGCGGGGAAATGAACGAGGTGAATATCAAGGAAGCGTCAATCGTGACGCCGGAGCATGTCCGGCTCCAGTTCCGGACGGCGGGCATCGGCAGCCGGACGGCCGCTCAGCTCATAGATAACGTGCTGCTGCTGGCTGCCTTCGGGGCCGTCAGTCTGCTGGTCGGTCTGATCCTGATGCTATTGGATATCGGCTTGGACGAAGCGCTTGGGGAATATGCCGCCGCTTTCCTGATCGTGCTCGGCTTTGCATTGATCGGCGGCTACTATGTGTTGACGGAGTATTATATGGGCGGGCAAACGTTCGGCAAAAAATGGCTGGGCCTGCGCGTCATTCAAGAGAACGGCCAGCCGATTACGCTGCTGTCGGCCATCATCCGCAATTTTTTCCGGCTGATCGATTTCTTGCCTTCCTTTTATTTTGTTGGCATGCTGTGGATGTTCTTCCATCCGATGGACAAGCGGATCGGAGACTTGGCGGCAGGCACGCTCGTCATCCGCGATATGCAGCACGAGCGGCTTGCCTTGCGCAAGCGGACCCGGAAGTGGCTGGCCAAGAATCGCATTCGACCGACATACGAACTCAAGCTGTCCGATGTGTTCTGCAGGCGGATCGAGCGGGAGGACTGGCTGCTGCTGTCCACGTTCGTAGAGCGTCTGCCCTCGCTGGATAAGTTCAAGCGCGAGGAGCTTGCCCGACAGGTGGCCGATCGGCTCGGTACCAAGCTGGAGGTGGAACGGGAGTTGTATGCGGGCCAGCCGACGGCTTTTCTGATCGAGCTGTACGTGCAGTTGTCGGAAGAATGGACGCTGTAAGCGGAGCGGGAGCGGCAAAAAAATGTTATGCAGGGATGCATAAGGATGGAGAGACGCATGCATACTAAAGTGGGCTGAAAGTGAAGCCAACTATTTCCAGAAAGCATGCCAAGGAGGAATTCCGTCCATGTTCAATGCTACTCAGCAATTGAGTCAATGCCAGCACATGATTCAACAAATGATCCAGCAAACGGATCAAGCGAGCGCGAATTACCAGCGTCTGCTCCAGCAAGAGCAGCAAAATGCGCAGCAGCTGCAAATTTTGTCCCAGCGTGAGCAGCAGGCGGTACAAGTGATTCAAACGGCGCTGCAAGGCCACCAGACGGCGATTCAGCAAATGCAGCAAATGGCGCAAATTTGCAACCAGTTGGAGCAAACGGTCGCACAGTTTAATCAAGCGAGCTTTCAAGCGCAGCAAAATCAAAACTTCGCCCGCAGCAATTTCTATCAATAATCGGGCACATGCGGACGGAGCCGACTCCCGGAAAGGGACGGCTCCGTTTTGTTGTTTGGAGGCGGGGGGCGTAAATTGCTAATTGACGGTTGATCGCGCTGCGTTATTTAATGGACTATTATTTGGTATAATGTTGATTGAGAAATTTTTAACATATGATCGTAAATACAACTTCTATTTTGAAAGGAGAATATCATGAAGATCAAAGAGAAACACAAACTCAGAAAACCCAGTGGCCCTTTCCTAGTAGGATATACGTCCTTTTCTTATGAATACAATCTGGATGAAAAAGACGATAAAAAACGCGTTATTCCCTGCCTATGCTTTTATCCAGCAAAAGATATCGGCGAAGGAAAACGGAAAAAATATGTCAGCGAGAGTATCCTTCCGGGAACCAGCGGTATTGAAACGAATTCATATATCAGCGCTCCCATATGTGATGGCAAGCACCCGCTTCTCCTGTTCAGCCATGGATTAACCCTCTTTTGTGAAGCCAACACAGTTCAATTCGAAGAGCTTGCGTCCCATGGTTATATGGTACTGAGCATAGGTCATCCGGGCGGAGGCTCGTATGAGTTGCCAAATGGCGAAATTTTGATGCTTGATAAGGAAAAATTAATGAAGGATTTTCAACTATATAAGTTGAACTAATGAATTCATTAGAATTAGAACCTAACACAAAGCCGATCTATGATCGACCACCGAGATTTCATGATTTCGTCCATAAACTGCTGAACATTGTTACGGATTTCGGCCACCGTGTGATAGAACACATTGTTAATTACATCGGATTTCAGCCATTTCCATAACCCTTCAACAAGATTCAATTTCGGACTGTAAGGCGGCAGGAAAACCAGTTCGAGTCGGCCTTTCATCTCTTCCAAAAACGGCTGCAATAACTTGGCATGATGAATGCGAGCGTTATCCAACACGATGACGATTTTGCCCTTTGGAT
>NZ_FMTT01000040.1 GCF_900100345.1 Paenibacillus tianmuensis | reverse complement strand
CCGCGCTTCTTGGCAGGGGCGCCAGACTCCGTCTCTCTCCGATACGCTCGGGTGGGCACGATCTCTCCCGTCTTTGGATCGACTCTCCCGATGAGCGTCCGCTTTGCACGAGACTGCTGTTTTTCCTTATCCCAGTAGGGCTCGTTGTTGTAGGCATAGGTAATGCCTGTCTTTTTATTGGTTTGATAAATGATCGCCATAATGAACACCAACCTCGTTATACATTATATAATATGTAACGAGGTAAAATCAACCATTTTCGGCTAAATGCCTTGTCCCTATGCTATTTTTTCATTCATCATCGTTATACAATCCGGGAACTCAGGTTGTATGGGGAGCCTACCGAGCGATCAGAAGTCACGACCGACATAAAGATACATGAGACGCATTTGGAAGCAATTATGAAAACGCCAGAGTTTGAGGTAATTAAAAACAGATTGGCTGAACAAATGAATAGGGAAAATGAGGAGAACTAGCGGGAAGCAATGGGAGAACGCCTTTGATGGACGTTCTCCTTTGTCCTGGCTTGGTGGAGCGTGTGAGGGGCTGTGAACTTATCAAGGGAGTTTTACACTATCCACTCCATCTACGCATTACTACCATTGATTCATAAAATTCTTTCTGTTAATTATACATAAATCTCTAATAACAAAGTAAGAAGCAAAAACTTTGTCTATCTCTTTTTCAAATTCATCAATTGTTGAAAGAAAGCTCGGTGGTCGCTCCATAATGAAAAACAAAAGGAAATAACTAAAACTTTCGATTTGAAGAAATATCATGATTAAATGTTTGTTCGTTTCTGAACTAATTCCTCCAAGGACGGACTTTTCGTACATTTTATTAGGTTTTAACGATGGTAACAGAAGAGAATTGCGAGAGGCAATAATTGAAGAGTGAACTGAATTAGAAAAGAAATTTTTAAGTTCTTTTTTGTTCTTTAGATATGATTGTTTAAAGTTATGATCTACGTCACATTCTTCAAATAATTCTTTTATCTTAGAATTAATTTTCCCGTAAGCAATATTTTATTTCCAAAATTTATCTTGATAATAATTATTATCTAATACTTCATAAAGCCGGGTTGAAAAGTCCCTATCAAACAAAGCTACAAGAATAATATCTATTGTTTCAATAATCGATCTTGATATTATTCTTGCTGGCTCTTCAAATCCACTTAAAACTAGCCTTCGAATTGATACCAAAAGATTACATAACCGAGAGATGTAAATAGTAAACACAACCGATTCTTTTTTATCAATCTCATTGTTCATTTTTGTGTTATTTATAAACGCTAATTCATAAACACAATGTATAAATTGAATCCCTTCATCGAAAATCTTCAAATAGTAATCGTGCTCATTTAGTATTGAATTCTCTATGTAATCTTCTATAATAGAAATTTTCGATACAATTGGTTCTCTTTCTATTTTACTTTTTGTAAAAGCCCCCATTGAATGCTTTTCCCAAAGTCTATTGATCTTATAATCAATTGAAATTTTCCTCCGGGTAAATTTCATAGAATTGTTCCTCCACTTTGCATAGGTTTTACATGTCTAAATTATCTTTGAATATTGATAGGAGGAACAGGGCGAATGTATGGCGAACCGAACTTTTCACTTGTTTTTCGCCGTCACCGATGGTTACTGTCCTCCGCGCTGTCTGTAACGGTAAGTTTCTTCTATCACAGCAAAAAGGCTCACTATTCAAGATCAAGGTGGGCCATTTTCAAAATTTTTGCGGGCATGTTGAACCCCTGTCTACAATCGGACAGGGGTCCACGGATGGGCAAATCCACTATTCACCGCCGCGTGACGCTAACTGCGTACAGTACTTATAACTTATAAACCCATTATTTCTGTCAACTTTTTAAATTCTCTTTCGATAACTTGCGGAAGGCTATCTTTGTTACGCTCATATGTTGCTGCCCTACGGGTAAGTGCTTCTTCCGTAAAGTAAGTTTCAACATTGTAGTTATGAGCGTCAAAATATTCTTGAGTAATGATTTTAGTAAATGGAACAAAAAAGTCATTTGACTTACTGTACATAATTCCTTTGACTTTAAAAAGTCGTAGTAACTCTCTTAAGTTTTGATCATTACTTAGAAAAAATGGAATGAAATAACGTCCATTTCCACCGTGTAACAGCTGTCGCTCCATAATCCTAGGTACAGAGAAATCCCAGGCTATATTTTCAATAAATTGAAGCACCTTTTTGGGGCTCATTCCTTTATTGATTTTATTAAGCATTTTAACATCGTTTTGTGTAGTGAAATACTTATGAGCAATAACAAACTCTCTATCAAAATATATACCAACAATATTAGTTGCAAACTCAAAGAGCTTCTGAACTTTCTTGTGTACAGTTGTTTTTGATTCGAACTTAATCTGCATTACCCCTATTATGAATAGTACCATATACCTCTGTATTCTTAAGTAATAATCCATCCCTTCTTGTGCATAAGCAGAATTAAAAATTCCATTAAAGATTTGATCGGCTTGCAATTGTGCTTCATTTTCTGTAATCCCATATTGCAACTTTCCTGTTTTAATATATTCTTCTCTATTAATACTCTTGAAAAGTTCGAGGCTAACCAAATTAAGGTATAACTTGGCCTTTTTTTCTCTTTTGGTCTTTTCATCCTCACCTTCTATATTTACAAACGAATTTTTATAGTTTTCTATCATATAAAAAATATGATCATAATTAAAACTATTCCTAATGAGCAGGTCAATTGTAGTAAATATCTCATTATTTAAAGTAGAATAATCCCTACTTACAAAATTATGTATATAGCTAGCATAATTTGTGTCCAGCATTATTGAGTAGTCAAGACCAAATGTGGTGTCCTTTTCCCCGTTTTTAACAGTTTCAATCAATAACTCGTCATCAATAAAGTATAGCTTGTCCGTCTCAAAGTAAGGAATGAAGTGGCTATCGATATTGTTGATTAATTTATTCAACTCAGTAGGGTATACACTTTTGTGATAGTTGTCTAAAGAGATAATTGATGACTTATCTTCCGTTGACTCCCCCATCATTACCCAAGCTTCAACAACTTCACTTGCATTTGTCGCAATAGAAAGACTGTATAGCCCTTGTTTAATACGTTCATTATCCATTCGGTTACGCTCCTTAACAGTTAGCTTAGTGCCTTAACAGGTAACAAATCATAATGCCTACATTCGCTAAAATGTTGCCCTGTTCGCAGGGTTGTCTGCCCGATTCCGCTTCCCCGAACTGTAGCGGGCAGACCAAGGCAGCGTCAACGACCACTGCGTGAATACGGTGTTATAGGATGGCCAGCCTTTCTTGAGTTGCTGTACACTTCATATATTAGTTCTATCCAATAAAAACTTTCCCGTCTACTTTCCATTCCATCTCTAATTTAGATAAGTCACCAACAAAAAAATTAATAGACCCATCTTTATTAAGTGTCAAATTTCTTGAATCAACTACTTCTGAGTATCTTTCAAAATAAGCTCTTTGTCCGTTAGAAAAATGCATAGCAAATCCATATAAGCCATCTGTCTCGTTAGTTAATAATTCAAACACTTCATATTGAGGAAGCCTTATGTATTTAGGGTGATTATTGAACCAAATGAGCCAGGATTTCCACGCCTGAAGGAGAACTTCGAAAAAAGCGAATGTCCTTGTTATTAATTCATTAATGTATTCTAGACTGACAGATGATGGTGGGCCTCCTTCTGTCCAGCGATATTCATCTGAAGTTATACAATAATCTGAATGAACAAATGAATTTCTAATTTGGTCATTATAAAACGAATCAAAAATTTCTTGAAACTTAAGATCGTTACTCTTTAAAGCTAATTCTTTAAGAATTTTCACTTTTGTATTTGCACTTGGAGGAATGTAGTAAAGAGGCTCACGTTTTTTTTGTTTTTGACTTTCAATAAAAGGTTTTATAACAAAGTCTTGTCCACTACAACATCTTATTAAATTTGCAAAGAGTTCGTGGATAGCAGTTATTTCAATTGCCTGACAGTACATTAATAGGCCAACCCGAAAAGGTGCTTTCCCTTCAAGAGTATCTGAAAAATCTAAAAACTTATTATAATCTTCAAAAGCATCTAGTATTTCAGAAAAGGGATCCCAATGCCCGTATTGTACTCCAGACACTCTCAGTAAAGTGTAAATAAAATCAATTGGTCTAGTATTCCATGCTTTTGAAAATAACTCCATCAAATATTCTCTATACTCTTCTCGGTATGCTTCCTGTTTGGTTGTCATTTTTTTCATTCCTTTATGCTTTGCTGGCTTTCCTATAACATCATGTTTACGAAGATATAGCCTGCATGAAGCCTGTTAGCCTTATCTCTATGTGAATTATCTTCCATCACAACGGATAGGAACAGGGCAAATATATGGCGAGACGAACTTTTTAACTCCTAATTTTTCGCCGTCACTTATGATAAGGTTCCCCCCGTATAATCTTAAACGCCCGGTACACCTGCTCCACCAGCACCAGCCGCATGAGCTGGTGTGGCAGCGTCATGCGCCCGAACGAGAGCTTAAGGTCCGCGCGCGCAAGCACTTCGGGAGCGAGGCCGAGCGAGCCCCCGATAACAAAAGCCATGTGGCTGCGCCCGTACGTGGCAAGGTCTTGCACCTGCCGCGCGAGCTCCTCGCTCGACAGCGGCTTCCCGTCGATGGCAAGCGCCACCACGTAGGCATCGGCGGGAAGCTTCGCGAGAATGCGCTCGCCCTCGCGCTGCCTCACCTGCACCTCCTCCGCGGCGCTCATGGATTCCGGCGCCTTCTCGTCCGGCACCTCGACGATCTGTACCTTGGCGTAAGGCCCCAAGCGCTTGACGTACTCGGCGATCCCCTGCACCAGATAAGTCTCCTTCAATTTACCTACTGCGATAATCTGAATGTTCATCCGCTCTTGCTCTTCCTCTCTCGTTTAACCTTTATATGTCCTGTTCGGGGTGCCTTGAATTTTTATGTCAGGTTACATCACAATATATGTAATCAGATAAAGTCACTCCACAAATTCCCTTCCAAACCCATATTGCCTCCTAGAGAGATATGGTATTATGTAAATTGTACCATATTATTCCTTTAAAGAAGGTGAAAGCAATGGCCCATAACCATATACCAGCCATTCTAGCTGCTTCTTTAGCAGCTCTAACCCTCGCTGCTTCCCAAGTTGCTTCAGCGCCAAACTTGAGAAATGAATCGGTCTCCAGCGCACAAGTAGCCACCCCAACCGCACCTGTTGTTGTCGGCAAGCCCCAAGGTCAGGCTAACCTTACCGTAAGCTTTGTTGATGTGGCATTGAAGCAGAACCGGAATACGATTCTTACTCCACAAGGTAATCTAACGGAGCAATATGCCTATTCGACGTACTCCGTTCCTTATAAAGTTATTGAAGACGGCAATGACAATGTAGGGCTAGGGCCAAGAGAACAAGATTCCTTCTTGTGCAGCGCTCCAAAAGGCGGGACTAGTACCATTGTAAATCCGGTTGAGGTTCGCGCCAACGTCCAGATCCAATCTTACGTCGGGATGGAACTAAGAAAACTCATCCATCTCATATGGACTAATCAGGAAGACGGTTCATTCAAGCACGTCTATTCAAAAACAAAAGTATATCCTGCACCGGAATCCGCACCTTACCATCGTGATTACTACCGCGCTATCCAGTATGATTTAGGAACAACGATTGTGAATAGAACCGACGTTTACCATGTATATAGCGGAAATAACCACTTGTATGCTACCTCCTACACCAGCCAACAAAAGATCTACGCAAAAATTCCAAAAGCAATTGAATACGCTAAAGACTTCTAAAAGCCACGGAAACTACACTCACGACCAGCCACAAAAAAGGAAGGCCGCATCTAGCCAGCCCTCCCACAATCACTTTATCTTGTTCACCATCACCGCCAAACTCCTACACAACCAAGAACCGCCCCGGCTCGGCACACCGTTCGCAATGCGGAGGCGGGTCCCAGCCCGTAAACTTCACTTCCTCTAAGTCCACAATGTCTGGCGCATCCTCGTATTCATCCACGAACATATCAATGGCCAGCTCCAGATGCTCTTTACAAACTACGTGCATAAGATAAGACCCCTTTTTCTTTTAACCCTAATAAAATCGCACACCGTTTCGCTCCGATTCGGCCCCTGCATTCATTGTTCCCCAAACGCAGCCATGACTTGCAGCATTCCCTAACAACCGCGCCTACCAAAGTCACATTAGCGGTCCTTCAACTCAGCCAACGTGACTTGAACCGTGTTCTTCTTCGCTCCCCGATAATACGTGACGGCGAGCTTTTCCCCGATCTTTTTATGCCCGTAAATGTATTTGCGCAGCGCCAGCGTACCGTCGACCGGCTTGCCGTCCAGCTCCACGATCACGTCGCTAGTTTTCAGCCCCGCGTCCTTACCCGGACCGATAGCGTCAATCACCAGGACACCTTTCTTGACGTCCGACGGCAGCTTCAAGCTTTCGATGCCCGCATACGACTGCAAATCCTGCGTCACCACGCCGATGTAAGGACGCTTGATTTTATGGTCCTTGATCAGCGTCTCGATAATCGATCGCGCCTGATTGATCGGAATCGCGAAGCCGAGTCCCTCTACACCCATATCCGCGACCTTGAGCGTGTTGATGCCGACGACCTTGCCGTCCAGATTCACAAGGGCGCCGCCGCTGTTCCCTTGATTGATGGCCGCATCCGTCTGGATGACCTCCATCTCCCAGTCGAACTCGCCTTCGCGGCCGAGCGATACGGGAATCGTCCGCTTGGGCCAGCTGATAATGCCCCGGGTCACCGTTGGCGCATACCCGAGTCCGAGCGGATTGCCTACGGCCAACGCCGTCTCTCCCGGCTTGAGCGCATCTGAATCGCCGAATTCGGCGATCTGCTTGATCCCGCTTCCGTCAATCTCCAGTACGGCCAAATCCGTAATCTGATCGCGCCCGATCAACGTCGCCTTACGACGCTCGCCGGTGAACGTGGTGACGTCCAACTGCTGGTACCCTTCCACGACATGGTTGTTTGTCACAATGCGTACCTGATCCCCCGACCGGGCAAAAATAACGCCCGAACCAAGACCCACCGCGCCACCGCGCGCGTTTTCCTTCTCTCCCTCCCGACGGGAGCCGATAATGCTCACAATCGTCGGCGATACCTTCGCTGCCGCGCCTACCACCGTATCGCTCATCAGCCGCTCGGCATCGATCCCTCCGCCGGTCGCCGCTCCCGGAGCGGCCATCACCGCTGCCGCCTGCGGCATCGAATCATGCCCTGTCTCCCGGTCGAACAGCATAAACAAGGCCGCCGTTACAACGGCGCCGCCTACGGCCGGGAGCAACCACGTCGGCAGCCTCACACCGGGCCGGCCGGACGGCAAGCGCCAAGTCTCCCTTCGGGGTGCCCTCGTCGAATAAAAATCGTCGTCAAACAAACTCACCGCTGCCGCCCCCTGTTCCATCCCGCTCCGCACCCCATCCGAGGCCGAAAAATCTGCTGTATCCATTGTACCTTAAAATCTGTCAATCTCAAAAACTAAAAAAGAGGAATGATTTCCCTAAAGCTAGACTAGAATAAGAACATAGCCTGCACCCGATCAAGGAAGGATGATGGAGATGTCGAACCGCCGCATATCGTCCCATCTGGATGAAATCGCTTGGATCGCCAAGCTTGCGGACCTCAAGGAAGACCATTACCGGAACTCCCTTTTACTGGGGGCCATTCTCGAACTGCTGCTGGAAAAAGGGCTGCTCACCCCACAAGAATTAGCCGCCAAAATCCACACGCTGGAGGCGTCTGACCAGTCCATACTCCCGACCGGCAACGGCTAATCGTCCTTCAACACGTCCCACTCCGTCGACCGGTCATGATACGTGTCCTTTAGCTTGGCACGATGATCGTCCGGCGCGAGCCGCTCCTCTACCATACTATTCACGGCCAGCCTGGCCAAATCCATCAGGTTGTGGTCCCGGCTGAGATGCGCGAGATACACCCGCTTCGTCTTCGCCGTCATCACATCGACGAGGCCGATCCCGGCCGCTTCGTTGGACAAGTGGCCGACATCGCTCAAGATGCGCCGCTTGATATTCCACGGATACCGGCCCATCCGCAGCATCTCGATATCGTGGTTGGACTCCAGGACGAGCACGTCGCTGTCCTGAATTTTCTCCTTCACCTTGGAGCTCATGTAACCGAGATCCGTCGCGACGCTCAGCTTTTCTTCCTCGTGATAAAAGCAGTAGCCGACCGGCTCGGCCGCATCGTGCGAAATGCCGTACGACTCCACCTGCAGCGAGCCAAATTCGAGCATTTCCCCCGTCTTCATCACGCAGCGGTTCTCCTCCGCAATCTCGCCGATTTGCCGGTCGAGCTCCGCCCATGTCTTCTCATTGGCATAGACGGGCAAATCGTACTTGCGCGCAACCGCGCCCAGCCCTTTAATATGATCGGCATGCTCGTGCGTTACCAGAATCGCGTCCAGCTCGCTGGCCGACATGCCCCGTTCCTTCAACAATTGATCGATCTTTTTCGCGCTAAGCCCGGCGTCGATCAGCACTTTGCCCTCTTCGGTCGCAACGACCGTGGCGTTGCCCGTCGAGCCGCTGCCCAGCACACAAAACCGTATCCCCATGTTCAAAACTCCTTAGCCGCTTACTTTTTGCTCTTCTGCGGCCCTTCCACCGCACCGTTCAAAGCATGAACGTAATACACGTCTCCGTCTGCATTCCCCAGCGACACCCGCCAGGAAGGCCACATATTCAACGTCTGCGAATTGTACACCTGTCCGTGATACCCGAGCTTTACGCTCGTAATAACCGCTCCCGACGGCAAATAGTTCTCGATCAGACTCCGCAAAGCGATGTAGGCGGTAATGACCTTCTGCTCCTTCTGCTGCCCGTCGGACTGCACTTCCACATAACCTTGCTGGTAGGAAGTGATTTGCCCGTTTTTCTCGAACAGTCTCAGCTGCACGTCGAACATCGGAAGCGTGCCGTACAGTTGGTGAAACACATAAGTACCGCCAAGACTCGTCATCGGATCGAACTGGTACGACTCGATCTTCGGAATCCCCGTTTTCGCCAGGAGCTCCCGGAACGAGCCCTTGCTGATCAACGGATCGAATTTGAACGGCGCCGCCAGCGGTACCGCCTTCTTCGGATTGAAGTTATCGTCGAACCGGACGACAATCTCCCGCAGCTTCGGCACATCCTTCGGAATATCCGGCGGCACCTGTATATTTTTACTCTTCGTCAGCCTTTGAATCTCCTCCGCCGCTCCGATCGCGTTCGCATCCAGATCGAGAAGGTCCGCACGGCTGGACCATAGCTGGATGCCGAGCACCACGTTCAGCAGCAGGAAGGACAATATCAATATCGTCTTGGCCCGTCCCCATTCCACGCCGGCATCCTCCTTAGTCCAAAAATTCGTACGTGCCGTCTTGCAGCTCGGCCACCCAAGCCGGAACAAGCATCATCGACTGCTCCGTCACGACCAAGCGGTAAGCCGGGAAGATCGAATACACCCGCGACTTGTTGGCGAACGCAGCTAGCTTCTGCTCCAGCGCTTCTCCGCCCGCCAATTGCACTTCGGTGCGGGCAGAGCTTCGCTGATCAGGGGTAAGCAGCGAACGCTCGTAGCTGGCTACAATACCTTTTTGCAGAGATATTTTCATAAAGCCCGTATTCTCGCTCCGCGTATTGATGACCGGGTACGAATTGTAGTACTGCCGGAACACATACTGCTGATTGCCCGGCAGCAGCCGTTGCGGCACCTTCTGCACCCCGTAATTGCCGTTCCATCCCCCATGCTGGTTGATAAACTGCACGGCCGACAACAAGCTCTCGCGTAAATCGACCTTATTGTTCTCCGACGCGGCCACCGGATCGGTATATGTCATCCAATGCTGCTCGTTTCTCAGCTTCAGCCCGCGTTTCCCGTCCGTGTAAATCTCCGAGGCGTCCCGCTCCGTCACATTGCGCGTCAGCGTCGGATCGACAAAAAACGTACGCTTCAATTGATCCGCCGTAAACTGCGTATAAGTCATCTTGAAGCTTGGGATCGTCAGCGGCTTCATTGGCAAATAATAGTCCCCGGCCATCGGCTTGTAAGGGGTGAACGTTTCATCCGCCTGTACGAACTTCTCGATGTCCTTCACCGTAAAGTCGGCCTTGATCGCTTCGTACACCGTATTCGCCGTATCCGTAAACAAAATCGCTCTAACCTCGTTCGCATCCTTGGCAAAAATCCAAATGCGCGTAATCAGGTCGTTCTCGCCCTGCAGGTCGCCCTTCAGCTGCATAACCTCCTGCAGAACGTTCATCGGCAGTCCGTCGCGGAACCGGATCTCGACCCCCTGCTGCATATTCCGCACATCGTCCCAGTTGATGTCGAGCGAAGTGACACTCGTCTTCCGGAATCCTTCCAAAAACCGCTGCTTCAAAATTTCCATCACTTCATTGTACTTCACCGTATTCGGGTAGAGCACTGTATGCAGCTGGTTGCCCAGATGCAGCACCAGCTGATCCGGAAACAGCATATCCTTCAAGGACGCACGGGTGCCGAGGATGTCGGTTTTCACGTATTCCTCCGGCTTGACCGGATCGTATTTCGGGTAACTGTAGGCCAGCAGGTAGCTTTGCAGCAGACTAAGCAGCACCAGCAGCGTCAGCGCGGCGGTTTTCAGCTTCTCGATCATACGGCCGCCTCCTCCTGTTGATACGGCAGCGTGAACTTTACCCGCGTCCCTTGCCCAAGCTCCGACTCTAATTGAATGGCGCCGCCATGCGCCTTCACTATTTCCCGGGCAATCGACAAGCCGAGACCCGTCCCGCCCATATTGCGGGAACGGGCTTTATCTACCCGGTAGAAGCGCTCAAAGATCCGGCTCAAATCTTTGCGCGGAATCCCGATGCCGTTATCCTGCACGGAAATCTCCAGCACGGAGGATTCTCTCCGGCCCGCGTGAATGCGGATATGTCCGCCCTCCGGCGTATATTTGATCGCATTAGAGACCAGGTTGTCGAGCACTTGATCGATCCGGTCGCGATCCAGCATAATTTCGTCCACGTGCTTCTCGACGTCGATTTCGATGGCGATCATGCGCTGCTCCAATTGAAAGGAGAAGCGGTCCGCCACTTCCTCGAGCATCTCGGTCACATCCGTCGTTACCTTGCTGAGAATCGCCTGCTTCGAATCGAGCCGGGACAGCTGCAGCAGGTCCGTAACGAGCCGGATCATCCGCTCCGTTTCGTTCCTTGCGACATTGACGAACTTGCCTGCAAGCTGTGGCTCCTCCAAGGCTCCGTCCTCCAGCGCTTCGAGATAGCTCTTAATCGTCGTAAGCGGCGTCCGCAGCTCGTGCGATACGTTCGCTACGAATTCCCGGCGCGCTTGATCGAGCTTCTCCTGGCCGGTGACATCCTGCAGTACCGCAATCGTCCCCGTAGAGCCCTTGCTGTGAATCGTCGTATACGTCACTTTGACGAAAAGCGGATCTTCCTCGGCCTCATGGTACAGATGCAGCATCGTCGAATGATCCTCCGTGCCTTCCAGCACCTGCATCTTCTCCTGCGGCATTCCGAGCAGCTCGCCAAGCGGCATGCCTAGCGTCGTATCCTCGTTGACCTGCAGAATCTGCTTCGCCCGCCGGTTGATCACCATGATGCGCCCATGGTCGTCTGTGGCGATCAGCCCGTCGTTCATGTTGGACAAGATTGAAGCGAGCTTTTCCTTCTCCTCTTCGTTGAGCGATAACGCCTCGCGAAGCCGCTCCATCATGAAATTGAACGTATTGCCGAGCTGACCGATCTCGTCTTCGCCTACCACCCGGATTTTTTCCTCGTATTCGTACCGGCCTTCGGCTACGGCCGTAGCCTGCCTCGTAATGGCCTTGATCGGATTTGTAATCGTTGACGACAAAATCACACCGAGACCCGCCGTAAGCGCGAGCGCGATTAACGTGCCGGAGATAAAGAAGTTGTTGATCTGGGTCAGCGTTTTGTAGACATCGTCCATCGAAGCAATGATGTATACCGCGCCGAGCACCTTGACGCCCGAGCCGATCGGCTTGGCGATAATGATTTTGCGGACGCCGTCGAAATCGGTGAACAGACGCTGGTTATCCTTAATCCCCTGCAGCGCCCGCGTCACTTCGGTCTGCGTATTTTTGCTGTTCACGACCGATTGGTTCGTCGGCCTTGTCGTCGTGAGCACGGCACCGTTCGCATCGATGATCTGAATTTCCGCTTTGCTCGTCGCGAAGAGGCCGTTTACAAAATCGTTCAGATCGGCATACGATTTCTTGGCCGTATCCGAGTTTTTATTTTCCTGATTTTCCGTCAGGTACGTCTCCGCATACTGCGCGAGCAGCTGCGCCTGCGAGTTCCGGTTCTCGATAAACTCGTTTTTGAGCGACGTTTCCAGCGTCTTAATAAAATAAACCCCGATAAGCTGGAGCGCGACCAAAATCATCAGCAAATAAATAATAATCAGCTTGGCTTGAATCGATTGGAAAAAACGGATCGGTTTCATCGGCTCGGCCTCTGCCTAGTAGCCGCCGGCGCTTGCTTTTGAATTGCGCATCATGTATCCAAGTCCGCGCCGGGTAATAATGTACTCCGGACGGCTCGGATCGTCCTCCAGCTTCTCGCGCAGCCTGCGGATAGTCACGTCGACCGTCCGCACATCGCCGAAATACTCGAAGCCCCATACCGCTTGAAGCAGATGCTCCCGCGTCATGACTTTGCCGCTGTTCTTGGCCATGTACTGCACAAGCTCGAATTCCCGGTGCGTCAGATCGAGCGGAACGTCGTCCTTATACACGACATACATGTCCGTATCGATAAACAAGCTCTGAATGCGTAGCCCTTGCCGGGCTTCCTCTTCGTTCGGCTGCGCCTGCGATGCCGACGGCATCCCCGACTTCGTATGACGGCGCAGATGCGCCTTCACCCGGGCCAACAGCTCGCGCGTGCCGAACGGCTTCGTCACGTAATCGTCGGCTCCAAGCTCCAACCCGAGCACCTTGTCGATTTCGTTATCCTTGGCTGTCAGCATGATGATCGGCGTGTTCAGCTTCGCCCGTACCTCCCGGCAGACGTCCATACCGTCCTTGATCGGCAGCATCAGGTCGAGCAGAATCAGGTCCGGCTCTTCGGAATAGGCAAGATCCACGGCCGCTGCACCGTCATAGGCACAGATGACCTCGTGGCCTTCTTTTTCCAGGTTGAATTTTAATATATCGGCAATCGGCTGTTCATCGTCGACGACGAGAATTTTGGCCATGCTTCGTTCACCGCCTGTCAGAGACTCGCGTTGCATCCGTACTGCGCTCCTTACTTCGCGCCGCCGAATGTCAACGATATCCTATCCATGGTAAGCTATCCTATAATTTTACCACATCCTGAAGCAAAAAGAGACACGGAAGCCCAGGTTTCCTGTGACTTCCATGCCCCTCTCTATCTCTCCAGCCTTCTTATTGGTTCAAATACTTGAGCGGATTTTCCGGCGTTTCGTTCTTCTGCACCTCAAAGTGCAGATGCACGCCCGTTGAATTTCCGGTGCTGCCCATATAGCCGATCTTCTCGCCCTTCTCGACGATCTTGCCGACGCTTGTATTGATCTGGCTTAAATGGCCGTACAGCGTTTGGTAGCCGTTCATATGGTCGACGATGATGCAGTTGCCGTACCCGCTTTTCTCGCCGGCAAATACGACTTTGCCGTTATCCGACGCCATGATGTTGCGGTTGCCCGTCAAATCGACACCCTTATGGAACGCGCCCCAACGGGTACCGAACGTGCTTGAAATGGATGCCGACACTACCGGCCAAGCGAATTTGCCCGTTCCTTCGCCTTTGATCACTTTGGTGCCTTTCTTCACGACGGCCTTAAGCGGCTGTTGAACGATCTCTTCGCTTAAGACCGTCTCCGCCTCGAGCAGGCCGTTTACTTTCGTAAGCTGAAAGGTCATTTTCTTGAGACCGTTCTTACCGGGACTTAATTCCTCGGACTCGCCGAGACGCATGTTGTCGTCCTGCTTCACTTCGGTCTCGTAAGCGATCTCTTGATTTTCCACCACTTTCTCAACCGTCCGCACGGCAAGCGTCGGCTTCAGAACCGTCAAGTCAAGCTGCTGGCCAACCTTGATCATATCGTCGGTGATCGTGGGATTGTTCTGATAAATGACCTGCTTCGGAATATTCAGCTTCTGTGCGATACACGAGACGCAATCGCCCTTCTCCACCGTATACTTCGTCGGCTGAACATCGCCGGTCTCCAGCTTTTTGCGTAGGTCCTCCGGATTCGCCAGCTGCTTCGGCTCGATCTTGACTTCCTGAAGATCGACCTTTTGCACGAAGTCCGCTTTTTGCAGCTCCGTTTGCACCGGCGTAACGGCTGCGGGCGATGCCGACAAGATGCCTACGCGCCCCGACGTCTTTTTCGTTTGCATCGATGCGACGGCATTGTTCTTGATTTGCTCCAGCACCGTCTTCGCCGCCGCTTCGTCCTTTACGATCCCCATCGGCTTGCCATCCACCAGAAGCTGCAGGCCGACCGGGTACGAGGAGAAATAGCCGCCCAGCTCATCAAGCACGGCTTGATCCTGGGTATTGTGGCTGAAAACCCTTTCAGGGGTTAATTCGAGCTTCGGTTCCGTTACGATCATCCGAAGATCGGACTCGCTCTTGGACAACTGTTCCCGCTTCTTTTGTTTATATTCCTCGACCTTGGAAGGATCGGATACGATCCCGACCAAGTCTCCGTTCGCATATACCCGATAATAATCGGTCATATTGGCTTCCACCAATTGATGTCCGCCAACAACAACCGCCGCCATCAAACCCAACGCGGAGACCGATTTGATAACCATCCATTTATGTATAATGATTCGGTTTTTTATCCGTTCAAGCGCTGTCGCTCCCGGTACTTCCGACACCGCCGCTGGCTTTACACTTCCATTCAAGCTATTCGACCGATCCGCAGACCTTGGAGTGCGAAGCTTGTCCAACAGGCCTTTGAGTCGATCCGCTCCTTTGAAAAATTTCATTTTCTTCTCCTTTTAAGCCGTTTTTTGCCGCATTCGAACCTCAGCTTCCCCCGGCCTTAAGACCGACGGATGCGATGCTTTTCCTGATGACACGTTTCTTTTCTCTAAGTCTATAGTCTCATGTTGTTTGGTCGTATGTTCTCAGGTTCGCTTACGATGTGCACATAAAAACACTAAAAAAAGGGACAATAACCCAAAGGGTTTAAAAACCACTTTATAAATTTACCACATTAACTTTGCCCATTTCAACAAAATCGTATCTTATCCCACATTTCAGCGGAGAAATTGACAGGAGTGTGAAGACATTCGATGGAAAATTTTATGGCGGCTTTCCGAAGCGAACATGACCTGCAGCAAGCCGTGGATGCGCTGCGCAAGCAGGGCGTCGTCGATCTCCAGATCGAGCCGGGGGTAGAGCCGCATCAGCCGATGCCAACATCCCTTCTGGGCGGCGGGCTATCGCATTTGTCAATAGCCGAAAGTCCCGGCTGCTTGCTGCAGGTCGTTGTCGAATCATCGCGGATTCGACAAGCCGAAGACACGGTGACCCGCTACGGGGGGGCCATTGAATAAAGGTAAACTGAACGAGAAAAAAATAAACGCCCTGCGCGCGTCAGGGCGTTTCCTTTTGAATTAAGCCTAGCAACTGCTTGTACTCGTCGGGCTTCAACGATTTTTGGAGAAGCCGCTCGATCTCCTTCAGCTCGGCGGCCGTAATGCCGTCTTCCATCAACTTGGATATCGTCTGCATGTCCTCCTGCGGTACGCGGGAGACCATCAAGGAAAAGATTTTCGCCTTGTCCGCTTCGGACAGCTGCTCCTTCTTCTTCCTCACTTCCTCGCTTGAGACCACGATCCTCTGTTCCTGCACCGTGAGACTGTCCTGCTTGCTGCTCGCCTTCCCGGATTGGCGGCTCCAGACGGCCACCGCATCCTCCGGCACCCTGTAAGGGTCGTCGTTCGCCTTGCCGCTGCCCGGCGCCGTCGTTTTGCCGTCCGTCTGCGTGCGTTCTTTCATGCCGGTTTCCGAGGAGGAAGGCGTATTGCCGGCCGGAGGCACGGACACCGCCAAGTCTTTAGGCTTTGCAGGCACGCCGCTTCCGCTCCCCGCGCCAAGCCCCAGCTGCGCCGTGAACCGGCTCATGAAGGCGCCCCATTCGATCTTTTGACCCGCCGGACGTGGAATATGATACTGGTCGAGCAATAAGTCCACATACGTATTGGCAGCGGCGAACGTCAGCGCCACACAGCAAAGCGAAGTAACCGCCGCACTGACCGCCAGCTTGCCGATCCCTATCAGCCATTTCATCCCGGACATCCCCCATCTTGCCTTCTGCTACTCTATTCACAGTATTGACCTTTTTCTGGGAAACCAACCGGGGGACGCCGGGGAAAAATGCAACTGCGTGCATGAAAAACCCCTCGCAACCGTCATTTAAGGACGGTTCGAGGGGCTGCCTATTTCATCTTCCGAATTAATAAATCGGCTTCACCAGATTCGTCTGCTCGCGGTTGCGGCCAACCGAGAAGATCGCGATCGGAATGCCTGTCAACTCGGATACGCGCTCGACGTAACGTCTGGCGTTCTCCGGCAGATCCTCAAGCTTGCGGACACCGGACAAGTCTTCGCTCCAGCCCGGAAGCTCTTCGTACACCGGCTGGCACTCGGCCAACATTTTCAGGCTTGCCGGGTAATGGCTGATCGTTTCGCCGCGATACGTATACGCGTTGCAGATTTTGACCGTTTCCAGACCGGCGAGCACGTCGAGCGAGTTCAAGGACAAGCCCGTGATGCCGCTCACCCGGCGGGCGTGACGGACGACGACACTGTCGAACCAGCCGACGCGGCGCGGTCTGCCGGTGACCGTGCCGTACTCGTTGCCGCGCTCGCGAATCCAGTCGCCGGTTTCGTTCATCAGTTCAGTCGGGAATGGACCGTCGCCTACGCGCGTCGTATACGATTTGGCAACGCCGATGATTTGCTGAATTTTCGAAGGACCGACGCCCGAACCGATGCAGACGCCGCCCGCCGAAGGGTTCGACGAAGTAACGAACGGATACGTGCCTTGGTCGATGTCGAGCATGACGCCCTGCGCCCCTTCGAACAGCACCTTCTTACCGGTGTCGATCAGGTCGTTCAAGACGACCGACGTATCGGTAACGTATAGACGAAGCTGCTCGGCATATCCGAGGTATTCCTGAATGATCGAGTCGGCGTCGATCCCTTTGGAGCCGTACACTTGCTCGATCAGCGTGTTCTTCTCGGCGACGAGGCGGCGCACTTTGCTCTCGAATTCTTCCGCATCCATCAGATCGGCGATCCGAATGCCGTTGCGCGCCGCTTTGTCCATGTAGCAAGGACCGATCCCTTTGCGGGTCGTACCGATTTTGTTATCGCCTTTGCGCTCTTCTTCTAGACCGTCGAGCAGCAAATGATACGGCATGATGACATGCGCGCGATCGCTGATGCGCAGGTTGTTCGTGGAGAAGCCGTTCTCGTGAATATAGCGGATTTCTTCAAGCAACGCACCCGGATTAATGACCATCCCGTTGCCGATGACGCATACTTTATCTTCATAAAAAATGCCGGAAGGAATCATCGTCAGCTTATACTTTTTATCGTTAATGAGAATGGTGTGTCCAGCGTTGTTCCCGCCCTGATAGCGAGCGACAACCTCAGCGGACTCTGCCAGAAAATCGGTAATCTTTCCTTTTCCTTCGTCTCCCCATTGGGTTCCGACAACCACTACCGTTGACATCTTCACTACCCCCGTGAGGTGGGAAACCACCTAATATTAGCCTTTATGGTGCAACGCACCATGAATAGTTTAGCAGTTGACTAGAGCAAAGTCAATAAAAGCGAACAATTATAATCTATTGCCCAGCATTGTTCGGAAAACATTCTCGATATCCGCGCCAACGCAAAAAAAACGGCACCTGCGCGTATTCTACCGCAGGATGCCGTCCTTTATGCTATCCTAAACCAATTTCCGCAAAAAAATGTTCCTCATGCAACAAATTGCACTCGGGAAGCTGTTAACGCGCCATCGCCATCTCCTGATGCGACCTGTCGAGATTGACGAATTTGTTGTAGTTTTTAAGAAACGCCAGCTCCACCGTCCCGACCGGGCCGTTCCGCTGCTTGGCGATAATGATTTCGATGATGTTCTTCTTCTCGGATTCCTTGTCGTAGTAATCGTCCCGGTACAGGAACGCCACGATATCGGCGTCCTGCTCGATCGAACCGGATTCCCGAAGGTCGGACATCATCGGTCGCTTGTCCTGCCGCTGCTCCACGCCCCGGCTGAGCTGTGACAGCGCAATGACCGGCACGTCCAGCTCACGCGCGATTTGCTTCAGCGTACGCGAAATTTCCGATACTTCCTGCTGCCGGTTATCGCCCTTGCCGCGGCCGTGAATCAGCTGCAGGTAATCGATCAGAATCATACCGAGGCCCTTCTCCTTCTTCAACCTGCGGCACTTCGCCCGAATGTCCGCCACCGTGACGGACGGCGAATCGTCGATATAAATATTCGCCTCCGACAGCGATCCGATCGCCATCGTCAGCTTCTCCCAGTCGTCCGGCTCCAGAAAGCCCGTTCGCATCCGCCCGGCGTCCACATTCGCCTCCGCGCAGATCATCCGCTGCACGAGCTGGGCCGCGCCCATCTCGAGACTGAAGATGGCCACGGTTTCCTTCTCCCGTACCCCGACGTTCTGCGCGATGTTCAGGGCGAAGGCCGTTTTCCCTACCGAAGGACGCGCCGCTACGATAATGAGGTCCGAACGTTGAAACCCGGACGTCATCTTGTCCAGATCGGCAAAGCCGGAACGGACTCCCGTCATGCTCCCCTTCTGGTTGAAAAGAAACTCGACCTTGTCGAAAACCTCCATCAGCACGTCTTTGATGGCAATAAAGCCGGAGCCCGAGCGTGCCTGCGAAATCTCCATAATCCGCTGCTCGGCGTCGCTGAGCAGCGTTCCCACTTCGTCCTCGCCGGAGTACCCGTTCGTGACGATCTGGGTCGCGGCGCGGATCAGGCGGCGGAGCATCGACTTCTCTTCCACGATCTGCGCGTAGTAATCGACGTTGGCTGCCGTCGGTACCGCATTGGCGAGCTCCGACAAATAGCTGATGCCGCCGACTTCCTCCAGCTGCTTCTTATCCTGCAGCCGAGCCGTCAGCGTGACCAAATCGACCGGCTCGTTCGCCTCCGTAATTTCGATCATCGCTTCGAAGATGCGCTGGTGCGAGCCGCGGTAGAAGTCGTCGCTCGTGACCCGCTCCATTGCCGTGACCAGCGCGTCGCCGTCAAGCAAAATAGCGCCGAGCACCGCCTGCTCGGCTTCCAAATTTTGCGGAGGGATGCGATCCATAAACAAACTCTCGTTCATCCGTTATCCTCCCCACCGGATACTGCCTTATAACGACGCAGGAGCCGGCTGCCTTTCACCGCCCGCTCCTGCATGTGTCATTTCCTCAAAAAACCATATCATCATCGGACCAGCCGATTTATTCTTCCACCACGTGAACCTTCAGCTTGCCGGTCACTTCCGGATGCAGCTTGACGACCACCTCGGTCACACCGAGCGTGCGGATCGGCTCATCCATGACGATTTTGCGCTTATCCAGCTTGATCCCCTGCTTCTCCAGCGCTTCCGCTACCTGCTTGTTCGATACGGCGCCGAACAACCGGCCATCCGCTCCGGATTTTGCTTTCAGCTGAATCGGCAGCTCGCCGAGCTTCTTGCCGAGCTCCTGCGCGTCCGCTTTCTCCTGCGCCTTTTTACGATCCTCGGCCTTCTTCTGCTGCTCCAGCGTCTTCATCGCCGAATCGCTGGCCGGCGCGGCCAACTGCTGTTTAAATAAGAAATTCGTCGCGTAGCCTTCGGAAACCTCTTTCACTTCGCCTTTCTTTCCTTGGCCTTTGACGTCCTTCAACAAAATGACTTTCATTCGAACAACCCCTCCTCCGCATGAATCTCGCTAAGTATTTGCTTTAACCGCTGCGTGGCCTCCGCAAGCGTGCCTTCCAATTGCGTAGCCGCATTGGTCAAATGGCCGCCGCCGCCCATCCGCTCCATTACGACCTGGACGTTCATCTCGCCGAGCGACCGCGCGCTGATGCCGATCAGGCCGTCCGGCCGTTCGCTGATGACGAACGACGCCATAATTCCTGTCATAGTTAACAATGTATCAGCAACTTGGGCAATGAGCAACTGTGAATATTTACGTCCCGGCTCGTTCACCGCAAGCGCAATATGGTCGAAGATCACGACGGCGTTCTTGATCACGTCCGCCTTCTGAATGTAATGCTCCAGGTCTTCCTTCAGCAATCGCTGGATTAACGAAGAATCGGCTCCGCTCCGCCGCAGGAACGATGCGGCTTCGAACGTCCGCGCGCCTGTGCGCAGGCTGAAGCTTCTCGTATCGACCATGATGCCGGACAACAGCGCCGTCGCCTCCAGCACGCCCATCGTCAGCCGCTCGTGGAAATATTGCAGCAGCTCCGTCACCAGCTCGCAGGTGGACGAAGCGTACGGCTCCATATAGACGAGCGTGGCATCGTGGATGAAGTCCTCGCTGCGGCGGTGATGGTCGACCACCACTTTGCGCGATGTGAGCTGCAGCAGCCGCGGCTCCGGCGTCATCAAGGCCCGGTGCGTATCGACAATGACGGCAAGCGTGCGCGAATTCGTAATCTGCATCGCCTGATCCGGCGTAATGAACCAGCGGTTCAGCTTCTCGTCCTCGTATACCGTCTCCATCAGCCTCTGGATCGACGGGTTGACCCCTTCCAGCACGATATAGCCTTCCTTGTTGCTGATATGCGCCATCTTGAGCACCCCGATGGCCGCGCCGATCGCATCCATGTCAGGCACCCGGTGCCCCATGATGACGACCTTATCGCAATCCTTGATCAAGTCCCGCAGCGCATGAGAAATGACCCGGGCCCGCACCCGCGTCCGCTTCTCAATCGCATTCGTCCGGCCGCCGTAGAACGACAGCCGTTCCCCGACCTTCACGGCCGCCTGATCGCCGCCGCGCCCGAGCGCCATATCCAAGCTCGTCTGCGCCCAAAGGCCAAGCTCGGTGAGCGACGACGTGCCGGAGGCGATGCCGATACTGAGCGTCATCGGCAGCTTGTTCTCGATCGTGATGTCCCGCACCTCGTCGAGAATCTCAAAGCGCGACTGTTCGAGCGCCTTCAGCCCTTTTTGGTCCATCATGACAAAATAACGGTCCGACGACGTCCGGCGCAGGTACATTTGATGCTTCTGCGCCCATTCGGTGATCTCGCCCGTCACTTTCGCCATCATGATGCTGCGCGTCTGATCGTCCAGCCCTTGCGTCGCCTCGTCAAGATTGTCCATCATGACGATACCGACCGCCAGCTTCTCTTCCTCATAGCGGAGCTGCAGCGATTTCAGCGCCGTGATATCCGTAAAATAAAGCAGCCGCTCATCCGGGCGGACCTGCACTTCATAAATCTGCTTGTCGATCGTCATCTCAAGCTTCAGCTCTTTGTCCTTGCGGGCTTTGAGCGCGGGAAACATCTCGTTGACCGACTCCCCGATCAGCGAATCTTTCCCCAGCATTTTCGCGACGAACGGGTTATGCCATTCGATGATCTTATCCTCGTTGTACAAGAGAATCCCCAGCGGCAGCTCGTGGATGACCTCGCTCCCCGCCCGCTTGACCCGATGGGACAGCGTGCTGACGTATTCGTTCAATTCCTTACGGAACGCCTGTTCCGCCTGCAAGGTGTAGTACCCCAGAATGCCGCACAGAACCAGCGCGATCACGCTGATGATCCACGAGTACAAGAAAAGAATGAGGATCAGCACCGTAAGCAGCGCAAACATCCATACGATATGCATTCCGTGCCAACGCTTCAACAGGAACTTCGGCATTTCATTCGCTCCTAATCCGTAAGATAAGTCATTTGCTGGCCATGCGGTCGCGGATCGGAAAGAGTGCGTCGAAGACGCCCAGCAAGCTGAACATAAAGTAAGCCGGCGGTACTAGCAGAAGAAAAATGCCCATAATCGGCAGCGTTTTGTTCCATCGTTTCACATGCGCAACGAAAAATAAAAAAGCTATCGCCTGAATCGCAAATGCCGCCATCAGCAGCGGAAGCAGGTTGAGAAGCACGGTGAAGATCATCGACTTCGAATCCTTCACGAACATCTCCAGGATGAGCGCAAGCAGATACAGCCAGACGAACGATTTAGGCAGCATCCAATCTTTAACCGGTTTAAACGCCGGGATCGACTCGCCGGAGCGTACCAGCACCTTGCGCGCCAGCCAGTGCGATATGACGACGTAGAACAGCGAAAAGCCGATCATATACAGCGGCAGCATCTGTACCGCCAGCTGCACCAAAATGTCCATATCGATGCGCATCATACCCTGCATCTGAACCGGCAGCGTCTGCATGCTCTCCATCATAAGCCGTTTCATGCTGCCGATCGGATTCAGGCCAAACATGGAGCAGACGATCAGCGTGAGCAGCAGCTCGCCAAGCAAGGTAAGCGTTCCTGCCGTAAGCACCGTTCGCGCCGCGGCCCGCTTTTTGTACAGATTGCCCATCTGAATGACCGGCGGCAGGAAAAAGATCGACACCGAGACGAGCAGCGCCCCGAGCCATCCGGCCAGCAGCGAGGCGACGAAATACACGACAGCCAAACTAACGATGTAATGAACCAAAAACCGGCGGGTTCCGAGCTTCACATACATGATCAGCACCGGCACCATCAGCAGAGCGGCCGTAATCAAGCTCAGCGGCGGCAAAAAGATCGATAAAAGCAAAAAGATATACGCAATGCTCCACCCGAGCATACGCGGTTTTTGGGTTCCTTCCAAGCAATTCACCTCTTACGCAAATGATCTTCCACAGCGGATATGTCGCCATACCACTCTTCCAGTTGATGCCCTTCTTCGCGGTGCTTTTTCATTTTTTCCAATACCGCCTCGTCCAAACTGCGCGAAGAGATACCAAGGCGACGTCCCAGAATATAGCAGCAGGCGATAAGACCGGACAACCCGTCAACGATTTTGGCATGGCTGCCTTCCCACATGCCCTTCAGCAGATGAGCGAGCTGATCGACCAGTTCGGTTTTGAGCCATTCGATAATTTTGGCCCGTTTCGCCAAATCGACCTCACGATCCAGATTGGACATGGCCACTTCTCCCCTTACCCAGACGCTTTCGTTAATTATAACACATTTTTACACCTTTTGTTCCGACTGCCACAGCTTGAAGCAGTAATCGATAATTTCGCGGCGGCGGATAATGCCGATGAACACCTCGTTGTCGTCGAGCACCGGCACGAAGTTCTGGTTGGTGGCCAGCGTGATCAGATCCTGCATTTGCTGGTTAATTCGCACCGGCTTAATCGCCATATGCTGCGGCACGTCCTCGAGGTGCACCTTATGCGCATTCTCGAAGCCAATCTCCGGCGAGTGCTTCAGCTTCCAGAGCAAGTCCCCTTCCGTAATCGTTCCAACATACTTGCCATGGTCGTCCACGAGCGGAACGGCCGAATACCGGTGATACTCCATACGCTCCAGCGCTTGACGCATCGTATGATGAGGGGAAAAATAAATGACATCGTCCTTCGGGACAAGGAAAAATGCAATATTCAACGGATCTCCCTACTTTCCTCTTGCTAGACCTCCGACGTCGGGTGGCCCTCCCTTCCATCATATCATGATACAAGCCCCGAAGAAAAATCATGCCGGACGCGCCGGGATAAGCAAAAACCACAAGCCTTGAGCCTGTGGTTGGAGACGTTTACATATAAAGCAGATCGTAATCCTCCGGATGAAAACTGTATAATTGCTCTGCCGTTTTTCCCGAACCGGGACCTAATTCCGCCGGATGATCGAACTTGAACACACGCTGCAGCGCCTGTTCCACGCGCTCCCCAAGCCCGCTTCGCTTGAGCAGCTGCATGTACTCGAAATCCCGAATCCCCCGCTGCAGCCATTTGTAGCGAAGCGACAGCAGCGGCCGCCCCCCTTTGCCGGGATAGACAAAGTTCGTGTCCCCCGCCTTCCACAGCAAAGGCCGGTAAGACAGCTTATCGAGCGGATTGTCCGGCCAAACCGTGTAATTCCACCGCAAAAAGCCGTCCATCCGCAACCTTTCCGCAAGCCATGGGATGACCCTCGATTCGATCGCCGGCGAGCTGATAAACGTATTCGGCTTGTCCGGCACGCAGCAGACGTAATACATCATCCGTCCTTTGGCCTCCGACCGCACCTGCATCAGCTGCTCGAACTCGCCCGCCGCACAGTCCAGAATCGGCACATAATCGACGATGCCTTGGACCCCCTTGCGAATAAATTCGCTTTGATGAATCGCCGCCTTGTATTGGAAAGCAGGCGCCATCTCCCGAAGACATGCCATCCGTTTGCCGAACAAATCGAAATCCTCCGGCTCATCAGCCACGACCCGAACCCGATCCATCCATCCTTTCTCGATAAAATGCCGCTCCAGCGCCTGCACGTACGCCGCAAGATCGTTTTGATCGCGGATGAACTTGTAACTACCCGCAGCTTCGTCGTAATAACGAACACGAATGGCATCAGGATAGTCTTGCACGATGCTTCCGAAGCCTTCCTCTTCGTGCTCCCAGACGTTAACCAGGCCGAAAATCTCCAGTTCCTCGCGAATACCATGCTTCTCCCCAAGCTCGACGTACCGGTCCAACCGGGAAAAATCGTACGCAAACTCGCCGGAGCGGCGCTTCACGATGGGTACGATGCTGTATTCGTTCAAATCCGACGGCTCCGCGTCGATGAATGAACGCTGACCGCACCACGGCTCCTCGGACACGATCAGGGTCAGCGCTTTTTGCCCGAGCTGGCCTAAGCTGTACAGGTACGAATCCAGGATCGCAAAATGCTCGTCCGACCAGTAAGCCACATTGTACTTCCGGGCAATATTGCAGTTATGCTGCCACAGATCCAAGTAAAACGAGTACTCCTGCGGGTCCGGCAGCACATGGCCGCCAATCGTCAAGCTGAACGTCAGCTCCCGCTCCAGCACCTCGTCTTCGAACATCGAATGCGCGTAAAATTTGACCTTTCCGCCGTACGTTCCGGCCGCAGCCGATTCCCCCGCATGCAGCTCGATCCAAAGCGGTTGAATTTTCCGCTTCTGCACGTAAGCATACCGGTCCTCCAGCAGCACATCGGACTTGAGCGTCCGGTCGTCGTCTTCGATCAAGCCGATTAGCTTGACCTCTACCTGACATGGCGCATCAGTCTCTACTTCGCAGCGAACGATCTTAATCGGGCCGCTTTTGCCCAGGATCGCATCTCCGCCGACGGTCAGCAGGAACTCGTCCCGGTCCGAGCTGACCAGCGCCTGAAAGGCAGCGCTGTCACGCTTCTGACAGCGAAGATCGAGATGAGAAGCCGCCGCATCCTTCGCCCCTTGATTCCACCAGTTTGCCGACCATATGTATTTGTAGAACATGTTTTGCAGGCCATAATGCATCAAGGTTCATCGTCCTCCGGTTCAGATTAGGCATGCAGGATTAGAAAAGCTTCTTGGGGAAGATATAGAAAAAAGACAGTCGGTAGGATACCAGCTGTCTTTTTCCAATCCATCTATTCCGTTGTATAAGGCAGCAATGCTACTTGACGCGAGCGTTTGATCGCAACGGTCAGCATACGCTGATATTTAGCGGAAGTACCTGTCACACGACGAGGAAGAATCTTGCCGCGCTCGCTGATGAACTTCTTGAGCGTCTCGATGTCTTTGTAGTCGATGTGCGTAATTTTGTTAACCGTGAAGTAGCACACTTTCCGGCGCTTGCCGCCTTTTTTGCCACGACCGCCGAACTTTCTTTCACCGCGCTCTTCCGGATTACGTCTCTCTCTTTGTTCCACTTGTTTTCAGTCCTTTCTACTGTAGATTGTTCCTTCCGCTCTATCGCTAGAACGGCAAATCATCATCGGAAATGTCGATCGGTCTGCCGTCATCCTGGAAAGGATCCTGTTGTTCGCGTCCTCCGCCGTAGCTTCCGCGGTTCCCGCCGCCACTATTGCCGCCGCCACTATTGCCGCCGCCACCACCGCTTATGCCCATACTGCTATCGTCGCGGTTTGCGCTGTTCGCGGATTCCAAGAAACGCACATTGTCCGCAATGATCTCCGTCACATAGACGCGACGGCCTTCATTGTTATCATAGTTGCGTACTTGAATACGGCCTTCGACTGCAGCCAAACGCCCTTTGCGAAGGTAGTTTGCGCAAGTCTCCGCAAGCTGGCGCCAAGTTACGATCGGGATGAAATCCGCTTCCCGCTGCCCTTGGTTGCTTGTGAAGGGACGGTCTACCGCAAGCGTAAACTGGGTTACAGCCACACCTGCCGGCGTATAACGTAATTCGGGATCACGTGTCAGCCTTCCGATCAGAATTACACGATTCAACATCTGCATTCCCTCCCGGATCGTTGCAACGGCCGCATCGTCAGACGATGCTCGTTGTCAACAAACTCAATTACGGCACGAAGCCTTAAGCTACGTCTCTTACGATCAGGTAACGAATGATTTCGTCGGAAATCTTCATTACGCGGTCAAGCTCGCTAATGACTTCATTGGTTGCGTTGAAATGAACCAACACATAATGACCGTCACGCAGCTTGTTGATCTCATACGCAAGACGGCGCTTACCCATCAGGTCGTGCTTCGTAATTTCGCCACCGTTGTTGATGATGTTTTGGAACTTCTCCACCGTAGCCTGAACAGCTTCCTGTTCCAGGTCAGGACGGATGATGTACATCACTTCGTATTTGCGCATGTTGCCACCTCCTTTTGGACTAACGGCCCCTGAGTCGGCTTGTACCGTCAGGAGCAAGGAGCGAGAATCGATAATATCCAAACTCGCACCATAATACTATAGCAAAATCGAGCACGTAACGCAAGCAAAATCCGTTCGTTGTGCCTCTTTTTACGCGGTGTTCTGGCAATTATTAGCCCGCATGCTTCCGAAGCTTTATGGAAAATCTAACATCAGATTTAAGTACAGGAGGTGGCTTGTTGTGGGGGAATGGAGTCAGTTCCGTCCGGGAGACAACGCGCCGAACGACGGCGAATATATGGAAGTCGGCGAGAATGCCTTTCATATGGGCATCAATAATCCGAAGATCATCAATCTAAAAAAGGGAGATCCCTTCCCGGAAACAACGAACCATAACCGCAAGTGGAAAAAGCTGTTTCGAGGCTAAACCAGCTCGCTCCCTTCCATGCCACCCGGCAGGGAGCCTGCTTCCTCTGCAATTTGGACAAAGGAGGCGCTACCGATGCGCTATAAATATACGATAATATTGACCATTGTGGGCATTGTGCTGTGTTTTATCCATTATATCGGACACGAATACGATCCGGTGTATCTGCTCTTTTATTCGCTCAGCGTGCCCGCCTGGTTTTATCCGATCTTTACCTATACCAATATCAATCCGTGGCCGCTTTATCTGCTCACCATTCTTTCGTGGACGATTATCGGTTACGCCGTTGACCGCTTCTCCGTCTACCGACGGACGAAGGACGGGGAATGATTGCAATCGGAATTTTCCGAACGAGCCACCTTTTTATATGGTTAATTCAATAAATCTTTAATATAATTACCTAAATTGACATATATTCTATTCGCTCCTGCTCCGCTGATGTAATGATTTAAATAAAAGGAGTGATGGGGATTTGACCTGGCTGCTGCAGCATCGAAACGGGGAGGGTTACCTTGCAAAATTTCGCAGACAAAAAAGTATCTGATAATGGAATTATGGTCGTTCCATCTAGTTTGTCCAGAGAACAAATACGTTCGGAAATGAAACTCATTATTGAAAAAAGACCAACGCCAGTCACATGTAAAATAACGCAAAGAGGAACCTTGCTTACTTGGTTCCTCTTTTTTTTAATATGCGCCAGATCCTCGTTAGTTTTCGCTTATTAATTTGAGATCATCCATATGGTGAATGACATGAAAATTTAAAAGCTGGTATGCGCTCATACCGATCAGCTTTTCATGCAAATCATAAATGGTTACCTCCCCTCGGGTCGTATCCCCTAATTGCATGGACACCTGACTTTCAACATAAACCCGTTCGTTTTGTGTCCGGACGGCTATCGTATAGTGAATGGTACCTTCATGAATATAAAACGCGTGTGATCCATCGGGAGTTAGATAAGCATCAACCAATTCAAATTCATTTTCCCCTTGCTCAATCACCATTTTAATCCGTTTGAGCATAATCCTTATCCCTCCTTGTTTATTTGCAAATAATACTTCTATAGTATTACTACTAAGGTATATATTATTACTTCTAAAGTAACACGTCAATAGTTCCATTCAAAAAGTTTTACTCGTCTCGTATAGTTACGTTATAATACAAGAAGGATGCAGACTAAGGAGCGTAACCAATGTCAGAGAAAGTACGATTTAACCTTGGTAAAACTATTGATGAGTTAGGAATTACGAGGAATAAATTGGCTGTCGAATCAAAAACGCGGCCGGCAACAGTGTTAGATTTAGTCAGTGGCGAAACAAAACGGATTGAAATTCATACATTGGTTAACTTGCTTGATACCTTAAATGAGATTGCGCGTAAGCAAGGCATTACTCGTAAAATAACCATATCCGATATAATCGAGTACATACCAAATGGTGAAAACGCAGAAACTCCATAATAGCGACGAGCTCAGATTTAGTCTGTTTGATTGGCGTTTTTTCGTAAACCTTTCTGACGCCCTCTTCCAAACTGCGGCATTAATAACGGAGGAGAGCCGCCAGTGGACGAAATTTAAGAAATCCTCACGCAACTCCAACGCCTTAACGATAAACTTGACGCTCTTACCGCGCAGCTACAGCAATGTAGCACGACGTTTGAAGCATCGTTTAAGCAGGCGATCGATACCACTGCTAAATAGCGTCTAATCAGCGCCTTTTGACGCCGTGTAGCAGGGACGGTCGTCCAAGCCGGTTAGGACGTGTAAAAGCACGTAAAAATGACGGTAAAAATAACAACGCCACCCGAACGGTCTAATTCCGCTTGAGTGGCGTTAATTTTTCGTTTATTTGCCGGTGAACATGCGCTTAATCTCGCCCCACTCCACCCCTTCAAGATTATGGGTTCAAGGGGGACAGAGGCTCCATGTCAAGGGCGGCGGTGTTAGCTAGGCATTCGTCGCGAAGGGAGCTTGGTCTGTCTCTTAAATCAATCCCACCAAAAGTACCAAGTTGTCGAATCTTTCAACGAACTTGCCAAAGCACGAATGTTATCAGAACCTTGCATGACAATATCATAGCAAAACGCAAAATGCTCTTTGGCGAGCGACTCGGAGGCTTCCAATGTTAATGGTGGATTAGTAAGCTGCATTTCCCAGTTGTCATATGTCACAACAGCAGGAACGGCACCATATTTTTCATACCAATACCGAAACACCGCCATTTGCTCAGCTGGCGCTGGACAATCATTAAAGCCGCCCATAGGTATCCATGCTGCCAGTTCCCAAGGGTTTTTTGTGGGAATTTTGGCAATGATGATTTCTTCATGTGGCTTATCGTCATTCATAAAAGACCAAAAGCAGTTATTAGGTTCTTCTGGCTTAAACTGTCCAAGAACATCCATATCTTTGTGCATTTCCATGTATTCAGAAATGCGCTCAGACAGAAAATCTTCCGCATTTATTTTTTCTGATTCAAGGGTAACCATTTGACGGAAAGCGGCAATGCCCTCTGCTGTGTTTTCCACGTCATAATCATCAAAAACAGGTTCAAGTGCTTCCACCAATATGTCGGAAACAACAATAATCAGCGGATAAAACCCGTCTGTTTTTCCTTGCGCTGTTAGCTTATTAAATCGCTCAACAATTTTTTCTCCGTTTTTCTCATTTTCAAACAGCTCATAGTCGCAGTTTAAAAAATCCAAGATTGCTTTGCAATCATCTGTCATGATCCTTTACCCCCTTCTTTATGGGGCGTGCATCGCTTTCGCAATAGATAGCTGCAGGCCGCTTCCCATATTCATCCTTATTGTACAACGAAAAGGATATTCGGGCTAGGTATTATCGGGAAGTTTGCGGCCTTCCGGTCGACTGCAAAGCCGTCCTATCGAAGCCTATGCTCCGACGAACCCTCTGGGTTCTCACCCATTTTCCACACAAACAAAAAAAACGACCCTGCGGTCGTCTTCGTCATTTATGTTATGGCGGAAAGAGTGGGATTCGAACCCACGCACGGCTTGCGCCGCCTAGCTGATTTCGAGTCAGCCCCCTTGGGCCTCTTGGGTACCTTTCCGCATTAAAGGGACAAGAAATATAATAGCATATATCCCTTCATCTATGCAAGTGCTTTTTAATATTTACCAGCCGTAAGGCTTCTCCCTAATCCGTTGCCGCGGAATCTTCCGCTGGCGCGGCGGAACGGAGCACTTTTTTCAGCTTGCTCTCGAACTTGGACCGGGGAACGAGCACGCTGTGCTTGCAACCGACACACTTGATGCGAATGTCCATCCCCATCCGGATGATCTCCATCTCGTTCGTGCCGCAGGGATGCGGCTTCTTCATTTGCACGATGTCACCCAACTGATATTGCTTCTTTTCCATCACGATTCCGCCTTTTCCGTTCTATGATAAGTGATCATCCGTGGATAAGGAATTTGAATCCCGTTGGCCTCGAAGATTTTTTTGATCTCCGCATTCAGCTTCCTTGCTACCCCGGACTGCTGGTTAGGCTTACACTCCGCCGTAATCCGCAGCGTAATTTCCGTTGCTCCCATCATATGAACCCCGAGCACTTCAGGCTCTTTTACCATGTCCACACTTGTATCATAAAATGTTTTGACGGTATCCTCAAGAATTTTCATCGCGAAATCGATATCCGTTTCATACGATACCGAGACATCAATGACGGCAAGCGAGTTATTAATGGAAAAGTTTGTAACTTGTACAATCGTCCCGTTCGGAATGATGTGCACTTCCCCTGTCCAACTCTTCAACCGGGTTACCCGCAGGCCGATTTCTTCAACCGTTCCCTTGTAATTGCCTACTTGAATAACGTCGCCTACCGCAAACTGGTCTTCAAAAATAATGAAAAATCCAATGATGACGTCCTTCACCAAGCTTTGCGCGCCGAAACCGATCGCCAATCCAACGACCCCGGCGCCAGCCAAGACCGGTCCGAGATTCACTTGAAATTGACTCAAAATCATTAAGATCATAATAAAGTTAACAACGTAAGTAATAATATTTCCCACAAGTTTGCCTATCGTTTTCGAACGCCTGGCATCGAACTTGATCGGCCCTGTATCCCGCGCCATCATCATATGATGCAACGCTTTTTCCGCAACCTTAATGATCACCCTTGCCGCGATATAGATCAGTACGATCTTAATGACGGTGAACAACAGTCCTGTCCACAATTCGGGGTTGGAAACATAGTTGATGAACTTTTCTTGAAATTGTCCCCATGTGGATAAGCCGTTTTTCTTCAGCATTTCATCCATAAAAATCTCCCGCCTTACAACTCTAAGTTAACATAATGCCCATCTTCTTTACTATAAAGTCCGTGGATATCTACCCGTTCTTCTTTGATAATACGCCTAACCTCTGGAAGATCTGCCTCCTGAAATTCCAGGGATAACGCGCACCCAGCCGTAATTTCTTTGGGGGTAGGACACATATCGTTTTCGATCTCCGCATAATCGAGGAGCATTTCCGCTCTCAAAGCTTGCTGTGTTGAATCGAAAGCCATGAGCAGCACCCTTCCCACCCCCTTTCTATTTTTTTCTGCCCCGGGTATATTTCATTCCTAGCAACCGTATACTAGTACCAACCCATTTTCTGGCGTTTCCGATTATCACTTTACCCTTTTCCACAGGAGGCTTCCTATGAAACTGCCCTTTCAGAGAGATGTTCACAAACCTAAAGCCAGCGAAATCTTAAAAATTATGCACTCCGAAACGAACAGCATCGACCTGCTTTCGGATAAGCTAAGCGCTGTTTTGCGAACGATTCCGGCCCAACAGCCCCTCGTCATCGTTTGCGTAGGCACGGACCGTTCCACAGGCGATGCGCTCGGACCTCTGGTCGGGAGTCAGCTTCAAAAGCAAGGCATTAAGGGCCTCCATCTATACGGTACATTGGAGAATCCGGT
The DNA here is from genome assembly GCF_900100345.1 of Paenibacillus tianmuensis. Taxonomy (GTDB): domain Bacteria; phylum Bacillota; class Bacilli; order Paenibacillales; family NBRC-103111; genus Paenibacillus_G; species Paenibacillus_G tianmuensis. The sequence continues at coordinate 23,216 of NZ_FMTT01000040.1, read as the reverse complement.
TCACGCCATGAATCTGAATGAAACCTTGACGACGATTCAACAGCATTTTAATGACCCTTTTGTCATCGCGATCGATGCCTGTTTAGGCCAACTGACCAGCGTCGGCTATATCCAAGTAGGCGATGGTCCGGTCAAACCGGGTGCTGGCGTTAACAAAGAGTTGCCTCCTGTCGGCCATATGCACGTTACCGGTATTGTGAACGTAGGCGGATTTATGGAGTACTTTGTCCTGCAAAACACCCGATTGAGCCTGGTCATGAACATGGCCGAGGTCATTGCCAAATCGTTTCAAACCGCATTCAGCGACAAACGCCAATGGTCTCCTACCTCTTTGGTACGGATCGACTAATCGCTTCCTTCTCTTCAGGGGACAAAGCATATTTGGACTGCCCCTGCTCGACCGGCTTCGCATACACATACGTTTCATCGCGGCCGTGAATGCCCGAAAGCACGACTCCTGTCTGCTGTTCGTCCAAGATCGCTACGGAAAAGCTCAAATCGCTTCCCATTTCCGAAAAAGCATTGTACCGGTGTACGCCGATATGCGATTTCATCGTAGACATGTTCCGGCGTATCGCTTGAATTTGCTGTTCGTTTCGGCTATCGTTTTCCAGCAAAATGTTCCCTTTCTCCTGCAGCTCAAGCAAAATCTGTTCGATATTCAAGCTCCCGGTCCCATTCAGCATGCTTTTGTAATTTCGGCGGAGCCTGTTTAATTTTACCCACAATACGATAACAAAAATTAAAAACAATAAAGAGATGGCCGCTGTAATAATCAACAGCACCTCCACAGGCATTTCCAGTACGGCATCCCCCACGCTAAAAGCCTCCTGCTCTCCTACTTAAAGTGTTTGGCAATTTCACGAACCGCATAGAGCAGTTGATCTGTTTCGTGTTCCGTCGTAAAGCAGCCGACACTAGCCCTTATGGCTCCGTGTTCCAATGTGCCGACCATCTCATGAGCAAGCGGCGTACAATGGAAGCCAGCGCGAACGGCAATATGAAACGATTGATCCAATATGAAAGCAACTTCGGATGCATCGGCGCCGGCGATGGTAAAGGCAACAATTCCTGTTTTATTTTGCCCGATTTGCGGCCCTAGAATGGTTACTCCATCAATTTCCATCAACCCGTGCATGATCCTTTGGGTGAGCATCCACTCTTTCGCATGAATATGCTCTACGGTTTGCTTGTGTATGTACTTCACGCCTTCCACAAGTCCGGCAACCCCTACCGTATTTTGCGTTCCGGCTTCATAGCGATCCGGGCGAACATCCGGCTGCTCCGCGGCTTCGGATTGACTGCCGGTACCCCCATGCAGCAGCGGCTCCAGATCGATCTCAGGATCGATATACAGTCCCCCTGTTCCTTGCGGCCCGAGTAAACCCTTGTGTCCCGGAAAAGCAAGCATATGAATCCCCAACTTCTGCACATCGACTTCCATCGTTCCGGCTGTTTGCGCAGCATCGACCAGCAGCTTAATATGATACTCTCTGCACAGTTGTCCCAATTCCTCAATCGGCATAATACTGCCTAGCAGATTGGAGCTGTGCGTACTTACAATCAAGCTTGTTTTCGGAGTGATTTCGCGACGAACATCGTCCAGGCTCAACCTTCCTTGCTCATCGGTTTTTACATAGGTCACTTGCACATTTTTCGTTCTTTTCAAATATTCCAGCGGTCTCCTTACGGAGTTGTGCTCAACGGCCGTACAAAGAATATGATCTCCCTCTTTGACGAACCCTTTAATGGCCAGATTCAAGGCGAAAGTTGTATTGTGAGCATATATGATATCGTTAGGATTTTTGATATTGAACAGCTTGGCCAGCTGCTTCCGTCCTTCAAATAATACGCGGCTCGCTTTGACAGCCAGTTTATGGCTGCCTCTCCCCGGATTGGCAGCATACTGCTCCATGCAATCATGCATCGCTTTCAACACTTCGGGCGGCTTCGGCCAGGAGGATGCCGCATGATCCAAGTAGATGACCGACATTTGTTCTCACCTCTACTGTCAATTCAGATCCACTACACAAATATAGCATACCTAGTTTAACCTGTAGTTATCAGGCATGACCCGGGTATGCTATACCATCATCGCTAGGAAGTTTTTCCTTGGAGTAGCTCCAACAGACGATCCAAATCATCTTTTGAATAATACAACAACTCGATCTTCCCTTTGTTATTGCTGTGTTTGATTTTCACCGTCGTCCGGTACATTTCTCTCAAGCTTTCTTCCAATTGATTAATGTACGGGTCTTTACGTTTCGGCTTTGGCTTCATCTTTTTCGAATCCACTTTTTCTTCCAGCTTTTTTACTTCCTCTTCAAGCTCGCGAACACTCCACTGCTCTTTTATCGCGGTATCGGCTAAAGCTTTAATGACCGTTTTATCCTTCAAGCCTACGATCGCTTTAGCATGTCCCATCGATAATGTTCCACGTGAAACATATTGTTTAACTTCTTCCGGAAGCTGCAGCAGGCGAAGGAAGTTTGCAATGTGTGAACGGCTCTTCCCTACCTTTAGGGACAGCTCTTCCTGCGTCAGTTTGAATTGATCGATCAATGCTTGATAAGCTATCGCGATTTCCAAGGCATTCAAATCTTCGCGCTGGACGTTCTCAATTAACGCGATTTCCATAACCTGCTGATCGTTGAATTTCTTTACAACTGCAGGTATCGTCGGTTTTCCACAAACTTGAGAGGCACGAAATCTCCGCTCACCTGCAATAATTTCGTATCCTTTAAGAACACTGCGGACGATGATCGGCTGAATGACACCATGCTCTTTAATCGAGTCGGCCAATTCCTGAATCGTCTCATCGTTGAAATTGCGTCTAGGCTGATATGGGTTCGGCCGAAGCTGAGCCAATGGAATTTCAACTACTTTATCGTCTTCATTAATGCTCAACGGGGGCAATAGTGCATCCAGTCCTTTACCTAATCCGATTTTTTTGCTCAAAGTGCGATCACTTCCTTTGCCAACTCCAAGTATACCTCTGCCCCTTTCGATCTCGGATCATACGTAATGATCGGTTGACCGTGACTGGGAGCCTCGCTTAATCGGACATTCCTTGGTATGATCGTCTGATATACCTTTTGTTGGAAATACTTTTTTACTTCCTCAATCACCTGCATGCCCAGGTTCGTTCTCGCATCGAACATGGTCAACAGTACGCCTTCAATTTGCAGCGTCGTATTGAGATGCTTTTGAACCAACCGAACCGTGTTAAGTAATTGGCTCAGGCCTTCCAGAGCATAATATTCGCATTGAATAGGAATAATTACCGAATCGGCTGCCGTTAACGAATTGACGGTCAAGATCCCCAAGGATGGCGGACAATCGATTAGAATGTAATCGAACATATGTTTGACCAACTGCAGTGACTTTTTCAAACGCAATTCCCTGGAAATGGTCGGAACAAGCTCAATTTCCGCGCCGGCCAATTGAATCGTAGCAGGGATGATTTTCAAATTTTCCAGGGCCGTGTCGACCATAGCCTCATTCGGATGGACATCGTTAATAAGAACGTCGTAAATACAGTGAACGACATCTGCTTTATTAATGCCGAATCCGCTTGTCGTATTTCCTTGGGGATCGATATCGACAAGAAGCACTTTCTTTCCCAAGGATGCCAATGATGCGCCTAAGTTGACGGATGTCGTTGTCTTGCCAACCCCACCCTTCTGGTTGGTTATGGCGATTATTTTAGCCAAAATCTGTTCACCTCAAATAATATAAACTAGAGTAACTTCGATACTTTCGAGGAGTCGAATAGAAGACATACAAGTAGCGACAGTAGCGAAAAAAAAGATCATTGGAGAGCTTCATTCCCTCCCCAATGATCGGTTGGTAAGAAAAGCTTCGAAATAGAAGCCATTTCGAGGAAAATACGTTTGTGCCTCAGCCAAAGCCTTTCTAGTAAAGATAGAATGCTCTATCAAACTCAAACATTCCCATCATCACAGAAAAACTCAAATCGAAGTCATGTCAAAGATGCCTGTACCCGTCACCCATCACAACCATACTTTGAACCCAAAATTCGGGCAACCAACTATCAGAAATTCATAGATGCTTTTGCGAGAATATGTATTCTGACAGCTAAACGAAAGCCTCATACGAGGCTTCAACAAATCTCTACTCTCTATTTTACCGCTTTGGAATCCGAATTACAATCTCATAGTGATCTTCGTGATCTTGTTCCGTCGTATTAATGGGGAGGCCGGATGAAGTCACCATATCCACCGATTGACGAATCGTGTTTAGGGCTAACCGTACATCCTTGGAGAACGATACTCGCTTGGTTTTGCTCTTAATCTTCGCCGCTTCTTTCAAAAAGGCGATTCTAGCTTCGGTTTGCTTTACATTCAACTCTTTACTTACAATATCCTCCAGAACACGCAACTGCTCTTCCTCTTGATTCAAAGCCAACAATGCCCTGGCATGCCGTTCTGTAATTTTCCGTTCCATTAATGCATTTTTCACCGGCTGGCTCAGCTGAAGAAGCCGGATCTTGTTTGCAATCGTCGATTGACTTTTCCCAAGTCGCTGCGCCAGACTTTCCTGCGTCAAACTGTGCAGATCGATCAACTGCTGGTAAGCTATCGCTTCCTCGATCGCAGTTAAGCCTTCCCGCTGCAAATTCTCGATAAGAGCAATCGATGCCGCTTGCGAATCGTTAAAATCGCGAATAATCGCCGGGATCGTTGCATTTCCCAGCTTTTTTACAGCACGCCATCTGCGCTCTCCGGCAATTAATTCGTAACGGTTATTCCGAAGTCGCACAACAATCGGCTGAATAACACCATGTGTCTTAATCGTTTGACACAGTTCATCAATCCGCTCATCGTCAAAAATCGTTCGAGGTTGGTAGGGACTTGGAACGATGTCATTGACAGGAACATTTTTCACTTCGTCAGTCGACGCTTTTTCAGCAAAACCAAACAATTTTGAGATTTGTTCCTTCATTACGATAACCACCCGATCTTTTTCACCGATAATGAATACCCACTCTATAAACAATTCTCCAAATATGCTCAAAATCCTGCAAACGTCTTTGAAGAAGTTTGTTTCAGTTCCTCATAAAAAAAGGAGCCGCCTGCTCCAAAATGTTCCACGTGGAACACCGTTAAACTAGCGGCGACTTCAAAGGAGTTCCCGCTTTTCTGGGATACTTTTTGGAAGTTGGAGCTGTCTTTTCTATGTCAATAATGTGTCTGGTCGATTCTTCCAAAGGAAGCTGAAAACGATATGTATGGTTCCATTTACCTTTTAACTCTTTCAGGCTAAGCGCAGCTTCCTCTAACTCTGCTTGAACGTCCTGCCCTTTCATGGAAGTAAACCTCCCACCAGGTTTCACAAAGGGAAGACAAAATTCGTTAAGAACAGCTAACCGGGCAACAGCCCTCGCGGTGGCGAGATCATAACGATCCCGATGTTCAGGCATACGCGCAACGTCTTCTGCACGTCCATGAATGAATTGCACGTCCGTCAATCCAAGCGTATTTCCCAGATGCGTTAAAAACTGTATCCGCTTGTTGAGCGAATCGACGATCGTGACGTGCACATGGGGATAAACAATCTTCAAAGGAATGCTCGGAAATCCGGCTCCTGATCCGATATCCGCAATGGAACGAATGTGTTCCATCGGAATAAAAAAAGAAACAGAGAGAGAATCATAAAAATGCTTCACGTACACTTGTTCTCTCTCTGTAATCCCCGTCAAATTCATACGCTCGTTCCATTCGACGAGCTCTTGGTAATAGAGCTCGAACTGATGAAGCTGCGCTTCCGTCAGTTCGATGCCCTTCTCTTTCAACAGTTCAGTAAATTGTTGTTGTACGGCGTCCATATTAACCTCTGGCTGCAACGACTTTATTGTAATGCTCTAAATGAACAAGCAAAATGGAGATGTCCGCTGGCGTAACGCCGCCAATACGGGAAGCTTGACCGATGGAGATCGGACGGATTTTCGCCAGCTTTTGCTTCGCTTCGGTGGCGATTCCGTGAATTCCATCGTAAATGATATCGTCCGGAATCCGCTTTTTCTCCATTTTCCGAAGCCGTTCCACTTGTGCAAGCTGCTTCTCAATATAGCCGCTGTATTTCACTTGAATTTCGACCTGCTCCTTCATGTCCTCCATGAGCTCATAGGGAGCCGGAGAAATGCCATGAATGTGCTCGTAAGTCACTTCCGGCCGGCGGAGCAAGGACAACAGATCGACGGAGTTGTTCAGTTCGGCGCTGCCGAGCGAAGCAAGCATCGCTTGAACCTCCTGCGTCGGTTTTGTCTTCGTCGTTTTAAGCCGCTCAAGCTCGGCTTCGACAAGACGTACTTTCTCCTGATACCGTGCATACCGTTCTTCCGGAATCAGGCCGATATCGTAACCAAGCTGGGTCAACCGCAAATCCGCATTATCGTGGCGGAGCAGCAAGCGGTACTCGGCACGCGACGTCAGCAAGCGGTAAGGCTCGCTCGTCCCTTTCGTCACCAAGTCGTCGATCATCACTCCGATGTAAGCTTCGGAACGATCCAGAACAACAGCTTCCTTCCCTTGCACTTTGCGGGCCGCATTGATTCCGGCCATAATCCCTTGTCCTGCCGCCTCTTCGTAGCCGGAGGTGCCGTTAATTTGCCCGGCGGTAAACAGCCCGTCAATCATCTTCGTCTCAAGCGACGGCTTTAGCTGCGTCGGAATCACGGCATCGTACTCGATAGCGTATCCGGTGCGCATCATTTCGACCTTCTCCAGCCCCGGAATCGAGCGGAGAATTTGCAGCTGCACATCTTCGGGCATACTCGTAGAAAGCCCTTGTACGTAGTATTCCTTCGTATTGCGGCCTTCCGGCTCCAGGAAAATTTGGTGCTTCGGCTTGTCGCTGAAGCGTACGATCTTATCTTCGATGGACGGGCAGTATCTTGGTCCCGTTCCTTCGATCGCTCCGGAGAACATCGGAGCCCGGTGCAAGTTATCGTTGATGATTTGATGCGTTTCCTCTGACGTATAGGTTAGCCAGCAAGGCAGCTGATTCGGCACTTCCTCCGTCGTATCGTAGGAGAAAAATTTCGGTTTCTCGTCCCCGGGCTGAATCGATGTTTGGCTAAAATCGATCGTATCCTCATGCACCCGCGGCGGCGTCCCCGTCTTAAAGCGGACCAGCTCCAGACCGTGCTTGCGCAGATTTTCCGACAGCTTGACGGCCGGCTGCTGGTTGTTCGGTCCGCTCTCATACATCAGCTCGCCCATAATGATCTTGCCGCGCAGGTACGTGCCTGTCGTCAGTACGACCGTTTTCCCCATATAGACGGCGCCGCTTTTTGTAACGACACCTTTGCACACGCCATCCTCGACGATCAGTTCTTCGACCATACCTTGACGAAGCGTCAAGCGGTCCTGTTTCTCAATCGTTTCCTTCATCGTGTGTTGATACAAAAATTTATCGGCTTGCGCCCGCAAGGCATGCACAGCCGGTCCTTTCCCCGTGTTCAGCATGCGCATTTGAATATACGTTTTGTCGATGTTGCGGCCCATTTCACCGCCAATCGCATCGATTTCACGCACAACGTGCCCTTTCGCCGGTCCGCCGACGGAAGGGTTACACGGCATAAAAGCGATCATATCCAGATTGATTGTAAGCAGCAGCGTCTCGCAGCCCATCCGGGCCGCCGCCAAAGCCGCTTCGCTACCGGCATGACCGGCTCCGATCACAATGACATCATATTGACCTGCAATGTAAGTCATTCTCCCAACCTCCTAACCCTTTTGGAGAAATTATTTACCTAAACAAAATTGTGAAAAAATCTGATCTATTAACGATTCGCTTACCGAGTCCCCGATAACTTCCCCGAGGTGCTCCCAAGCGTTACGAATGTCGATTTGAATCATATCGATCGGCACAAAAGCCTCCGCTGCTTCGTGTGCCTCCGTCAGAGCTGATCTGGCCTGCTTCAGCAGATGAATATGACGAGCGTTGCTCACATAAGTCAGGTCACTTGATTCTACCTGACCGCTGAAAAAAATACTAGCAATAGCTTTTTCCAAGTCCGTGATGCCTTGCTGGGCAAGCAGCGACATCCGCACAACCCGGTCCTCACCAAACGCCGACTTCAAAACCTCTTCCTCAATAAGCTGCGGAAGATCCTGCTTGTTGATAATCGCGATCACCTGACGGTCCTTCAACTGGTCGATCAGCACATACTCATCCGGCTGCAGCGGCTCCGCCCCATTGCATACGAACAGGATCAGATCCGCGTCCGACAGCGCTTGGCGCGACTTTTCCACACCGATCTGCTCGACCAGATCCGACGTTTCCCGAATCCCGGCCGTATCGAGCAGCTTCAGTGGGATGCCGTTCACATGCACGTACTCCTCCACCACATCGCGGGTCGTCCCAGCAATATCGGTGACAATGGCCCGCTCCTCCTGCGCCAGCGTATTGAGCAGCGACGACTTGCCGACATTCGGCCGGCCGACGATCGCCGTAACCAGGCCTTCCCGCAAAATTTTGCCCTGCTGGGCCGTCGTCAGCATGCGTTCGATATCCGACAGCGCGTCCGCACATTTCTCTTTGATAAAAGCGTTTGTCATCTCTTCGACATCGTGCTCGGGGTAATCAATATTGACCTCGATGTGCGCCATCAGCTCGACGAGCCGGTGGCGAAGCTCTTTGATCGTTTTCGATAGGCTGCCCTCCGACTGCTTGAGCGCAATGCGAAACGCCCGGTCCGACTTGGCGCGGATCAGGTCGATGACCGCCTCTGCCTGGGACAAGTCGATCCGGCCGTTTAAAAAGGCGCGCTTCGTGAACTCGCCCGGCTCGGCCAGCCGCGCTCCGTGCTCCAGCAGCAGATCCAGCACCTTCCGCACCGAGACGAAACCCCCGTGACAGCTGATTTCGACTACGTCTTCCTTCGTAAACGACCGCGGCGCCCGCATCACCGTCACGAGCGATTCCTCCACCTGGGCCCCGGTTTCCGGATCGCGAATATAGCCGTAATTCACCGTATGCGTCGGCACATCCGCAAGCTTCGATTTCCCTGTAAAAATTTTATCGCACACAGGTACCGCTTCATCACCGCTGACGCGAATGACCGCGATTCCTCCTTCACCCATCGGGGTGGCAATCGCCGCAATGGTGTCTTGATTCATGATAGCACCTCAATCTGACTTTCTCCATAATTAAAGAAAAAGCAATGAAGTCATTACGGACATGACATCATTGCAATGTGGCAATCAACGTAAAACGATAACGATTCGGCGGTTCGGCTCGTCTCCGCGGCTGAACGTGCGAACCTTGTCGTGCTGCTGCAGCCAAGAGTGAATCACCTTGCGCTCCGCAGGCGACATCGGCTCCAGCACCACTTCCTTGCGCGTCCGGACGACGCGTTCCGCCAGCCGGTCAGCCAGCTCCTGCAGCGTCTTGGTCCGGCGCTCGCGAAACTGCTCGGCGTCCAGAACGATGCGCACATGCCGATCCGAAAAGCGGTTGGCGACAATATTGACCAAGTACTGCAGCGCATCAAGTGTCTGCCCGCGGCGCCCGATCAGCATGCCGAGCTCCGAGCCGTGCAGATGAAGCTGCGTACCGTCCTTGTCCTGTTTTTGTTCGATCCGCACGTCAAGCTTCATGCTGCGAAGAACCTCCTGCAGGAACGCGACCGCTTCCTCGATCGCATCAGGCAGCAGCTCAAGCTCCACCCGGGCGTCCTTCGCCCCGATGAGGCCGAACAAGCCCTTGGAGGGCTGCTCCAGCACGCTGATTTTCACCCGTTCCTCCGGCACACCCAGCTGCCCGAGTCCGTTTTTGACGGCATCGTCAATCGTTTTACCCGTAACCACGATTTTCTTCATATCATCGCACCCTTACTTTTTAGATCCGCCCTTTTTATTAGGTACACCATAAATAAAGTAAGATTGAACAACGGTGAACACGTTGCTGTATACCCAGTAAAGCGGCAGCGCCGAAGCGAAATTCATCGCCATCACGAAAATAAGAATCGGGAAAATAAACATCAGGCTTTGCATTTGCGGGTTCATTTGCGACGACATCATTTTTTGCTGCAAGTACGTCGTTAGCGCAGCCAGGAGCGGCAGGATATAATAAGGATCTTTCGTGCCGAGCTGCATCCACAAGAAGGAATGCTCGCCGATGTGATGGTTGCGCATGATCGCATTGTAAAGCGCAATCAAAATCGGCATCTGCACAAGCATCGGAAGACAACCGGCAAGCGGATTGACGCCTTCCTTCTGAAACAGCTTCATCGTCTCTTCCTGCTGCTTCTTCGGGTCGTCTTTATATTTTTCCTTCATCTTCTGCAGTTCCGGCTGTATCTCCTGCATCTTCTTCGAGCTTTTGTATTGTTTCAACGTCAACGGCAATATAATGAGCCGGATAATAATCGTTACGACAAGAATCGATAATCCGTACTGCCCGCCGAGCAGGTTGGCGAACCAGTCAAGCGTATTGGCCAGCGGTCCTACGGCATACTTGTCCCAAGTGCTATTGGCCGGATCGATGGGGGCGTTGGCGGGACTGCATCCGGCCAGCAGCAGCAATACCGACACGAGCGGTATATATTTCAGTAATCGGCGCGTCAAAAGAGTATCCTCCCAGTATCATCTTTTCCAATAATCAACTATATCATATCTTTGGACACAAAGAAACTGATCCCCGCGAATCGCCGGCCTAGAGGCCAGCATACCATCGCGAAGCTCAGCCGGGTCCCGGACTATTTTCTTTGCGCAGCAGCAGCGATGCGCGCTTGAACACGTGCAGCACGCTTTTTTCCATCTCGTGATAGGACATTTCGGCCGCCGGCTTCCTGGCAATGAGGATCAGATCGTACCCTCCCGGAATCCGGGCGGCGTTCAATCGCACGATCTCTTTGAGAAGACGCCGGATCCGGTTGCGCACAACGGCGTTGCCGAGCTTCTTGCTGACCGAAACTCCAAGCCGAAACGAAGCCTGCTGCGGCTGCGCTTTATTATACAGAACGAACTGGTGATTCGCAGCGGATTTGCCGTGACGATATACCTTATCGAAATATTCTCTTTTGGTCAGTCGGTTTTTCTTTTCCACGCGGCATCGCTCCATTGGTCAATCCTTGAGTAGCCTGGGCTTCCCTATCGTTCGCGAATTCGTCCCGTTTTAAACGAATGCAACAAAAAAGACCACCTGACAGTGGTCTCTCGTCTTATGCGCTCAGTACTTTTCTTCCTTTTAGACGGCGAGCAGCCAATACTTTGCGGCCGTTCTTCGTACTCATTCTTTTACGGAAGCCGTGAACTTTTTTGCGCTTTCTAACGTTCGGTTGGAAAGTCGGTTTCATTTATCGTGCACCTCCTCAAAGGATTTCGTTCCCAATCCCCAAAAATACCTTTTAACATTAAACCACTTTATGTGCCAAAAGTCAACTTCCAGCCTGTAAAAAAGTTATGCACAGGCTGCGGCCTAATTCGACCATTTCTCCCCTGTGAATAAAAAAATCGGGTTTTTCACGGCTCTTGGCGAATTGTAAACAGATTATAAACAATATCTAGTGCTGTTGATAACTTAAATACACAAGGTCTTGGGTATGTGGATAATCCCAAACATTCCATTGCTAACGCGGGTCTTTTTTGATATCATGAATATGTTTTCTTTTGTGGATACGGATTTATTTCAATAATGTTATCAACAGCCTGTGGATATCTCTGTGAACAATTTTCAGTGCCTCTGTATAATGAAAATTTCGTAACCCTGCACATTGTGGATAGTTTCGACAGCATCTGATTTTTTTCTACAGGGGCGCGGCTTATGCCATACCGGTTATTTTTTTGAAGGAGTGAATAGATTGTGGAAAGCCATCCCAACGACCAGTGGCAGCAAGTTCTTTCCATATTGCAAAAAAGGGTGAGCAAGCCAAGCTACGAGACGTGGCTGACTTCCACAAGAGCCGTGACATTCAACGATTCCACGGTCGTCATCTGTACCCCCAACAATTTTTCCCGGGAATGGCTTGAAAACCGGTACACCAAACATATAAAGGAAGCCGTATTCGATTACTGCGGCAAGCAGGTCGAATTAAAGTTCATCATCGAGTCCGAAGACGAAGCCGATTCGTTCAGCCGCTCTTCCTCCCCGTCAACCATTCCCGCAAGCGTGCCGCAAACCACCGTTTCCGAGGAAACGTTCAGCCGCATGCTTAATCCCAAGTATTTGTTCGATTCGTTCGTCATCGGATCGGGCAATCGCTTCGCTCACGCCGCATCGCTAGCGGTCGCCGAAGCGCCGGCCAAAGCATACAACCCGCTGTTTTTGTACGGCGGCGTAGGACTGGGCAAAACGCACTTGATGCACGCGATCGGCCATTACGTGCTTGAGCATAATCCGAGCGCCAAGGTCGTCTACATCTCGTCCGAAAAATTTACGAACGAGTTCATCAATGCGATCCGGGACAACCGGGGGGAAAGCTTCCGCAACAAGTACCGCAATATCGACGTGCTTCTTATAGATGATATTCAATTTATTGCGGGAAAAGAATCGACGCAGGAAGAATTTTTCCATACGTTTAACGCGCTGCACGAAGAGCGGAAGCAGATCATCATCTCCAGCGACCGGCCGCCGAAGGAAATTCCGACGCTCGAGGAACGGCTGCGCTCCCGGTTCGAATGGGGGCTTATCACGGACATTCAGCCTCCGGACCTAGAGACGCGGATTGCCATACTGCGCAAAAAAGCGAAAGCCGAGAATCTGGATATTCCCAACGAAGCGATGGTCTACATAGCGAGCCAGATCGATTCGAACATTCGGGAGCTGGAAGGCGCCTTGATTCGGGTGGTCGCTTACTCGTCTCTTATTAACGAAGACATTACGTCGCATTTGGCGGCCGAGGCGCTCAAGGACATTATCCCGAGCAGCCGTCCGCGGGTGATCACGATTCTCGACATCCAGCAGAAGGTCGGCGAATTTTACGGCTTGAAGATGGAGGATTTCAAAGCGAGGAAACGAACCAAGACCGTGGCTTTCCCGCGGCAAATCGCCATGTATCTGGCCCGCGAGATGACTGACTTTTCGCTGCCGAAAATCGGCGAGGCGTTCGGCGGCCGCGATCATACGACCGTCATTCATGCGCATGAAAAAATATCCGAAGCGCTCAAGTCCGACCAGGAATTATATAAAATTATTAAGAACATTACCGAAAAAGTGAAAAACGTGATGATGTAATCATTAGCGTCTATTCACAGCCCTCAATCCACAACTGAATAAAGGGGAGCCTATGCACACACTTATTCACATGTGGATAGGCTCTCTTTTTGCCTTATTCACGCATTTATCCACATATCCCGGGGCCCTACTACTATTACTATAAAAAAACATGTAATATAGAGGTATATGCGCAACTCTCCCATTTTAGAACTTGTAGGAGTGAAATTATGAAGTTAACCGTACTGAAAGAATTTTTGAACGAGTCGATTCAACACGTTTCCAAAGCCATATCCAGCAAAGCGACGATTCCCATTTTAAGCGGAATTAAAATAGACGCCGATTCCACTGGCATCACGCTAACGGCGAGCGATACCGATATTTCGATTCAGAGCTTCATTCCGATCGAAAAAAATGAGCTGCAAGTTATCGACCTGAAGCAATCCGGCAGCGTCGTGCTCCCTTCCAAGTTTTTCGTGGAAATTATTCGCAAGCTTCCGGCGCAACAGGTCGAGATTGAGGTCAAAGACCATTTCCAAACGACAATCCGTTCCGGTTCTTCGGAAATTCAACTGGTTGGACTCGATCCGGAGGAATATCCGATCATGCCGGGCATTGAAGAGAACAAACGAATTCAAATCCCGAGCGATCTGCTTAAAACGATGATCAAGCAAACGTCATTTTCGGTGTCCACGAACGAAGCAACGCCGATTTTGACCGGAATTCTGTGGACCATTTCCAACGGGAAGCTGAAATTTACCGCTTGTGACCGGCATCGCTTGGCTTCCAGGGAAACGACTATCGATACGAACGTCGATCTCTCCCTTAATAATGTTTCCATATCAGGGAAAACCTTGAATGAGTTGTCCAAAATTCTTCCCGATCAAAACACGCTGATCGACGTCGTATTTGCTGAAAATCAGGTGCTGTTCAAAATGAGCTCCATTCTTTTCTATACCCGTATCCTGGACGGAACGTATCCGGATACGTCGAAGCTCATTCCTCAGGTGTATCAGACCGAGTTGGTTGTCAACACGGACAATCTGGCAGACGCGATCGACCGCGCCTACTTGCTTTCGCGGGAAGAAAAAACGAATATTGTGAAGCTCGTGATGCGCGAGGATCAAACGATTGAAATTTCCTCCAGCTCGTCCGAGCTGGGGAAGGTAACCGAGGAACTGACGACGGTAAGCATGAAAGGGGAGCTGCTGCGCATTTCGTTCAACTCCAAATTTATGCTCGATGCGCTTAAAGTGATGGACAGCGAACACATTCATATCGGATTTACTGGTGCGATGCAGCCGATCATCATTCGTCCCGACGAAAATTCGAGCCTGCTTCAGCTTATTTTGCCGTACCGGACTATGGGCTAAAGGAGTGCTTTTACAAGATGAAAACCATCGGCATTCGCACCGAATATATTACGCTTGGGCAATTTTTGAAGCTCGCCGACTGTATTTCCACCGGCGGGCAAGCCAAGAGCTTCCTGCAGGAGGCTACCGTCATCATCAACGGCGAGCCGGATAACCGCCGCGGCCGCAAGCTGGTGGCCGGCGACATCGTCAACGTTGCGGGCTGCGGCGAATTCCAAGTCGTACAGGAATAAAGCCCAAGCACATGCTTTTGAAGCCGGCATTGCTCCGCAATGCCCTTAGGAGGAACTCTATTGCAGTTAAAACGGCTTTCATTGCAGCATTACCGTAACTACGACCAGATGGAATTCCAAACCGACAACATGGTCAACATCATTGTCGGACCGAATGCACAAGGCAAAACGAACCTGCTCGAATCGATCTTCGTGCTGGCGTTGACCAAATCCCACCGGACGCATCAGGACAAAGAGCTGATCCGGTGGAACGCTTCCTCCACGCTGCTGCACGCCGAAGTCGAAAAGCGTTACGGTACGGTGCAGCTCGATTTATCCATATCGCAGCAAGGCAAAAAGGCCAAGGTGAACGGGCTGGAGCAAAAAAAGCTCAGCAATTTCATCGGGGCCTTAAACGTCGTTATGTTCGCGCCTGAAGATTTGGAGATCGTCAAGGGCTCTCCCGGCATCCGCAGGCGCTTTCTCGATATGGAGATCGGGCAGGTTTACCCGTCCTATTTGCATGACCTGTCGCAGTACAACAAAATATTGCAGCAGCGCAACAATTACTTGAAGCAGTTGTTTTCCTCGCCGGGCAAAGCTTCCATGCTGGACGTATGGAATGAACAATTAATGCAGTTCGGTGTTAAAATTATGAAAAAACGTCAAAGCTTTATAAAGAAGCTGCAAGCATGGGCCGAAAAGATCCATGCCGGTATCACCAACGGCTCCGAGCAGCTCCGCATCGAGTACGACAGCGCCTTGTCCCACGCGCTGGAACAAGAAGACGCTGTTTTATTTGACCATTTTATGATAAAGTTATCACAGGTGAAGGATCAGGAGCTTCGCCGGGGCGTGTCATTGGTCGGGCCGCACCGCGACGATCTGCGATTTTATATCAACGACAAGGAAGTACAGACGTTCGGCTCCCAAGGGCAGCAGCGGACGACGGCTTTGTCGCTTAAGCTGGCCGAGATCGAGCTGATCCGCGAGGAGGTCGGCGAATATCCCCTGCTCTTGCTCGACGATGTGCTCTCCGAGCTTGACCGCTACCGCCAAACCCAGCTTATCGAGACGTTTCAACGCAAGGTCCAAACCTTCATAACAACCACTGGCATTGAAAGCATAGATTTGTCAAAACTGGAAAGTGCTTCCGTGATTCACGTTCGGGACGGAAGCTTGACATAGATAGTTTTGCCGATAAGGAGTGGGCCAGCGTGTTTATCCATTTGGGCGGAGAAAAAATTATTCGCACCGCAGAGCTTGTCGCCATTTTTGACCTTTCCATTGAGAAATCATCGAAAATATCGAAACAATTTACAACGTATGCCAATAAAGACAAGAAGGTGGAAGTCATCGGCGATGAGGATAGCAAGTCGCTCGTGGTGACCCAGACGAAAGTATATTATTCCCCGATTTCGTCCATGACCTTGAAGAAACGGGCTCATCATCTGTTAACGAACTAGATTTTTTGAAATGCTTCGTAAAGAAGCTTTTCTTAATTACGGAAAAGTGGGTGTCTGCATGTCTGTGAATCCAGGTACAAGTTATGATGAAAGTCAGATCCAGGTGCTTGAAGGTCTGGAGGCCGTTCGCAAGCGTCCGGGGATGTATATCGGCTCGACGAGCAGCCGCGGCCTTCATCATCTGGTATGGGAAGTCGTCGACAATAGTATAGACGAAGCTTTGGCAGGATACTGCACCAGAATCCATGTCATCGTTCATCAGGATAACAGCATTACCGTTATCGACAATGGACGCGGCATTCCGGTCGGCGAGAATCCGAAGCTGAAAAAATCGACGGTAGAGGTCGTCCTTACCGTACTTCATGCCGGCGGCAAATTCGGCGGCGAAGGCTACAAGGTGTCCGGCGGCTTGCACGGGGTAGGCGTCTCCGTCGTGAATGCCCTTTCCAAGAAGCTGATCGTGGAGGTCAAACGGGAAGGCAAGGTACACCAGCAGGAATACCGTTGCGGTGCTCCGCAGCAAGAATTGCAAGTTATTGGCGAGTCCGATGAAACGGGGACGAAAGTAACGTTTTGGCCCGATGAACAGATCTTCACGGAAACGACGGAGTATTCTTACGAGACGCTCCAATCGCGGATTCGGGAGCTGGCGTTTTTGAATAAAGGCATTGAAATTACACTGACCGACGAACGTACGGACGTATCCCAATCGTTTTTCTATGAAGGCGGGATCGTTTCGTTCGTCGAGTTTTTGAATCAGCACCGGGAAGCGCTGCATCAGCCGATCTATGTCGAAGGGCAAAAAGACAATATCCAGGTTGAAGTCGCCTTGCAATACAACGACAGCTATACGGAGAACATTTATTCGTTCGCCAACAACATCAACACGCACGAAGGCGGTACGCACGAGTCCGGCTTCAAAAGCGCATTGACGCGGATATTGAACGATTTTGCGCGGAAATTCAATGCGATTAAAGACAGCGACGCCAATTTGACCGGTGACGACGTGCGCGAGGGAATCACCGCGATTATTTCCGTCAAAATTCCGGAACCGCAGTTCGAAGGACAGACGAAGACGAAGCTCGGCAACAGCGAGGTTCGCGGGATTGTCGAGTCGCTGTTTGCCGAGAAGCTGCAGGAATTTATGGACGAAAATCCGACGGTTGCGCGTAAAATTATCGAGAAGGGCGTCCAGGCGCAAAGAGCCCGAGAAGCCGCGCGGAAAGCCCGCGAGCTGACGCGCCGCAAGAGCGCGCTCGAAGTCAGCTCCCTGCCGGGTAAGCTGGCCGACTGTTCCTCCAAGGACGCTTCGATCAGCGAAGTGTATATCGTCGAAGGGGACTCTGCCGGCGGCTCCGCTAAGCAAGGACGCGACCGGCATTTCCAAGCCATTTTGCCGCTGCGCGGTAAAATTCTTAACGTGGAAAAGGCGCGCATGGACAAAATTTTGTCCGACAACGAAATCCGGGCGATTATTACGGCGCTCGGTACGGGAATCGGGGAAGATTTCGATATTGCCAAAGCGCGTTACCATAAAATCATTATTATGACGGACGCCGACGTCGACGGCGCCCACATCCGGACGCTGCTCTTGACGTTCTTCTATCGCTACATGCGCAAGCTGATCGAAGCCGGCTATGTCTATATCGCTCAGCCGCCGCTTTACAAGCTCGAACGGAACAAAACGGTGCGCTACGCGTACAACGACAAGCAGCGGGAAGCGATTTTGGCCGAATTCGGCGATGGCGTCAAAGTGAATACTCAGCGTTATAAAGGTTTGGGCGAAATGAATCCGGGGCAGCTGTGGGAGACGACCATGGATCCGGAAAGCCGTACGATGCTTCAGGTCAGCATTCAAGACGCGATCGAAGCCGATACGATGTTCGATACGTTGATGGGCAGCAATGTCGAGCCGCGGCGCGACTTTATCCAGCTGCACGCCAAATTCGTCCAAAACCTGGATATTTAACGACTTACCATGCGAAATGTGAAAAAATACGGCTTGCTGTGGCTGCTCGCGGCAGTCGCTTGGCTGCTGCTCGTACCGGGCATGTTTCAGGTACGCGGAACAGACGTCTGGTACACGGACCGGGTAGCGGTCATCGCCTATCACCATATCGACGATCATACACAGGGGGACGTTACAATAACGACGGCGCGCTTTCGCGGCCAATTGACCGATCTGCTGCAGCGGGGATACCATTTCATATCGCTGCAGCAGTTTCGCGATTTTATGGCTGGCAGGCAAGTACCGCCCAATGCCATCCTGGTTACGTTTGACGACGGATACCGAAGCTTTTACACGAATGCTTACCCGATTTTGAAAGAACTGAATATTCCCGCCGTGAACTTTGTCATCACGAAAGATCTTGAGCATCCCGAACAGAGCCTGATTCCTTCGCTTTCCAGGGATCAGATTCGTTTTATGACCCGGGAAATAAAAGACATCGACGCCCAGTGCCACTCGGATAGCCTGCATGACCGGGCGCCTGACGGCGGACCGCTGCTGACGACCCGGCTTCCTAAGGACGGTGGTACTGAAGATCTGCCGCAATTCGAACAGCGAATTACGGATGATACGAAAGCATGCGTCAACAAGCTGAAGGAGCTTTACGATCGTCCGGTGGATGCCTATGCGTATCCATTCGGCTACTATGACGAGCAATCGATCGCTTGGCTTCGCAAAGCAGGCATTCGATACGGTTTTACAACGGCAAGCGGCTTGACTGGCCGGGATGCGGACCCGATGCAAATTCCGCGCATTAACGCAGGCAGTCCATTTGTTAAAGCGAACTCATTAAATAATTTAATTATTAAATCGATTTCCCATAAGTCTTCATAGAAAAGGTTTAGACCTTTTATAGCAGCAGTTCTTGAGAGCAGATAGCATGTAGGAGGGGTACACATGTCGGAAGAATCTCGTTCGCAGATTAGAGAAATCGATATCGGCTCGGAAATGCGCACCTCCTTTATGGATTACGCAATGAGCATCATTGTCAGCCGCGCTCTGCCGGATGTACGGGATGGGCTTAAGCCGGTGCATCGACGTATTTTGTATGCGATGTCGGAACTGGGTATGGCGCCGGACAAGCCGTATAAAAAATCCGCACGGATCGTCGGCGAAGTCATCGGTAAATACCATCCGCACGGCGACTCGGCTGTTTATGAAACCATGGTTCGGATGGCGCAGGATTTCTCCTTGCGCTACATGCTCGTCGACGGCCACGGAAACTTCGGCTCCATTGACGGGGACATGGCCGCGGCCATGCGGTACACTGAAGCGCGCTTGTCCAAGATTGCGATGGAGCTGCTTCGCGACATCAACAAAGAAACGATCGACTTTGTGCCTAACTATGACGGCGAAGAACAAGAACCGGCCGTATTGCCGGCGCGTTTTCCGAACCTGCTGGTGAACGGTTCGTCCGGGATTGCGGTTGGCATGGCAACCAATATTCCGCCGCACAATATGATTGAGGTTATCAACGGTGTCCAGCAGTTGATCGAAAATCCCGATGTGACGCCGCTTGATTTGATGCAATCGATCAAAGGCCCGGATTTTCCGACCGGCGGCTATATTATGGGTCGCGAAGGAATCAAGCAAGCGTATGCGACCGGACGCGGTTCCGTGACCATGCGCTCAAAGGCAACGATTGAAGAAAACGGCAACAAAGCGCGGATCATCGTGCACGAGCTGCCGTATCAAGTGAATAAAGCCCGATTAATCGAAAAAATCGCCGAGCTGGTCCGGGATAAAAAAATCGACGGCATTACCGATTTGCGCGATGAATCCGACCGCAACGGGATGCGTATCGTCATCGAGCTGCGCCGCGACGTGAATCCGAATGTCGTGTTGAACAACTTGTACAAGCAGACGGCGATGCAGTCGAACTTCGGCATCATCATGCTTGCGCTTGTCAACGGCGAGCCGAAAGTGCTCAACCTGCGCGATATGCTGTTCTATTACCTGGAGCATCAGAAAGAAGTCATTCGCCGCAGAACCGAATACGAACTTCGCAAAGCGGAAGCGCGCGCGCACATTCTGGAAGGTCTCCGTATTGCGCTTGATCACTTGGACGAAGTCATCACGCTGATCCGCAGCTCCCGTACGGCGGAACAAGCCCGCGACGGCTTGATGGAGCGCTTCGGGCTCAGCTTGGATCAAGCACAGGCCATTTTGGACATGCGTTTGCAGCGCCTGACCGGGTTGGAGCGCGAGAAGATCGAAGAGGAATACGCCGAGCTGCAGAAAAAAATTGCGGAGTTAAAGGCGATTCTGGCCGACGAAAAGCTCGTTCTGAATATCATCAGCGAAGAGCTGAACGAAATCAAAGAGAAGTTCGGCGACGACCGCCGTTCTGAAATTACGATCGGCGGAGACAGCATCGAGGATGAGGATTTGATACCTCAAACCGAGGTCGTTATTACCATCTCGCATACCGGTTATATTAAGCGACTGCCGGTATCGACATACCGCAGCCAGCGTCGCGGGGGCAAAGGCGTGATCGGGATGGATACGAAAAATGATGACTTTGTGGAACATCTGTTCGTAACGAACTCGCACCATTATTTGATGTTCTTTACAGACAAAGGGAAGGCGTATCGTCTCAAGGCTTATGAAATCCCGGATCTAAGCCGTACCGCACGGGGAACGCCGATTATTAACCTGATTCAGATCGAACAAGGCGAGAAGATTAATGCGGTTATCCCGGTGGAAAGCTTCGATTCCGACAAATATTTGTTCTTCGCGACGAAGAACGGTCTGGTGAAGAAGACGCCGCTTGACGATTATTCCAATATCCGCAAAGGTGGACTTATCGCCGTATCCTTGCGTGAGGATGACGATTTGATCGGCGTCAGGCTGACGGACGGCAACCAATCGATCATTATGGGAACGAAGCAGGGCATGTCCATTCATTTCCCTGAGAAGGAAGTCAGGGCCATGGGCCGTGCCGCTACCGGCGTCAAAGGAATTCAGCTCGACGAGGGCGACGCGGTCATTGATATGGATGTCGTGCATGAGGATAACAGCGTGCTGATCGTAACCTCCAAAGGGTTCGGCAAGCGTACGCCGGTTTCCGAGTATCGTCTCCAATCTCGCGGCGGCAAAGGCATCAAGACGCTGAACGTGACGCCGAAGAACGGTCCTGTTGTCGGTCTGAAAATTGTCCGGGAAGACGAAGACCTCATGATCATTACCGCTTTAGGCACGATCATCCGGACAAGTATGTCCGGCATTTCGCTCATGGGCCGTAACACGCAAGGGGTCAAGCTCATTAACATTCGGGAAGAGGATGAGGTATCCACCTTGGCTCGTGTGGATAAGAGCGAGGAGCAACCGGAGCTTGAAGAGGGCGCGGAATCTTCGGAGGACCAAGAAACGCAAGAGTAACAAGACCTTTAAATATTTTAAAACGAAGATGAGAAGAATGGGGCTTACATCCCCATTCTTTTTCGTTTATAATAACAACATAATTGGGTCTAAAGTATTATTTTTTGAGAATCTTTGATCTGCGGAAGCTGACAAGAGGTAAGGTGAGGGAATCCCATGGTAACCGTTCCTGTTTCCCAATTGAAACCCGGCGAAAGAATTATTGAGAATGTTATTACGAAATTTAACAATGTTTTGTTTATGAAAGGAAAAATCGTATCGGAGCGCGATCTCGATATTTTGCGAGCATTCCTCATTCCATCCGTTCAGATCGAAGTCAAAAACGGGGAAGCGGATTCTGCCGTGCAGGAAGCGACGTCTGAAGAGCAAGCCGACAACGTTTTGCCTTTTCATGAGCACTATCATACGATGCTGCATTTGCTTCGTCGCGTGTTCAATACTTCCGCATCGGGAGGATATAGTCCTCCGATTCTGGAAATTCGCACGACGCTTGAAGCGCTTATTAATAATATCGATCAGTATGACGTGTTGACGTTCAATCCGCGTCACTTTCAACTGAGAGATTTTATTTACCACAACAGCATTATGGTTAGCCTGACTTCCTATCTTTTGGCCAAATGGCACGGGTTGTCTTCCAAGGAATTAATGCAGGTTGCGCTTGCCGGATTGCTGCATGATATCGGCAATGCCAAAGTGGATCCCGCCATTTTGCATAAGCCTACCAAGCTTACCGCCGAGGAAGCCGAAGATATGAAGCGACATACCATTATCGGCTATAATATCTTAAGGCCTGTTCCGGCGATCAACGAAGGGGTCAAGCTGTGTGCCCTCCAGCACCACGAGCGGGAGGACGGTTCCGGCTATCCGCTTGGCATTCAAGGCGATAAAATTCATCTGTATTCCAAAATCGTAGCTGTTACCGACATGTTCCACGCCATGACGACCGACCGTTTTCACAAAAAGGCCGTCTCGCCGTACCTCGTTTTGGAACAGCTTCAAAACGAGTCGTTCGGCAAAATGCAGCCTGCCATCATTCAGACGTTTATAAGCAAA
The DNA here is from genome assembly GCF_900100345.1 of Paenibacillus tianmuensis. GTDB lineage: Bacteria > Bacillota > Bacilli > Paenibacillales > NBRC-103111 > Paenibacillus_G > Paenibacillus_G tianmuensis. Next base: position 541 of record NZ_FMTT01000040.1, on the reverse strand, counting down.
GTAACCGCATTCCACAACGGTATGCTTGTCCGGCTGAGCGATAACCGGGTTGGCGAAATCGTATTCTCCGACCATGCGCACCCGACGAGACCATGGGTTAATGTGAACGGCAAAATCATTAATCTAACGGTAGAACGTCATTTGCATATTCAAGAGGTTATTCAGAAATAACATATTTTCGGATCAAGGCTTGACTTTCGGTACGATTATATGTTACATTAGTCTTCGCCCCTCAGAAGGGCGAGGCTTTTTTCTCTCTTACATCATCTTGGTGGAAATTTGGTAGAAAAAAAAGTACTTGCAATCGAGTAGGCGAATGTGGTATATTGATTAAGTCGCCGCTAAACAAGGCGACAAGGAAATTGCCCTTTGAAAACTGAACATTGAGTGAGTGTCATAAAGAGAATGAAAATTCTCGTCAGTAGTAAATTTTGAGCTTTATCAGCTTTTCTTTAATGGAGAGTTTGATCCTGGCTCAGGACGAACGCTGGCGGCGTGCCTAATACATGCAAGTCGAGCGGGTTTTACCTTCGGGTAAAGC
>NZ_FMTT01000029.1:2365-66669 GCF_900100345.1 Paenibacillus tianmuensis | reverse complement strand
CCCATTAAAGCGGTACGCGAGCTGGGTTCAGAACGTCGTGAGACAGTTCGGTCCCTATCTGTCGCGGGCGTAGGAAATTTGAGAGGAGCTGTCCTTAGTACGAGAGGACCGGGATGGACGTACCGCTGGTGTACCAGTTGTTCCGCCAGGAGCACGGCTGGATAGCTAAGTACGGAAGGGATAAGCGCTGAAAGCATCTAAGCGTGAAGCCCCCCTCAAGATGAGATTTCCCAGTATGTAAGACCCCTTGTAGACGACGAGGTTGATAGGTTCGGGGTGGAAGCGCGGCAACGTGTGCAGCTGACGAATACTAATCGGTCGAGGGCTTATCCTACAAGCTTTCCGATGGAAAGCTGCTTCGGAAGCAACTAAGGTTTAGATATCAGTGAAGATATATCTTTTAGGAGCGACTTTTGACGCAGTCAACGGAGCGAGAAAAGATATATCGAAACGCTTTGTTTCGTTCCAGTTTTCAGGACGCAAGTCTTGAATGTTTTAGCTTGGAGAGATACCCAAGTGGCTCAAGGGGACCCTCTGCTAAGGGGTTAGACTGCGTAAGTGGTGCGAGGGTTCGAATCCCTCTCTCTCCGTTTTATATTTGGCGGCGTAGCTCAGCTGGCTAGAGCGTACGGTTCATACCCGTAAGGTCGGGGGTTCGATCCCCTCTGCCGCTATCATTCATTTTCGTTCTATGGAGGCTTAGCTCAGCTGGGAGAGCATCTGCCTTACAAGCAGAGGGTCGGCGGTTCGATCCCGTCAGCCTCCACCATATGCCGCTGTAGCTCAATTGGTAGAGCAACTGACTTGTAATCAGTAGGTTGGGGGTTCAAGTCCTCTCGGCGGCACCAGTTGTTTTAATATTATAGTGTGGAGCCGTGGTGTAGAGGCCTAACATGCCTGCCTGTCACGCAGGAGACCGCGGGTTCGAATCCCGTCGGCTCCGCCATGATTTATCTTATCGGATAGGATAAGCTTGAACTTTAAGGGACAAGCTAACCGCATACATAAGGCTCGGTAGCTCAGTCGGTAGAGCAGAGGACTGAAAATCCTCGTGTCGGCGGTTCGATTCCGTCCCGAGCCACCATAGGCCTTACAGCCATTACACGGAGGCTTAGCGAAGTGGCCAAACGCAGCAGACTGTAAATCTGTTCTCTGACGAGTTCGGTGGTTCGAATCCATCAGCCTCCACCAGTTACTTTTACGAGCCATTAGCTCAGTTGGTAGAGCACCTGACTTTTAATCAGGGTGTCGTAGGTTCGAGTCCTACATGGCTCATCATTTAGGTGGCAAGTAAAGAGACCTCAAGGGGTCTCTTTTTTGCATTGTACTTACATATTTTACTTTACGATTGAAGTTTGTCGCGGACGGAGCGAAGCTTCTGGTCCATTGAAGCGTTTTTGTCCCGACGGTCATCGATTTTGATCGATGTGGACACGCGTTTGGCTCCATGTTGGAACGGGGCTTCGTGCAGCCGCTGAAGCACTTGAAATAAATCTGATAATTCTCCTTCGATGATGGTGCTCATCGGCGTCATTTGGAATTGAATCGGTTCCGGGGCTTGTTCCAGCAGGCGGTGCAGATCGGCAACATACCCACTTAAGCTGGTCGTTTCGGTTCCGATGGGAATGACGGTTACTTCGACTATAGCCAACGGTTCTCCCTCCTTCTTACTTGTAAACACGGCATGTGTTTATTTTACCGTAAAGGATGGGCAGGGTATAGTCACAACTCCATTCGCTTTATAGTCGCCTTGATATAATCAGCAGTGCGGGCCGCTAGCGCCATCACCGTATTGGTCGGATTGCCGCCTCCGGACGTCACGAAAATACTGGCGTCACATATAAACAGGTTCGGAATATCGTGCGTTTGCCCATAGGAATTCACGACGGACGTATCGGGATCGTTGCCCATACGGCAGCCTCCCATCAAATGCGCCGTATCGGGGACGACGAATTCGGGCTTGCCTCCCGCGGCGCTTAAAATTTCGCTCATCGTTCCGATCGCGTGCCGGATAAGCCGATTGTCGTTTTCTCCATAGCTGAAGGTGACTTTCGCGCGAGGCATGTTGAAAGCATCCTTTTCATCGCTCAAGGTAATGGCGTTATCCGGGTTCGGGAGCACTTCCCCAACTAACGTGACTCGGCCGAAATAATTGTAGTCGAGTACCGCTTCCCGCAAACGTGTCCCCCAAACCGGACCGTTCTTACCCGATTGGGTAATCCCACTGGCAAAGCTCACGGGCCGGACCCCGTGGGCGTGCAGCGTATAGCCGCGGGCAAAATCGCGTTCGGGGGAAGTGGTGTAAAAGTCCTGCGTCGTTGCAAGTACGGGGGTTCCTTTATACAGGCGGACCTCCTCCTCGAATCGCGCATAGACATCGTGACTGCTGTGGGTCATGAATGCTTTCCCGACCCATCCGCTGCTGTTGGCGAGTCCGTTTGGAAACCGGCTGTTGGCTGAATTCAGGAGCAGCCTAGGGGTTTCCACGACGTACGTGGACAAAATGACCAACCGCGCCCGCTGCTCACAGGTCACATCGTTATGAACAAACGTCACTCCCGTGGCCCGGCCGCTGGCGTCCGTATTTACTTGGGTGACCCTGCAATCGGCCAGCACTTCCGCACCGGCTTCAATCGCTTTGGGAATATGGACAATCAGGGTGCTGAACTTGGCGTTCGGCATACAGCCTTGGTTGCAAAACCCGCGGTTGATGCAAGGCGGGCGCCCTTCGAAGGGCGCGGACAAAATGGCAAGCGGGCTGACGACCCAGCGAATGCCGAGCTTTTCGCAGCCTCTGGCAAATACCTGCGCGTTCGGGCTGATCGGATCGCGTTCAGGATAAGGATAGGGGCCGTGAAACTCGCCCCAAGGGAAATATTTTGGGCCCGAGACGGCGATTTCCTTCTCGATCTTCGTATAGTAGGGCTCGAGATCGGAATATTCGATCGGCCAATCCTCCCCGACGCCGTCGAGCGTTTTCGTTCGAAAATCGCTTTCATGAAAACGCAAAAAGACTCCGGTAAAATGCGTCGTTCCCCCGCCAACCCCCCAGCCGGAATTGTTATGGCCCATTTGCAGTGGGTCATGACCATCCACAATACGTGCCTCCTGCCAGCCCAGACTCTGCATGGCGAGCTCATCGCTGGCCAGATCGCGCTGCGGGTCCCGAAACGGTCCGGCTTCCAGCACGACGACGCTCATGCCGGCTTCGCTCAGCTCTTTGGCCAATACGCCGCCGGCAGCTCCGGCTCCGACAATGACGACATCGACCGTTTCGCCCTCATATTTACGCTTCATGCTGTTTTTTCTCCTCCTTAGGCTCCCATGGATCAAGCTGCCCCGGATGCATACGTACATAGCCGCGGGGATAAGCGGGACCTCCGTATCCGATCTCCGACCATATTTCAGGATGAGAATAATAAGCCTCGACAGTGAGGTTCAGCAGTTTCTTGAACAACGCGGCCTGCGGCACGTGCTGCCACACTTCGAGAGGCACCGCTTGATTACGGCTGACATCGAGCATGAGCTGTTTTTTCTGCTTCGGTTGAAGATGAAAGAAGCGCTCGGTATGGATCGTTTGACATGCGGTATCCAGGGCATGAAGTCCTTCGCGCACCAGCACGGCCGCCTCAGGCTCGCCGCTTTTACGCTGACTTTCTTGTCCGCCCGCCAGCGTCCGGTCGATATGATCCAATACGAACTGAATGATTTCCGGTCGTTCGTCATCGACTAAAAGAGAGCACCAGGCTCGCAAATGTTCGGCTTCGACGGTCGTCAGGAACACATAATCGCCGGTAGTGTGCAGCCGGGAAAGCACGATTCGCTGGGTATGATCGTCCCAAGTATCTTTTTCGTGCATGACATCATAGGAAGGGTACCGTGTAAGCTTTTTCATCGCATTACCTCCAATAATAGGCGAGTAGTCCAAGGACGCTCAGCGCACTGAACAAGACCGGTAGCACGACAGGAGGACCGACAAGAAAGTTGCGCATCGTATAGCCGCCGACGCGAACGCCTACCCCGTGGAAATGAAAGTAAAACCCGATGCCGCCTGCAACAACACCGAACCACATAAGATAGGAAAAAAGGTAAAGCAGCCAATCCAGTCGGTAATAGGCAAGCGATACGGCAAGCAGGCTGAATATAGGGGCAGAGACGACGGGAACCCACATGGCTTTATGGTGAAAGTTTTGGCGGTAATGTGAGATGGTCACTTGTATCCAAATGGCCAAGAAAGCGATGCCTACGAACAAAAAGACGACGCGTGCCAAGGGCCAGCCGATCCAGTTCATACGAATCTTCCTCCGTTCTGTTAGCGCTGATGTCGCGGATAGGTTAGCGAGCCGAACGGCATGAGAGCCAGCTTCGCACCGGGGTCTTGCAGCAGAGCTTGGGTTGTCGCGCTCAAATCGTCGACCGGATAAAAGCCTAGCAATTCAACCAAGTGACGGGGCAATGAGGAACGGACAAACACCCGGGCGCGGCGCAGCACTTCTTCCACATGCAAGATTTTGTGGGCACCCAGGACGAATCGTTCACGCAGTTTGTCCGTCATCTTCCGGCGATCGCCCATCGTTTCGATCCAATGCTGAAATAAGCCGTTTCCCATCCCTTCGGGACACTCCGCCACAAGAAGCAGGGAGCCTCCCGGCTTTACGAAAGCAGCGGCATTGCGGAGTGATTTTAAAGCTTGATACATTTGCAAATCTTTCGGAGCTCCTCCGGCCGATACGACGACGACATCGTACAACTCGGCTACCTGCCGGGTAAACCAGCCGGCGGCAAATTCGGCTCCCTTCCGATGAGCTTCCGCGGTCTGTCCGGCTACGGCTTTCAGCACATGACGATTGTGGTCGACGATCACATTAAGCAGGAATTGGAGAGGGACGAACCGCTCGGCTTCCTCCAAATCAAGGTGCAGCGGATTATACGGGTCGCCGGGGACAGCCGTGTACGTTAACGACAACGCATGATGGCTTTCAATCGTACGTTTGGATGCCACCCCGGGTACGAGCGCTTTAACGCCTCCAGAAATGCCCACCATCGCATGAGGCTCGATATTGCCCGTCGCAATGCGCAGCGGCGTCTCGGCGACCATGCGGTTGATCTCGACCGGGGTGCCGAGCGACGTTGTCCCCATATAAACACAATCCTCCGATGCGGCCGAATGATTATGCACGCGGACTCTCTCGTAAATTTCAGCGCCGACCAGCCGCTTCAGTTCATCGGGCGTGTGCTTGCGATGGGCGCCCAGCGCCACGACAATATCGACCTGATCGTCACGAAGGCCAGCCGCGTTCAGCTCTTCTAGCAGCGGAGGCAAGAGCAGCCTGGTAGGGCACAAACGGGTACCATCGCTGATCAGAACGACGACCCGGCTTGTCCCCTTGGCAAGCTCACGGAGTCTCTTTGCCCCGATAGGCGTTGCCAAAGCTTCGCGAATCCGGTTTTGGGACAATTCGGGAGACGTCTCTAAAGCTTCGAGTCCGTACGTCAATGTATCGTACGTCCTGCCCGAAGGCAGTTCCAGCGAGACAGTGGTGTAGCCATAAAGCAGCTCGGGAATGGTGCAGGCCTCCTTCCTCTTGCAGATTAGGAATGGATGAGGGTGGAAAATTCATTTTTATTATTACCGTATCTTAATCTCTTATCCGCAGCTAAACACGATTAATGATTTACGTCCTAAAGCAGTTTCTTTTCTTGCGGCTCCTAGGCCCGATTGTGATACAATAGGCGGTAACTAGTTATTTTGAATACAGATATTAAGGTTGGGAGCGAGGAGATGGATTGGGAACAAGTGAGGGAGCAGCTTGAAGCCATACTGAATACTCCGGTTCAAACCACCAGATGGGCCTGGGAAGCGTGGCGGCGCGAAGCAAAGAAGCATAAAGCAGAGCCGGGGTCCGAAGGCGGAAGCTTGATCAAAGAGGGCAGGCTTCTTTTTTTGGCGCAAAAAGAAGAGCAGGATGTGCTGCTTCTGAGCATACAAGCAGATGCCGTATCCCCTGTGGAGCGGCGTCTCGTGGAGCTTACGCTGGAAAGCCGCAAAACGCAAGATATAAAGCCTCTGGCGCTCGTCAGCGAGGAGGAGCGCAAAGCAGGGATGGTGCGCGACTGGCTTCGCACACAGCAGGAGCTTGGCTTGGCGCAGGCCGAGATGCCCGATTCCCTGGTGTCGCAGCTGTCGCTCTACTCCAAAAAAATTCCGCTTTTGTTGTATGGGGACTACACCACCTCGCGGCGGGCGCACGACCGGGAGCTGAAGAAGCTGCTGGAATCGTTCTTCGATGCGGATATGACTCTGATTCCTCTGACGGATAAGGAATGGCTCATTCTCGGCTCGGAAAAAATATTGTCGATGGACGCTGGCGACGATAAGGAAGACTCGGATGGCGAAACGCTGGAAGACCGGCTTGCTGCCATCGGCTACGGCTTGCACGAAATGCTCGAGAATGAATGGGTAGGCGAATGCCATCTGGCCATCCACTACCCGATTATGCCGGCGAAGTCGTTGTATGCCGCGGTGCTTCAGCTCAGGGAGACGATGATGCTGGGACGCACGTATCACGTGGGCAGCAATATGCATATGCCATGGGAGCTCCAGCTGGAAAGGCTGGTGCATTTGGTGCCGGAAGCGGAGAAGGTGAGCTTTCTCGAGAACGTGCTGAAACGGCTCGATGTGGCGTTCGATGCGGAGACGATGACGACGCTCGAACAGTTTTTCCAGTTGGACTGCAACGTCAGTGAGACGGCCAAGAAGCTGTATATTCACCGCAATACGCTGTTGTACCGCTTGGACAAATTCAAGCAGGAGACGGGATTGGACGTGCGAACGTTCAACAACGCCGTGCTTGTGAAGATTGCCATGCTATTGTACAAAGTAACGAAAAGAAAGTAATTTTTTTGTGAAGATTGTGCATAGTCATGATACGCCTTGTTACGGTATGATTTAAACAATGAACACGATACTAATTCGTAGGGGGAATCAATCATGGCAGGTGTACGTTTGAACCACATCGTCAAAAAATATCCGGGCGCAGAAGAAGCAACGGTAAAAGACTTCCATCTTGATATTCAGGACAAGGAATTTCTGGTTCTGGTAGGCGCTTCCGGTTGCGGTAAATCCACGACGCTGCGGATGATCGCCGGGTTGGAGGAAATCACGGAAGGCGAGCTGTATATCGGCGATCGTCTCGTGAACGACGTCGCTCCGAAAGACCGCGATATTGCGATGGTATTCCAATCCTACGCTTTGTATCCCCACATGAACGTATATCAAAACATGGCATTCGGCTTGAAGCTGCGTAAATTCAAAAAAACCGACATCGACGCTCGCGTGCGCGAAGCGGCCAAAATTCTCGATATCGAGCACTTGCTCGACCGTAAGCCGAAGGCGCTCTCCGGCGGTCAGCGTCAGCGTGTTGCCTTGGGCCGGGCGATTGTCCGTGAGCCGCAAGTGTTCCTGATGGACGAACCGCTGTCCAACTTGGACGCGAAGCTGCGCGTACAAATGCGCGCTGAAATCACAAAGCTCGTTAAACGTCTCGAAACGACGACGATCTACGTAACGCATGACCAAACGGAAGCGATGACGATGGGCGACCGGATCGTCGTTATGGATAAAGGTATCATTCAACAAGCGGCATCTCCGGAGGAGATCTACAACTATCCGGTGAACATGTTCGTAGCGGGCTTTATCGGTTCCCCGTCTATGAACTTCGTGCATGGCGCATTCGCTGAGCAAGGCGGCAGCTTGTACTTTAAAGCATCGGGCTTTAATGTCGAAGTAACGGAAGGCAAAGCCAAAATCCTCCGCGAGAAAGGTTATGTCGGCAAGGAAGTCGTACTGGGCGTACGTCCGGAAGATTTCCACGAAGAAGCGATCTTTATGGAAGCTTCTCCGAACACGATCATCAACGCTCATGTCGAAGTAGCGGAGAACCTTGGTCATGAAATGCTCTTGCACCTCAGCGGAATCGGCAGCCAAATCGCCGTGGTTCGTGTAGACGGCCGTTCGAACGCCAAAGAAGGCTCCGGCGTAAAGCTTGCTGTGGATATGAACAAAGTTCACTTCTTCGATAAAGATACGACGAATTCCATATTGCTGAACGCTTAATGCGTATCGAACAGAATAAAAGGTCAGTCCTGACGGGCTGGCCTTTTTTGCTGCGGCTGGCATTGGAATGAAAATCGCGATATGCTAGGCGTAGCCTCTACGAATGAAGGGTTCGTCCGGACAGCGCGGCTGTACGAAGAACTGGGGAGTGGGGAATTCATGAGCATCGAGCAATTAAAAGTGTTTGTGACGGTAGCGGAGCTGCAGCATTTTTCACGTGCCGCAGAGCTGCTGCATTTGTCTCAGCCGGGAGTCAGCATGCATATCCGCAGCTTGGAAAACGAGTTCGGGGCGAAGCTGCTTCATCGTTCATCGAAGCGGGTGAAGCTGACGGAGGCGGGGGAAATCTTGTATCGTCAAGCGAAGGCGATACTGCTGCAATACGAGACGGCGAAGCATGAGATCGACAGGCTGAACCAGGTCGTCTCCGGCAGTTTGAGCGTCGGGGCAAGCTTCACGATCGGAGAGTTTCTTCTGCCCAAGTTGCTGGCGAGCTACGCACGGCTGTATCCGGGGGTGGAGGTACAGGTCACCGTCGGCAATACGGATGAAATCGAGCGGCTTGTGCAGGCGCACGAGCTGGAGGTCGGGCTGGTCGAAGGAGAGCTGCAGCGGCCGGGGATTCGTTCGGAGACGTTCATGGAGGACGAAATGATCGTGGCCGTCCCGGCAGGCCATCCGCTTGTGGCGTACCGGGAAGTGACGCCGGAGGCTTTGCAGGATCAAGTCTGGATCTTCCGCGAGGTCGGCTCCGGTACCCGGGCCTACAGCGACCGGCTGATCCGCGAGTGGGGACTGCGGGTGCAGCGGGCTTACGTGTTGAGCAGCACACAAGGCGTCAAGGAGACGGTTGCGGCGGGACTGGGCATTGCTGTATTGTCGCGCTGGACTGTAGGACGAATGGTTGCGACGGAGGAACTGAAGGAGCTGCGAATTCGCGGACAGCGGCTGACCCGTTTGTTGTCGCTGATTCAGGGCGAGGAGCGGGCGGGGACGCTTGCGCTGGACCGGTTCGTCCAGCAGGTGAGAGGGCTTCGTACGGCCTCTTCCGGTTGATTTATGAGGCTGATTCCTTTAGGATGAGGATATTGGGATATAAAGGAGAAAGATCACGATGCCGAAAAAAGTGAAAGTATCGGATTTGGTGAGAGAGTTCCATCTGGAAATTATTTGCGGCGAAGAGGGACTGAAGCGTCCGATCGTCACGGCGGATTTGTACCGTCCCGGGCTTGAGATGGCTGGATATTACGAATTCCATCCGACGGACCGGGTCCAAATTCTCGGCAAAACGGAGCTGACGTTTTTCGACGGGTTGTCATCGGAGGAGCGGATGGACCGGATGCACCGGCTGTGCGCGCCGGAGGAAACGCCTTGCATTATTATCAGCCGCGGGATGGACGCGCCGATCGAGCTGCTGGCGGCGGCGAACGACCATCAAATCACGGTTGTTCGGACAGCGATGGCGACGACGATTTTGGCCAGCCGCGTAACGAATTTTCTGGAAAACCGGCTTGCCCCTACCACGACGATTCATGGGGTGCTGGTCGACGTATATGGTATCGGCATGCTGATTTCCGGGTCCAGCGGGATCGGCAAAAGCGAAACGGCGTTGGAGCTGGTGAAGCGGGGACACCGGCTGATCGCGGACGATGCGGTCGAAATCCGTCAAACGGCCGACCATCAGTTGATCGGCAACGCGCCCGAATTAATTCGGCACCTGCTTGAAATCCGCGGCATCGGAATTATTAACGTCATGACGCTGTTCGGCGCCGGTGCGGTGCGTACCGAGAAGAAAATATCTGTGGTCGTCAAACTGGAGACATGGCAGCAGGACAAGCAGTACGACCGGCTCGGCCTGGACGAGGAAACGACGCAGATTATTGATACGAACATACCGCTCGTGACGATTCCGGTTCGGCCGGGACGAAACTTGGCGGTTATTATTGAAGTTGCGGCGATGAACTACCGCTTGAAACGGATGGGTTATAACGCCGCCCTGCAGTTTACGAATAAATTGACCGAGTCGCTGGCCGAGGACATGGACGATTTGTAAGGGGAGGCCCCGAATGGAGGGGCGGACAATTTTTGGTATAAGGAAGGAGTCACAAGCATGTTTCTCGCGATTAATCCGATTGCTTTTTCCATCGGTCCGTTAAGCGTCCGTTGGTACGGCATCATCTTAGGGACGGCGGCGCTGGTCGGTCTGCTGCTCGCGATTCGAGAAGGGAAACGGTTCCGCATGTCCCCGGACTTCTTCATGGATCTGGTGCTGATCGGGGTACCGTCGGCGATCGTTGGCGCAAGAATTTACTATGTCGCTTTCAAATGGGAGGATTACCAAGATAATCTGTGGAAAGTCTTTGCCGTTTGGGAAGGCGGTATTGCTATCTACGGAGCGTTGATCGGCGCCATTATCGCGGCAGTCATTTACGTGCGGCGGAAAGGCTACTCGTTCTGGCGCATTGCCGATATCTGCGCGCCTGGCCTAATCATCGGACAAGCGATCGGGCGTTGGGGCAATTTTATTAATCAGGAAGCGCACGGCGGGGTGGTAGCTGAATCGTTCCTCAGGAACAACCTGCATCTGCCGGATTGGATCGTCAATCAAATGCTTATTGAAGGCCAGTATTACCATCCGACGTTTTTATATGAGTCGCTTTGGAACGTCGCGGGACTCCTTCTGCTGTTCGTGCTGCGTCGGCGTTCGTTTTTGCGGGCGGGAGAGCTCTTCTTCAGTTATTTTATCTGGTATTCGATCGGGCGGTTTTTCGTAGAAGGCCTGCGGACGGACAGTCTCGATTTTACGGGACCAAGCTGGCTGGCCGCGCTGATGAACGGCATGTGGTCGCCGATGACAGCTTTCGGCTTCGAGCCCGGATTCATGACCTACGGAGGCAATGTGCGGATTTCGCAGCTTCTGGCGGTGCTGATCGTGCTGGCCGCGTTTGTGCTGATCATCGTTCGCCGCCGGACGGGCGCAGCTTCGGAGCGCTATAGCGCTCCGATTGTACGGATCGGACAAGCCCCGGAGGAAGCGAGCAAAGCCGGCGATGCAGACACTCGGCCGAATGGCACCAAGGAAGCAGACATAAAGGCAAAGGAGTAGCAGTATGATACAAACGGTGTTATTTGATCTGGATGGAACGATTGTCGATACGAACGAGCTGATTATTCAGTCGTTCTTGCATACGTTTGAGGGAATAACTGCAGAGCCGGTAACTCGGGAACACATTGTGCCGAACATGGGACGACCGTTGATCGAGCAGATGGTGTTCTTCTCCGGACGGGAGCAGGTGGACGATTTGGTGCAAAAGTACCGGACGTTTAACATTGCGCATCACGACGAACTGGTGCGGGAATTTCCTTATGTTCGCGAGACGCTGGCCAAGCTCCATGCCGCCGGCGTCAAGCTGGGCGTGGTGACAAGCAAAATCCGGCAGACGACGGAAATGGGGCTGAAGCTGACGGGGCTGTACGACTACTTCAGCACGGTCGTAACGGTGGACGATGTCGGGAAAGCGAAGCCGGACCCGGAAGGGATTCATAAAGCGGTTCGGGAGCTCGGCGGCGATCTCTCGTCCGCGCTGATGGTCGGCGACAGCCACTATGATATCGAAGCGGCGCACAATGCGGGCATTCCGTCGGTAGCGGTCGCTTGGTCGCTGAAAGGGACCGAATATTTGAAACAGTATAACCCGACCCATATCATTCAGGATATGCGCGATATTGTGCCGATTGTCGGGATCGAGGGGAAGTAGCGCTTGAGAAACACGGACAAATATCCGGTGGAAGGGCCGAACTCGCTGTGGCAGGTTTATAAGACGATCAGCCGTTTCAAGGCGGTCCGCAATTTTATTTTTATCCAAATATCCAGGTATGCGCCCTCCTTGCCAATGAAACGGTGGATTTACCGCCACGTGCTTGGGATGAAGGTAGGGGAGCATGCCTCCTTTGCGTTAATGGTGATGGTGGATGTTTTTTTTCCGGAGAAGATCGAGGTCGGAGACAATACGATTATCGGTTACAATTCGACGATTTTGACGCATGAGTATTTGATCAAGGAATACCGACTCGGGCGGGTGAAAATCGGGTCGCATGTGATGATCGGAGCGAATACGACGATTTTGCCCGGGGTGACGATTGGCGATCATGCGGTCGTGGGCGCGGGCTCGGTCGTGCATAAGGATGTTGCGCCGTACAGCTTTGTGGCGGGGAATCCGCTTCAGGTGATCCGGGAGGATGTGCGCATGACGGAGCAGGATAGATGAGTGGGCACGTTTTATCTATTGCAAATTTAACATTTTGCAAAAGTTAACAATTTGCTCTATAATACGGCTTGTACAATAAAAAGGCTTGCAAGGGCGGTCGGCTAATCTCCCGGAAGGGAGGAGATGCCTGTGGAGGCTAAGGACACGCTGACTTTAATGATCGGCTTCGGGATGCTGCTTATTGCGCTGCTCACGCTGATAGTTAACATCATTGTCGCTCTTATCCAAAACAAAAAGAAATAGACCGCCCATTACACAGGGAACACGGTCTATTTCACGATCATTCCTTATTCAGCCAACCGCCTTTGAAGCGGTTATTGTACCAAGGGAGAACGGTAGCCGCCGTTGCTCCTTTGTATTGTTTATTATATGCTCTTGCCTTTATTCGTGCAACCGGCTCCATGCAAGCGGATCATTGACGAATCAAGCGCTCCCGTGATAAACTTACGATTACATTCTTTATTTTGGTAGCATGGTAGCGCACTAAAGCAAAATTAAAGATAGCAGGGTGAAGACGGTGTCCAAACCGAAGGTGTTTGAAAAGCCAACAGGCGTAAAAGATTACCTCCCCGAAGCGGCGGCCAAGCTCCGCCGCATCGAATATAAAGTCATGCAGTGCATGGAGCGCTGGGGCTATAGAGAAATTATTACTCCTACTCTGGAGTATTACGATACCGTTGGGGTCGCCAGCTCGACGGAGGACAAAAAGCTGTTCAAGCTGCTGGACCGGAACGGTACGACGCTTGTGATGCGTTCCGATATGACGGCGCCGATCGCCCGGGTTGCTTCCTCGCTGCTCAAGGAGCATCCGTTTCCGCTGCGGCTCTCGTATCAAGCGAACGTATTTCGGGCGTTCGAAGCCGAGGCGGGACGGGATGCGGAGTTTTTCCAGACGGGCGTGGAGCTCATAGGCGATGCTTCCAGCGAAGCCGATGCCGAGGTAATCGCCTTGGCCATCGCTTGCTTGCAAGCAGCGGGTGTGCAGCAGTTCAAGATCGCCCTCGGCCATGTGGGCTTCCTCAACGGCTTGTTCCAAGAGATGCTGCAGCAACGTCAGGATGCACAGACCGCGCTGAAAGCGTGTCTGCTCAGCCGCGATCACGTCGGCTACCGGGAGACGATCAAGTCGCTTGGCCTTCCTCGCGAAGTGCAGCAGGAGTTGGAAGGCATTCTCCGGCTGCGCGGCGGGCGGGAAATCTGCAATCAGGCGCGGCAGGTGACAAAAGACCCCGTCGCACAGCATGCGATTGCGCATCTGTGCGAAATCTGGGACGTGCTGGAAGCGTATGGCGTCTGCGAGCATGTGCTGATCGATCTGACGATGATCGGCGATTTCTCGTACTATACGGGAATGACGTTCGAAGGCTACGCTGCGGATCTGGGCTTTCCCGTATGCAGCGGGGGACGGTACGACAACCTGCTGGCGCAGTTCGGGCGTCCGGCGCCGGCGACGGGTTTCGGGCTGAAGACGAACCGGATCTTGGAAGTGATCGGTAAAAGCAAAACGGAAGAAGCCCCGCAGCGTGTGCTGATCGTCTACAAGGAGCCTCATCGGGCCAAAGCGTTGGCTAAGGCAAGGGAGTACCGCTCGCGAGAAGGCTTTATTGCGGAGACGCGTCTTCTAGAAGACGGACAACAAGGACTGAATGTGGTACGGCAAGCAGACGGCGTGCTGCAAGTGCACGGCTCCCGCTATGGCGACATCATATCGTTTACGGAGTAAGGAGGGGTAGTGCATGCAGGACTTATTGAAGGTGGCAATGCCCAAAGGGCGTATTTATAAGCAGGCTTCCAAGCTGTTCCGCGAAGCGGGGCTCGCCATCCCCGAGGAGACGGACGATTCGCGCAAGCTGATTATTGCCGTGCCGGAGGCGCGGATGGAATTCATTATGGCGAAGCCGGTCGATGTGCCAACCTACGTCGAATACGGCGTGGCGGATATCGGCGTCGTCGGCAAAGACGTGCTGATGGAGGAGAACCGGGACGTATACGAGCTGCTGGATCTCGGAATTGCGCGCTGCCGCATGTCCGTCATCGGGCTGCCGGATTGGCAGCCGGTGCTCAACCCGCGGGTGGCGACGAAATATCCGAATGTGGCTTCGCAATATTTTCGGGAGCAAGGACAGCAGGTGGAGGTCATCAAGCTGAACGGCTCGATCGAGCTGGCCCCGCTGATCGGTCTGGCCGACCGGATCGTCGATATGGTGGAGACCGGCAGCACGATCCGGGAAAACGGGCTGGCCGAGCATGAGCAAATTTTTGCGATTACAAGCCGGCTCATTGCCAACCGCGTCAGCTACCGGATGAAAAACGACGCTATTCAGGCGCTCTGTGACCGGCTGCAGCCGGTCATTGCCGCTGTGACGGCAACGGTATAGCTTCATAGGCCGATTATATTGAAGGAAAGAGAAACAGAATTCGCATACATCAAAGGAGGCCGCGGTCATGAGAGTGATGCCCGCATCGGAATTTTCGCTGCAGCGTGAGGTCGAATACGGCACGCCCGAGCAAAACGAGAGTGTACAGCGCATCATCGAAGAGGTGCGCCGGAACGGGGATACCGCACTGCGCAAGTTCGCACAGCTGTTTGACGGGGTCAAAGTCGAGGAGCTGCGCGTTGCGCCGGAAGAGATTGAAGTCGCCTATACGCAGGTGGACGAGAGCTTCTTGGCGGCGCTGCGTGAAGCGGCGGCAAACGTGCGCCGCTTCCATGAGAAGCAAATGCGCAACTCGTGGATGGACCTGCAAGTCGACGGCAGCATTCTCGGCCAAGTGATCCGCCCGCTGCGTAGGGTCGGGCTGTATGTGCCCGGCGGCAAGGCGGCGTATCCGTCGTCGGTGCTGATGAACGCGATCCCGGCACAGGTTGCGGGCGTGCCCGAAATCGTGATGGTGACGCCTCCGGCTACGGCCGGGGTGGAGGGCATCAACCCGCATATTCTCGTTGCAGCCGCGGAAGCGGGCGTGCGCGAAATCTACCGCGTCGGCGGCGCGCAGGCGGTAGCTGCGCTGGCGTATGGGACGGAATCGATTCCGGCGGCGGACAAAATCGTCGGCCCCGGCAACATCTACGTCGCGCTGGCGAAGCGCAGCGTATTCGGCGCGGTGGACATCGACAGCATCGCCGGGCCGAGCGAGATCGTCGTTCTGGCGGACGAAACGGCGGACGCCGCCTATGTGGCGGCGGACCTGCTGTCGCAGGCCGAGCACGACGAGATGGCCTCGGCCATTCTCATCACGCCGTCGCAGGAGCTGGCTGA
Source organism: Paenibacillus tianmuensis (assembly GCF_900100345.1). GTDB lineage: Bacteria > Bacillota > Bacilli > Paenibacillales > NBRC-103111 > Paenibacillus_G > Paenibacillus_G tianmuensis. The sequence continues at coordinate 51,025 of NZ_FMTT01000029.1, read as the reverse complement.
AGCGGTTCGCCTGGAGGTAGACCGCCAGTTAAGTGAACTGCCGCGCCGCGACATTGCCGCGCAATCGATTCGCGATTACGGCGCGATTTTGACCGTGGGCAACCTCGAGGAAGGCGTCCGCGCCGTGAACCGGCTGGCGCCGGAGCATTTAGAAATCATCGTGCGTGAGCCGTTCGATTATTTGAGCCGGATCGAGAATGCCGGGGCGATTTTCCTCGGGCCTTACAGCTCGGAGCCGGTGGGCGACTATTTTGCGGGACCGAACCACGTGCTGCCGACGAATGGCACGGCACGGTTCTCGTCGCCGCTGAACGTCGACGATTTTCTGAAAAAGTCGAGCGTCATCTATTACAGCAAGGAAGCGTTGCTGCGCGATGGGGAGAAGATTATAACGCTGGCCCGTCACGAAGGACTGGACGCGCATGCGCGGGCCATCGAAATTCGTTTGAAGAAAGAAGGGGACCAGCGTGGCTGAGCAAAACCAGCAAGGGGCCGGGCGACAGGCCGAAATCGCGCGTAAAACGAACGAGACGGACATCCGGCTCGCATTTAACGTGGACGGTACCGGCGTATCCGAGATCGAAACGGATGTGCCGTTCTTGAATCATATGCTCGATCTGTTCACAAAGCATGGACAGTTCGATTTGAAAGTGGACGCCAAAGGCGATGTCGATATCGACGATCATCATACGGTCGAGGATATCGGCATCTGCCTCGGACAGACGCTGCGCGAGGCGCTTGGCGACAAGAGGGGAATCAAGCGTTACGCGAACGTATTCATCCCGATGGACGAAGCGCTGGCACAGGTGGCGATCGATATCAGCAACCGGCCGCATCTGGAGTATCGGGCCCAATATCCGTCGGCGACGGTCGGCAGCTTTACGACGGAGCTGGTGCATGAATTTTTGTGGAAATTTGCGCTGGAGGCGCGGATTACGCTGCATGTCATCGTGCACTACGGGCATAACACGCACCATATGGTCGAAGCGGTATTCAAGGCGCTCGGACGGGCGCTCGACGAGGCGACGAGCATCGATCCCCGCGTACAGGGCGTGCCGTCGACGAAAGGGGTCCTGTAATCCATGATCGCCATCATCGATTACGGCATGGGCAACCTGCACAGCGTCGCTTCGGCGGTGGAACGGCTTGGCTACCGCGGCGTGATCGTTTCGGACGAGCAGGAGCTGCTTCAGGCGGAAGGAGCCATTCTTCCCGGCGTCGGGGCGTTCGGCGATGCGATGGACCACCTGCGCGAATCGAAGCTGGATGCGGCCGTGAAGCGTTATGCGGACAGCGGTAAGCCGCTGCTTGGCATCTGCTTGGGCTTGCAGCTCCTGTTTAGCCGCAGCGAGGAGCATGGTCTGCATGAGGGGCTGAACCTGCTGCCCGGAGACGTCGTCCGCTTCCGCGGCGATTACAAGGTGCCTCACATGGGGTGGAACAAACTCGAATTCCGGCAGGCAAGCCCGCTGTTTGAAGAGGTAGAAGAGGGGCATGTGTACTTCGTTCACTCGTTTCATGTGAAGCCGGAGCAGCCGGGTGATCTGCTGGCGGTAACGGATTACTATCAGCAGGTGACGGCCATCGTCGGCCGCAATAACGTATTTGGGATGCAATTTCACCCCGAAAAAAGCGGCAGCGTCGGCATGAAGCTGCTCGGCAATTTTCTTGCGCTGTGTACGCGTAAATAGACAGGCCGTGTGCTTGGCTCCGGCTCGCCGGGTTTCCAAACGGCCGGTGCGATTCATATTTTCAAGGTTGGAGGAACGTTTTCATGTCTTCATTCATCATTTATCCCGCTATCGACATTCGCGGGGGCAAGTGCGTGCGCTTGATCCAAGGAGATTACAATCAGGAAACCGTGTATAACGAAAATCCGCTGGAGGTCGCCAAAGCTTGGGAAGCGCAAGGAGCCAAATGGATTCATCTCGTCGATCTGGACGGAGCGAAGGCGGGCTATCCGGTCAACGACAAGCTGGTCGGCGATATCGCCAAAGCCGTTAACGTTCCGGTTCAGCTCGGAGGCGGCTTGCGCACGGAAGCGGACGTGGATCATATTTTATCGCTCGGCGTTTCGCGTATCATTCTCGGCACGGCGGCCATCGAAAACCGCGAGTTCGTCAACCGGGTGCTTCAGAAGCACGGGGACAAAGTCGCCATCGGCATCGATGCCCGGGACGGATATGTGGCGACCCGCGGCTGGCTGGAAACGTCCGCAGTCAAAGCGGATGAGCTTGCCGCAGAGCTGGCGAAGGAAGGCGCGAAAACGTTTATTTTTACGGATATTTCGCGCGACGGTATGATGGGCGGTCCGAACGTGGAAGCAATCGTCCATTTGGCGAAGGTATCGGGGCAGTCGGTGATCGCTTCCGGCGGCGTAAGCCGTTACGAGGATTTGGAGCGGCTGGCGAAGCATGCGGCGGACGGCGTAGGCGGCGCCATCGTCGGCAAGGCGCTGTACACCGGCAGCATCAAGCTGGAGGAAGCGCACGGACGGGTGTAAAGGCAGAAAGGAGGACGTCTTATGCTGGCCAAACGGATCATCCCTTGTCTTGACGTGAAGGACGGGCGGGTCGTCAAAGGAGTCAACTTTGTCAATTTGCGCGATGCCGGCGATCCGGTCGAGCTCGCATCGATCTACGATCGCGAAGGAGCCGACGAACTGGTGTTCCTGGACATCTCCGCCTCCCATGAGGGACGGGCGACGATGGTCAACGTCGTGCAGCAGACGGCTGGTCAAATCACGATTCCGTTCACGGTCGGCGGCGGAATCTCGAGCGTGGACGACATGAAACGGCTGCTGCGGGCGGGCGCGGACAAAATCGGGATCAACACGGCTGCGGTCCGCAATCCTCAGCTTGTATCCGACGGCGCGCGCCGCTTCGGCTCGCAGTGCATCGTCGTCGCGATCGATGCCCGGTACAATCCGGAGTGGAACGAATGGGAAGTGTTCACCCACGGCGGGCGGAACGGCACGGGCATCCGGGCGCTCGAATGGGCCAAGCGGATCGAAGACCTCGGCGCCGGTGAAATTTTGCTGACGAGTATGGATGCGGACGGCACGAAGGACGGGTTCGACCTGCGGCTCACGCGGGCGGTTTCGGAGCTCGTATCAATCCCGGTCATCGCCTCCGGCGGAGCGGGCAAGAAGGAGCACTTCTACGACGTGTTTGCGGAAGGCAAGGCGGACGCAGGACTGGCCGCTACCATTTTTCACTATAAAGAGATGACGATCGAAGAGGTTAAGGACGACCTCAGGCATAAAGGAGTGGAGGTCCGGTGAGCGGGCAAACGGTAGGAACCTTAGAGGAGTTAACGGCGGCGATCAAATGGGACGCGAACGGCCTCGTGCCGGCCATCGTGCAGGATGCGGCAAGCAAAGATGTGCTGATGATGGCCTATATGAACCGGGAGTCGCTGAAGCTAACGCTGGAATCGGACGAAACGTGGTTTTGGAGCCGTTCGCGCAGCGAGCTGTGGCATAAGGGCGCGACGTCCGGCCATGTGCAGAAGGTTAAGGCTTTGAAGTACGATTGCGACGGCGACACACTGCTGGTGCTTGTGGATCAAGCAGGGCCGGCTTGTCATACCGGCCGCTACAGCTGCTTCTACAACGAAATGAAGCTCGGAGCTTTGGCGGATGGCGGGGAAGCTGCGGCAGAATCGAAGTCTGCGGACCGTTTTGCCATGCTCGGCCGACTGGAGTCGGTGATCGCGCAGCGCGACGCGGAACGGCCGGAAGGCGCGTATACGACGTATCTGTTTGAAAAAGGCATCGATAAAATATTGAAAAAAGTCGGCGAGGAAACGGCCGAGGTCATCATTGCGGCGAAAAACCGCGACAACGACGAGCTGAGGTACGAAGCGAGCGACCTTATTTTCCACCTGATGGTGCTGCTGCGCGAAGCGAAGCTGCCGCTCGATGAGGTTATGCGCGAGCTGGACCGCCGACACAAAAAATAACGGCGGCGAAGAAGGGGCAGGCTGGTGACCATGCCGCCCTCCGTCGCCTAAAAGGAGAATTCGCTCGATGCGCATCGATTATCATACGCACCATGTGCGGTGCGGGCATGCGTCGGGAGAGCTGGAGGAGTACGTGCTGAAGGGCATTGAGATCGGACTGGACCAACTGGGGCTGTCCGATCACATGCCCTTGCTGCATGTGGACCCGGCTTCTTATTACCCGGGCATGGCTATGCCGATGGACGAACTGCCGAGCTATGTGGAAGAAGCGCTGCATTTGCAGCATAAATACAAAGATCAGATCGATATCCGGGTCGGACTCGAAGGCGATTATATCGAAGGCTATGAAGCGGAAATCGAGCGGATCATTAAAGCGTATCCGTGGGATTATGTGATCGGGTCCGTTCATTTTCTCGGGGAATGGGACATTACCGATTACCGGCAGACGGACGGCTGGAAGGAGCGGGACGCCTACGAGGTCTACGTGCAATATTACGACGCCGTTTGCAAAGCATGCCGGACCGGCTTCTACGACTACATCGGGCATATCGACGTGATCAAGCGGTTCGGCTTCAAACCGGAGCAGAGCGTGGAGCACTTGGAACGTCAGGCGCTGGACGCTGTTCGGGAGGCAGGTATGGCCATCGAGCTGAACGCATCGGGCTTGCGCATGCCGGTAGAGGAGATGTTCCCAAGCCTCCGTGTGCTGAAGCACGCCCGCGAGCTGGGAATTCCTGTGACACTAGGCTCGGACGCGCACCAGCCGGACCGGCTCGCTCAGTACCTTGACCAAGCGACCGCCCTGCTGCGGAAGGCAGGATTTAACGAATTAGCCACATTTAAAAGCAGGAAACGCGCCATGGTGCCTATTGGATTCGCTTCATTTCATGTATAATGGGGACGTGGGCATTTTAAATATTGTGTAAACCTGCCAACCGGAGCCTTTTTGAAAAGGTCCATTCAACGTCAAATGACCCATTGTAACATAAGCAAAAGCGGAGGTAACCATGTACAGCGACAAAATGAAGATTTTCTCGGGTTCGTCCAACCCGAAACTGGCGGAGCGCATATGCGAAGAGTTGAAAGCGCCGCTCGGCAAAATCAAGCTTTCCCGATTCAAGAGCGGGGAGATTTACTGTCTCTACGAAGAAAGCATTCGGAACTGCGACGTCTTTCTGGTGCAAACGTTCTCTCATCCGATCAACGAGAATTTCATGGAGCTTCTCGTCATGATGGATGCTGCCAAGCGGGCTTCAGCGAGAACGATCAACCTTGTCGTTCCTTACTATGGTTATTCCCGTCAAGAGCGCAAAGCCGCGCCTCGGGAACCGATCTCGGCCAAGCTGGTGGCGGACCTGCTGACGGCAGCGGGTGCGGACCGCGTCATCACGATTGATCTGCATGCCCCGGCGATTCAAGGCTTCTTCAACATCCCTGTGGACCATTTGACGGCGCTGGACTTGGTTAGCGATTACATTAAAAAGCTTAATATCCAAAACCCGATCATCGTCTCTCCGGATGCGGGACGCGCGACGACAGCCGAGAAGATGGCGAACATTCTCGATGCGCCGTTTGCGATGATGATCAAGAAAAGACCGGCTCACAACGAAGCGGTCATTACGCATGTTATCGGGGATGTAGCCGGCCGTACGCCGATCATCATTGAGGATCTGATCGATACCGGCTCGACCATCGTCAACGTCGTGGAAGGCCTGAAGGAACGCGGGGCTCACGACGCTTATGTCTGTGCGACGCACCCGGTATTCTCCGGCCCGGCCTTGCAGCGACTGGATCATCCGAACATTAAGGAAGTCGTCATTACGGATTCCATCGCCATTCCGGACAACCATCCCAGCCGATTCCGGGTGCTCTCGGTTGCCCATCTGCTTTCGGACGCGATCAATATCATCATATCCGGCGGTTCGCTTAGCTCGCTGTTCAAATACGGCGGCGTATAATAAATTATTACCACACGACTCCGGCTGTCGAAACCTTACGGTTTTGGGCCGGATTGTGTTATACTTAGGAATCATTATTACTCCGGCGATGTAGAAATGAAGCTCTGAAATGCACAGGCGGGTTTCTCATGTAATTCCGGACGGGTCACGGAGGTGCCTGAATTATGGAGAAGAAAAAACGTGTGCTGCCGAAACCCAGCACCAATGTCGTACCGATGAAAATGGACGCCACGTTCTTTTTCGAAAAAGCCGTTCAGTCCTTGGACCGTTATCATTACGATAAGGCATTGAAATATTTTCGTCGTGCGGCTGAGTACGAACCGGAAAACCCGGTCAATCACTGCAACTTGGCCGGGCTGCTGTCCGAGATGGGAAATTACGAGGAATCCAACCGCATTTTGCAGCACGTACTGGACCGGATCGATCCGACGATGACGGAATGTTACTTCTATATGGCGAACAATTTTGCTAACATGGAAAATTACGAATCAGCGGAAAAAGCGATTATTCATTACCTTGAGAACGATCTGACCGGACAGTTTCTGGAAGAGTCCGAGGAAATGATGGAACTGCTCAGCTACGAGCTGGACCGCCCTGCGAAGCTGTCGACGATCAAGAGCCGGGAAGGCTTGTTCGATCACGACCGGGCGCGCTCGATGCTGGAGGAAGGAAAGTTCTCCGAAGCGGTTCGACTTTTGGAAAATATCATCAGCAAGCATTCCGATTTTATGGCCGCGCGCAACAACTTGGCCTTGGCCTATTATTATATGGGGCATTTCGACAAGTCGGTCGACATGATCCGGCAGGTGCTGGAGATGGAGCCCGGCAATTTGCATGCGCTCTGCAACCTGGCAATCTTCTACCAGCATTTCGGTGACCGGGAGAGCTTGGCGGAACTGCTCGAAGTGCTGCGCAAAACGTACCCGTTTCATCAGGACCACGTCTTTAAGCTGGCCACAACGATGGGGATCTTAAGCGAGCATGAGAAAGCATTCCGTCTGTTCAAGCGGCTGTTGAAAACGGGCGAAGCGGGTCTGGATCCCTGCTTGTTCCACTACACAGCCGTAGCCGCTTACAATACGGGGCGGTACGAAGAAGCTCAGCGGCAGTGGAAGCAGGCGGAGAAATTCGATCCGGGCTCGGAAATCCCGAAGTTCTATCTGAATTTGCTGGATAAGCACCGGGAGGAAACGAGAAAGCCTCCGGTCAGCTATCACTACCATCTACCGTTCGAGGAACAATTTCGCGGGCTGGAACGCGCCGAGGGCGGGCTGCCGGAGCATATGAAGCGCGATCCGCTTGTCCGGTCGTCGTTCTTTTGGGCGCTGCGTCATGGAGATGGAGATACGAAGCTGCAGGTGATCCAAGCGTTCGGTCTGATTGCGGACGACGAAGTGAAGGATGCGCTCACGGAATTTATTATGCTGCCGGACGAGGACGACTATTTGAAGCAGGTGGCTATCTTCGTGCTGCGCAGCATCGGGATGAAAGAGCCGCTGAATGCCGTGCTGAACGGCAAGCCGACGACGGTCGAGCCTTCGCCGTTCTCCCCGGGGCTTCCGGTATGGGAAAGCAAGTGGCAGGCCATCATGGAAACGGCGCTGCGGCATATGGCCCAGCGTTACGATATGGTACAGCAGTACGATTTGCAGACGCTTTGGGTAGAATATTTATCGCGGGTGTTTCCGAATGTGCCCAAGATGACCAAGGTCGAAGGCTGGGCGGCTGCGCTTGAGTATTTGACGGCCAAGATGCACCGGCGTCCGATCAGTTATCACGAGGCGGCGCAGCGTTACGGGGTGTCGGTGGCGACGGTGAGCAAGAATGCGAAGCTGATCGACGAAGCTTGCGGTTTAAAAGAGAAAATGGACGCCATTTTCAAAAAATTGACCGGCATGGAGTCTCAATCTTAATATAGAGATCAAGAAGAAACGACAGGAGGAATCTCTATGTACAAATCGATCGTAATCGGAACCGGCCCGGCAGGACTCACGGCTGCCATTTATTTGGCCCGCGCCAACCTGAACCCGCTCGTCATCGAAGGACCGGAACCGGGCGGACAGTTGACGACGACCACCGAAGTCGAGAACTTCCCGGGGTTCCCGGAAGGAATCATGGGCCCGGAGCTCATGGACAACATGCGGAAGCAAGCGGAGCGTTTCGGCGCCGAGTTCAAAACGGGCTGGGTCAACAAGGTCGATCTTTCCAAGCGTCCGTTCAAGCTGAATGTGGAAGGCCTCGGCGATATTGAAGCCGAATCGCTCATCATCTCGACCGGCGCTTCGGCGAAGCTGCTCGGCATTACGAACGAGAAGGAAAGCATCGGCCGCGGCGTCAGCACTTGCGCTACGTGCGACGGATTCTTCTTCCGCGGCAAGAAGATCATTGTTGTGGGCGGCGGGGACTCGGCGATGGAGGAAGCGGGCTTCCTGACGCGTTTTGCGACGGAAGTGCGCATCGTGCACCGTAGAAACGAACTGCGTGCCTCCAAAATCATGCAGGATCGCGCGCGTCAAAACGAGAAAATTACATGGAGCCTGAACCTCACACCTCTGGAAGTCATGTCCGGCGAAAAGGGCGTGACTGGCTTGAAGGTGAAAAACAACGAGACCGGTGAAGAGGAATTGATCGAAACGGCCGGGATCTTTGTGTCGATCGGTCACAAACCGAACACGGACTTCCTCGGCGGGCAAATCGTCACGGACGAAGTCGGTTACATTTTGGTCAAGCCGGGTACGTCCCTGACCAACGTCGAAGGCGTCTTTGCCTGCGGCGACGTGCAGGACAGCAAATACCGCCAGGCGATTACGGCGGCCGGCAGCGGCTGTATGGCGGCGCTCGACTGCGAGAAGTTCCTGGAAGGGCATATGGTGCATGACTGGAGCAAGTCCCTGTAACAACGCCATATAGGCGTGGAACCCTGCGTTCTGCGCCTTTTTCATGCTTATAAGAAAAGCTTCTTATCGAAGTCTATTCATGGATGAGCGACCGCGGTTTAGCGGAAGTTTTTCTTGTGATATAGAATTTGTTCAGCTTTGCTGAAAATTTATAAATTCTATATCGTTAAGAAAAGCTTCTTATCGAAGCCATTTCGAGGAAGATACATTCGTGTTTTAGTGGAAGCTTTTCTTGCGATATAGAATTCAATCAGCTCCGCTGATAACTTATAAATTCTATATCTAAAAAAATTACGTTCCGTCTTAAGCTTCTCGGGGCGCTCTTCCGTGATTAAGCGGCTGGAAAGCGGTCATTGACACTTTCTCGACACACTCTCGGAGGAGTCTCCGGCTTCCCCTTGGCTAATCTTGACCTTCTAGGGAGGTTGGCTTATAGTTGGAACAGGAGCTTATAGATAACGGATAGGGTACGAGGTGATTCGACAGGTATGGGAGAACGTGTTTATGTAGGAGTCGATTTGGGAGGAACCGCGATTAAAGTCGGATTGTGCGACGAGCAGGGGAAACTGCTGCAAACGTACGAGGGCCCGACCGGTACCGAACATGGCGCAGAGGTAGTGCTGGAAAATATCGCGCAGTATGTGCGTAAGCTGGTTGACGAATCTCCATACGAATGGGAGCAGGTCGCCGGCATCGGTGCGGGAATCGCCGGGTTCATGGACATTCCCGAAGGCTTCATCAAGCTGTCGCCCAACCTGGGCTGGCGCAACGTGCCGGTCAAGAAGATTATGGAAGAGAAGCTTGGCAAAACGGTCAAAATCGATAACGACGCCAACGTCGCAGCGCTCGGGGAAGCATGGAGCGGTGCAGGCGCGGGCATTCCGAATGTCGTCTGCTATACGCTAGGCACAGGAGTAGGCGGCGGGGTCATTATCCACGGCCGTATCTACCAGGGCTACAACGGCATGGCCGGCGAACTCGGCCACATGGTTGTTGTGCCGGACCTCGAAGCCATCGAATGCGGTTGCGGAAAGAAAGGCTGTCTGGAGACCGTATCGTCGGCAACAGGCATCATCCGCATGGCCAAAGAAGCTGTGGAGCGGGGCGAGCATACGTCTCTGGCGCTTGTCGAGAACATCATGGCGAAAGACGTGTTTGACGCGGCCAAAACGGGCGATGAAACAGCGCTGCGGATCATTAACCGCGCCGCTCTGTATCTCGGCAAATCGATGGCGGCGATTTCCGTCGTTCTGAACCCGCAGCGTTTTATCGTGGGAGGCGGCGTATCCAAGGCAGGCGACATCCTGTTCGATGCGATCCGCAAGTACTACAACGAGCATGCTCAGGAAACGGCCAAAGAAGGCGTGGACATCGTCCCTGCCGTTCTCGGCAACGATGCCGGCGTCGTCGGCGCAGCGGGCCTCAACCTGCACAGCTAGACGCAGGCGACGGACCTGCAGCACGGCTCATGAAGCCTGCGCATCGGTCTGGAAACCGCTGAAGTTTGGAAACCCGGGCCGGATTTTCACGTATAAACAACCGGCGCGACAAATTGCAAAGCGCCAACAGATATATATAGCGAAGGTCGGGTCTGCGTAAGCAGCAGGAAAGATACCGGAGAGTTTACGTGGTCCCTTTTAAATCATGTTCCGACCATTTTATTATTATTCCAGGAACACGATTTGAACAGGACCCGGAGGTACTTTCCTGCTGCGACAGCGAAAAGACCCGAACGGAGCGTCCTCAGGAGGAGCAGCCATGGAAGAAATGCAAACCCTCGGAAAGCTGGTCATCATTACGGGCATGTCCGGAGCCGGCAAGACGATTGCGGTGCAGAGCTTGGAAGACTTGGGCTTTTTTTGCGTGGATAACCTTCCTCCGGTGTTGATTCCCAAATTTGCCGAGCTGATCGAGCAGTCCAAAGGCCGGATCGGTAAAGTTGCGCTGGTCATCGACCTGCGGGGAAGAGAGTTTTTCACTTCGCTGTCCGAATCGCTGCGCTACTTGAGCGAGAACTACACGCTAACACACGAGATTTTGTTCCTTGACGCGATGGATGCGACGCTTGTGCAGCGTTATAAAGAAAGCCGGCGCAAGCACCCGCTGGCTCCGACGGGCGCCCCGCTGGAAGGGATTCATCAGGAGCGTAAGCTGCTGGAGGAGCTCAAAGGTCTGGCAACACAGGTGATCGATACATCCAACCTGAAGCCGGCGCAGCTGAAGGAAAAAATCATATCCCGGTTCACCAGTCTCGAAAACAGCGGCATTTCGATCAACGTCATCTCGTTCGGTTTTAAGTACGGCATTCCGATCGACGCTGATCTTATTTTTGACGTCCGCTTTTTGCCGAATCCGCATTATGTGGATAATCTGCGTCCCAACACCGGGCAAGACCCGGATGTGTACGATTATGTCATGAAGTGGACCGAAACGCAGGAGTTTCTCGCGAAGCTGCTCGACATGCTCTACTTTCTCGTTCCCCAATACAAGAAAGAAGGCAAAAGCCAGATCGTTATTGGCATCGGCTGTACGGGTGGAAAGCACCGTTCGGTGGCGATTGCCGAATATCTCGGTAAAATGATGGGCAATAGCGAAACGGAAGTCGTTCGGGTCAGCCACCGCGATTCCGAACGCGACCGGGTTGAGGTGAAGAAATGACGTTTGACCGGGAGAGGGAAACGTACATTCCGCGCATCGTCGTGATCGGCGGGGGGACCGGGCTGTCGGTCATGCTCCGGGGGCTAAAGCATAAACCTGTGGACATTACGGCGGTCGTCACCGTAGCCGATGACGGAGGAAGCTCGGGCATCTTGCGGTCGGAGCTGGAAATGATCCCGCCGGGCGATATCCGCAACGTCTTGTCTGCGCTGGCGGACGTAGAGCCGCTGCTCGGTCAGCTGCTCGATTACCGTTTTGATAAAGGGAACGGATTGGCAGGCCACAGTTTGGGTAACCTAATGTTGGCAGCCATGTGCGACATCACCGGTGATTTCGTCACCGGCGTGCGCGAGTTAAGCCGGGTGCTGGCCGTGCGGGGACGCGTTCTCCCGGCTTCCGATCACTCGATCGTGCTGCGGGCGCTTATGGAAGACGGCTCGATCGTCGAAGGCGAGTCCAATATCCCGAAGGCAAGAGGCATTATACGCCGGGTGTCGATCGAACCGAAAGACGTTCGGGCGCTCCCGGAGGCGCTGGAGGCGCTGCGGGAGGCGGACGCGATTCTGGTCGGTCCGGGAAGCTTGTATACAAGCATTTTGCCCAATCTGCTGGTGCCGGAAATCGCGAAAACGATCGTCGAGTCGAATGCACTCAAAATTTTTATTTGCAACGTGATGACGCAGCCGGGCGAAACCGACGATTATAAGGTCAGCGACCATCTCAAAGCAGTGCGCGACCACATCGGCAGCGACCTGTTCGATTACGTGATTGTGAACGATGGGGACATCCCGGAGCAGGTGCAGAGCAAGTATGCCGAGCAGGGGGCCAAGATCGTACCGCTTGATTTAGACGAAGTGACCAAGCAGGGCTATAAGGTCATTGCCGATCAACTCGTTCTGTTCCGGACTTATCTGCGTCATGACGCCGAGAAGCTGAGTCAACATATTTATCAACTGGTGGAGAGCTGGATGTTCAAGAAGAGGTGATTCCCATGTCCTTCGCCGCCCAGACGAAAAAAGAACTGACCATGATGGAGTCGGATCGCTGCTGCGAGAAAGCCGAGCTATCCGCTCTTATCCGCATGAACGGGGCTGTGCAGTTGACCAGCCAGAAGATCGTGCTCGATATTTCGACGGAAAACGCCGCAATTGCAAGACGCATTTATTCGCTGCTCAAAAAATCGTTCAAGGTGCATACCGAGCTGCTCGTCCGCAAAAAAATGCGGCTCAAAAAAAACAACGTGTATATCGTGCGCGTGCCGAATCAAGTGCAGGACCTGCTGTCGGAGCTGCATATCGTCTCCGAAGGGTTTTTGTTCACCCCCGGCATCGAGCCGGATATCATTAAACGCAGCTGCTGCAAGCGCGCTTATTTGCGCGGGGCGTTCCTTGCGGGCGGCTCCGTGAACAATCCGGAGGGGACGTCGTACCATCTGGAGATTTATTCGATGTACGAGGAGCACTGTCAGGCTCTGGTACGGCTGGCCAATGAGTTCGATTTGAACGCCAGATGCATCGAGCGGAAAAAGGGCTTCGTCCTGTACATCAAAGAAGGCGAGAGGATCATCGAGTTTCTAAGCCTGATCGGCGCTCACCAAGCGCTTCTCCGGTTCGAGGACGTCCGGATTATGAAGGATATGCGCAATTCCGTCAACCGTCTGGTCAACTGCGAAACCGCCAATCTGAACAAAACGATCGGCGCCGCCGTCCGGCAGATCGACAACATCCGGCTGCTGCAGAAGGAAGTGGGGCTCGACAACCTGCCCGACAAGCTTCGGGAAGTGGCAGAGATCCGGCTGATGCATCCGGATATGAACCTTAAAGAGGTCGGCGATCTGCTGAAAGGCAAAGTAAGCAAATCCGGGGTGAACCACCGGCTGCGCAAGATCGATGAAATGGCTGAAAAGCTGCGGAAATCGTGAGTAGATTCGGCCAATTATAGATTTTTTGTGTAAATTTGCAATAATTCTAGTGTAAATTGCCGAAAAATGATATAATGTTTGAAAAATCGTTTGTTTAAATCGGTTTCGGATAGACTATCCTCCAGATTGCACATCCATGCCGAAATCGTTGGTAAATCGTTTGTCTAGTCCTGCAGGACGATGGTTTCGTTTACGCTGAGGGCGTTACGCCCTTCCTTATTTTAGGAATTCAAAGATTGTAGGGGGTATTGGTTGCATGTCGAGACGCCCAGTTGTCGTCAAGTTGAAAACAGGCCTTCACGCCAGACCGGCAGCGCTTTTCGTACAGGAAGCGAATAAGTTTTCTTCAGAGATTTTTGTGGAGAAGGACGAGAAGAAGGTCAACGCCAAAAGTATCATGGGCATTATGAGTTTGGCCATCAGCACAGGAACCGAAGTTCACATAAGTGCAGAAGGTTCGGACGCCGAACAGGCTGTAAACGCTTTAGTCACATTGGTCAGCAAGGAAGAGCTGGAAAACCAATAAACCGCCACAGGGCTTCCGATCCGGAAGCTTTTTTCTTTGCGGCGTTCCCTTATTTTGTCGCATATGATACTCGCGAATAAAGTGAAACCTTTTTTGGGCAATTCGTTGCATGAAAAAAGCCCGGCCATTCGCACGGAGGCATACAAAGATGCGTCGTGGAATGGCCGGGCTTTTCGTGCTGACCGGATCAGGTTATACGCGTTCGATAACTTTGTCGATCAAGCCGTAGTTTTTTGCTTCCTCTGCGGACATGAAGTTGTCGCGGTCGGTGTCTTTCTCGATGCGCTCGATCGATTGGCCCGTACGCTCAGCGAGAATCGTGTTCAGCTTGTCGCGCGTTTTCAGGATACGCTTCGCGCGGATCTCGATATCGCTGGCTTGGCCTTCGGCTCCGCCGAGCGGCTGGTGAATCATAACCTCGCTGTTCGGCAGCGCCAAGCGTTTACCTTTCGCTCCCGCGGTGAGCAGGAAGGCGCCCATTGATGCCGCCATGCCGACACAGATCGTGGACACGTCCGGTTTGATGAATTGCATCGTGTCATAGATCGCCATCCCCGACGTAATGGAGCCGCCAGGGCTATTGATATACAAGCTGATGTCTTTATCCGGATCGGTTGCGGCCAGGAATAGCATTTGGGCAATAATCGAATTGGCTACAACATCGTTGACCGGACTTCCGAGAAAAATAATCCGGTCCTTGAGCAGACGCGAATAGATGTCATAAGCGCGTTCTCCTCTTGCATCCGGTTCGACGACCATTGGAATAAAACTCATGGGCTGCAGCCTCCTTTTATATTCAAACTATAACCATCATATACGAAAAACAAACAAAGGTCAAGAAAGGTCAAACTAAAGAAATAAAAAAATCAGTTTTGTTAAAACTGACTGTGTGTGAATGGCGCGCCCGCAAGGAATCGAACCTTGATCTCAGGCTCCGGAGGCCTACGTCATATCCATTGGACCACGGGCGCATATTTAATTTGGTGTGCTGTATTTCATAAGTGACAGCAAAAATTATTATAAGCTATAAACCCAAGAAAAGCAACCCTTTGGCGATAAAAAAAATTTCCATACCTAAATTGCCGCAAGAATAGCGGTTGCGGACGGTTAACGGAATGTCGAACGGTGACGAAGGCACTTGATGTGAGAAGAAGAATGGGTTATAATGGGGACACTAAGTGAAACAACTTAGTACTTTTTTTAGAGTATGTGGGACTTAAAATGCAGCACTGGGACAAAAAAAGTCCAACAAAGCTGCGATCTTAAGCAGGTGAATCCATGAGAGAAATCCTCGACATTCAAAAGCAGCTTTTGCCCGATCTGGTTGACACCATGAAGAAGCGATATACGATCCTGCATCACATCATGATATCCGGTTTGGTGGGCCGTCGGACGCTGGCGCTGTCGGTGGGAACGACGGAGCGGGTGCTCCGCGCGGAAGTGGATTTTCTGAAGGAGCAGGGCTTGATCGAAGTCGAAGCTTCCGGCATGCGGATCAGTGGAGCGGGCAGAGAGCTGTTGGAACGGCTTGAACCGGTTGTTAAAGACTTGTTCGGTCTGACCGAGCTGGAAGAACGCATACGTTCGCACTTCGGCTTGAAGCAGGTGATCATCGTCCCAGGTGATTCGGACGTTTCGCCTCATACGAAGAAAGAGCTTGGCCGTGCTGGCGCCTCCGTCTTGCGGAAGCTGGTCGGCGAGGACGAAACCATTGCCGTAACCGGCGGCTCTACGATGGCTGAAGTGGCCTATCATTTGACGCCGGCGACTCCGATGAAGGGCTGCTGGTTTGTACCGGCCCGCGGCGGACTAGGGGAAAGCGTCGAGCTTCAGGCGAACACGATCGCTTCGACGATGGCGAAGAAAGCGGGCGCCCGTTACCGGCTGCTGCACGTGCCGGACCATCTCGGCGAGGAAGCCTACCAATCGCTGATGCAGGACAGCCACATTGCAGAGATCATCGCCTTCATCCGCGGCGCGCGGATTGTCGTTCACGGCATCGGAGAAGCTATGGTAATGGCCAGACGGCGCAAGGTGGACCCGGAGACGACCGAAAGCCTGCGGCATGACGGCGCGCTTGCGGAAGCGCTCGGGTACTATTTTGACCGGGACGGAAACATTTTGCACAAAATGCCGACTATCGGGCTGCGCATCGAAGACATTCACAACATGGACCATGTGATCGGAATTGCCGGAGGCAAAAGCAAGGGCGCGTCAATCGCTTCGGTATTGAAACACGGTCATGAGGACGTGCTGGTCACCGATGAGGCGGCTGCTTTGGAAGTTGTCAATCGCTTGCTATCTTGACGGGCTCTGCCTGTCTTGACATATCGCTGCCGCGGTCGTAATTCTACGAAACCTTGCCGGGAGCAGCGGAAACCAAATCATTTCTAGGAGGCTTTCAACATGGTAAAAGTTGGTATTAACGGTTTTGGACGTATCGGTCGTAACGTATTCCGCGCAGCACTTGGAAATCCTGAGGTGGAAATCGTTGCTATCAACGACTTGACGGATGTAAAAACGTTGGCTCACCTGCTCAAGTACGACACGACTCACGGTCGTCTGAACGCTACGGTGGAAGCTACCGAAGGCGCGCTCATCGTGAACGGCAAAACCATTAAAGTGTTCGCCGAGCGCAATCCGGAAAACCTGCCTTGGGCTGCAAACGGCGTTGAAATCGTCATTGAATCCACAGGGATCTTTACCGCAAAAGAGAAAGCCGAGCTTCACCTGAAAGGCGGAGCGAAGAAAGTTATCATCTCTGCACCTGCAACGAACGAAGATATTACGATCGTTATGGGCGTTAACGAAGATAAATACGATCCTGCACAACATACGATCATCTCCAACGCATCCTGCACAACGAACTGCTTGGCTCCTTTCGCCAAAGTGATTAACGATAAATTTGGTATCGTTAAAGGCATGATGACGACGGTTCACTCCTACACGAACGACCAGCAAGTGCTCGACCTGCCGCATAAAGACCTGCGCCGTGCTCGTGCAGCCGCTGAAAACATCATTCCTTCAACGACGGGCGCTGCGAAAGCCGTTTCCCTCGTTCTGCCGGAGCTGAAAGGCAAGCTGAACGGTATGGCGATGCGCGTTCCTACGCCGAACGTATCGGTTACGGACCTCGTTGTTGAGCTGAGCAAAAACGTAACGGTCGACGAAGTCAACGGCGCTCTGAAAGAAGCTGCTAACGGCCCGTTGAAAGGCATCCTGAACTATTCCGAAGAGCCGCTCGTATCCAGCGACTACAACGGTGATCCGGCTTCTTCCACCATCGACGCGCTGTCCACGATGGTTGTCGGCGACAACATGGTGAAAGTGGTATCCTGGTATGACAACGAGTGGGGCTACTCCAACCGTGTCATCGATCTGGTAAGCTTTATCGCGAAAAAAGGTCTGTAATGGTAAAATTGTGGTGATGTTCTGAAAACCTGCTTGAAAGACAGCTCGCTTTTCGTACGCAATGGGATGTGTCTCCGGGTTCTGTTGAACTTTCGTTTCTTTTAACCATATTTGATAGGATGAAACGAAAATTCAAAGGAATCGCGCTCTACGACACACCTCATTTGCGCTCGCGCGAGCTGCCTTTCAATAGTGGAAACAGGCACATTCCCACAATTTTTGTATATGGGTAGGAAAAGACAAAACCGCTGGGAGGCATGGAAGATGAATAAGAAAAGCGTTCGTGACGTAGAAGTTAGCGGTAAGCGCGTATTTGTCCGGGTCGATTTCAACGTGCCGCTGGAGAACGGGAAAATTACCGACGATACGCGGATTCGCGAAACGCTGCCAACGATCAAGTATTTGACGGATCGTGGAGCGAAAGTCATTCTGGCCAGCCATTTGGGTCGTCCGAAGGGACAAGTCGTCGAAGACATGCGGCTGACTCCGGCTGCGGCACGCTTGTCCGAGCTGCTCGGCAAGCCGGTTGCGAAGGCGGACGAAGCGATTGGCGACGCGGTCAAAGCGCAAATTGCCAAGCTGAACGACGGCGACGTGCTGCTGCTTGAGAACGTGCGCTTCTACGCGGGCGAAGAGAAGAACGATCCGGAGCTGGCGAAAGCTTTTGCCGAATTGGCGGATCTGTACGTCAACGACGCATTCGGCGCCGCGCACCGGGCTCATGCTTCCACGGAAGGCATCGCGCATCATCTGCCGGCCGTATCCGGATTGCTGATGGAAAAAGAACTCGACGTTCTCGGCAAAGCGCTCAACAAACCGGATCGTCCGTTCACCGCGATTGTCGGCGGAGCGAAGGTCAAAGACAAAATCGCCGTCATCGAGAAGCTGATCGAGATTGCAGACAACATCATCATCGGCGGCGGGCTGTCCTACACCTTCTTCAAAGCGAAAGGCCACGAGATCGGCAAGTCCCTTGTGGACAACGACCGTCTGGAGCTGGTGCAGGAATTCGAGCGCAAAGCGAAGGAAAAAGGCGTGAACTTCCTGCTGCCGGTTGACGTTGTCGTCGGTGACGATTTCAGCGCTTCGGCGAATACGAAAATTGTAGATGTCGACCAAATTCCAGCGGATTGGGAAGGCTTCGACATCGGACCGAAAACCCGCGAGCTGTTTGCCAAAACGATTGCGGAATCCAAGCTGATCGTATGGAACGGACCGATGGGCGTATTCGAATTGAAGCCGTTCGAAGACGGAACGAAAGCGGTAGCGGAAGCTTGCGCGGCGACGGCCGGCTATACGATCATCGGCGGCGGCGACTCGGCGGCAGCTGTGGAGAAATTCCATCTCGGCGACAAAATGGATCACATCTCTACTGGCGGCGGAGCTTCTCTTGAATTTATGGAAGGCAAGGCGCTTCCAGGCGTCGTGGCTTTGAACGATAAGTAGGAGGCGGGGCATATGCGCAAACCAATCATTGCAGGCAACTGGAAAATGTTCAAAACGGTAGGGGAATCGCTGGCCTTCGTCAGCGAGGTGAAGGGCAAGGCGGAAGCAGCGGGCGTCGAGAGCGTCATTTGCGCGCCGTTCACGAACCTTCCGGCCTTGGTAGAAGCGGTGAAGGGCACGACGCTGAAGGTCGGCGCTCAAAACCTGCATTTCGAAGACAACGGCGCATTTACGGGCGAGATCAGCGGCGTGATGCTGAAAGATCTCGGCGTAGAGTACGTGATCATCGGGCACTCCGAGCGCCGGGCTTATTTTGCCGAAACGGACGAAACGGTGAACAAAAAAGTGCATGCGGCGTTCAAGCACGGTTTGACTCCGATCGTATGCGTCGGCGAGAAGTTGGAAGAGCGCGAAGCGGGCCAAACGAAAAACGTATGCAAAGTGCAGACCGAAGCGGCGTTTGCCGGCTTGAGCGCGGAGCAAGCGGCGGAAGTCGTCATCGCTTATGAGCCGATCTGGGCGATCGGAACGGGCAAATCGTCGACTGCGGCGGACGCTCAAGACGTGATCGGATACATCCGCGAGCTGGTTGCCGGTTTGTATGGAGCCGAGACGGCAGCGGCGGTACGGATTCAATACGGTGGTAGCGTGAAGCCGAACAATATCGCCGAGTACATGTCGCAGCCGGACATCGACGGCGCACTGGTAGGGGGCGCGAGTCTGGAGCCGGCATCCTACATCGATTTGATCAAGGGAGCTGAATAAGATGGCCAGACCGAAACCGGTAGCACTGATCATTTTGGACGGCTTCGGCCTTCGTAACGACACGCAGGGCAATGCGGTAGCGCAGGCGAACAAGCCGAATTACGACCGGTATTGGAACCAGTTTCCCCATACGACGCTGACTGCTTGCGGCGAAGCGGTCGGGCTGCCGGAAGGGCAGATGGGCAACTCCGAAGTTGGCCATTTGAACATCGGCGCCGGACGAACCGTGTATCAGGACTTGACGCGGATTTCCAAGTCGATTCACGAAGGCGAGTTTTTCGAGAACGAAACGATACTCGGCACTGTACGCCATGCCCGCGAGCACAGCAAGAAGCTTCATTTGTACGGTCTGCTGTCCGACGGCGGCGTACATAGTCATATCGCACACCTGTTCGCATTGCTGGAAGTGTGTAAGAAGGAAGACTTTCCTGAAGTCTACATTCACGCGTTCCTTGATGGCCGCGATGTCGCGCCGGACAGCGCTGTGAACTATATAGAGCAGCTGCAAAACAAAATTGCGGAGCTCGGCGTCGGCCACATCGCTACGGTGCAAGGACGTTACTATGCGATGGACCGCGACAAGCGCTGGGAGCGTACGGAGAAGTCGTACCGCGCGATGGTATACGGGGAAGGACCAGCCTTCGAGGACCCGATGAACGCCGTCAAGGAATCGTACTCCCGTTCCGTATACGACGAGTTCGTCATGCCGACAGTCATCGTGAAGAAGGACGGCACGCCTGTCGGTCTGGTAGATTCCGGCGATTCGGTCGTGTTCTTCAACTTCCGGCCGGACCGGGCCATCCAGCTGTCGCAAGTATTTACGAACAGCGACTTCCGCGGCTTCGACCGCGGGGACAAGTGCCCGAAGGATTTGTACTATGTTTGCCTGACGCTCTTCAGCGAAACCGTGGGCGGTTACGTTGCGTATAAACCAAAGAATCTGGACAATACGCTCGGCGAGGTGCTGGTGCAGAACAACCTGAAGCAGCTCCGCATTGCCGAGACGGAAAAGTACCCGCACGTCACATTCTTCTTCAGTGGCGGCCGCGACGTTGAGCTCCCGGGCGAAACGCGTATTCTCATCAGCTCCCCGAAGGTTGCGACGTATGACCTGAAGCCGGAGATGAGCGCTTACGAGGTAGCGGAGGCGGCGGTGAAGGAGATTGAGGCCGAGCGTCAGGACGTCATCATTCTAAACTTTGCCAACCCTGACATGGTCGGACACTCCGGTCTGCTGGAGCCGACGATCAAGGCGATCGAAGCGACGGACGAGTGCCTCGGCAAAGTCGTCGACGCCATTCTGGCGAAGGGCGGGGTCGCACTGATTACGGCTGACCACGGCAACGCCGATATTGTGACGAATCCGGACGGTTCGCGCAATACCGCGCATACGACGAATCCGGTCCCTTTCATTATGACCGATAGTCATGTTACACTAAGAACCGATAGTATTTTGGCGGATATCGCCCCGACGATGCTTGAGCTTCTGGGCTTGACGCAGCCGGCGGAAATGACCGGTAAATCGATCGTTGCAACACGCGGTTAACCCTTGTGCAAATGGATTAAAAAAAGAGAAGGAGTGTTCTAGCAATGACTGTAATCTCCAATGTATACGCTCGTGAAGTGCTTGATTCCCGCGGGAATCCGACCGTTGAAGTGGAAGTGTATCTGGAATCCGGAGCGCGCGGCCGCGCTATCGTTCCATCCGGCGCATCGACCGGCGCTTACGAAGCCGTAGAGCTTCGCGACGGCGACAAAGGCCGTTACCTCGGTAAAGGCGTATTGAAAGCTGTAGAGAACGTCAACGACGTGATCGCACCGGAAATCATTGGCATGAACGCCCTCGATCAAGTCGGCATCGACAAGCGTATGATCGAGCTGGACGGCACGCCGAACAAAGCGAAGCTAGGCGCGAACGCAATTCTTGCCGTATCCATGGCGGTAGCCCGCGCAGCGGCTGAAGCGCTGGATATTCCGCTGTACGTATACCTCGGCGGGTTCAACTCCAAGACGCTTCCGGTTCCGATGATGAACATCATCAACGGCGGCGCACATGCGGACAACAATGTGGACGTGCAGGAGTTTATGGTATTGCCGGTGGGCGCTCCGACCTTCAAAGAAGCGCTGCGTACGGGCACAGAAATTTTCCACAGCTTGAAAAACGTATTGAAAGAGCAAGGCTTGAACACGGCGGTAGGCGACGAGGGCGGCTTTGCTCCGAACCTGAGCTCCAACGAAGCGGCGATTCAAACGATCATCACGGCGATCGAGCGCGCAGGCTACAAGCCGGGCGTCGACGTATTCTTGGGAATGGACGTAGCTTCCACCGAGTTCTTCAAAGACGGCAAATATCATCTTGAAGGCGAAGGCAAGTCGTTCACTTCCGCCGAGTTTGTAGACTTCCTCGCTTCCTGGGTAGATAAATACCCGATCATCACGATCGAAGACGGTTGCTCCGAAGACGATTGGGAAGGCTGGAAGCTGCTCACTGAGAAGCTTGGCGACAAAGTGCAACTCGTCGGCGACGACTTGTTCGTAACGAACACGAACCGTCTGTCCCATGGCATCGAGCAAAATATCGGCAATTCCATCCTCGTCAAAGTGAACCAAATCGGTTCCTTGACCGAGACGTTCGACGCGATCGAAATGGCAAAACGCGCCGGCTATACAGCGGTGATTTCCCACCGTTCCGGTGAAAGCGAAGACAGCACGATCGCCGATATCGCCGTGGCTACGAACGCAGGCCAAATTAAAACCGGTGCACCTTCCCGTACCGACCGCGTGGCGAAGTACAACCAATTGCTCCGCATTGAGGATCAACTGGCAAGCGTCGCTCAATACGCAGGCAAATCTGCATTTTATAACTTGAAAAACTTCAAATAAGTTTGCAGTTGTAAAGTACAGGGTTTAATAATAAAATAGGTTTGAATTGCTTTCGACAACCGGAGTTGGAGATCCGTATGTCTGCCGGAACATAGCACTGCAGGCAGACATCACGGAAACGGCAACGGTTGTCGATTTTTGCACTTCAAACGCTGATACTTACCCGGAGGGGATCACATGAGTAATCTGATAAAGACCGTATTTTTCTTGATTTTATCGGCCTTTCTTACGCATTTGATTCCCTTCAGTGATTTTTTTCGCAATCTCGATACGATGATTCACGAGTTCGGCCATGCGATCGTGACGTTGGCGTTCTCCGGTAAAGTGATGTACATCGAGTTGTTCGCGAACCATAGCGGCGTGACGTATTCGCAGGTAACGAGCCGATGGAGTCTCCTTCCGATTGCGCTGGCGGGGTACACGACGGCCTCGCTGTTTGCGCTCTTCATGTTCCGGATGCGGGCCAGCGACAAGCAGCGGCTCGGACTGCAGGTGATGACGGCGATCGCCATCGTGGCGCTTATCTTGTTCGTGCGCAACGAGTTCGGAATCTTCTGGCTGCTCGGCTTCATTATCTTGAATACGATCATGCTGGCGTTTATGCCTCGCTGGCTCAACGACCTGTATTACTTGCTGCTGGCATTCCTTACGCTGGAAGAGTCGGTTTTCGGGCCATTCTCGTTGATCCTGTATGCTTGGAACGATCCGGCGAAGGCGGGCGATGCGTCGAACCTCAGTATGGTGACTCCGATCCCGGCTATTGGGTGGGCGGTGCTGTTGACGCTGTTTTCCTTGTGGTGCGCGGTACGGGCGTTGAAGTGGTTTCTCAACGGACGCAAATCGCCGCGATCGCCACGATCCTCGCGTCCTGGGTACCGCCAGCAGTTCGGAGAATGAAGATTTTGTAAAATACGCATGGGACGATCCAACAGGATTTGTCAGTGCGTATTTTTTGTGGTATACTAAGCATGCTGTCTATTTTCGGACAAGTCCGTTTATTTTTGCAGGAGGTGGAATCATGGAATTAGCATTGAAGATCATCCTGGTCATCGCTTCACTTGGCTTGATTGCGGCCGTTTTGCTGCAGCCGGGAAAAAGCGCAGGTTTGTCCGGTGCCATCTCCGGAGGGGCGGAGCATCTGTTCGGAAAGAAGAAGGCGCGGGGGCTGGAACTGTTTTTGTCCCGTTTGACTATGGGTCTCGCCGTTGTATTCTTCGTCTTATCTTTGGTTGTGGCGTACTTTGTAAGAGGCGCGTAAACATAAAAAGGCGACAGCAGGGGAATATTACTCCTGCTGTTTTTTTGTAGCTTTTCACATGGATAGATCTCGCGAGGGCCGCACGCTCCAGGAAGGAAGAGGCGGCCCGGAAAATCCCGAAGGCTGCGAGACGGAGGCGGGGCGCTTGAAACGAGTACACAAAACAACGGAGCCTTTTCGGCTGGAAGGTACCGGTGAGCGGGCTTCGACGCAGCAGCTGCTCATTCACGGCTTTACGGGTTCCCCGTCTGAGTTTCGGCGGCTCGGCTATGATTTGAACGATCTGGGCTATACTGTTAATGCTGTCCTGCTGCCGGGCCATGGAACGACGCCGGAGGATATGATTCGTATCGGCCGGGGCGGGAACGGGTATACGAAGATATATCCCGTTTTTTGGCGAGGCTTGATCAGGTCGGGACATGGAAACAGGCGGTCGTGGAAATTCAGACATAGGTTATAGAAAGAAAAGGCAGGTGAGAACATTGATAACGCGTGAAGCTTTACTAGATTTTATGAAAGAGACGGCTTATAAGCCGATGACGTATCATGAGCTGGAGCAGCACTTCGTGCTGGAGAGCGCGCAGGAGTTCAAAGCGTTCCTGAAGCTGCTCAATGAGCTCGAGAATGAAGGACTTATTCTTCGTACGCGCAACGAACGGTACGGGGTGCCGGAGCGGATGAATCTGCTGCGCGGCAAGCTGCAGGCGCATGCCAAAGGCTTCGGCTTCCTCATACCCGACGATCGCGATCATCCGGACGTGTATATCCATGCCAACGATATGGGGACGGCGATGAACGGAGATATCGTGCTCGTGCGGATCACGTCCAAGAGTCCGTCCGGCGGCCGGATGGAGGGCGAAGTGGTACGGGTGGTCAGCCGGGGCAATACGCAGATTGTCGGTCTGTTTCAGGCCCATGAGGAGTATGCGTTTGTCATTCCGGACGACAAACGGGTAGTGCGGGATATTTTTATTCCGAAGGAATCGTTCGGCGGTGCCATGGACGGGCACAAGGTCGTGGTGAAAATCGTATCGTACCCGGAAGGACGCGCGGCGGCGCAAGGCGAAGTGGTGGAGATCCTGGGTCATAAAAACGATCCGGGTGTGGATATTCTCTCGATTATCCGCAAGCACCAGCTGCCCGAAGCGTTCCCGGACGAGGTGATGGAAGAAGCGGCGGCTGCCCCGGATGTGATCTCGGAAGGGGATTTGAAGGGCCGCCGCGATTTGCGCGGGAAGCGTATCGTTACCATTGATGGAGAAGACGCCAAAGACTTGGATGATGCGGTCAACGTGGAGCGGCTGCCGAACGGCAACTATGTGCTCGGCGTGCATATCGCCGATGTCAGCTATTATGTTCGCGAGGGCTCGCCGCTGGACAATGAAGCGTACAGTCGCGGGTGCAGCGTATACTTGGTGGACCGGGTCATTCCGATGCTGCCGCACCGGCTGTCCAATGGGATCTGCTCGCTGAATCCGCAGGTGGACCGGCTTACGATGTCCTGTGAGATGGAGTTCGACGCGGATGCGAACGTGGTGCGCCACGATATTTTTACAAGCGTGATCAAGACGAGCGAGCGAATGACGTATACGAACGTCCGCAAGCTGCTGACCGAGGAAGCGCCCGAGCCGGAGCTGCTGGAGAAATACGCGTACCTGTTGGAAGACTTCCGTTTAATGAAAGAGCTGGCGATGAAGCTGCGGTCGAAGCGGATGCGCCGCGGTGCGATCGATTTCGATTTTCAGGAATCGAAAATTTTGGTCGATGCGGACGGCAAGCCGACGGATATTGTGAAGCGGGACCGGACGATCGCCGAAATGATCATTGAGGAGTTCATGCTGGCGGCGAACGAGACGGTGGCGGAGCATTTCCATTGGCTGAAGGTGCCGTTCCTGTACCGGATTCACGAGGACCCGGATGGGGAAAAGCTGCAGCATTTTATGGAGTTCATTACGAACTTCGGCTATGTTGTCCGGGGCAAAGGCAATTCGGTGCATCCGCGGGCGCTGCAGACGCTGCTTGAGGAAATTAAGGGAACGAAGGAAGAAACGGTCATCAGCACGGTAATGCTGCGCTCGATGAAGCAGGCGAAGTACGATTCGCAAAGCTTGGGCCACTATGGTCTGGCCGCGGAATTTTACTCTCACTTCACGTCGCCGATCCGACGTTACCCCGATCTCATCATTCACCGCGTTATTCGCGAGGTGCTGGAAAGCGGCTCATTCAGCGAAGCGCGGCACGAGTACTTGGCTTCGCGGATGGACGATATTGCGAAGCAATCGTCCGAGCGGGAGCGGGTGGCGGTCGATGCGGAGCGGGAGACGGAGGCGCTGAAGAAGGCCGAATTCATGCTCGACAAAGTCGGCGAGGAATTTGGCGGCATTATCAGCAGCGTGACGAGCTTCGGGATGTTCGTAGAGTTGGAAAATACCGTGGAAGGGCTGATCCGTCTATCCGATCTGACGGACGACTATTACCACTTCCACGACGCTCAGCACACGCTCATCGGCGAGCGCACGTCCAAAATTTATCGCCTTGGCGATGAAGTGAAGGTGCGCATCTCGCGGGTAAACATGGAGGAGCGTACCATCGATTTCGAGATGGTCGATATGAAGCCGCGGCCGCAGAAGATGAGCTTGGTCGACGCGCTGGATGCCGTGCGCAAGACCAAGCGCGACGGTCGTCCCGGTCGCGCAGGCAAGGCCGCCGCAGGTGGAGTCCGCGCGGGACGCGGCGAACGCGCCGGGAAGCGCGGCGCAGGCGGCAGCGGGCGCGGGAAGGGCCCAGCCGCCGCGAAGACGCGCGCGCTGGAGGCGGTGCGCACCGGCGAGGGCGCCACGGCGACCGGCCGTGCCGCAGGGCGCAAAAGCGCCAAAGCCGTGGGCAAGGCGGCCAAAGGTGGCGGCGTGGGCATCGGCTTCGCCAAGAAGAAGCGCAAAAAGACCGTCAAGCGCTAGTTCCCCTTGATTTCCGGGGATGGAGTTGGTACAATGGACTCCATCCCTCTGTTTGGAAATCGGTATGGGAAGGAGCGGCTACGGGGGCATGAGCAAAAAAAGCGATGGAAAAGTGCTGGCGCAGAACAAAAAAGCGTCTCACGATTATTTTATCGAGGATACTTACGAATGCGGCCTGGTGCTGACCGGGACGGAGATCAAATCGCTGCGGCTCGGACGAGCCAATATCGGCGACGCGTTTGCGACGATCCGCAATGGCGAAGCATTCGTGCACAATATGCACATCAGCCCGTTCGAGCAAGGCAACCGGTTTAACCCCAGCGATCCGACGCGGGCCCGAAAGCTTCTTCTCAAGAAAGTCGAGATTAACAAACTGCTGGGCCAATCGAAGCAGGAAGGCTACACGCTGGTGCCGCTCAAGGTATATGTGCGCAACGGCTACGCGAAGCTGCTGCTCGGCTTGGGCAAAGGAAAGAAGCAATATGACAAACGCGATACGGAGGCGAAACGTGACGCTCAGCGGGATATTCAGCGGGCGCTGCGCGAGAAGCAGAAGGTCGCACGGTAACGTCTTGGCGGGAATGCGCCAATATGTTTAGGTTTTGGTATCGCTTCCAACAACTCGCCCCTTCATTTTGCTCAAGGATATGTTATAATGAAAGAGCACTTGGGGAAGTGCACAGCTTTTATAGCAGAAGTCAGCAGAAGTTGTAGGTAGATTTTATTTCATAACCTTTTTAATTAGGGTCTCCCATCCGATGGGAGGGCCACCTATGCGGGGACGTTCTTGGATTCGACGGGGATAGTTCGAGCATGGGTTGCGGGTAGTGGGGACGCGTCCGCTTTATCAACGCTAAAGCCAATTAAATGGCAAACAACAACAATCCTACGCTTTCGCAGCTTAATAACCTGTGAGCGTGCTTCTACCCTGCATCGCCCATGTGCCGGGATAGGGGCTCAACTTTAGTGGGATACGCTGTCTAGTCTCCGCCTGCGGCTAGCTGAAGAAGATAATCAGGCTGACCCAACGCGTAGCCGGTTACGGGGCGACGCTCGGGTGACATCAAAACTGTGACTACACCCGTAGAAGCCTGTGTGGCGTTATCTTCGGACAGGGGTTCGACTCCCCTCGTCTCCATAAGTATTACCAGAAGGGATGTCCGCTGAGGTGTGAAATCAGTCATAATTTTGCCGCTTAGGCAAGCAAATGCATGATTTTTGTTCCGGCAAAAATATGCATGATTTTTTTACCCGGGGCCGTTATGGATTCGACGGGGATAGTTCGAGCATGAGTAGCGAGTAGTGGGGACGCGACCACTTCATCAACGCTAAAGCCAATTAAATGGCAAACAACAACAACCTGCTCTTTTAGCAGCCTAAGAAACTGCTGGAGCGCTCCTACCTTCCATCGCCCATGTGGCGGGCTAGGGGCTCAACCTTTAGTGGGATACGCTGTCTAGTCTCCGCCTGGGGCTAGCTGAAGAAGACAATCAGGCTGACCCAAACGCGTAGCGGGTTACAGCGCGATGCTTGGGTGACATTAAAACTGTGACTACACTCGTAGAAGCTTATGTGGCGTTATCTTCGGACAGGGGTTCAAATCCCCTCGGCTCCATACGTAAAGCATATTTTTGTCCAAATGGGACGAGAGTATGCTTTTCTTGTATAAACTCACCAAAATTAAGGTGGAGTTAAATTTGGATAATTTTACTTCGGTTGGAGAAAGAATAAAATCTATAAGAAAACATCATAAATTGACGCAAATCGAATTTGCGCAAAGCTTAGAAATAGCACAAGGCACACTTAGTGAGATAGAATCTGGAAAAGCCAAGCCTTCTTTTGAAATGTTAGTTTTGTTGGCGGATAAGTTTTTGGTAGACATGAATTGGCTGGTTTTTAACAGAGAAACAGAACTGCATCTAGGCTTGCAAAATGATGAACTTTTGTTATTGGAAAATTACCGCAACCTTGAGCAAATTGCTAAGGATGAACTAATCGATTTTTCAAACTTAAAGTTATTGCGTTATCAAAGAAAACTTTAAAGTCCTATAATGATTTTACATTTACATTGAGGAGTACTCAATAGGGATCTTGTTGTTTGAATAGGAATAATCGGAATAACGCATAGAGATCTTTAGAAATCTTGACTACGGTTTAAAGATATTATTGGCCAAAGTGGTTAGGCTGGTGGAAGTTAAAATTGCTTATTCATAGATACAGAGGCTTGGAAGCCTTTTGATCATTACAATAAAGTATTGTTCTAAAAAAATAACTACAATAAAGTTTTGTACGAAACTTGTAGAAGTGTATTTCTCCCTTGAAAGTCCCGATGATTGTTTTCATCGGGATATTTTTTAATTCGAAAGGAGAGGTTAAGTTGCAAGCAAGCTTAGGGGATCATTCGTATAACAAATCAATCGAATCACATGAATTCTCAAACTTGATTGGAGTTTCTCAAAACATTAAGTGAATTGGAGCAAGGCAAATATAGGATACAATACTATCCCTACATAATGTATTTAATACAGATCATAACTGGGCATTGTTCGAAAATAATGAACGCACCTACAGCATTGTTCTCACTTGATGAAAAGAAACTGTGATTAATTGAATTATTTAGAAAGCTCCGTGAAAATGATCAAGAAGAATAGTGCAATTTATGATTTAAGTGGCTTGCAGTACGGGTTCCCTATCCATTTGACTTGGTGTATTTTTTCATCGTGCTCAGATAGATCTGCACCAATAATAACGGCTACTCTGGAAGTGCTGGGGATCCCTAAAGAGTTTATCTTGCCATATCGGTTTATTGTTTTTCATATTCTTTAATGGATTCAAGATAGAACTTTTCAAGCTTATTTTGAAGAGAATAGATATCATCAAATTTATCGTCGTCTCAGTTCGGTATTAGCACAGTCAAGGACAGCATAATTGGAACATGGGGAACAATGAGATGAAATAGCAGTCATAGGTTTACTTTTTTTTATTTTATGTAGTATAATTAAAATAAAATCGGGAATGATGATTTGGGGGTGGAATAAATTGCTGAGTCGTTTAGTGTTGAATGATGATATGGCAGAGTTATTGGTCAGATCCTTTACTCAAGAAACAGAGAGTGTCTTAAACGATATCAAGAAGGAACATGGTCTGGATACCGGGAATTTTAGAAATGGTGGTTCTTGGGACAAACGGTTTGGCCGTATTAAAGATGTGGCCCTTCAAAATGATTTAGTTGTGCTCACAAGGAGCAGGGGTATCTGGACCTTTGTCTGTGTTCTGGATTTAGGTACTGGAAGCCTGTACATTTTCTCAAAGGAAAAGAACTTAGATGTTGTAATCAAGAATTTTGGTAAAAAGAGTATACACTACTTTCATGCGTTTGTATCGTTGAACGGTGGCCCCTTGGAATTTGCCAACCAACAATTGACGTTATTTGAATCACTAACAGAAGAATATGAAAATAAAAGGTTGCTGGAAGTCCAGAAGATACTGGGCGAAGAATATCCTTTGGTCAAGCAGGTAATTTTCGTAATTGGTCAGGAAATCGATAAGAGAGTTGTTGGTGTTGAGGCGCGCCTGTTTAATCGATATTTTGAGTTAATCGATAAGGCGGATTGGACGGCGTATGTATTTAAAGATGAATATAGTGACGTGGCTGTTTTAAATGAGGAAGTCGTGGAGAGCATGGATATTATACCCAAAATTAAGCCATCGGTTAAGAAGCGGAAAGAGGAAATTGCAAAGAAGAAGCTTCTTGAAGAAGGAAAAAAAGAGGAAGATAACGGGTAGTGTTCCTCGATATAAGGAGGAATCTGAATGTTTCAGCGGCAGTTTAATGGGACGAGACTAAGAGAGGGAAGGATATATCGAGGTCTAACTATTACTGATTTAGCCAACGAACTTGGTGTCAGTAAACAGATGATTTCGAAGTATGAAAACAATAAAGCTGTCCCTAACCTAGATTCATTGTTGCATATAACAAATATTTTGAAATTTCCCAGAGAATACTTTTATGAAACACCAGTTGAAGTAAAGACGGGAAGCACATACTTTCGTTCTTTGTTGACTACGGGAAAGAAAGAACGAGAGATGCAGTATGATCGGGTAAAGTACCTAACAATTATTCGTGCTTTGCTTGAGGAATACGTGGACTTCCCAGAGCTTGATGTTCCAGATTTTTCTGATCGGGATACTGAAAGTGTTGAAGAAGTAGCGGACCAAGTCAGAATGGCTTGGTCGCTTGGTGATAAGCCGATCAAGGATATTATTTATTTACTTGAAACTAAAGGGTTTGTTATATCCTCTTTGAAGCTAGATAATAAGATGATTGATGCTTTTGGCTCACAACATGAAATACATGGGAAGTTGTACTATTCTATTGTTTTAGGCAATGATAAACGGTCTTTTTACAGACGTCAGTTTGACGTTGCTCACGAGTTAGGTCACAAAGTTTTGCATGACCCATATTTGAATATTGAAGATTTAAGTAAAGAAGAGTTTAAGCAAATTGAGCAGGAAGCGAATGATTTTGCTGCAGCGTTCTTACTGCCTAGAGAAAGCTTTCTGAGAGATGTATCCATTCATCCTAATGACTTGAACTACTATAAATTGCTTAAGAAAAAGTGGTGTGTGTCTATTGGAGCAATGGTGATGCGGGCATATAAGTTAGGAGCAATCAATGATGGAACATACCAGTACATGCAGCGTTCTATAAGCCATAAAGGTTGGAGAACAAAAGAGCCGCTCGATGATTTAAAAGACCTGAAAGATCCTGTTTCGATGAAACAAGCTATTGAGTTGTTGATTGAGAATGACTACATCAGCGGCGAAGGGTTTATGCAGAAATTATCGCAGCATTATGGATTAAGTTTGTTGAGGGAAGAAGTTGAAGAATTATTAGGACTTGAAGAAGGGTATCTGGAGACAGAAATCGCCTATACAGGCAATATCGTGAGCATTAAGGATAAGTTAGAATCAAGATCTAGAGACATAACAAGTTAGTTACTACACTGTTGCAAAGGCGCCCCTAAAAATGGCACCTTTTTTTGTTTTTGTTAAAGAAAATATAGTATTATATAAGTTGAACTAAAGATCTTAGAAAACTATGGTAAGGAAATTCATACCTACTTGTCGAATAAGTAATGAAACATGAGCAGACAGGCAGGGAATGAAGATGGAAAACACAAAAAAATTAGAAGAAGTCAAGCAAGCGATGAAAAAAGCAAAAGATCGCCGCATGTACGAGCGTTTATCAGGCACTATATTTATATTTGCAAGTTACCCGGGCGGAAGCGATTGCGCCTATTTTAAATCGAAGCGTTCAAACGGTCAAAGGCTATATTCAAGCTTATCAAACAGGCGGTCTTTCCGCTCTGAAAATGAATCATTCACCAGGAGCACCTGCTCGCTTAACGAAAGAGCAGCAGGAAAAACTAAAGCAGACCATTATAAGCTCAGTTCCAGATGATGTGGGTTTTACGGCCCGCCACAACTGGACGTTGGAAATCATCGTGGCCTTTATTAAACGAGAATTTGGCTATACCTATTCGCTTCGTGGTGTTTCGAAAATGATGCATCGCCAAGGGTTAAGCTATACGAAACCCACCTATACCTTAGCGGCGGCGGATGAAGAAAAGCAGCGCCAGTTTTCGGAAGAAACATTCCCGCATTTAAAAAAAGACTAATGACGAGCTCGATTATTTACTGTTTGAAGATGAGTCGATGATCCGTGACTACCAAGCCATTCAAAAAACATGGTTTCTGTGCGGCAAACAGCGGATCATCCGCACCACTGGCAAGCATCGCGGTGTCAAACTGTTGGCAACGGTTGACTATGCCACTGGAGAGATTGTTTGGCAGGAAGATGAGAAATACACAGCGGAGACCTTCTTAAGCTTTCTTCAAAAGGTGGTCGCTCACTATCCAAAGGGCAAAATCGTCATCGTGTTGGATAACGCTCGCATTCATCATGCCAAGCTAATACAGCCGTTTTTGGAAGAGATGAAAGGCCGACTCGAACTGGTTTTCCTGCCGCCTTACAGTCCGAAATTGAATCTTGTTGAAGGGTTATGGAAATGGCTGAAGTCCGATGTAATTAACAATGTGTTCTATCACACGGTGGCCGAAATCCGTAACAATGTTCAGCAGTTTATGGACGAAATCATGAAATCTCGGTGGTCGATCATAGATCGGCTTTGTGTTAGGTGCTAATTCAATTGAATTCATTAGTTCAACTTATATAGATTATACCGGTATGCTTTCATGCACCTGGTACAGCGGTCCAGATCGCCCTCCGTCACGCGGACGGATACTGATACACAAGCAGCTACCGCAGCGCGAGTGAAATGATATATATTGTAGTTTCGTTTTGTTCCTACGATAAAAGAGGATAATTTTACCGAGAGGTGATTACCATAATTTATGTTGCAAGTACAGAGCTAGGGGAGATAGGTGTTGAATTTAGTAATTAAACCAAAACAACCCAAAAGATGAGTAGATTGTATATGGGGCGATGGGATGGAATGACACAATACTGTAGTAAAATTCAATGTTTTAAGGACAAGAATTAGATTTGAAGATTCCCTATGTTCGGTTGAAGGGGAATCTTTTAATTTGGTCGGTGCCGCGGCAGCAACCTGCGCGCACGTCCAGCTGCATCGCAGAGTGACTGAGCCGCACGCTCCGGGTGCACGACGGCAACGTCAGTGGGACGAAACCCGGCATTCGAATGGCGACCTGTTACGTCGTTCTCTCGGCCCCGCGTCCTGGTACATGGAGCCGGCCCGAGAGAACGACGTCATACGTTGTCCGGGGAGAACCGGCAGTGTATCGGCGGGCGAAGTCGCACGCCTCGGGTGCAGGTGGCATTCACCAGCGGTTCTACGACGGAAGTCTGCGATCGGTGTCCCGTTGCATTTCGGCGGGCGATCAGCCACGCGCTCCGGGTGTAGGCGGTATACACTAAATCCGATGAAACAGTTGGAACTGCGGCAGCCGTATACTCGCTGCTCTATGACGGCAGGCCCCGGGTTGCGCGAGCCGGGTGCAGTCAGCATACACCAGTGTTGCAGCAGTTGCATACGCGAGATCCGGTTACGTGACGGCGGGCGACCAGCCACCCGATCCAAATGCAGGCGGTATGTAGCAACTCGGGAAAGCGGTATGCGTCGCGATGGCAGCTTGTACGCGGTGCTTGGTTGCATGATGGCAGACGGCCACGGCCGGAACACATGCCCCAGTAAACGACGGCATATAATAGTCCGGGGAATCCGGAGGCACGAGCTGCATCCAGTTGCGTGTCGGTGGGCGCCTCTCCTAGACCCAAGTTAAGAACATTGCACGTCGCGTGAGTGACGGGAAGGTTCGCATCGGCGCACGAATCGCAGCCTATGCAGCTCCCCCCTGTAGAATGAATAACCGGCCTGAACGTGGAACGCTTCCGGCGCCCATAGACAGAATGATTTGTCTGTGCCAAAGGGCTGTTCAGCGATCTTAACGCATCGATCAGATTGCCTGCCAGTCAGCGCAGCTGATGCACGGCCACGGCGGTCCGGAAAGAGCGAGCCGGGAACGCGGCATGTCGGTCCTGATCAGCTTCTGCAGCGCGCTTCGGAAGCGCGGCGTTTAATGCATAATTAATAGAGGCACACTCTATGAATATATGATATAATTTCCATGGATGACAGAGCAGTGGTGGCCTGCGGCAGATCGCCTTTAAGGAGGTGAATGCCTTGGCCACACTTGCGACAACGCTATTCTCGGCCATAAAGGTGCTTGCACCCTTGCTGAGCTTTTGGTTCAGCGTTCGGAAGCTGTACAGATGGCTTAAGCGCAAGCGGCGCAAATGAAAAACCACCGTTGCTTGGCTGCCCGGTGGTCTTCATGTAAGGTACTCTTCATAACATAACTCGCGCCGTTGGTTATCACAGCTTTGTCATCTGACCATGAAACTGTTGGCGCAGTCTCGTGGTCTTTTTTATTATTCCCAAAGTAGCCCTAAGTGTTACTTTGATTCACCTTAATTCTATCACGTATGCATTGCATACGCTACAAAAAAGTGTAAAGAGTACGTTACACTTTTACAGAATTTGGATTAATGAAATCAAATTTTGGGATTTGTCTTTTGAATTCTTACTGCGACTTCTGAATCAACAAAGCAACAAGGAATAAAAAAACGAAATGAACTGGATAAAAGGACCTCCAAAGCCATTTTTTCAAACAAGGTCGATTATAAAAACACACTACCTTGATATGCGTGGTGGGGGACGAAGCCGCATGCCTTGGGTGCAGGCGGCATTCACAAACTCGGGAAACCGCGGTGCTATGAAACCTGTGAGTGACGTCCGGTTGCGTGTCGGCGAGCGACCGGGCCGCGATAGCCCTGGAATACAGCGGTTAACGATAGTCGACTGCATACACCAGACCGGGGCGCGGCGGCAACTTAAAGCGTGAGATGCCCAGCAGCGTAGCATAGCCTAGTCTGGCAAAAAAAAGAGGACGAGGTGGGAAGCACGCCGAAGTCAAAGAAGTCAGTACGCAAGATTCTATGATAGGCGTCGACACTACCCCAATCGACTTCAAAACTTTAGAAGTAATTCCAGCGAATGAATCAATGGGGCTTGAGACTTTTTTTCAGATGATTGAAGTTCTTAAGCAGTCATTCCCGGTTACCATCAAAATGTTGCTCTTAAGGGTACCGACCGGTAAACGCTTCTCTATCTGTCCGAATGGTTCCCGCAGAACCTGCGCCGTTGTTCAGTTGGTATATGGTATCTCGACATTCTACATTGTCGAAGTGGCTAGACCTGATGATTGGTCGATTTCGACACTAATATTACGTCCTACGAATCAATTCCAAATCAGCACGGTCGAAAAAATATTTAGCACCTCCTAGACGGGGTGTTACAAAAAGGCGGACACTGGGATCAGTACATCCTGAATCAGTGCAACGGAATAAGTATTGATAAGTTGAAGCATTATCAGAGTGACACGATTCGTGAATGGGCATATAGACTTGCAGGCAAATTAATGCCCTAAAGAACCGATTACTTCGGAATAATGAAGTAATGCAAGTACGGATTTTCGCTAATCGACTCGCTCTAATCGCATGCTTTCGGATCTTTGTTGCGGGACACCAGATCCTCGAACTTCCTGCGTGCCCAGCGGCGCCGAGGCAATCACTACACTACCCGAGTCGGTGCGGCACACTAGTTCGATGCGGTCGTACCGCTCCCAGTCTGGC
The DNA here is from genome assembly GCF_900100345.1 of Paenibacillus tianmuensis. Taxonomy (GTDB): domain Bacteria; phylum Bacillota; class Bacilli; order Paenibacillales; family NBRC-103111; genus Paenibacillus_G; species Paenibacillus_G tianmuensis. The sequence goes on along the minus strand of NZ_FMTT01000029.1, from coordinate 15,144 downwards.
AACACGTTCTTGACGATCAACGCGACCTCGTGCAGCAGGCGGGTCGCTGGGTAGTCCGAGCCACACACGCCTAATTCAACCCGGTCCGCCGATTTCGCCGCCAGATCGGCGATCGCGGTAGCGCGCACCACCTTGGTGTACTGGGGCCAGCGGACGAACTTGGCCACCTTGTTCTCGAACATCAGTTGGAACAGCCGGTGCCGCTTGCCACCATCGGTCGACCGGACCAAGATGTCCTCCATGACCTCCACCGGCAACCACGCCCGTTGCCACGCCCGGTGCTGGCCTCGGTGAGCACGTACGGCGCGCTTGTACAGTTCGGACTCGGCGGGTGCTCGCACGGCGTCATTCGTCAGGCCATTGGAGTACATCGGCACGGAGGTGAACGGCCACTCCTCGGACTGTCGTATCAGCACTGTGATCAGGACCACGCACGCGAGCAGTCCCACGGCGGTGAACAAGCCCGCCAGGGGGACGGCGGAGGCGATGCTTGCATGGTCGGTCAGGCTCGGCACGACCAGAAGCAGGTAGCACCACATTTGCACCCAGTACTTGGGACGCATCACGCACAGGATGCCGACGTGCAGCGAAATCCAGCTTACGACCAACGGAACCCGCCACGAGGGAACGAAGATCGCGACCGGCGCCGACAGTTCGATCAGCACGGTCAAAGACGCGAACACCCGGCACAGCACCGGGCTACCCACCAGTAGTCGGGTCATGAAGGGCCAGAGGGACGGCGAGTACTTGATATAGAACCGCAATGCGCCGCCATTTAACCACCCGAGGCCACCGTAGAGGAGCTTGGACACGCCGCCGGCGAACATCGTGTAGGACAGGAATAATAGCAGTAATAGCGGAGCGAACCCCGAGGTGAACGCCGATTGACCGGGCACCAGCAGCGGCCAGTTCACGTACTGGGCGAGCAGACCGTCCAGCGAGAAGTCGTAGGACACCGAGAAACACATGGCCAGCAACGCGTACAGCGCCGAGTGCTTCGAGTGGTGGGCGCCTAGCGCACCAGCATTGACCATGTGCAGGAACGCGAAACCCAGGAACGTCAGTACCCCGCTGACCGGCTGGACGAACCCGGCTGCGGCCGCGACCCAAATTGCGATCGTCAGCTTGGCCACGACCGACAGCACCTGGGGACTAACCCAGCGGAGGCCCAGCAGCCGCAACGCCAGGACCGGGGTGTAAAAGGCGCGCTCGGTACTGCCCATGATCTTCGCCGCCTGCAGCGGCGACGGGAAGTCGACGATACACAGCACCAGCAAGCCAGTGTAGAAGACCGCCCGCAGCACCCCGGATACCGGTGCCATCTCGAACAGCCACCAATGCGTGACCATGTTCATTGCTATACCCCTCCCAAGGATAAATCCTCGCCATTGTCATAGTATCGAGAATTCCTGGACCCATAAAAAGAAAGCTTTCTCAAAGTGCCAATCATATGGATCACAGTTAAAAGTTCGGAAGACTACTTGATAGCCCAGTGATTGTTCCCGACTTGCTATCGTTCTAGTAAAAACGAGATACGAGTTAGTTTTCACTTGCTTCAGAGATGTTTTTTCATCTTAATGCTTGTTGGAATATACCCCATCTTGGTATATAACTGATACGCACGTTTGTTGTGCCCGAAAACATGTAAGCCGATTGAACTTACATTCATCGAGGCAAGGTCAGTTTCAAGTGCAATAAGTGCCTGCTTTCCATATCCCTTGCCTTGAAATTCTTCGTATATCTGAATGCTGTAAATATAAGCTGATTTCTCACCCTTGTTTTCTTTGACTGTATACCAAACCGTGCCTATTGTACCTACTACTTCGTGATGCAATGAACACAGAAAATGTCCATTCGTTTGAATCCCTTTAGGTAATAGTTCATTTGTTTCTTTGGTCGCTCGTTCAATCGATTCTGATGGTGTCCATCTGCCTTCCTTTACATTTTCTTCAGCATACTCTCTGACTGTCTCTTCGAAGAACCTTTTATATTGTTCTTCGTTCATTCGAACCAGATTTATCATGGATGCTCCTCCAATTACTCGACATACTGAGACTAATTCTCGTCGGACAAAATAAACAATTTAGTAAAAAAATGCAACTAATATTCACAATTTATAACTGATATTGACTTAATATTACCATTTAGTTAATATAAGTACAACAAATAGTAGGAGGTGGAAAACTTGGAGAATGCAGTGAACGAAGAGGCGTTTGTTTTTGACGAAAAGAAAGAACAGGACATTATGATGCATCCGTCCGACTAATCGATTTGTAACATCTTATTAAAACGGAGGTGACAATCTTGGAAGAAATCCGCAAAGAGGAAACTTTTGTTTTCGATGAAAAGAAAGAACAGGACATTATGATGCATCCGTCCGACTAATGGTTGGCATGAGCGGAACCACCTGATCATCAATCAGGTGGTTCTCACGACTATTCCTGCTGGGAAAGGGTTTGATAGAATGTCACGATTGAACCGTTATTATTTAGCACCTGATTTAGTCATCACTTATCCAGATGGACAACCGCAATTGATTCTACCGTCTGTAAAACGCACTTTTAAAGTTGATTGGAAGGTATGCGAGATTATCTCCATGTTTTCGAGTGAAGACACAAGCTTGCAACCGATTTTTTCAGAATCAATGGTAACAAATATTATCGATCACTTGGTCAAAAATGGAATTCTCATCGACAAGGAAACAGATCACAATTTGGCCATTGAGCAAATCGTAGCGGAATGGCAAGATTGGGATGAATCCTCTTGGTTCCTTCATCTGCAAACAAAAGATACAAAATTTGAAACCACTGAAGAAGGTCGCTTGCAAAGTGTTGAGAAATTCAGAAAAATAACATCTCCTCCACCACAATATTTCAAGTGTAACTGCACATCATCTAGCATCAAACTACCGACTTCCAGTAAACTTTTAGATCAAACTTTGGTCAATTCTTTTATGCAACGTAGAACCTGCCGACGTTTTTCTGAAAAACCAATTTCACTACAAAACTTAGCCGATGTTCTATTTTACTCTGGTGGAATTCTCTTCACAAATGACACACACTCCTATGGAATCGTAGCCAAAAAGCCCTCTCCCTCTCCGGGTGGACGACATGCAACAGAGTTATATCCGATTGTGAATGCTTGTGAAGGTTTACGAAGCGGTGTGTACCATTACTGTCAAAAACACCACGCTTTACATCTTATTGAGGCAGAAGAAGACGTGAAGCCATTTCTAAACGAAGTCCTATATGGGCAAGACTATTTCCTGAATGCTGCAGTTACAGTTTTTTACACAAGTGTTTTAGAACGTTTAAAATGGAAGTATAAGACCAGTAGAGTTTATCGGCTCATGCATCTAGAAACAGGCCATTACGCGCAAAACTTTTTACTTACCGGTGCTGCTCTTGATTTGGGCGGTTTTGTTACTGCAGCTTTCAAGGATAGTGTTATAGAAGAGAAATTGGGTGTTTGTGGGATTCGCGAAGTTGCGATGTACGTCTCCGGTATCGGCCATATTGTGCCTGATGAGACTACGCGATCAGATATTGAATATGCACAAGTACTGCCTGAAGGAATCGAGATCCGCCTCCCTATAGGAGAGCATAGCTAACGAAAAGGGGGAGGAGAAATCAATGGAAAATATTCATGAATACAGACTTGCATCAGACTTGGTTATTACTTACGTCAACAGGAAGCCTCAATTGAGGATACCCTCTCAACATCGTCGTTTCGAAGTTGACTCGAAAGTCATGTGTGTCGTCTCTGCATTCACAGGGAACCCAGAAGAGACTTTACTCAGACTAGAGAAGACCATTTCCAAAAACACAATACAAGCTATCGTTAATAAGTTGATTGATGTCGGTGTTCTCGTTTCTGCGAACGAACAAAAACAATCAAAAACCTCGGAAATAGTTAGGGGATGGGCAGAGTGGGGAGAATCCACTTGGTTTGTCCATCTGGAAAGCCGCGATGCCAATTATAGGTCGGCCGATGAAGTGGGGAAGGAATTTATGGAATCTTCCGAACCACACCCTCCCACATATAAATGCAACTGCGAAAAATCAAATATCACTTTGGCTAAACCTAGCACCTTGTCAAACATGACCCTCTCCGATGCTTTAACACTTCGAAGATCCTATCGAAACTTTTTGCCGGAATCAATCAAGCTACAAGAACTTTCCGATCTTCTGTATTATACAGGCGGAATCCTCTTCACAAATTCGACTCGTTTCTTTGGACAAGTTGCAAAGAAGGTCGCTCCTTCGCCCGGAGGTCGGCATGCAACGGAATTATATCCAGTCATAAATAATTGTGAAGGTCTGGAAAGAGGCATTTATCATTATTGTCAAAAACACCACGCCCTGCATCTTCTTTCTAAGGAGGAAGATGTTAAATTATTTTTGGATGAAGCATTGTATGGCCAAGACTACTTTCTGGATGCATCCGTTACAATTTTTTATACAAGTGTTATAGATCGATTTAAATGGAAATACAAAGGCGGACGCATGTATCGACTTATGCATTATGAAACCACTCACTACGCTCAAAACTTTTTGTTAACGGGAACAGCACATAATTTAGGCGTATTCATGACGGGAGCTTTTAAGGAAAGTTTAGTTGAATCAAAACTCGGTATTGACGGCGTACATGAAGTGGCCATGTATGTGACAGGAGCTGGACAAAAAGATGAAATAGGTCCATATGCTCGCGCCGGCATTGAGCTAAGTGAAAACGTACCGACAGATTTTAAAATTGTCCTGCCAAAAGCTCTTTCATCTACAGCTGAGCAAAAGATACTAGGGTAGGAGAGGAGACGACATTGAGTCCCTGGTTTCAGTATTCGACAATAAAGAAAGTAGTTCATTCACAACCTTGGAGTGTGCCCCTTCTAGGGGCATTGTTTCTAGATTCGTTCGGCTCAGGGTTAATCATGCCATTTCTTGTTCTTTTTTTTCTAAAGACGAGTGGTCTTTCGTTGGAACAAGTGGGTCAAATGCTATCGATCAGTGGGCTGGCTGGAATTCTTGCTATTCCTGTCTGCGGTATGATCGTGGATCGATTAGGTACAAAGCCTGCTGCTCTTGCAAGTTTTTTATTACGAGGAATCGGAACTCTTGGATTTTTGATATTCCATAATATTTGGGGAGTGACGATCGTAGCGACCATTGTTACCTGGGGACAGCGGGCATGGCCAGTTGCGAACCAATCGCTCATCTCACAACTTGTCCCCAGCGAGAATAGAACGATGTGGTTTGGGAGTTCCCGCAGTTTACGAAATTTTGGGAATGCTTTAGGAATGCTCATAGGTACAGGTGTCATAGCAGTATTCAATACACCATTTGCTTATGAGACGTTAGTATTCATAGATGCAATCAGTTTTCTTATTGCAGCCGTGTTGATTGCAAAAATTCCATTGCGCAACCAACCAATTATAAAAAAAGAACAGGCTCCCAAAAAAGTTTGGGCGATTCGTTTTTCATACGACTCAAACTTAATGCGTTTTTTGGTAGCAGTTGCTCCGATTACCTTTATGTACGTCGCTTTAGCATTCACAGTGCCAGCTTTTATAAAGGAGATAAGTCCAGACCTTAGTTGGATTTCTGGTGTGTTATTTACAGTAAATAGTCTTGCCGTTCTGGTCCTTCAGATTCCGCTGTTGTTTTTTACACATCGCTTGAGCGATTTGCAAAAAATGATCGTCGGTTCGGCTGTTTTGGGCTTATCTTATATGATTTTCTTAGGAAGTGCGTTTTTAGGATCTGTACACTTGAACTTTTTTGTTCCACTTCTTTTCGTCGGAATTCTTCTCTTTAGTTGTGGAGAACAACTTTTTTATCCAGCGTCTGCAACGATTGTGGGGGAAATTGGTCCGGCTGAGAAAAGAGGGCAAAGCATTTCGAGTTATCAACTCCTCTATGGAATCAGTAACGCGATCGGTCCCTTCATTGTAGCATACTTATTAACAAGAAATATTTCCTTATCTTGGTCGTTTTTTGCGGTGCTTGCTTTTGTTAGCGTATTCCTACAGTGTATGTTGTTACCCAATAAAAATGGACAATCGCGTTCTCGTGAAGAGAGAATTTCCCAGTGACGAATCATTGGTCCGCAAGGCATCTTCACTGAAGCATGGTATGTGAATAACCTACCGAATAAATGTTCGGTGAAAATAAAGTATTAGGCTAGAGTTGTTGATTTAGCGAGGTTTTTGAACTGAAGAATCGTCAGCTTTTGAAAAATAAGTTTTAGACTGAACAATTAATATAAAGCAGCGGGAGACCAAGACTGATAAATAAAGTCTTAGACTGCCGCTGTTGTGGTTCAACTAACGTTTCCCGTTAGTGGACCAAGCTCTTAGACCGCTCAGAAAGGAGGAGTTATTTTTGTAAGCTCCATGAATGAATGACTGTATAGTTCTTTTTTAATTGGCTATACCTTATGACATTCTTATTCTTCAGTTCATTAAATAACTGATAATAATCCTGCTCCAAGGTTTCCCAATCACTATATTTTCCATTTCCGTCCAATTGCCCGGTTAGAGAGCTTGAATTCGTTTCGTTAAATAGGGTTCCATTGGACGTTTGCCAATCGGGAATTTTATCTTTCCACTCCGCATATATAAAACCTCTCCACTTGTCCCCTAAAGCTGACACCAATAAGTTTTTATTAACTTGATTAGCTCCCCTGAACATTTCTAGACTAGGATGATTATTATCAATGAAGAAATTACCGCAATTGGAACACTGATAAACCGTTTTAAAAAGTGTGCTTATTAATGATCGGATTCTCATTGCAGCTTCTTCTTTATCTGTAGATGACGGTCCCGATTTCTCAATAGCATCGTCAATCTTGTCCAGGAGATCAAACTGATCTTGGTCCGACATTAAATATCCCTTATAGGATAAATAATCAGTCGTATCGTGTATTCTTTGTCCACACTCACATCTAAAATTCATTCGTTCACCTCAGGCCGACTGCCACTTATATTAGGGCTGCTAATTACAACGTATACTTCAATATAAATACTACCACGTATTGGGGTTATCCTGCCCGTTAATGACTGATTCAGTCTAATACTTTATTTTTACAGTTTATCAAGACCTAAACTTAAGAAAGTCAAATAAAATAAAGGGTTCTACATATTATGCATGACTAATATGTGGAACCCTTTATGATTAACTATCGTGACCCGTTAGCTTAATCATCTCACCTTTTTGACGTACAATGTATCAACAGAGACTCTAATTTTTTTGACAATGCAAGTTTGTATGTCTCAGCGCCTTTTTGAAGGAAATCCGTGCTCTTTAGCGCGCCACGCTACTAGCAGCGCAAGGATCAGTAGAATAAACAATGCCCACGGGAAGGAGCCGACACCAAGTGTTTCGATCAGAATACCGCCTATCACACCGCCGCCGCCGATGGCCAGATTCCATGCCGTCACCAGCATCGACTGAGCCACATCTGCACTTTCACCGCCGGCTTCAGCAACTGCTGTCTGTAGCAAAGTCGCCGCTCCGCCGAACGTCAACCCCCACACAGCAACCACTAGATAGATCACGATGGGCTGATTGCTACTTATGCCTAGTGCGACTGACGCCAAGGCGAAAGCAGTGAGGCTGATCAGAACCAATGGCCGTAGTTTGCGATCGATTAAAACACCGATGACCCAGATGCCAATAAGCGCTGTAATGCCGAAAATAAGAAGGACCAAGTCAACGTGCTGGGTAAGCCCCGCTTGGGCAAGGTACGGTGCAATATAGGTATACAGGATGTTATGTGCCAGCACCCAAGCCAGAACGACAAATAGTATCGGCCGTACCCCCGGAGTGAGGAAGACTTTTCGGAGAGGGAGCCGTTTGTCTGCGGCCTCTCCTGGATAGTCGGGCAGCTTCCAAAGCACCCAGGCAACCAGCATTAGAGCCAACAACGACATGATTCCAAAGACAGAGCGCCAGCCTACAAGGTCACCGAGTAGTGTTCCAGCAGGGACACCGAGCGCCAGGGCGAGAGGCGTCCCGACCATCGCCACCGCCATAGCTCGTCCCTTAAGTGATTCCGGCACCATCCGGCGGGCATAGCTTGCTAACATACCCCATAAGACACCAGCGGATACGCCCGCGAAGAATCGAGCTACCAGCGTCAATATATAGTTGGAAGAAAATGTAGTGAAGGTGTTGAATACGAGAAAACCAAGGATACACATGAGCAGCAGTGGTCGCCGCCGCCACCCGCGCGTCGCGGTGGTCAAGGGAATCGCGGCCAATAGTGAGCCTAGGGCGTACAAGGTGACGAGTTGACCCGCAAGGGCCTCCGAGACTCCAAGACCCTCACCAATCTGGATCAGCAATCCGGCCGGAATTGTTTCTGTAAGAATACATATAAACCCCGTCATAGCTAGGGCGAGTAATCCAGCCCATGGGAGACGTTCAGAAGAGGGTGTGTTGGAGACACTCTGTGTGGCAGAAGTTGTGTTTTGGCTCATTTCAGAAGAACCTCTCTTGTATAAATTGTTATTTATATGATCTACTGCAAAGCGATTAAAACATTCTTCATCCTTTCGGAATAGTTAAAGCATCAAACACTTTACTATTGTAAGTTTATTATATAAAATAAGTTATCTTGATTACATAAGGGAACCAAGTTAAATTAACCATATAACGATTAATTACAAGTTAGTTTATAGGAAATACCTTAAATTTAAAGGAGTCGATTTCAATGGACCACGTTGATCAGCAAATCCTTTTTCACCTTCAAAACCAAGCGAGAATTTCTATGACGGAACTAGGAAAATATATTGGTTTATCACAACCCGCAGTTACGGAAAGAGTTAGGCGTATGGAGGAAAAAGGGATCATCAGCGAGTATCGCACCATAATTTCCCCTGATAAAATTGGAAAACATGCTGCTGCCTACATGTTGTTTCATTCAAGGGATTGTAACGCATTCCTTGATTTCTGCCGCTCAACTCCCGATGTCGTCGAATGTTACCGAATAAGTGGAGAACACAACTACTTATTGAAAGTAATAACCGACTCCACACGAGCCCTCGAGGAGTTCGGAAATCAATGTGATAAATACGGAACCTACACGATTCTAATCGTAATGTCATCGCCTATCGATCATAAATTTCTCATACCTTCGCTTGAAGAAGGAAACTTAAACATGCTGAGTTAGATAAACATGACAAAAAGGAATCCGGTATCGAACCGGATTCCTAGCACTATTTTTACAGCCATATATTTCTAAGCCTTAGATCTTTCCAACGTAATTGAACATTACTGCCGTTAGCTGAACAAAGGGCTACCACTCGGCAGCCCTTGTAAGGCTGTTTGTTGTCATAAGATTCAATATAGGAAGTAATCTATATTTTCAATCCGTCTTTTTCCTTTAGGCTTCTGTTACTACGAACATTCTGATCATATCTTTCTCCCCAATCTCGCATAAGGAAAACAATAGATTTTAAGGTCTCTCCGAACTCCGTAAGGGAGTATTCCACTTTTGGAGGAATTACTTGATATATTTCACGATTTACAATCCCATCTTGCTCTAATTCACGAAGCTGCAACGTTAATATACGTTGTGTAGTGTTTGGCATCAATGTCCGCAACTCATTAAACCGCTTGGTTCCAGAAGTTAAGTAATATAGAATAATCCCCTTCCATTTCCCCCTATTACGTTCACGGTACTAGCAACAGGACAAGCATGTGTGTTGGGACACGGTTTCTTCTTTTTTTCTTCAGCCATCATAATAACCCCCATGTATTCTAGGTATCAAAGGCCTACAGGCCGAGGAGCTTCCCCTTCACTGGTTGTCCATTTTCGCTTGCTCCCTCATAATTCGAATGAATTCTTTGGCCGCTGGGGTGACATCTTCCATAGAGAGGGCAATAAGTCCGATGTTCCGAGTAATTTTAGGTTCAATCTCCTTGACGATCAGCTGATGATTGACTGAAGAGAGCGTGAACTTCGAGATAATCCCGATTCCCAAATGGTTGTTTACCATGTTGACTAACGTTTCGGTAGTTTGGACGGTCAAATTCTCGCTATAGGTAATCTTGTTCTCATGCAGGACCTTAGCGATTGCGTCTTCATGTCCGCCTTTGCAATAGATAAGATCACTTTGATAGTTCTCGATAGGAACGATACGATCGTGGATTAACTTATGACTCTCGGGAAGGACGGCAACCATATAGTCGGAAATTAAGTGATGATACTCGAAGCCATCGAACGGTGAAGTAACGATGCCGAATTCGACTTTCCTCTCTCTTACCCAGTCTTTAATCTGATTGGAGACCCCTTCATCCAGTTCAAAGGCAACTTGTGGATGATGAGACCTGAATGAGGAAATGGCTTTGGGTAATAATTTCGCCGAAGCTGCGGGGAAAGAAGCCAATTTTATTTTTCCTGACAAGAGCATGTGTTCGTCGCTTACCAGTTGGAAGATTCTCGTTTCAAGGCTTTTCATTTGTATAGCCAAATTTCGGATTTCTCTACCGATATCCGTTAGAATCAGACCTTTGTGCTTATCTCTAATGAATAATTTCACGTTCAGATCTTTTTCAAGATTTTTAACGGATTTACTGACTGCTGGTTGAGAGATGAATAGGGTTTTAGAAGCATCGGTTACGTTTAATTTGTCAGCGACCACCAGAAACACGTTTAGATTGTTTAAATTTATGTTCATGTCCATCCCATAACCAAATGGTTATACCCCTTATCAATAATGTGTATTTCAATTATAACCTATTCATTGCTACGATATAAAGCAATAATACTTCGAGAGGGGATAATCAAGATGAGTGATCATGCTCGATCTGGAACCAAACGCATATGGATTACCGCTTGGATGGTTACCGCCGTATTCATATTGTCCAATTCGGCAACGCCGCTCTATATTCAATGGCAAGGACAAATGGGATTTACGAACGGTACGTTAACCCTCATTTTCGCTGCCTATATTATAGGACTTCTTGCGACGTTATTAGTAGCCGGCCAGCTCTCTGACCGCTTCGGGCGTAAACCGGTATTGTTCCCCGGTTTATCGGCTGCTTTGGTAGCGTGTGTCATGTTCGCTTCGGCTTCTTCGGTTATTATGCTTGTCATAGCTCGGTTGCTCTCTGGCGTTGCCGTCGGGGTAATCGTGACGGCGGGTATGGCTTCGGTAGTGGATGCCGGTGGGCCTTCCAAGAAGTACCTGTCTTCTCTAGCAGCATCAGTTGCTATGGTACTTGGCGCCGGACTCGGCCCACTGCTTGCAGGCATTATGGCACAAGAATTGGCCAAGCCTGCCGTTCCTATTTTTATCATGGAGTTCATCATCTTGGTTACCGCTTTTATCGTGGCAAGCTCACTTCCGAGGCATCAAAATCGAGAACGGCTAGAAGATCCCTCTAGCAAATGGAGACTGCGCCTGCCAGGTGTCGATACTCCGAATCGAACCCATCTCGCTCTTGGAATCGCCGTATTCGCGCCGGGCATTACTTCGACTTCTTTTGTCTTGTCACTAGGCCCCTCGCTCTTGTCCAAACTGATTCATGTCACGAGTCCGCTAGTTGCCGGGGGAACTGCTTGCGCAATGTTCCTTGCCGCAACTGGGGTTCAATTCGGCGTCAAAAAGCTAGCTATCCGCCAAATATTATTCTTAGGTAGTTTGGCTGTCCTCCTATCCATGGTCAGTATGGCTGCCGCCGTTAACTTATCGGTTGCATCCCTCCTTGTGATAGCTGCTGTATTCGCTGGGATGGGACAAGGTTTGGGTCAATTGGGAGGACTTACGCTTATCTCGCTGCATGTGCCCGAATTTCGGAGAGCGGAAGCCAATGCTGTCCTTAATTTAGGCGGGTACATTCCGGCCGCTTTACTCCCCGTAGGTACAGGCTTCCTCATTGACAGCACAAGCTTAGCCTTTGGAGCAACGTTATTTACGGTCGTTCTCATCGCTGCTTCAATTGTCGGAGCCTGTTTTGTAGCGGCGAGATTAAAGCAAGAGCATTAAGATGGGGTCACCATGTGTTCCAATTTGTCATTCGCTTCTGCGATCGGAAGTGCTGGGATGACGATGACATTTGCATTCATCGGGGTGCTTGGATTACTCCTAGTTGCCCTTATCCTACCAAGATATCCCCTTCGGCTTATGTACCATGCTGCAAGAATTAAAGACATTAAATAATTAAGCTCGTATTCGTTCATTTGATATCGATAGTGTTAATGACCGATAAGAAGCAACTTTATTTTCACAGTCTACAACTTTATTTTCCGAGTCTATATAAGTTGAACGAAAGATTGGGTAACTATGGTAAGGAAAATCGTACCTGCTTGTCGAATAAGTAATGAAACATGAACAGACAGGCAGGGAATGAATATGGAAACACATCAAAACTTGAAGAAGTAAAACAAGCGATGAAAAAAGCAAAGGATCGTCGCATGTTCGAGCGCTATCAGGCGCTGTATTTACATTTACAGGGTACTCCGGCAGAAGCGATTGCACCTGTTCTAGACTGAAGTGTCAAAACTGTAAAAGGTTATATTCGGGATTATGAAACAGGTGGTCTATCCGCTCTGAAAATGAATCATTCACCAGGAGCGCCGGTTCGCTTAACGAAAGAGCAGCAGGAAAAACTGAAGCAGACCATTGTAAATTCGGTTCCTCATGAGGTGGGTTTTTCGGCCCGTCATAATTGGACATTAGAAATCATTGCAGCCTTTATTAAACGTGAATTTGGCTATACGTATTCACTTCGTGGCGTCTCGAAAATGATGCATCGCCAAGGGTTAAGCTATAC
>NZ_FMTT01000029.1:0-2175 GCF_900100345.1 Paenibacillus tianmuensis | reverse complement strand
CTGGCAACAGTTGACTATGCTACTGGCGAAATTGTTTGGCAGGAAGACGTGCAGTACACAGCAGAGACCTTCTTAAGCTTTCTTCAAAAGGTGGTCGCTCATTATCCAAAGGGTAAAATCGTCATCGTGTTGGACAATGCCCGTATTCACCATGCCCAGTTGCTTCAGCCGTTTTTGGAAGAGATGAAAGGTCGACTCGTACTGGTTTTCCTGCCGCCTTACAGTCCGAAACTGAATCTTGTTGAAGGTTTGTGGAAATGGCTGAAGTCTGATGTGATTAACAATGTGTTCTATCATACAGTGGTAGAAATTCGTAATAATGTTCAGCAGTTCATGGACGAGATCATGAAATCTCCATTGTCGATCATAGATCGTCTTTGTATCAGGTTATAGCCAATTCATTAGTTCAACTTATATAGTACTTTATTTTTCAGTCCAACACTTTATTTTCTTTGGACAATAAAAGTGGGAGATATGTGATGCAACATAAAGTTGAAGTTTACTTTGATGGAAATTGTCCATTTTATTGCAGTGTGCAAGCCAAACTCAAACAACTAGACTGGATAAAAAAGTTATCATTCGTTGATTTCAGGAGTAATGAAGTGAATGGCATTGATATTGATGCTTAAAATCAAAGAATGCATGCATGTTAAAGATTATCAACTGGAAAAATAACAATTGAAATATATCTGGACAGTGGAAAGTTCTCATATAGGAATAGCTAAGGAGAGGCTTCAACACGACTTGGTCAGCTCTCCTTTTCGCTCTCCTTCGCACCGTACGTGATTCTTTCGAATCATACGGCGCTCCATCATGACCTTCTACATGAGACGATTCAACTTTTCTCTGAACGCTATAATCTTTTTCCAGATCTTCTTCCCTAACGAAGCATAATCCTCTCGGCTGTGAATCTGTCTGTGGCAATGTTCATGTACCGCGGCTAAATTGTTGACTCGATTGACGGATGCCTGTGGTAGGTGAGGGTCAATATGATGGATGTGAAGATTGAACGGTTTTAGTTCTTCGTCACAGACCCTGCATTTCCCTTTGTCCGGGTTAAAAGCGTAAGCTCGATTCAAGAAATATTCGAAATTGTATTTCTTGTCGGTCGCGCCTTTGCTGATGATTTTGGAAAGGTGCAGGGATAACAGCTCATCTGCTCGTGCCCGCAAGGGTGTCTTTCCTGTTCGTTCCTGATATAGCTTTCGACCTTCTATCGTGAAGGGGGATTCCTCCGGATTCTTGAGTTGCGTTTTCTTCCACTTGCAAAATGCCAACGATGTGATGCCGATTTTCGCATATTTGTACGTTACGGCTGGAATGCCCATTGTATAATCCGCGTGGACACTTGTGAGATTGTTCACTTCGTTGGCGGGAAGCCAAATACCGCCGTATTTGTCCAATACCCTCTTTGCTTTCCATTTCAGGTTGTATGCATATTTGCTCAGGATGATGTTGACCCACGTGGTGCATTGATAGTATTGGATGATTCCCCTGATCGTTGCGTTGACGACATTGATTTCATGGATGAGGGCTTCTTTGTTCTTGCAGCGTTTCAGGGTACTCAATTTCTGGTGGAGTTCCTTCACTTTGCTTTTCAGCCGAGTTCGGTCGGGCATGGTTCGCGTCACATAGCCGGCTCGTGATTTCCCTTTGACCATCTTGCATTCACAGCCGAGGAAATGGATAGGCTTCTCTCGGACGTTGGTGATGACTGTCTTCTCTGCCGATAAGGTCAGTTTGAGATTCGATCGTAAGTAATTGCTGATTCGTTGTTTCCATTTCTCCGCATTCCGTTTGGTGTCGGCCGCGAGTATCCAGTCATCGGCATAGCGAACGAGATAAGCAGGCTTAAGGTGGCTCCTCTTCTTGAGAGCCTCTTGTTGAATACTTGGCGTCGCATACGTCTGTTTGGTTTTCTTGTTTTCCCACTCTCGGGTCACCCACTGATCGAACGAGTGAAGATACACGTTGGCAAGTAGTGGTGAGATGATGCCACCCTGCACCGTTCCCAGCGGATTGATTTGAATTTCATCCATGATTCCCGCTTTAAGCATCGCTTTGATGATCATAAGCACTCGTTGATCGCGTATTCCCATGCCGTATAATTGTTTACACAATTTGGTGTGGTTGACGCAATCGAAGAATTTGGAAATATCTCCTTCTACGATCCAG
>NZ_FMTT01000100.1 GCF_900100345.1 Paenibacillus tianmuensis | reverse complement strand
GCGGAATGGCTCATTGCTGTTACTAAGATTCTGGATAAATACGTCTATTTCTCACGTCTTGATATCCCAAAAGTTGGTTAATCAACAGGCGTGAAGTAACACAAAACTATTTTAAATCAAGAAAGATAGCAGAAGAAAATATTAAAAAAGTTACATACACGTTTGACGAACTATTTGGTAACTTTGATTTGTCGCCTTCAAAAAAATCATCTAACTAAAAAAATGAAACAAATTTCCATTAAATTAGATTGGTAACTCACTTTTGAAAAGTTGAACAGGGTATGGTTAGCAAAAGCATCGCAAGCAGTGGTATTTGGGGGATTAAGGTATATTGACGGATTTCAAACGATTCAAAGATTACAAGCGAGAGTCTCAGGTGACGAACAATACGGCGAGTTATTCCTCTGAAAGGCCTGAAGAATTGAGGATGATGTTTCAAATGAAAAAGGCTAGTGTTATTTTTAGTTGCATTATGATGTTAGTAGTTCTTAATGCTTGTGCCCCAACGGACAAGGAAGCCTCATCTAAACAGGGAATTGTGACAGAACAGGAAACATCGTCTACCAAATCCGGTGTGAATTCCGCAAGCGAATCCGTATATAAACCGGTTGACAGTGTACCAAAAATCTCCTATGAAGCTCTCGAACGAATCAATAAGAAATTTACTCAGGTTATTTCAAGCAAAATAGAGGAATTCAAGAAGTCCGTCGAAAAATATGAGAATCATAAAAGCAATTTCAATCTGATCGAAGCGATTATCAGCGGCAGTGTTTTTAATGGATATCAAATCATCGACGAAGAGACGGCCTTTTGGATTACCAAGCAACAAAAGTACTTAGCTGAACAATTGGATTCCTTTTCCTTGGTCTATTCGGATACTTCGTCAGAAGGTATTCAGTTTGTAGCCATTGTCCAGCCGTCAATGAGTAATAGCTTTAAAAATTACCGGGAGGCGATTGGTCAACTGAGGGGGGATGAGAAGGAGATGGGCGTATTGTCCGAAATTGGGTTCGAGAAGCCTGATCATTATTTTGCGGTAGACATCTTGGCAAAAGATTTGCTGGACATCCATGAGCAAATTGAGATTATGGATATGTATCTAACAGTCGAAGGGGGCAAAAAAGTACCTTACGTCAAAGAAAAAAACGAAAGCAAGGGATTGGAGAAAATACTAAGTACATACAACAGGGAAGTTAACGCTTCCAGCCTGATGAAGAAAAATGATTGGAACCTTTATCTTTTCAAAGACCCAATTTTTGTTCCCGAAATGATCGTAATTGAAGTAAAAGGCATGTCAGAAAAGACAAAGAAAATAAATTTGAAGAGAACTGCATTTTAGAATGGATTCAAGTCAGTTGAGGCTCAGGGAACAAGCAGGCGTCGGCTAACCTAATCGCTCTAAACTCTTTGCTCTTACTATGAAGCTCTCGAACTATATAGTTGCAAGCACTTGAAAACACTTAGCAGTGATTTCAGGTGCTTTTTGCGTCAAAAGATCTTAAAGGAACAGCAGCTTTTTCAAATAATGAGTCAAATGAAACAGAATCAGGAACCGGGACATGATAAAATGGAAAGAGCATACATTCTTCTTTTAGAGCAGGGCCATTTTTTTGTACATGTTACAGATCTTAGCCGAGAAAGCCCTTACCTTTAGGCATGGGATGAATCGGCTCAGGGCAAGGGCTGTCTTTAGACAGCTTAATTGTCCTACATTGTTTCATGTTGTTGCAGTTTTTATGTTTAAACTGACGCAATCGGTGTATGGGATAACAATATAGAAG
>NZ_FMTT01000046.1 GCF_900100345.1 Paenibacillus tianmuensis | reverse complement strand
TTTCGTTGGATTAAGCAGCATTTAAACATTCCTACGTTGTTTGGGACAACAGAGAACGCCGTTTATGGTCAGTTATTTGCAGCATTGATGGTGTACGTTCTGCTGAAATGGCTGTTTGACTCCGTTTCTGCATCCATATCTCGGCATGTGGAACTCTCCTTTGTCCGATTTACACGTTTATTCGCTCTTCATCTGCTGCCTGCTGAATGGCTTATAAAGATTCAATATATTGTGCAGACACATAACCCCCAGAGGGTTGTTTAGATTACATAATTTGGTTAATCAACAGGCCTGTTATTTTCGAATATAATAATCAAATATTTGTAAGGTAAGGAGGTGAAAAGAGATGGCGGCTGTTTTCATGAATGGCGTTTTAGGAAAAAGTGTAAAAGTTTCAAGCGATTTTTTTTGCAACGGGATACGTACGCCCTTTTTCAGATATACAATTCATGAAAATAGTTACCGGTTACTTTTTGCCTTCTTGTCTAAGAAAGCAGTCGATTTAGCCTCCTAAAATAGTAATACAATATTTTAGGAGGCCATAGCAAAATGAACACAATTACAAAATCAAACGATCAAAATAGAGCATTTACAAAGTTGTTGATGACGGTCTTAGTTTTATCTTCCCTTCTGGCTGCCATTACTGTAGATATGGTGAATCCTGTTCTGAGTATGATAAGCGAGTCTTTGAAAGCTTCAAAGGCGCAAGTAAGTTGGGTAGTAAGTGGCGTTGCCCTTGTACTAGCAATTGGGGTTCCCCTTTACGGTAGGATGTCTGATTTTTTTGAGCTGAGGAAGCTGTTCACATTTGCTACTTCCATATTGACTCTTGGAAGTCTTATCTGTGCCGTTGCTCCAAGTCTTCCAGTATTAGTATTTGGCCGAATGGTTCAAGGCGCAGGAATGTCTGCCATTCCTATCCTATCCGTTGTGGCTATTTCTAAGGTTTTTCCGGAAGGAAAACGTGGATCGGCTTTAGGTGTTGTTGCAGGGTGCATAGGAATTGGAACGGCTTTCGGACCGATTTTCGGAGGAATTGTTGGTCAAATTTGGGGATGGCACTCTCTATTCTGGATAACATTTATTCTGTCGCTCCTTATAGTAGGTGGATCTATATATGCTTTACCACCGATTAAACCAACATTAGAAGGTAATGGCGAACGGAGATTTGATTTGGTCGGCGGTGCCCTACTCGGCCTGACCGCAGGACTTTTGTTGTTTGGGGTAACACAAGGGGAGTCAGCTGGCTTCGCCTCATCTTCTTCTCTAGGAAGTCTGCTGGGGTCCTTAGTAAGCTTGATTGGCTTCATTTGGCGTATACGTACAGCAAGCAAGCCATTTGTACCGCCGGTTCTGTTCAAAAACAGATTTTTTATTAACTCACTCGTAGTCGCTTTCTTCTCCATGTTTGCCTATTTTGCTGTTCTTGTATTTGTACCACTGTTAATTGTTGAAATCAATGGGCTTACTCCCGGAAAAGCTGGACTGACACTTTTACCAGGAGGTGCCGCAGTTGCACTCCTTTCACCATGGGTTGGGCGAATCTCTGATCGAGTCGGAACCAAACCACTTTTGATCATCGGGCTGATCATCGCGGGAATTTCCATCCTGTTCTTGTCGTCATTTGCCTCTGGAGCATCTCCTATTTTGGTTTCAATTGGAGTTATGGGGGTGGGTATAGCATTTGCTTTCATCAACTCACCTGCCAATAATGCTGCTGTAGGCGCTCTTCAAAAAGATCAAGTTGGTGCTGGAATGGGCTTGTTCCAGGGAGCCTTGTATCTTGGAGCAGGAACGGGAGCAGGAGTTATCGGAGCATTTTTGCATGCACGAAGAGATGCTCCCGAATCGTTAAATCCACTGTATACTCTTGATGCGATAGGATTTTCCGATGCATTTCTGGCTACGACCTTAGCCGTGATTATCGCCCTATTTGCTGCATTCGGACTGCGTAACGACAAGAAAGGCAGTAATTCAGCTAATCTATTCCATTAGAGGTCAAAGTAAGCAGCCTTCTTTAAGAGGCTGCTTTTCTTTTACTACAACAGAAATTATGCTATCTATAAAAACAACAGGGAAGGGGCATGGATGGGCTGCAAAGCCCTCCATGCCCCTTCCTCTAAAGCGTGGTTAGCGCAGGATTATTTATAGCCGCCGAGCAAATAGTTGTAGAACGGCTCATCGACCCAGAAGCGGTAAGACTCCACTTTGGCGTCCGGACGGATCTTTTGAAGACCGGATGCGATCTCAGTGATTTTGGCTGACAAGGAGAACGTCTGCGCATAATAGTGGCCTGCGGTCAGCTTATTGTTCGAGATTTCCTTGTACGTGTCCATCGGGGTAAGCGAATAGTAGAGCGGCTGCCACCAGGAGCTGGCGATCAGGCCTTTGGCGTCCTCGCTGTTCTTTTTGGCGTATTGGAAAATCACGTTCTGAAACTTCGCTTTTTGCTCTGCTGTATCGAATTCGAAGGCAATGTCATATTCCTTCGCATAGGCGATGTAGTTGCCGTTCTCGATCTGCACGACCTTGTAGCTGTCCGTTTGCTTCGGCTCGCCCCACTCCTTCAGGTAGACGAAGGCCGACGTTTTCGGCTCCAACTGCACTTTGGCATTCAAGCCCTCGCTGCGCAGCAGTCCGATCAATTGTACGGCATGCGTAATATCGTCGTGCCCGTAAGTCAGCGACAGCTTCGGATCGAAGTTCGCGCTGTAGCGGGAGTCCTTCAGATTGTAGCCGGTGATCAAGTTCTGCTTCAGCGCTTCGTCAACGACGGCTTGCAGTTCCTTCACCTGAATCAGATCCTGCGTCTGATATGCTTGGTACAGCTTGGCGAAAATATCCGCGTCGGCCACGGAGCCAATCGTGTGCTTGTAAGCGCCTTTGAACGACAGGACGCTGCCAAGCAGGTCGGCGGCAAAATCACCAGATGCCGCGTCGCCGAGGGCGAACGAGCTGTGCCATGCGGCAGGGAGCAGGCCCGTGTCCACGGCCGCTGCCAATTCCTGCGCCGCTTGCAGCGACAATTTCGGATTACCGGGGTAGTCGATGCCGAGCTTGCGCAGCGCCGATTGGATTTTCGCTTCGGGGTATGTATAGGCGAGCTCCTTCAAATTAGCGGCTTTCAGCGCAATATAGACCGCCGCATCTTCCGTGAGGGGTGCCGCTGCTTGCAGCGTCCCGCCGGACAAAACGCCCTTCTCGGCCAAAGCCTGGGCGGCCGCGTATGCAGGGTCTTCGGGTTTCAGATCGTTAAACCGGTTCTCCCCGGCGGAGGCGCCTCTGAGCTTCAGCGCTTTCGCCACGTCCCGAATAAATTCGCCCTTCGTAGGCGCAGCCAGGAGCTCGATCTGGTACTGGCTCTGCAAAAAGGCTTTATAGGCCGCCGCAGAGGGAGATGACACCGCGGAAGACGGTGCCGCAGGAGCGGAGGCTGCTTCCGCACGAACTGTGGTACCACCGTACAGTCCGGAGTAGAGCAAAGCCGCCGATAAGCTGACGGCTGCGAGCGGGAATAACCTTTTCTTCTTGTTAACGGAACGATGCATGGCAAAAAGCCTCCTCTATGGTGTGAATTCCAATAGAAAAACTTGTATTTGGATCATACCTCCTCGGGTTGCCTCTGTCAATATCGGTTAAGAAAAATGAACAAAGAAAAACCGTATTTCGAACGAATACGGTTGAGGTTCGTAATAGTGTCCTATGTTGTTCATTATAACGAACTAATAGACCTGAGTAATCGTGTAATCCGCCGCATTTTTGATCATCGGGGTTTTCTCGCCGTTTTGCACGCGGGTTGCGTCGTACGTCGTGTCGATCGTGACCCATTGTCCATTTAAGAAAACTTGATTCCACGCATGGTACGTCGATGGGGCCGAGGCTTCATATCCCATAAGCAGGCGGGTCGGGATATTTTGACTTCTGGCCATCGCCGCAAATATGGCCGCGTAATCGTAGCAAATGCCTTTCGACGAATCGTAAACGGCATCCAGATTAGGAATATAATCGGTTTTGACCGATTGAGCTTTCTCGTAATCGTACTTGATGTTATGCGTTATATAAGTATAGATTGCCGCCGTTTTTTCCATATCTGTCTTTGCGGCGTTTGTCAGCTTGGTTGTCTGGACGACGGCTTTCGTATGGCCGTTCCAGTTAATAAGCGGAATCGATTGGACGAAAACCGCATTTTCGTTTTCCAATTTCAGCTCGACGCTTTCTTTCGAAATGACTTTATATTTATTATCACTTATTAACTGCGCGATCAGAACGCTGTACGTGCCATTGCCTCGCTGCAACGGATAACGCGCCCCGTTCGTCAGGTTATAGTCGTAGTTTTCATTGCCCTTCGATATTCGAACAATCGTTTTCGCATCGGGATTATGTGTGTAATTAACCGCGATAAGTCCTTTATTCAGAGCGGTTCGGTCGATTTGGTAAGTTTCGGTTGCGGCATATGTTCCTTTTGGTGCTGCGAGCAGCAATGTAGTGATGAATGTCATCGCCAAAAGCTTTTTGAACATAAAAAAGCTCTCCTTTCGGTAACTGGCTGCCATCTTAGTTAGACACTAAGGAAGGCCCTTTAGCTTTGCGTCCCCAACTTTCGTTAGGTTTGCCTTTGTCGGTTGAAAGCACCGAAATATTTTTTTTATGTCTCTAGCATACCATATTATTGGTTCTCTATCAATTTCCCTTTCACAATGATACGATGTGTCGGGTTTTCCATAGGATGACAGGTGATTAACGTAATTTCCTTGTCTTTGCCGTTGCCCTTCAACACCCAGACATCCTCAGGGAGAACGTATAGCTTCTCTTGGACCTCATACCGGTATTGCTGTTTTCCGGTATCGACTTCGACGAGATCTCCTTTGTCAACTTCATCCAGCCTGTTAAAATTTTTCCCGTACGTGAAGTTGCGATGTCCGGCAATGGCATAATTCCCTACGGCGCCGGCTTTCCCGGTACCTGCGATGCTCGCAACGGAAGACTTCAGATTGTTCACGGTTGCGTCCGTTATAATCGGTAGCTTCAGTTTAATCTTCTCGATGGTCAAAACTCCCTCGATGGGCTTTCCCTGCAATGGGGCCGGTACGGATTCCGGCTCGGCATTCGAAGGCTGCGACTGACTGTCCGCAGGAACAGCAGCGACTGCCGATATAGGTACGAGATTAAGTGTTTGCTGCTTCGAATCTGTGGTATCGGCAGCTTGATCGATACGCTTCAAGGTTTCCGTCCATTGATTCATCATTTGTTGCTGCCGGTAGCTTTCATAACGATCGTTGATCGCAGGGTAGAGAAAAGTCGCTATTCCCAGAAAAATACACAGGATCGGCAGCGTTCTTTTGATCATCCGAGCCCCCTCCTTAGTCCTAGCAAATGGCCTAACGCGCGCCGGAAGAGGCGCGCGTTAGGAAAAGTTTTTTTAGTTCTTTATAAATTTACGACGCATCATAAATCCAAGAAGGACCAAGGCAACACCTGCCAGTTGGATGTAGACAGGGTTGGATTCTCCTGTTTTCGGCAGCGTTTCTTTTTTAGTTTTGTTGCTCGGCGGGTTGCCTAGCGGCACTTCCCGATTCGCAAGCTCGATCGTTTCGTTTCCGTCCGGTTTTTCCGGATTTTTCGAAAGGTCCGGCGGGGTCGTTTTATTCCCATTCTGCGATGGGTCAACCGTCGGAGGGCCTAACGGAACCTTGGGATTGCTATCGATCGTTTCCTGATCATTCGGTTTATTGCCGTCTGGTTGAATTCCCGTCGACGTCGAATTCGGCGTCGTCGTTGTTGTGGTTACGGTTGTCGTCGGCGAAGAAGAACCGGATGAACCCGAAGAACCCGAAGAACCCGATGAACCCGATGAACCCGATGAACCCGATGAACCCGATGAACCCGATGAACCCGATGAACCTGAATCCGACGAACCTGAACCCGACGATGATTTCGCGTTAGTTACCGTTAACGAGTGGCCGTCTGCGGTTTTAATCGAAACCGGATACTCTTTGGAATCGAGCACATAACCGGTTGGAGCCACCGTTTCCTTCACAACGTATTCCCCTGTAGGCAGCTTATCGAAAACGACCGTTCCGTGTGCATCCGTCGTTTTCGTGCCAATCCGTGTCAAGCCTGCCTCTTTCTTCTCGTAAAGCTCGAAGGTTGCTCCGCTGAGCAGCAGATCGTTTTGCGCCGAATCTACCTTTTTCACCGTCAACATGCCTTGAACTGCCGACGGTGTTGGTGGTGTTGTCGGTGTCGGCGGCTTCGGTGTGCTGGTCTTATCGTTTGTGACTGTGAGCTTAACGTTGTCCGTGTTTTGGATCGAAACCGGATGCTCCTTGGAATTGAGCACATAGCCGTCTGGAGCCGCCGTTTCCTTTACAACATAATCTCCTACGGGCAGCTTATCGAATGAGACCGTACCGCCCGCATTCGTCGTTTTTGTGCTGATGAGCGTCAAGCTGGCGCCTTTCTTCTCATATAGCTCGAAGGTCGCGCCGCTGAGCAGCAGATCGGATTTCGCCGAATCCACCTTTTTCACCGTCAACGAGCCTTTGATTACCGGCGGCTCCGGTGTAACCGATTTGGTGTTGGCGACAGTTAATTGAAAGCCGTCTGCGCTTTTAATCGAAACCGGATACTCTTTGGCATCGAGTACATAACCGTCTGGAGCCGCCGTTTCCTTCACGACATAATCTCCGGCGAGCAATTTCTTGAAGATGACCGTTCCGCTCGCATCGGTTGTCAGCGTACCGACAAGAAGTTTATCCGTGCCGGTTTTTCGGTAAAGCTCGAAGGTTGCCCCGCCAAGACGGGTTTTATCGTTCGCTGCGTCCACTTTCACGACGGTAAGCGAGCCTCTGACCCCGCCGATCGTACCGGACCCGCTGCTGACTCCAACGACGATGCTGGTGGATGTCTCCTTGGTCACCGTAGTTTCGTTATTGCCTGTAAATGTGATTTTGTTGGAGACTTTATCCTGATCTTTGGCAACAATCAAAGATTGATATTCCAAAATAGCTGCGGTAGACAGTTTTTTCAGGAAGTTCAATTCGAGTGACTGCTTTCCGCTATCGTCCGTCTTGATTTCCAGCGAATAGTCCACTTCTTTGACCAGTGCGGCTCCTTTGGAAACCTTACCGTTAGCGTCTACTTTGGCCGTAAACAATTTGAACGTATCGGGCAGCAGAAGCTGATTCTCGGATGGCGTATCGACGATTTTGGCATTCGTTACAGCAGATTGCCCGCGGTTAATGAGAACCGTCCAATTGATTTTATCGCCGTTTTGCGCACCGCTCTTGTTCAAGTATTCGCCGCCGTAAGGAATGTTGACGGAAGCCGTCAAATTTTTCGATACCTGCGTTTTTCCATCGAATACGTTTGCCGTGTTGTTTACTTTATTGTCAATCAGCTTTCCTTCAAGACTTGTCTTAAAGACAATATAGTATGGAGCCGAAACAGGCTTCAGGAAAGTCACGGTCAGCTTGTTGTCCTTGCCGACCGTATAGTTGTAATGCGTGCTGTCGACAACCGTACCCTGAGACGGGTCGCCGTTGGCTGCAATGTTCATGTTGTATACGACAAGCGAATTGTCGAGCAGCTTCTGGCCGGACTCGAGCGTATCTTGAACGACCGCCCCGGCAAGCGTCTTGCCGTTATAGTTCACGCCGACCGTCCACGCAATTTGTTTCAGGGAGGCGTCATAGACACCGTTTTTAAACCCGTTGTTCTTCGCTTCGTCCCTTGGCTCGAGCGTGGCGGTTACCATCTTCGTTTGATCCTTGGATTTGCCGTCGACCCACGCGACCGTAGCATTATTCAGAAAATTCGCCGCATTGTTGGCGAGCCAATCCATGTTGAACTCGGTGGTATAAGCAATCGTCACCGGTCCGTTCAACGCTCTGTTAAATGTAATCTTAAAGCCTTGATCCGACGGTACGGAGGCGTCCACGATGTAATCCGCCGCGTTCATCGGCTTGTTCCCTTCTTTAACGGCCAGCGATCCCGGAAGGAAACGCATGCCCTTGTTAGGGAAGCTGTCCGTCACAACCACGCTGGTCATCGGCTCATTGTCCCGGTTTAGTGTAATGCCCCAGACTGCCGTTTTGGCTTGATAGTCCACCGCCCAGACGGCCTTGGTAATAATATACTGGTTGATGTTGCGCGTAGCCGTATCGCTGTCTCCACTCCCGGAAGTTACCTTGTTCGTTATCTTAGCCCAGTCGATCACGCGCTGCTTGGCTTTGGTTTGGTACTTGATTTTGTAAGCGAACGAGATATCCTGCAGGAACTGCAGTTTAAAGCCGTTGATTCCCGCTGCAGCCTCCGGGGTCACCTTGTAGCTCGCTGCAGGCAACTCGGCTCCAAGTATCTCGCCGCCATTCGCGTCGATCGTCACCTGGTTGACTTGGAGCGAACCCGCTACCAGCTCTTGCGTATCGTTGAACAAATCCGTCAAGAAAGCGTTGGCCTGGGTAATCGGCTTCTCGTTGTAATTGTACTTGATTTCCCAGTCGATCGTTTGCGTGTTGGGGTCGTACTTTGTCGACGATTTGTCCAGAGCCGTGCCGCGCTGTACCGTAACAGTAGCTGTGGCGCTTGTCGGCTGTATGTTGCTGCCTTCAAATGTCGCCTTGTTCACAAAGGAAGTTTTGTCCCCCTCGGTAACCGGCGTCGTATACTGAATACGGTAAGCCGCTCGAATCGGACTTTCATTAAAGCTGAGCTTCAGGACATTACCTTCCGTGCTCATACTGTATTGGCTGCCGTCCACCGGCGCTCCCTGAACTACGGTGCCGTTCAAGTTTACGTTAAGCTCATACACGGCGACGGTGACCGGAACGCCCAACCCGGCTGGAATCGGATCGGTCACGACCGCGTTCTGGACAGCGGCCAGTTCTTTGTTCACATCTACCGTCCAATCGATGCTTTTCGTATTGTAGCCTTTCGCTACGCCGCTTTTTCCGATGGTTGAAGCAACGTTCGGCTTAAAGTGGAGCGTAAAAACCTGCTCTCCGCCTTTCACCGGAATTTTAATAATCTGTGTCGTACTTCCATTAATTACTTGCGTATCGAATACCGTCTGGAAAGTCAGAGTGCCTCTGATATCCGACAAGTTCTCGACCATGTCCAAGGTCATAATAACCTCATGGCTATCCCTGATGACCTTGAATTTCCCGATCGCATCGCTGCCTGACATAAGCGGCTGCTCAGGGATATCGTTGTAAAGCTTGAACTGCTCCGGCAGCTTGAACGTGTACGTATCTCCGTTCTTGTAACCGTGGCCGTTAGGCAAGGACCAGGTATAGTCCAATTTCACCTTCGAGCCCGGTTCGTAAACGTCCTCCGTTACCACATTACCGGACTTGTCGTACACCGCCATCGTTACACTATCGATAATGTTGCTGGAAATCGCGGCTGCATGAACCTGAGGCGAGAAGCCGAATGCATACAGCGCCTGCATCATGATCAACAGAGCGACGAGCAGCGTACTAATTTTCTTCTTTGCCATTACCTCTTTACCACCTCCGAATAATTACTTCCTGGAAATAACAAAAAACACCCTTCGCATGAAAGGGTGGTCCGGTTGCACTACTAGCTCCATCGAATCCAAGTGCCCAGATACAGATCCGATATCATCGCTTACCATTTATCTAATCATAACGGATAATGTCTGGGATTTCTGTGTTGTTTTACACCAAATTTCAAATTTTTTTTAACATCATAGAATGCAAAGGTTTTCAGCTCTTAGTTGTGATCGACTAGCGGAATTAAAGGCTTGTTTTCAATAGGTGACGACATCACAATTAACGTCACAGAATCCCCGTATTTGCCACAAGCGTTGGTAAATTCTTCAAGGGACTGCATCGATTCGGTTACAACTTTCAGAAGGTAATTATATTGTCCGCTGATTCGGTGGCATTCAATCAGATCAATGGATTGTCTGCAAAATTCGACTAAGCCTTCGCAATCTTTTGTTAAAAACATCAAGTACGCGGTGATGGACTTTTTGATCGTAGAGGGGGAAATGACCGCACGATAATGACGTACCACCCCATGTTCCTCCAATTTACGGACTCGGTCCGTAACTGCCGGTTGGGACAGGCTAACCATACTACTGAGCTCTTTCATGGAAATCCTTCCTTGTTCTTGTAAGATCTCGATAATTTTTTTATCTGTATTATCCATTCCAATTCACTCCTTTAAAAAATAAAGTTCCTGATCTTATATTCCTATTATAATTAGGAAAACACGTGAATGAACCGTTTTTTATCCATTCAAAGCATTGCTTTAACTATATATAATAAAGAAGAATTTGAAAATGATTAATTTAGAAAGATGAAGGGGGAGAGAGAGTGAGTTTATTATTTTTACCAATGAAAATCCGTAATCTGGAACTGAAAAATCGGATTATGATGTCTCCGATGGGCACAGCATCGGCACTCGAAGATGGAAAGATTACAGATTGGCATGTAATTCATTATGGAGCTCGGGCGCTTGGCCAGGTAGGACTCATTATGCTGGAAGTATCGGCTGTCACAAAAGATGGCAGAAATCATGGATCACTTGGAATTTGGAGCGATGATCAGGTTACAGAACTGAAACGTCTGGTTGCAATGCTGCACCAACAGGGATCAAAAGTTGGAATTCAGCTTTGGCATGCCGGTCGTAAATCAAGTTTGCCGGAAGTCGCGGTTTCAGCATCGGGTCTTCCTCACCAGGGCAGAGAGAGTCGTATGCTAACGATAGAAGAGATTAAAGATCTGATTGAAAGCTTTAAAGCAGCCGCCGCTCGAGCAGTTGCAGCGGGCTTCGATGTAATCGAATTGCATGCGGCGCATGGCTATTTGCTAAATGACTTTTTATCTTTGTATACGAACAGAAGATCAGATGGTTACGGCGGTTCCTTGGAACGACGATACCGCCTGCTTAGCGAGGTTATTGAATCCATACGCAGCGTATGGAGCGGACCTCTTTTTGTACGGATATCGGCAGATGAATATGGGGAGATCGGCAATCGTATCGATGATACGGTTCAATATTCCGCCATGATGAAAGAACAGGGCGTTGACCTGATAGACGTCAGTAGTGGAGGAGTTCATCCCGACCCCCCAAATACGTTTCCGGGTTATCAGGTTCCGTATTCCGAAGCTATTCGGAGAAGAGTAACGATTCCGACAGCAGCTGTAGGCCTAATTAAAAGCGGACTGCAAGCAGAAGAAATTTTACAAAATGAACGCGCCGACCTTATTGCAGTTGGAAGGCCTTTGCTAAGAGATCCATTTTGGGCCATTGCAGCAGCCGAGCAGTTAGGTGTGCGATTTGAGGAACCATTACCCTACAAAGGCCACTGGTTCTAAAGTGAAAACATTGAACTTTTATAAACAGTTTGGAGACTAAAATGACCGGGATTCCTTACAAATAAGGAGTTCCGGTCTATTCCTTTAGTACCACGGAACAGAAGCTGGCTTTCGGGGCGGCGAAAAGATGTAGACAGATGTAAAATTTGTTGTTGACAATTTGTAAGCGGATACAATAAAATAATGATAAGAAAACTTTGTTAGTCATTTTAACTAACTTAATCGGAAAGGGGGGACAGTGTATTGATTGGCAGAGGCCAAACGGGAAACGCCAAGCTGGTGAAGCATATTAACCGGGAAGGCATTCTTCATCAATTGAGAGAAAACCCCCGGGTATCGAGAGCCGATTTGGCGAAATTAACGGAGCTCAGCCGACCGTGCGTATCGGCCTTGGTGGACGAGATGATCGTGGAAGGCATGATCAGCGAGGTCGGGCTCGGAGAATCGAAGGGCGGCAGGAAGCCCATCCTTCTGGAATATAATTTTCAAGCTTACGGCGTCATCGGCGCGGTATTCGAAGGCAGTACCCTGCAGTTGGCCATCGCCGACCTGAAGGGGGAACTGCTGATTCAGCGAACGACGTGCTTGCCGCACCCGATGAACGGAGAGACGGCCATTCAGAGCATCGAGCAAGGGCTTGCGGCGCTGCTGAATGAAAGCGGATTCGACAAAGCACGGCTGCTTGGCATGGGGCTCGGCTTGCCGGGGATTACCCAGCGAAGCGAAGGTACGGTCAGCTACGCCCCCAGCACGGGGTGGATGGGGCTGCCCGTGCGGAAGGAGATCGAAGCGGCCTTGGGGCTGCCCGTGGTCATCGAGAATGACGTTAACTTGATGACGCTCGGCGAATTTCACAAGGGCATCGGCGTCGGGCATTCCAATCTGGTGTATATGTATGCGGGAACAGGGATCGGCGCCGGCATTATGATCGACGGGCAATTATACCGCGGAGCCAAAGAGGCAAGCGGAGAGATCGGTTATATGGTGATCGGTCCGGTCGGGAACCAGACCAAGGGAGAATACGGCGTATTCGAGCGCAACTATTCCGTACGGGCCATTCGCGAGAAGGCCAAAGCGGTCCTCCCTTCGATGGACGAGGGATCAAGCATCGTCAAGCAAATCGTCGATCAAGCAAACAACGGGGTCGAAGCGGCACAGGCGCTTCTCGACGACATCTGCCGGCACTGGACCTACGGCATCGCCAATCTAACGAGCGTGATGGACCCGGCGCTTCTGATCCTCAGCGGAGAAATGCTGCATATCGGGAACGAAGGGATTCATAAAATACAGCAATGGCTAACCGACTGGGTTCCTTCCGTTCCCCGAATCGAGATGGCCTCGCTCGGCGATCAGGCGGGACTTATTGGAGCGATTCATTGCGCGCTGGAGGCTTTTCCGTCCACTTCCAAACTGCAGCGGTAAGCGGCTTTGTCGCTTCCGATGCCGTTTGGGTTAAGTGAAGACGCTTACATTTACACATAAAGCACAGGAGGTCAAAACATGACAAAGAAAAAAACAACGACTTGGTTAACGGGGGCCGTGCTCAGCATGGCGATGCTGACGGTTACGGCCTGTGGAGGAGGGGCATCCGACGGCGCTCAAAAGCCGGAAGACAAATCATCCGGGGCATCGAAGTCCGAGAAGCAGAAGCTGGTCATTTATACGGCCAGGGACAAAAACGTCGTCGAAGAAATTATCCCGAAATTTAAAGAGCAAAACCCCGGCATGGAAGTCGAGGTTCTTACCATGGGAGCGCAGCAGGTGCTGGAGCGCGTACGCGGGGAGAAGGCAAACCCGCAAGCGGATTTCTGGTGGGGCGGCACACAATCGGCGCTGATGACGGCGGCGAACGAAGGGCTGCTCGAAAGCGTCAAACCGAGCTTCGCCGACAAAATCCCGGCGATGTACAAAGACAGCCAGGACCGCTGGTACGGCGAAATGCTGCTGCCGGAAGTCATCATGTACAACTCCAAAGCGCTGAAAAAAGAAGACGCCCCCAAAGATTGGGACGACCTGCTCGATGCCAAGTACAAGGGCAAAATCATCATTCGCGGCGTGCTTGCTTCCGGGACGATGAGAACGATTTATTCTTCCCTGATTTACCGTCAAGACGCGAACGATCCGAAGAAAGGGTACGACTGGCTGAAAAAGCTTGACGCCAATACGAAGGAATACGCCCAAGATCCGACCAACCTGTACCTGAAGCTGGCGCGCGAGGAAGGCACGCTGTCGCTGTGGAACCTGCAGGATATCATGATCCAGAAGGAGCTGCAAAAGCAGCCGTTCGATTTCATTTACCCTGCGAGCGGAGCGCCGATTCTGGTCGACGGCGTCGGGGTGGTCAAAGGCGCGAAAAACATGGAAGCGGCCAAGAAATTTTACGAGTTCCTCTTCGATTCGAAGCTGCGCGTCGAGCTGGCGGAGAAGCTGTACCAAATTCCGACGCGTACGGACATCAACAAAGACACGCTTCCGGCATGGTTAAAAGGGCTGGAGCTGAAACCGCTGAATATCGATTGGGCCGTCATGGCGCAAAAAGAGAAAGAATGGATGCAGCATTGGGATGAGAAC
The DNA here is from genome assembly GCF_900100345.1 of Paenibacillus tianmuensis. Classification (GTDB taxonomy): domain Bacteria; phylum Bacillota; class Bacilli; order Paenibacillales; family NBRC-103111; genus Paenibacillus_G; species Paenibacillus_G tianmuensis. Next base: position 37,347 of record NZ_FMTT01000046.1, on the reverse strand, counting down.
ATCAAAGGGAAAGGTTCCAAATAATGCATTCGGGCGGAGGAGCTCCTCCGCCTGAACATTTTACCAAAGGAGGAAGCCTGTTTGATAGAGGTCATACTGGATCACGTCAGCAAACAATTCGGAAATGTCAATGGAGTTACGGATGTCAATATTCGGATTCAACCGGGGGAGTTCTTCACCTTTCTCGGGCCAAGCGGCTGCGGCAAAACAACGACGCTGCGGATGATCGCGGGGTTTTATTATCCGAGCGAGGGCCGTATCGTATTCGGCGATCAAGATGTCACGAACCTTCCCCCAAACAAAAGAAACACGGGAATGGTGTTCCAAAACTATGCTTTGTTTCCGCACATGACGGTGTTTGAGAATATCGCATTCGGTCTGCAAGTAAGGAAAATCTCGAAATCCGAAATCGTTCAGCGCGTCGAACGCGCACAGAAGCAGGTTCACTTGGAAGGCTACGGCAACCGCCGTATCGATCAATTGTCCGGCGGCCAGCAGCAGCGGGTTGCCTTGGCCCGCGCGCTGGTTATCGAGCCGCAAATTTTGCTCTTGGATGAGCCGTTATCGAACCTTGATGCGAAGCTCAGAGAAGAAACGAGAATCGAAATCAAGAGACTTCAGCTGGAGCTGGGAATTACGACGATCTACGTCACGCACGATCAGGCCGAGGCGATGGCGATGTCCGACCGGATCATGGTCATGCAGGGCGGGGTCGTCCAGCAGATCGGAAGTCCAGAAGAAATATATAACCGCCCGGTCAACCGGTTTGTCGCTTCCTTTATTGGAGAGTCCAATCTGTGGGAAGGAACCGTGGAACGAATCGAGGGCGGCGAAGCGGTCGTCCGTTTCGCTCCGGGTCTTAGCCTGAGAGGCTTGACCGCCAACGCTTCGCTCGACTGCAAGCTGGAAGCGGGCAAGACCGTGACGATGTCCATTCGTCCGGAAGCGGTCCGCGAAGCGCTGCAAGGGGAGCAGCAGGATAATGTGGTCAAAGGAAACGTGGTCATCTCCGAATTTACGGGAGTCAGCGTGAACTACGTATCGCAAGTGGCAGGCCAGCAATTGAAAGCGATGTTCGTCAATCAAGGGCACCGGGTGCGCGGACGCGGGGAAGAGATCGCCCTGTTCATTCCAAAAGAAAGCATCTATTTCTTGGGATAGCGAGGGGATGAATCTATGAGATCTAAACCGGGAACAAGTTACTCCAAGCTGGGCTCCTTCACGCACTCGCCTTATTTTGTCTATGTCCTGGTCGCGCCTCTGTTTTTGGTGCTCCTGGCTTATGTCGTGTATCCGTTGTTCCAGACGTTCGTGCAAAGTATCCAGGTAGAGGATCAGTTGTCGCTGAAAAACTATACCAAGTTTTTTAGCCTGGAGCATACGTCCAACCTGGAGGCGCTCTGGACCAGCATTTATATTTCCGTCTTAAGCGTCATCACCTGCGCGATCGTTGGCGTCGCCATGGCGTTCCTGCTGGAGCGCTACGAGTTTCCCGGCCGGAAAATTTTGGCCGTCCTCGTCCTCGTGCCGATGGCTTTGCCGCCTCTTGTCGGCGTGCTGTCGTTTACGTTCTTGTACGGCGAAAGTGGCATTATCCCAAGGGCGCTTAAAGCGCTGCTTCATCTTGATCAGGTGCCGTTTTCCTTGAAAGGGATCTGGGGTGTGCTCGTGGTGCATACGTTTACGATGTACACTTACTTTTACATGACGGCTTCCTCGGCGATCCGCGGTCTCGATCCGTCTCTGGAAGAGGCGGCGGCGAGTCTCGGCGCGGGACGGCTCTATATATGGCGGCGCGTCATTCTGCCGATGCTGACGCCGGCGCTGGTCGCCTCTTCGCTGCTCGTCTTCATGATCGCGATGGCTTCGTATACGGCTCCGCTCATCTTCGGAATCGAGCGGACGATGACGATGCAGATTTATTTGTCGCGGACGAACGGCAATCTGGATATGGCTGCGGCGCAGTCCACGATCCTGTCCGTCGTGTCCATCCTGTTCCTGCTCGTGATGCGCTGGTACCAAGGGCTGCGCAATTACCAGAACTTGAGCAAAGGCGTCAGCGTACACCGCACGGAAGTGAAGAGCGCCGTAGGAAAATACGTCGCGATGATTCTGTCGATTATCGGCGTCATCATCCTGCTGCTTCCGATTCTCGTGCTGGTCTTGATATCGTTCTCGACGGACGGCACGTGGACGACGCAGATTCTTCCTCCGGAATATACGGCGAAGCACTATGTGAAGCTGTTTACGGACAGCAAAACGTGGCGACCGATTGCGAACAGCTTTCAGATGAGTTTCGTAGCGACGATCGGCAACATTATATTCGGCGTGGCGGCCGCTTATGCGATGGTCCGCTTGAAATTCAAAGGCAAAACGCTGCTGGACGTGCTGATCATGCTGCCGTGGGCGCTGCCGGGAACGGTCGTCGCGGTCAACCTGATCGCCGCCTTCAGCGAGCCTACCGTATTCAGCTTCAATCAGGTGCTGATCGGCAGCTTCTGGATATTGCCTTTGGCGTATTTCGTCCGTCATTTGCCGCTTGTGTTCCGCTCCACGTCGGCGACGCTGATCCAGATGGACGTTTCGGTCGAGGAGGCGGCGCGCAATCTGGGCGCTTCCTGGTGGTACAGCTTCAGGCGGGTCGTCTTTCCGATGGCGCTGAGCGGGATACTTGCGGGCACGCTGCTCGCGTTCGTGCAGGGCATCGGGGAATTCGTTTCCTCCATTCTGCTCTTCACCGCGAAAAGCACGCCGCTTTCTGTCGAGATTTTCCAGCGGATGTATTCGTTCGAATTCGGTACGGCGTGTGCATATGGCGTGCTGCAAATTACGTTGATCATTATCGTGCTGTTCGTTTCGCGCAAAATGACGGGCGACAGCACGGCCGTGTAACTGACGGTCATCTCGTGGGAACACCTAGGAGTTCATCATCCACGTTATGATATACAGCGGGAAAATGGCCATTTCCGGCTGAGGAACATTCCACCATCAGAGGAGGAGTAAGATGATCAAAGGTAAGTCGACCTCAAAGTTTTGTTCCATTGTCATGAGCGCCGTATTGGCGGGCGGTATGCTGCTGCCCGCTCAAGCTCAGCCCGCGTATGCGGACCGGGGCGTCGTCGATTTGTGGAAGTCGATTAAACCGCTGACCACGATTGCCAGCGCGATGAACACAGGGGCCCACCCGGACGATGAACACAGCGCGACCTTGGCGTATCTTTCCTTGGGGAGAGGGGTTAATACCTCCAGCGTCATCGCTGTCCGGGGAGAAGGGGGACAGAACGAAATCGGGAGCGAGCTGGGGCAGGCCCTCGGCATCATTCGGACCCGCGAGCTGCAGGAAGCGTCCAAGATCACCAATGTGACGTTGGGCATGCTGGGCGAGCAACTGGACGATCCGATCTACGATTTCGGGTTTTCCAAGAGCGTTGAGGAAACGCTGGAGAAATGGGGCGACTCGGTCGCTTACGAACGATTGATTCGGAAAATTCGCGAGCTGCGTCCGGATGTGATCATTCCTTCGTTTTTGAACGAAGCCTCCACGCACGGGCATCACAGAACGATCAACGTCCTTACCGTTCGGGCGTTCAAAGATGCCGCGAATCCGGAGATTTTCCCTGAACATCTGAAACAAGGGCTTCAGCCTTGGCAGATCAAGAAGCTGTATCTTCCTGCCAATGCCAAGGATTACACCGTGAATGCCCCAATCGGGGATTACAACGAAATCTATGGAGCGTCTTATCTCCAGCTCGGGGAAGAGTCCCGCTTCATGCATAAGAGTCAGGGCATGGGGAAGGTCTATGACGAAGGTCCCGTACAAGGCGATTTGTTCAGCAATTACTATAAGCTGGATCTGAGCGCGGTGAAATCGGCGGACAAGGAAAAAGACTTCTTCGACGGCATCGCTTTTACCTTCGAGGATTTGGCGAAAGAAATCGACGCGAAGGGCAAAGACAACAAGATCGTCAAGCATCTGCGCGAGCTGCAAAAGGATGCGGACGAAGTCGTTGCCGCTTACCCGAGCTTTGCCAAGGTGCTGAAGGAAGTCCATGACATGAAAGCGGACGTCCAGACGGCGCTGGCCGACGTCAAAGCATCCGGTTTGGAGGCGGCGACCAAGGAGGATCTGCTCCACCGGCTCCATGTCAAAGAAGAGCAGTTGAATAAAGCGAGCATGGAATCGGCGTCCGTCGTGGCGAAGGTCAAGCCGGCCGCAAGCGAACTGGTTGCCGGTCAGACGACGAAGGTCACCGTGTCGGCCTTCAACGGCGGTTCCGTGAAATTGAACAAAATCAACCTGAGCCTAAACGTGCCCAGTGGTTGGACGGCAAAGCCGGCCGGAGCGACCAGCTTCGATCAATTAGGCTACAACGAGACGGCATCGGCTACCTTCGAGGTGACGATTCCTGCGAACGCACGGCTGTTCAAGCCTTACGATCCTTCGGTGTTCAACGCGAAGGTGGAATACCAGGCTTACGATACGGCAACGACGCTGAAGGTCACGCCGCAGAACGGCGTAGCCGTGCTGCCTCCGTATTCGATGTCGCTCAGTCCGAACGCAACCATTTTGAATACGCTCAAATCGCAAGAGCCGATTCCGGTGAAGGTCACCGTGCGCAACTATACGCCGGGCGCTTCCAAAGCTACGGTGTCGCTGAACGTGCCGGAAGGCTGGACGGCAGAGCCGGCAGCCGAAGAGCTGAGCTTTGCGACCAAAGGCGAAACGAAGTCCGTCGCGTTCACGGTCAAGGCCGCTTCGAACGTCGTTCCGGGTAAATTCACCGTGACGGCCGTCGCGAAGAACGGCGATGTGCAGAGCACGCAGGGCGCGCAGGTCATCGAGTATCCGCATATCGGCAAGACGTACATGGTGCAGCCGGCCGAGCTTAAAATCCAGGCCTTCGACCTGAAGGTTCCGGATAAATTGAAGGTAGGCTACGTCTCCAGCGGCTTCGACAACATCGATCAATACTTGCGTCAGGTGGGCGTCGATGTCGTGAAGCTGGAAGCGAAGGACATCCAATATGGGGATCTTTCCCAATATGACACGATCGTGCTGGGCATTCGCGCTTACGCGTTCCGTCCGGAACTGATTCCGAGCAATCAGCGCTTGCTGAGCTACGTTCAGAATGGAGGCAACCTCGTCGTCCAATATCATAAGCCGGAAGACAAATGGTCGCCGGAGCTTGCTCCGTATCCGATCAAAATCGGCTCTCCGCTCATCCAATGGCGCGTAACGGACGAGAATTCCAAAGTCACGATGCTGGCTCCGGATCATCCGATGTTCAATTCGCCGAACAAGATTACGGACCAGGATTGGAGCAATTGGATTCAAGACCGCTCCGCCTACAACCCGTCGGAATGGGGCAAGGAGTATACGGCGCTCATCTCGAACGGGGACCCGGGCGAGAAGGAGTTTACCGGCACATTCCTCACTGCGCGTTACGGCAAAGGGGTATATACTTACAGCTCGTTGGTGTGGTACCGCGAGATTCCGGCTCTGGTTCCGGGCTCGATCCGCATGTTTGTGAATATGATTAGTCAAAAGCAATAATCGCACGTTATTGTCGTCGCGCAAGCAAACATTACAGCATGGGGCGGGGACCCTTCGGGGTCCTCCCCCATACGATGAAGAAGCGGAGGTTTAAGGAGCATATGAATGTGATCGGAGTTCACGGGCGGGAGATCGGTCAAGTGACGGAGCGCGCGCAATTTGCCGTCGTCCCTCTGGGTTCGGTGGAATATCATGGTCCGCATTCCCCACTCGGGACCGATACGATCTTGGCGGACGGCTTCGCCGAGCGGATTGATGCCTCGCTGCATCCTTTGATCTATCCGACGGTTCCGTACTCGGCCTGCCCGGGCAAAACGCAGCATTATCCCGGAACGATATCCGTCCGGCCCTCGATTTTTATCGACTATCTCACCGATGTGGTCGAAGGCATCTGCAGGCTCGGCATCCGCAATATCGTGCTGCTGAACGCCCACGACGCCAATATGGGCCCTTCCCGGACCGTCGCCGAGGCGGCGACCGGCAGCTACCCCGACGCCAGCTTTCTTCTGATCAACTGGTGGCAGATGGCGGACGTCGATTTTACACAGCGGTTGGGACTGTTTCAAGGGATGGCGGGAAGAGGACACGGCGGTCCATACGAGATGTCGGCCGTGAAGGCGTTTCGCCCGGACATGGTGATCGTGCAGGAATCGGACTTGGAATTAGATTCATGTCCTCCTTTATCTCCTTTGCCTTACGTATTGGTGGAAGGAACCCCCCAAGGCTGGGACGGCTATACGGGCCGCATCCGGCAGTGCTCCTTGGAGGCGGGACAGCGTATCGTCGAAGAAGCAAGCCGCAATATGAACTTGCTCATTAAAGAATGGCTGGATATGAGAACAGGAAACAATAGGGAGGCCAAATAACGCTATGGGATATCGCGAACAATGGATGGAGACCGAAGGGACGACGTTTCCCGGCAAAACGTATACGGAGGTTGTGCTGGAGCCGGCCTTTAACGAAGCCAAGACCCATTTGCTAGGCCCGATGATGGCCATCAACAAGGCTCATCTGATCATGCTGGAGAAGCAAAAGCTCGTGACATCAGACGAAGCGAAGCAGATTGCCAAAGCGATCCGGTCAATCGACCCGGAGGCGCTCCGCCAAGCGAGCTATACGGGGCAGTTCGAGGATTTGTTCTTCCAGGTCGAGCATCAGATGCTGGAGCATGCGGGCGATATTGCCGGCAATTTGCATCTGGCGCGGAGCCGCAACGACATGGGCATTTCCATCTACCGGATGGTGCTGCGGGAGAAGCTGATCGTGACGTTGACCTCCGCGCTGAAGCTCAATGAACAGCTGCTGCTGTTCGCCAGAGACCACGCCGATACGCTGATGATCGGCTACACGCATACGCAGCAGGCTCAGCCGACGACGCTTGCGCATTATTTTATGGCGGTCGTCGATTCGCTGAACCGGGATATCCGCCGGATCATGGCGTCCTACGCGAACTGCAACCGGAGCAGCATGGGGGCGGCGGCGCTCACGACGTCGGGCTTTGCGATCAGCCGGGAGCACATGATGGAGCTGCTTGCCTTCGACGAGCTGATCGACAATTCGTACGACGCGATCGGCGGAGCCGATTACTTGGGCGAAGTAGCGACGGCCGTGCAATTGGCGGCGATCAACCTGGGCCGGGTCGTGCAAGACATGCTGCTGTGGTGCACGCAGGAGTTCGGCGCGCTGAAAGTCGCGGCTCCGTACGTGCAGATCAGCTCGATCATGCCGCAGAAGCGCAATCCCGTCTCGTTCGAGCACATGCGCGCTTTGCTGTCGAGCTGCGTAGGCAACACGAACACGGTGCTGTCGATGATTCACAATACGCCGTTCGGTGACATTGTGGACACCGAGGACGATATGCAGCCTTATGCTTGGCGAAGCCTTGACATTATGGACAAAATGTACCGTTTGTTCGCCGCTGTCGTCGGTACGATGGAAGTGAACAAAGAGGTGCTGCGCGAACGGACGAAGGGAAGCTTTGCCACGGTGACCGAGTTGGCGGATACGCTGGTGCGGACGGACGGCTTGTCGTTCAGAAAAGCCCATCATATCGTCAGCGACGTCGTTAAGCTGTCTCTGGCGCAAGGTCTGGCGGCCAACGAAATTACGCTGTCCATCGTCAACGAAAGCGCGCGCCGCCACATCGGACGAGATACGTCGCTTACCGAAGAAACGCTGCGTCAGGCGCTCGATCCCGTGCATTTTGTGGAAATCCGCTCGCTGCCGGGAGGACCGAGTCCGAAGGAAATCAACCGCATGGTCGACCTCCGGATGTATCAGCATCACGCCCACCTGAATTGGCTTGAGCAAGCGAAGGGCAAAATTCAGCGGGCGCAGGAGCATCTGGACCAAGTCATGACGGAGTGGAGTGGTTCCTGATGGGAAAACGCAGCATCCCTCTGCTGGCGATTGACGGCGGAGGGACGAAATGCCTTGTCGTCTTCATGGACCGGCAGGGCAACGTGCTCGGGCAAGGAAAAGGCGGCTCGTCCAATTATCAGGGCATCGGGAAAGACGGCGTGATCCGCGAACTGTTGTTCGGGATGGAAGAAGCGATCGCGGACTTGCGACAAAAGGACGATAGCGGCGTGCCGCAGGCGGAGATCGAGGTGGAGTGCGCTGTGTTCGCCCTTGCGGGGCTGGATACGGAATACGACCGGCGCGTGATTACCGGACTGGTGCAGGAAGTGCTGGAGCGGCTGCCGATTCGGGTTAAGCATCTGATTGTGGAGAACGACGGCTACGCCGCCTTGCTCGGCGCAACAGGCGGCCAGCCGGGGATTCTGGCCATTGCCGGTACGGGCTCCATCATCTTCGGAATCAACGAGCAAGGGCGAACGGCCAGAGCCGGAGGCTGGGGCCACCGCGTCGGAGACGAAGGCAGCGGCTACTGGATTGGCAAGCAGGCGGTGATGGCGATTCTCAAGGCCCATGACGGCAGGGAGCCGGGCACCCGGCTTGCGGAATGGGTGCTGCCGCATTTGGGGATGGCCCATGAAGAGGACTTGTTCAACTGGATGTACGGTCCGGACTATTCCGTCGAGAAATTGAGCGAGCTTACCTGCGTCGTCGGGCAGGCCGCTTCGGCCGGGGATCAGGAAGCGCAGCGGATTCTTGAGGCGGCGGCTCACGAGCTGTTCATCGGCGTCGCCGCGGTGATACGGCACTTGTCGTTCTTAGACAAACCTTTTACAATGATATTACAGGGCGGCGTGCTGCAGAACGAAGGACACGTCCGGGAGCTGCTGATGCGCAAAATCCAAGCGTACGCCCCGCAGGTACAACCGGACGAGGCCCGGAAGGAGCCGATTTACGGCGTAACGGCCATGGGGCTTGCTTATTTGCAAGTGCAGACGCCCGCGGAAGCGTAGTACGATACGAACAACAGGAGGCTGAAGGGAAATGAAGAAAAGATGGTTATTCGTTTTCGCCCATCCCGACGACGAATCCTTTGCAGCCGGAGGGACGATCGCCAAGCTCAGCAACACGGGCCACGAGGTGGTTCTGGCGTGCGCCACATCGGGATGCAAGGGCAAGTCGGGCGAGTTTCAATTCGCCACCCGCGAAGAGCTGGCCCGGCACCGGGAAGAGGAACTGCGCAGCGCGTGCTCCGTGCTCGGCGTATCCGAGCTGATTCTGTACTGTTATCCGGACGGCGAATTAAAGTCGCTTGATCCGGAAGCGTTGGCGGAGCGGGTTCGTACGACGATTGTGGAGCTGAAGCCGGATGCGATTCTGACGTTCCCGCCGGACGGGGTCACGGGGCATCCCGATCATATCGCGATTTCCCAAGCGACGGAGAAGGCGGTCGCGCTGACGGAAGCAGAGTATCCGGAGGGGCGGCGGCCATCTCTTTATTACACCTCGATTCCTCATTATTATGACCACTGTCAGGATTCGGGACCGAAGCATACGTGCGCGATTACGGCGCGGGTCGATATTAGCGACTTTCGTTTGCACAAGGGACGGGCTTTGCAGGCTTACCGGAGCCAGATTTACTCGGTGAACCGCGCCTATCCCGGGGTGATGGAAGACGACTTCACAGTGATCCGAAACTACGAATATTACACCTTGGTGCGAGCCAACGGTCAGCAGGTCCAAGAGATGACGGAGACGGCTTTGAACGAGCTGCCGACGATGGATTTGAACTAGCGGGCAGCGACAACTGAATAGACGGATTCCCGAATTTGTTCCTGCCGTTCCTTTGCGAGCGGCAGTTTTTTTGTGCGGTCTTGACAAATGAATCAAAAATGTCATAATGATATTATTAAAAGGGAAGTAAAAGGAGGAGGCGCGGCATGACCATGGAAAACGGTTCGAACTATACGGCAAGCAAATACCGGACGCCGGACGGGGCGCCGGCGGATATCGTCATCTTCACCATTACGTCCGAGCCGCAGCCGACGGCGACAAAATCGCTGCCCAAGCGGGAGCTGCAGGTGCTGCTCATCAAGCGGAAGGTATGGCCGTACGAGGGCATGTGGGCGCTGCCCGGAGGCTTCTCCCGGGAGACGGAGTCGATGTACGAGACCGCGAGGCGCGAGCTGCGGGAGGAGACCGGCGTGGATGGCGTTCATATGGAATATTTCAACGTATACAGCGACCCGGGCCGGGACCCGCGGGGGTGGATTATCTCCCATGCGTTCTTCGCGCTGGTGCATGAAAACTATTTGGCCGCGCGGGCCGCTGCCGATGATGCAGCGGAGGTGGCGCTGTTCCCGGTATCTGAAGCGCTTACCCGGCTGGAGCTGGCCTTCGACCACAGGCGGGTTCTCTCGGATGCGCTGGAGCGGGTCAAACAAAGTATGCTGGTCACCCCGATTGCCGGAGAGTTTCTGCCGGACGAATTCACGCTCGGCGAGCTGTATCAGGTCATCCGGACGGTGGTGCCGGACTTCGAGGAAGCGAATTTCATCCGCAAAATGAAATCGACCCAGAGCCGCAGCGGGGTATTGGAGGAAATTCGGGACGCGCGCGGGGAACCGAAGAAATCGAACCGTTACTCGCAGCGCGCCGCACAGCTGTACCGTTTTACCGGCAATTTGCCGAAGCTGTCATTGTACAGCTAATTTTCTACATTTTATTTCCCGGGAATTATCGTAACCGTGCCTAACGCATACCGTCCGTCGGCCCGTCTGCCGTCGATCGCAAAATCAACCCCCGGTTTTCCGGTTTCCGGGTCCAAAATAGCCGCATTGACGGTATATTCTCCCGGCTTCAGGCCGCTTGGAATCGGGAGCTTGTCCGATACTTGCCGCTCTCCCGGCAGCCATTGGCGAATATCGGCTTCGCTTGTTGTCTTGGCGACGATCACGCCATTGCTGTCGGCCAGCGACAGCTCGAACGGCCAGGAGAAATAAAACGGAGCTACCCCCCGATTCACGAGGCTGATCGTGACGTTCAAGCGATCGCCGGCCTTCGCTTCCTTCTCGTGCGATGCTTTGGCAATGACGAACCGATACCCGATCGTTTTGAGAAAGCGGTCGATATTGGACTGTAAAGGGCCGCCTGGTTTTTCGCGGGCAGGCGCGTTGGGTCCCATCATGGAAACGTGGGTCAAACGCGCTTGCCGCAGCGTTTCCTCAATGGAAGAATCGCCCATATATTTTTTTTCGCTCGCAAACTCCCCGCCGCTCGGTGCCTTCGTCCAAAAGTCGGGCATGGCCGGCTCCTTTTCTCCGGTAAGCCAAGAAGTATAGCCTTCCGTGTACCAGCGCAAGAATCCGTCGACGGTCGACTCCCGCTTGCCGAAGGCATCGTTGAACAGCCCCATCCCGTTCTTCAGGGCGATCTCGTGCGGCCGCCGCATCATCAGATGCTTATTGGTGGTGAAATAGCGGACGTAATGTCCTGCATATTGATCGGAAATGCGTTCCTTCGGAAACGGTATGCGTACTTCATCATCGTTTCGGGTATGCCATTCTCCCCAGTGGCCGATGCTGCCGAGCTGTACAAAAGCAATCTGTGGGTCGTTATTATAACGCTCCGACAGAGCCCGAATCAAACGTTCGTGATTTTCGATAAGCACGGGGCTATTATAATCGGGACTAAATCCTTTGCCGTAGTCCGTATCGTACCATTCCCCGCTTTTCCCGATCTCCTTATACAACCAGTCCGGAATATCCATGTGGCTGGTTTCTCTCGGATAATCGAGCACCACCCGCATCACGAGCTTGACCCCTCTTTCTTTCCATAAGCGGAAATTGAACTTTTTCTCGATGGCGTCAAAGGCGTATTTTCCTTTGTCGGGCTCAAGCTCGCGCCATGTGAGATTGGCGTGCGCAAGCCGGAAAGGCTGCTTGGCATCGTCGTATTTGGCGTCAACGACAAAACCCATGTACGGATTGGCCAGCACCTGATCGGTCTCAGCCGGCATATAGGCGACGCGATCCGTCGTCCTGTCTGCCGAAATGTACCGGTAACCAAACAGGCTGGTCAAGCCCGCGACAAGACATATAACCGCAATCATAGTCAAACGGCGACGCCGCATGCAAATCCCCTCCTGCTTAACATGTAATATATCAAAACACAAAAAATCTTACAATCAATAGATCGAAACTCCTATTTATGTGGTAGAATAATGTCATTATACATATGTTATTGTCGAAAAATGATGTTTAATTTCGCACTTTGTTCAGATTTTGTTTAGATCCATTACGATATAATGACTTTTGCTGCAGAAAAGTCAGTAACGGAGGAAATCATGCAAGTATTAATTACGGGCGGTTACGGTTTTATCGGTTCTTTTGTCGCGGACCGATTTCACAAGGAAGGATACGGGGTAACCATTATCGATAATCTGTCCACCGGCGACAAGCGAAATATCGATTTTAAACACAAAGCCTTTGCCTTGTCTGTGGAAGATACCAATTGCGAAGAAATATTCCGCAGTTACCGATTCGATGTCGTCGTTCATTTGGCAGCTCAAGTGGACGTCGGCACCTCCATGATTAACCCGCGGCTCGACACCCAATCGAATGTACTCGGCCTGTCCAATATGCTATCGCTAGCCCAAAAATACGGCGTTCCCAAATTTATTTTCGCTTCTTCCGCAGCCGTTTACGGCGCACTTGACCACATCCCGCTTCAGGAATCTTCGCCTTGCGATCCCATCTCTCCTTACGGAATCAACAAGTGGATCGGAGAAACGTATTGCCGGAAGTGGGGGGAATTATACGGGCTTGAAACGCTGAGCTTCCGCTTCTCCAACGTATACGGACCCCGGCAGGGCAGTAACGGAGAAGGCGGAGTCATTTCCCTGTTTATGGAGGGTTTGATCGAAGGGAAGGACTTGTCCGTTTACGGAGACGGCGGTCAGACGCGGGATTTTATTTATGTCGCGGATGTGGCGGATGCCATTTATCGCTCGTCGCTCTCGAAGCTGACAGGCGTTTACAATTTGTCCACGTATACGGAAAGCAGTGTCAACGACCTGATCGATACGCTTCGCGGCATCCACGGCTCGGCGTCCGCCATCTACAAGGATAAGCGACCCGGGGACATTTACCGTTCCGTGCTGGACAATGCGAAAATCATGCGGGATTTGGATTGGGCGCCAAAGTATGCTTTGAAAGAAGGCCTTCGCAAAACGTACGAATGGTTTCTGCATCAAAAGCCGCGTGCGGAGAAGGATGAAGCGAAGGTTGAGGAGAGCCCTTCGGCAGTCTCGGTTCTTTTCAAAAAGGCGATGCCTTATTTGGAAAATGCGCTGGCCTTTGCGCTGACAGCCTGGTTAACCTTAACCCTGGAAGACGAACTGTACGGATTTATCGACTTGCGGCTGATTTATATCCTTATTCTCGGGATGATCTACGGTAACCGGCAATCGATCCTCGCGGTTCTTTTATCCGTTTCGTTGTACGTTTACCAGCAGCTTCATAACGGACGCGAGTTTATTGCGATGTTTTACGATACGGAGTTCTTCTTCCATATTGCCGTTTACTTGTTCGTCGGGCTGGTGGTAGGATACTCGATTGAGCGCAAAAACGACGCCCTTCAAGACAAGGAACGGCAGATAGAAGCTTTAGGAGAAAAGTATGCGTTTCTGACCGAGGTCTACAACGAGACCCGTCTTGTTAAGGATGAGCTGCAGCGGCAAATTATGAACAACGGCGACAGCTTCGGGAAAATATACTCGGTAACCAAAGAGCTGGAAAGCTTGGAGCCGGAGAACATCCTCACCTCCACGGTGAGCGTGGTTGAATCGATCATGAAGTCGCAAACGGTAACGATTTATATGACCAATAAGGATAAAAGCTTTTTAAGGCTTATGGCTCAGTCCCATACGAGCGGCTTCGAAGCGCCCAAATCGGTGAAAGTGGAGGAGACTTCTTACTTGCGGCAGGTGCTTCATGACAAAAAGCCGTTTATTAATAAAGAGCTGTTCATCAACGCTCCGCTTCTCGCCGCTCCGGTGCTCCGTCATGGGGAAGTGATTGCCGTCATTTCCGTGCAAAGCATGGAGTTCGAACATTTCACGTTATACTACCAGAACTTGTTCAAGGTCATTGTGGATTTGATTTCCTCCGCGTTGTCTCGTGCGCTGTCGTATGTAGAGGCCACAAGCGATCAAAGGTTTATCGAAGGAACGCCCGTTCTGAAAGCCGAGGTGTTCTCCGATATTCTGGACAGCAAGAAAGCTGCCCGTGCGAAGCATGGCGTCGAGTTCGTGCTGTTAACCGCAGGCAAGGCCGACGCCGCTGCCGAGGAACTGTCGTATCTAATTGCGCGATTGCTTCGGGAAACCGACTATATCGGCCAGGGGACAAGCGGGCAGCTGCTCGTTCTGCTAACCAACTCCAACTTGGAAGAAGCGGCATTCGTTCTGCAGCGGTTTGAAAAAGCCGGCATTTCGTTACGTGTCGCGGTAGAGGATTAACGTTATGTTTGAGTGGATATGGCTGCTGTACATCGTCATTAGCGGTACAATCCTCGGCATCCGGTACAGAAAAGACAGGCGCGAATGGTGGATTCGTTTCAGCCTTGCGGCGAGCTTGCCGATCATCGGGTTTTGGGTACCGGCGTTATGGGCGAAGCGATCGAGGGCATCGGATGACGCGACCGGACAGTTTGCCGAGCTGAATCTCATTGTGCAAGAGGATACGAGCCTGACCGGCAGTGTGCTTCGCAGGCTGGAAACGGAGAAGGAAATGAATGTGGTGCCGCTGGAGGAAGCGCTGCTCATCAACGATCTAACGACCAGACGTAAGGTGGTCATCGATTTGCTGAAGCAGGACTCCTTGCAGTACCTTGAGGTGCTGCGGATGGCGGTCAACAACGAAGATACGGAAACATCCCATTATGCTGTCAGCGCGATTGTGGAAGTCAAACGAAAGCTGATGCTGACGATGCAGGAGCTTTCGGTCAAATACGAGGAAAACAAGAACGATCCGTATCTACTGCGCTCCTATGCCGATGTCCTCCGGGGATTTATGCGCAGCGGTTTTCTTGATGAACGAACCTTGACGATGCATATTCGCACGTACATATCGGTATTGGATCGCTTAATCAAGCTTGAGCCCGCATCCGCAGACGCCTACGTCGAGAAGCTCAATGCCGAACTGGAGCTGAACGATTATACCGCAGCGGAGCACACGGCCCAACAATATCTTGAGCAATTCCCACTTCATGAAGAGGCCTACCTGACATTGATGAAGGTCTATTTTTCCGTAGGTTCCTCCGAACAATTGAAAAGGACGCTTGAAGCGTTGAAGCAATCCTCGATCCGCTTGTCGAATCAAGGAATCACCATGGTGAGATTTTGGTCGGAAGGAGCGTAAGATGAGTCCCAAGTTCAGACTGCACCGCAATGTGTACATCATTATCTTGAGCGTGTTGCTCATGGCTGCCGTTATCCAGATCGCCCGTTCCGAGTACGTTCTGCAATTCAGCCATAATGAGGTTCTGGCGGAAAGCGCGAAACGCGCGGCTACCGCTGCCTCCGAGAATACGTTGACCAGGACTTCCGTACGGCCCTATTGCCTCGTCTTCGACAGTACGGAAGAGTACAGCGTGAAGGTAAAAAACAACGCCGACCGTACGCTGAAGTATATGAAAAAGCCGGTTCAATCGTTTGATGTGCGAAGCGGGGAGACGTTCCGGCCGGATAGCTGCGCTGCGACCGTTCTTTCTATCGAACAGCTCAAGCTGCTGGGCGATCCGGATGTGCTGGCCCGCTATGTGGAGCAAGGGGGATATGCTTTTTTTGCCGTACGCCCCGAATTGGACGATACCTTGTACCGCTTGTACCGCAAGATGGGTATTTTGGCCATAGGGGAGTTTAAGGATTCCGACGGCATTCAGCTGACCTCCAATGTCTTAATAGGAGAAGCGGGACTGATCCTCGACGATTCCTTCATTACGAATCCGACTCTGACCGTCGAGCTTGATGAAAAGAGCCGGGTGTTGGCCAAAACCGCCGAAGGCGTGCCGCTGCTGTGGGACTTCGCCTACGGACAGGGGAAATTTATGACGTTTAATGGAGCGATGCTCCAGGAGAAAATCAACCGGGGCATGCTGGCCGGCGCCATCAGTTTATTGGAGCCGGATTTCATCTATCCGGTGTTCAACTCGAAAATCATGTACATCGACGATTTTCCGGCGCCGATTTCGCAGGGAACGGATACCGGAATCGATGTCGAAATCTATCGCACTTACCGCCGGGACATCCCTACCTTTTACAAGCAAATTTGGTGGCCGGACATGCTGAAAGCAGCGAAACAGAACGATATCAAATATACGGCGGTGCTGATCGAGTCGTATCACGATCAGATTGATCCGCCGTTCGAATATCCGACCGACGCCGATTCCAACGGTCTGATCTCCTACGGACGCGAAGTGATTAAAAGCGGAGGCGAAATCGGCTTGCACGGCTACAATCATCAATCGCTGACGCTCAGCCAGGAGGTGGCCGACGAATTCAACTACAAGCCGTGGAAAAGCATCGGCCATATGGCCGATTCCATTGCCGAAGCGGTCCGATTTATGGGCGCGGCGTTCCCGAAATATAAGATGCTGTCTTATGTGCCGCCCTCCAACGTGCTTAGCCCGGAGGGACGAGAAGCGTTGAAACAGGGCTGGCCTTCCATCGCCGTCATTGCGTCTCTTTACGGTGAAGATGCGTCCGGTATCGCCTATGTTCAGGAATTTGAAATGACTCAGGACGGGATCTTGGAGATGCCGCGGGTCACTTCGGGTTATTTCAATCAGCCGTTCGAGCGCTGGGCGGAAGCCAATACGATAACGGCGCTCGGTATTTTTTCGCACTTTATTCACCCGGACGATTTGTTGGACCCGAAGCGCAATCGCAATCTTTCCTGGGAAGAGATGTATGAACAGTACAGCAGTATACTCGCGAGGGTGAAACAGACGCATCCGTGGCTCCGTTCGATGACCTCCACGGAGGCGGCGGTCGATATGAAGCAAGTGCTGGCAAGCGATGTCGCCTGGAGTCGGGAAGGAAACCGGCTGCGGGGCCAGATTGCGCCTTTCCAGGGCAAAGCCTACTTCGTGCTCAGGACGGACAAGAAAATAGGCAAGCTGACGGGCTCCTCGGTGAGAAAAATCGACGACGGAACCTACTTGGTTACCGCTGGAAAAGCAAACTTTGAGATTGAATTGGGTGAGTAAACATGCGTATCTGCATCATTGCCGAAGGCTCATATCCGTACATTACCGGAGGAGTTTCCAGCTGGATTCATTCCTTGACCACGGACCTGCCCGAATTTGAGTTTGTGATCCTCGCGATCGGGGCGGAGGAGAAGCAGCGCGGTCAATTCAAATACAAGCTGCCGCCCAACGTGGTTGAAGTGAAAGAGATTTTCCTGGACGATTACTTGCGGGAAGCGGGGGAGTGGGGGCACCGCTACCGGTTGACCGACACGCAGAAAGAGGCGCTGCACTCGCTGCTCGGCGGCAACAAAGACTTGGAGTGGGGCGGACTGTTCGACCTGCTCCGCAGCAAGAAATTGCGCAATGCCGCCGATTTTTTGATGAGTAAGGACTTCTTCGACATTTTGGTGAACCTGTGCAAGGAAAAATATGCGCAAATTCCGTTTACGGAAATGTTCTGGACCGTACGTTCCATGATTCTTCCGCTCTTTTTGTCCATCCGTCATGACATTCCGAAAGCGGACTTGTATCACAGCGTGGCGACCGGCTACGCAGGCGTCATCGGATCGCTGGCCAAGCATCTGTACGGGAAGCCGTATGTACTGACCGAGCACGGCATTTATTCCCGCGAACGGGAAGAAGAAATCATTAAGGCCGATTGGGTGAAGGGCTATTTCAAAGATTTGTGGATTGAATATTTTTACCGGCTCTCCCGTTGTCCCTACGATTATGCGGATCAGGTCATTACGTTGTTCAACCGGAACCGGGAGATTCAGATGGAGCTTGGCTGCAAGCCGGACAAGATCAGCATTGTTCCCAATGGAGTAAAGGTTCATGACTATGCCGACATCGTTCAGAACCCGGACGTTGACGAATCGAAAATCCGTCTGGGAGCTATCGTACGCGTAGTGCCGATTAAAGATATTAAGACCATGCTTCAAAGCTTTGCCTTGGTGAAGCGGGAGGTGCCGGAAGCCGAGCTGTATATTATGGGGCCCGCAGAAGAGGACCAGGAGTACTACGAGGAATGTTTACAGCTTGTCGAATCGCTGCAGATCAAGGACGTGACGTTTACCGGCGAGGTGCGAATTAAAGACTACTTGGGCCGGATGGATATCGTGCTCCTGTCGAGCATAAGCGAAGGAATGCCTCTGGCCGTGCTCGAATCGATGGCCTGCGCCAAGCCGTGTGTGACGACGGACGTCGGCAGCTGCCGCGAATTGCTGCACGGGCTGGACGACGGCATCGGTCCTGCGGGCGTGGTGGTGCCAGTCATGCATTACGACCACATGGCGTCTGCCATTATTAAGCTGTGCAATAGCCGCAAGCTGCGGGAAGACATGGGCCGAAACGGGTTGGAGCGGGTGCGCAAACATTATACGCACGAAGTCTTTATTCAACGCTACCGGCAGCTTTATTCATCCTACGAGGAGGAACGGACATGGCCGGTATCGGGTTCGAACTAAAAAAACTGTTTCGCCAAGCAGGCTTGCTGCACAGCGTCAAGGCGTATGCCTATTCGTCCTTGACCACCATCGGGCCGATGATTTTGTGCCTCTTCATGCTCCTCTTCATGCAGCGGTTCATGTCGCGGTACGGCGTGTCCTTTTTGGAACGGGAGCTGTTTCAGGCGACGATCGTCTATGGTTTTATCTTTTCTACGCTGCTTACGGGCGGCTTGTCGATGATCTTGACCCGGTTTATTGCCGACAAGATGTATATGAAGCAGTACGAATATTTGCTTTCTTCTTATTACGGAGCTATGGCCGTCTCCTTGCCGGTCGGCATGGCTTGCGCCTGGTTGTTTTTGCGGGGCGTACCGGCTGGATTCGGGTATAAAGCGGCGGCGTATCTCTTTTTCGCCGAACTCATCATCCTTTCCTTTCAAGGGGTTCTGTTAAGCGCGGTTAAAGATTTCAAACGGATTGTCCGCAACTACTGCTTCGGCATCGGTGTCGCCTTGGCAGGGGCATGGCTGGTGTTAAAGTATACTCCGTTTCAGGATGCGACGGCAGCCCTGACGATGCTGGCCGCCGGTTTTTTCGTTATCGTGCTGCTTACGGGACGGCATCTCGAACAAACGCTGCCGGCAAAGGAGAGCCGCTTGTATTTTGATTTCCTTTCTTACTTGCGCAAATATCCCGCATTGTTCTGTATCGGTACGTTGTTCTACTCCGGCGTCTATATTCACAGCTTTGTGTATTGGTTCGGTCCGGCCGGCGGACGGGTCGCGGAGCAGTTTGCCGTCTCCACTTTCTTCGACCCACCGGTATTTTATGCTTATTTGACCGTGACGCCCACGCTGATCACCTTCGTCGTGTCTGTAGAAACGGCCTTCTATGAGAAGTTCCGTGATTACTATAGCAACATTTTGAACGAAGGGACCCTTCTGGATAT
Source organism: Paenibacillus tianmuensis (assembly GCF_900100345.1). Lineage (GTDB taxonomy): Bacteria > Bacillota > Bacilli > Paenibacillales > NBRC-103111 > Paenibacillus_G > Paenibacillus_G tianmuensis. The sequence continues at coordinate 17,786 of NZ_FMTT01000046.1, read as the reverse complement.
TGCTCGCGCCAAGGAAGAGATGCAGCGTACCCTGACACGGGAAATCAGCTTTATGATGGAAGTGCAGCTGCTTTTTACCGTCCTTTCGCTTGCTCTCGGTCTGAAGCTGCTTCCTACAATCGGCTTTTCGATGGAGCAGCTCGACGCGTATGTTATTCTCGTGCTCGGGTACTTTTTATTTATTATCGCCTTCATTGTCATGCTTATCTTGTTATACTTTGATGATCGGAAGGGTGTGCTTGTGATCAGCAGCCTGTTTGTTTTGCTTAATGTTAACCTGACCTCCTGGACGATGGCCGCCAACTACCACGGCATCGGCTTGTTCGTTGCCGCATTTCTGGCGCTGGCCGCCGCGCTGTGGCGATTGGTGCATTACGTCGGTAACATTGAATATTACACCTTTTGCGCCCAGCCTCTTGCCACACCGCGCAAAGTTCCGTTCTGGCGGCGTCGCCCGGGGAAAATGGCGGCTTCCTCCTTGCTTCTGCTGGGGGTGGGCCTCCTGCTTGGCGCGTGTTCGAATGAAGCTCCCGCGAGTCCGGTCCCGGCCGAGCCGGCTCCCGTCGCCGAATCCGCCGTACCCGGCTCGCCGCTTACGGCCAAAGGATTGGCCGAGGACAAACGTCTCTATGAACGGGATAACGATACTTCCGTCGCCGCTTTGTATATGACCGTATTGCCGGATACGAAAGAACGGGGGCTGTCCTGGTATTCCCTTAACCGGGTCAGAAACTGGATGGAGGAAGGCGATCTGAAGGTTATCTTGCAGGAAGGCGCCGCCGATGGCAGCGGTCCCCAATCCGGTCTGTTCGGCTACGACGCGACGGAAACCAACGCGAAAGTAAGCTTGCGCGGCAATACGACACGGTATTCGCCACAGCGGTCGTACAAAATCCGCCTCAATAATCAGGCGGGACTGTGGCGCGACCAACGAACGATCGATCTGAACAAGCATTATTACGATTCGGCTCGTATCCGCAACAAGCTCAGCTTCGATATTTTTGAGACGCTTCCGCATATGGCAAGCCTTCGAACGCAGTTTGTCCACCTGTATGTCAAGGATTTGTCCGGAGGGGGCAAAGCGAATGCGCCTTACGAGGATTACGGGCTGTTCACCCAAATCGAGCACCCAAACCAAATGTTCTTGAAGAACCACTGGCTCGATCCGAACGGGCAATTGTACAAGGCGGTCATGTTTGAATTTTTTCGCTATCCCGAGACGCTGCGGTCGCAATCCGATCCGAAGTACGACAAGCAGGCTTTCGAAAAGCAGCTCGAAATCAAGGGCCGCGAGGATCACGACAAGCTGCTGATGATGCTGAACGATGTCAACAACATGGCGATTCCGATCAACGAGGTCATGGAGAAGCATTTTGATCTGGACAACTATTTGACCTGGCTGGCCAGCAACATTCTGATGGATAACATGGACACGGACGCGCAAAACTTTTTGCTGTATTCGCCTTTGAACTCTGACAAATGGTATTTCGTTCCTTGGGATTACGACGGAGGCTGGGAGCTGCAACGGGGCTTGCGGAGCATTAGCGATTATTCGAACGGGATCAGCAACTATTGGGGCAGCGTTCTTCACAACCGCTTCTTCCGCAGCGAGGAGAATGTCCAGAAGTTGAAGAAGAAAATCGACGAGCTGTATCAGTCGATCAATAAAGAAACGGTAACGAAGCGTGTGGATGCGTACAGGGGCACCGTCGAGCCCTTCTTGAAGAGCGATCCGGATATCCGGTTCTTGCCCGTCAAGGCTGACCAACTGGACCAGGAATTTGACAGAATCGCCGAGGTTCCGGCGCGTTCTCTGAAGCGGTTCAACGAGGATTTGGAGAAGCCGAAGCCGTTCTATCTCGGGGATCTGCTCCGTGAAAACGGAAAAACGGTGTTCGTCTGGGATCAGTCCTTCGATTTACAAGGGGATGATCTGGTCTATGACTGGACGCTAGCTAAAGATCCGTTGTTTACCCAAATCGTAGCGCAGCAAAAAAATATGAAGGAAACTACGGTGACGCTTGACGCTTTACAACCGGGGGAGTACTACTGGAAAGTGATTGTCCGGGATCAAAAAGGGAATCAGCAAATTGCCTTCGATATTTACCGCGATTCGCGCGATTTGCCTTACTACGGGATGCGACAAATAAAGGTGGAATAAAGCATGCAATTTCTCGGGCGAAAGCTGCGGCACGAGCTCAAATATTACATCCATTCTCATGACCACGCCGCGCTTCGGCAGCGGCTGTCGGCCATCCTGACGTTGGACGGAAATTCCGGCAGTCCCGACGGGTACGGTATCCGCAGCTTATATTTCGACGGACCGCATAATCATGCGCTGTATGACAAATCGCATGGCATTTTTAGCCGGGAGAAATACCGCATCCGGATTTACAACGGCAGCGACCGGACGATCAAGCTGGAGCGGAAAAGCAAGTATGGCGATTATGTGTGCAAGGAAGCCGCCCGGTTGAGCAGAGACGATTACGAACGGATTCTGGACGGCGACGTTGCGGGCTTGCAGGAGTCGAAGGTGCCGCTGGTGCAGGATTTTTACCGCGCGATCGCCCAGCGCGGCTTCCGCCCGGCCGTCATTGTGGATTATACGAGGGAAGCCTATGTCTACGATCCGGGGGACGTGCGAATCACGTTTGACAAGAAGCTGGCTGCCGCGATCAATACGTACGACCTGTTTTCCGATCATATGATCATGAAGGAAGCGCTGGAGCCGGCCAGGACCATTATGGAAATTAAATACAACGCTTTTTTGCCGGATTTCATCCGGGCGCTGGTTCAGCCGCAAGCGCATCAGCGGTCAGCCATTTCCAAGTATCTCATCTGCCGGGAAGTCGGGATTCGCAGCGAAAAGCCATAATTCATTTAGGAAAAAGGGGACACATCAATGGGAGAAGCAGTTCGTTTTCAGGATTTATTCAAGAAAAGCATGCTTCATTTGGAGACGTTCCGTACGGTCTCTTATGTCGACCTGCTGCTCGGATTAGCCATTGCGTTCGGCATCGGGATGTTTATTTTTTACATTTACCAGAAGACGTTTCGCGGCGTGGTGTACAGCTATAACTACAATGTCACGTTCGTGCTGATGACGATGATCACGGCAACGATCATTATGACCATCAGCACCAATATTGTATTGTCGCTCGGGATGGTCGGGGCGCTCAGCATCGTCCGCTTTCGGACGGCGGTGAAGGACCCGCTGGATATCGTATACATGTTCTGGGCGATCTCGGCAGGCATCGCGATCGGGGCCAAGCAATATCCGATTGCCCTGCTCGGTTCGGCGGCTGTCGGCTTCGCGCTGGTATGGCTGTCCAGAAAGAAAATCAGGGAGCAGCCTTACCTGCTCATTATCCGGCATACAGATGCCGCTGCCGCCGAATTGCGGAAGCAGTTGAATAAAATCAATCACAGGTTGAAGTCCAAGACGGTGCGCAAAGATTTTGTCGAGCTTACGCTGGAAATGCGCCTCCGGGATGACAATACGGCGTTCATGAACGATATTACAGAGATCGAAGGCGTACTGGACGCGTCCCTGATCAACTATACCGGCGATTACGCGCAATAACACTGCCTATGGGGTAACGATCTGGATCGTCTTCGTCCCGCTCTCCCAATAGACCGTTGCGCCGAGCGCTTCTCCGACGAAGCGAAGCGGTACCATCATCACTTCGTTACGCAGCGTGGGCGGCTGTTCCAACACAAGCTTCTTGCCGTTGACTGATGCCTCCGCGCTGCCAAGCTTTAACCGAACCGACTGCTTTCCTTTCACCGCTTCGACCGACCGGTCTTCTTCATGCCAAACGACGTTCGCTTTCAGCGCTTCAAAAATCGCGCGGAGCGGCACCAGACTGGTCCCGTTCACGACCTCCGGTCGCTGCGGAAAAAATCGCTCCTTGCCGTCAATGACGAGGCGGGGAGCGTTTGTTTGTTCGCGGATGCCAATCAGACCGATGGAAGGGGAAGTGCAGATCGAATCCCCGGACGGCGCGACCCGGCAGACGCTCTTCTCTCCCGTTCCATCCAGCTGAAGCACGTAGCGTTCCTTTCCTGCTGAGTTCAAAGAATACCAATTGCGGTCTTGGTCTTGAAAATAAATGTTCCCGTTGCCGTCGGATTGCAAGGTTTCCGCCGCAACCTGTTTTTCGTTAGGGAGCTTGTATTTCCATGACGCTCCGGCTGTACCCGTCTTGGTGACGGCTCCGCCTTCCGCGTTCACATCGGCCGGGCGCTGCAGCGGCACATCTGTCCGCTTGGAAGAGGAGTCCGGCGGGACGATGCGTTCACCGGAGGGCAGCACGGACCGCAGCTGTCCTTCCGACCGGTAATAAGCGGTGCTGTCGTTAGAAAAAGCCAATCCTTCCGGTCCGGCTTCACTCAGACGCCAAGCGACGGTAAACCGTTCTGCTCCTTTCAGAGCCAGTGTCAAGGAGCGGCCCGATCCTGCCTCGATGGAACGAAGCTGCAGAACGTCGGTGACTTGCCGGGCTTCGGGTTCGTCGGATTTGGAAAACGCAGGAGCGGGGAGGGAAGCGATCGTAATCATGATGAAACAAAAGGAGAGGAACCGAAACATTCGCATGCAAGTAGTCACCCTTCTGATGATGTATAGTTTCGCTACGGCAGCTCGGAAGCCGATTTCAGAACAAGTATACCATAGCCGCCGTTCTTTTTGAAAAAGGCATTGACAAATTGAAATTGAAAATGTCATAATGACATTATAAAATTGAAAGTATAGAAATGCTCGCAGCGCGCCGCACAGATGTACCGTTTTACTGGCAATCTGCCGCAGCTGTCGTTGTACAGCTCATTTTTTTACATTTCAATATAGTCGTTTTGAAAGTATTGACAACGGAGAACGACACCGGGAGGATGAGATTCATGGACAGATGGTATACGATGGTCGGGCTGCTCGCCTGCATGCTGCTGGTCGCTTATTTCACGTCGTCAACGCCGCTGGAGATTGCGGCTACAACAAGCGGACTGCTCAGCGTATGGCTGACGGCGCGGCAAAACGTTTGGTGCTTTCCCGTCGGGCTGGTGAACGTGGCGTGCTTTTTCGTCACGTTCTACGATGCGAAGCTGTACGCGGATATGACGCTGCAAGTCGTGTTTTTCGTCTTGAGCATTCAAGGCTGGATCGTCTGGCTGACCAAGCGCGGACAGGCGAAGGTGCGGCCGACGCGGCGGATGACGCTACGGCTCGGCTTGGGGCTGGCGCTGCTGCTCGTCGTCGTGACGGCAGGCTGGGGCTATGCGCTTGCCCGCTTCACGGACGCGTCGATCCCTTATGTGGACGCGTTCATTGCGACGCTGAGCATTTTCGCGCAACTGCTGCTGTCGAACAAGGTGCTGGAAAACTGGTACTTCTGGATTGCGGTCGATGTGCTGTCAATCGGGATGTATGCGTATAAAGAGCTGTATACTTTGTCGTTGTTGTACGTTATTTTCCTCGGGATCGCGACAAGCGGACTGATCCAGTGGCGCAGCGAACACCGGGCGTCGCAGCGGTCGGGCCGCATGGGGGTGAGCTTATGAGCAATACTCAATTAACGGTCGGGCTGACGCTTGGCAAATTCGCGCCTCTGCACCGGGGGCACCAATATATGATCGAAACGGCTCTCGCGGAGACGGATCATGTGATCGTCGTCATCTACGATTGTCCCGAAACGACCGACATTCCGCTGACGGTGCGGGCTGGCTGGATTCGCGCCCTGTATCCCGCGGTCGAGGTGATCGAGGCTTGGGACGGGCCGACGGAAACGGGGTATACGCCGGAGATTAAGAAGGCGCAGGAGGATTACATTCTCGGCCTGCTTGGCGGGCGAAATGTGACGCACTTTTATTCCAGCGAGCCGTATGGCGAGCATATGAGCGCAGCGCTGAACGCCGTGGACCGGCAGGTTGACCCGAAGCGGGAGACGTTTCCGGTATCGGGAACGGCGGTACGGCACGACCCGTTGGCGAACCGGGCGTTCGTCGATCCGCGGGTTTACCGGGACCTGGTGACGACCGTCGTCTTCCTCGGCGCGCCCTCGACCGGCAAAACGACCGTTTGCGAAGCACTGGCCCGCGAGTTCGGGACGGTCTGGATGCCGGAGTATGGGCGCGAGTACTGGGAGCAGCATCAGACGGACCGCCGGCTGACGCCGGACCAGCTGGTAGAGATTGCCGAGGGGCATCTGGCTAGGGAGGAAAAGCTGCTTTCGGAGGCGAACGGTTATGTGTTCGTCGATACGAATGCGATCACGACGTTCATGTTCGCGCACGATTATCACGGGATGGCGCTGCCGCGCCTTCGGGATTTGGCTGCGCAGGCGGCTTCGCGCTACGATCTCGTCTTCCTGTGCGGCGACGAAATCCCGTACGACGATACGTGGGACCGTTCGGGCGACGTGCAGCGGCGCGTGTTCCAGAAGCGGATTGCGGCCGACCTGGCGGTGCGGCGGGTGCCTTACATTCCGCTGCACGGAAGCCTGGAGGAACGGATCGCGCGGGTGAAGCGGGTGCTTGGCCGCTACCGCAAGTATGCGAGCATAGGCGCACCGTGGGCCGAACTATAGAGTGGGAGAGGAGGAGAACGGGATGAACGACGAAAGAAAAAGCTTGGCGGACCGCATCAAAGGCGGGCTATATGGCGTCGCCATCGGCGATGCGCTCGGCGGGACGACCGAATTCATGAGCGCCAAGGAGATTCGGCGCAAGTACGGCTATTTGACCGACATCGTCGGCGGCGGGGTATGGGACCTCGAACCGGGGGAGGTCACGGACGATACGATGATGACGCTTTGCGTGGCGGAGGGCATCCTTGACTGCCCAAACGACCCGATGGCGAGCATCGGGGAACGCTTCCTGGCGTGGTACCGTTCCGATCCGAAGGATATCGGCAATATCATCCGCCGGGCATTCGCACGGTATGACGGCCATTGGTTCGAAGCGGCTTTTCTGGCCGATCAAGACTTGGGCCGCAGTGCGGGCAACGGCTCGTTGATGCGCTGCCTGCCGGTGGCGCTCGCCTATGCCGACCCGGGCCGGGTCGATCACATGTCGCGGATGCAGTCGAAGATGACGCACTACGACGAGCGCTGCAACGAAGCGTGCGGCTTGTACAACCGCATCGCGCTGCGGCTGCTGAACGGCGAAGCGCTGCGCCCGGCGATGGCGGCGGAAACGCAGGGCACGCCGTACGCTTCTGCGCTCGCCGAAGCGCCGGACTGCGAGCCGACCGGCTTCGTCGTCGATACGATGCGCTGGGCGCTGTACTGCCTGCAGCAGGGCGACGGCTTCGCGGACGTCGTGCAGCGCACCGCCAATCTCGGCGGCGACAGCGATACGATCGGCGCCATCGCCGGTGGGCTGGCGGGCGTGTATTACGGCTACGACGGCATCCCGGCTGCCTATGCGGACGTCATCTTGATCAAGGACCGGCTGGACGCCGTAGCGGAGCGGCTGACGGCTCTGCGGGAGGAAGCCGCCCGATGAAGGCGCGCACAACTCGGGGAGGGGAGCCGGGAGTCAAGTCCGAGATGATCTGAATGACATAGAGCAGGCTCGTTTCCGTGCGAATTCCTCCCGGATTTTCTCTGCGATCATGGGGCGGATGGGCGGGCGGTTATGGTAGGCAGATCGGATGGCAAGTAAATTTTAATCATATTCGTTCTCTCCTGTCTCTTCTAAATGATGTCTTTTGTAACGAGATGACTTCCCAAGCATACCGGATGAAACTTAACCCGGATTCTATGAAACCTTAATATAATCTGAAAGAAGTCCGCCGGATAGGAACTTTTCTATGTAAAGGGATAGGAATAATGCTAGTTTTGCGATATAATCTGCATGAGGAATCTTGATTGTGAATGTCGATGTACGGTATACTTTTCTCGCCAAAACAAAACAAGTAAGGAGAATAAGGATGGATAAAGTACTTATTTTCGGACATAAGAACCCAGACACCGATACGATCTGCTCTGCCATTGCGTATGCGCATTTGAAAACTCAGCTGGGCCAAAATGTCGAGCCTGTCCGCTTGGGCAGCGTAAACGGGGAAACTCAATTCGCACTCGACTACTTCAAAACGGAAGCGCCGCGCCTCGTCGAGACGGTAGCGAACGAAGCGAAAAACGTCATTCTGGTCGACCACAACGAGCGCCAGCAAAGCGCGTCCGACATCGATCAGGTTCGCGTGCTGGAGGTTATCGACCACCACCGCATCGCCAATTTCGAAACGAGCGGTCCGCTCTACTACCGCGCCGAGCCGGTCGGCTGCACGGCGACGATTCTGAAGAAGCTGTACAAAGAAAACGGGGTCGCCATTCCGAAAGAAATCGCCGGTCTCATGCTGTCCGCGATCATTTCCGACTCGCTCCTGTTCAAGTCGCCTACCTGCACGGATGAAGACGTAGCCGCCGCCCGCGAGCTGGCCGAAATCGCCGGTGTGAACGCCGACGCCTACGGTCTGGACATGCTCAAAGCTGGCGCCGATCTGAGCGACAAAACGATCGCGCAACTGATCTCGCTCGACGCCAAAGAGTTCCAAATGGGTAACTACAAGGTGGAAATCGCCCAAGTGAACGCCGTCGACACGAACGACGTGCTGTCGCGCCAAGCGGAGCTGGAAGCAGCTCTCTCCGGCATCATCGCGGAGAAAAACCTGGACCTGTTCCTCCTCGTCGTGACGGACATCTTGAACAACGATTCGATCGGCTTGGCCCTCGGCCGCGCCGCGCATGCCGTAGAGCAAGCGTACAACGTGAAGCTGGACGACAACAAAGCCGTGCTCAAAGGCGTCGTTTCCCGCAAATCGCAAATCGTACCGGTGCTCACCGACGTGTTCAACAAGCTGTAATCCAGGGATGAAAAGAAAGGCTGCCAGCACTTTGCGCTTGGCGGCCTTTTTGTATTGATGGGGTCAGACGGGACAGCACATTCCGGCATCCAAGACCGGATACTCATTCACCCTATATTCTGGCTTCGTTTTCTTACTCCAATCCCAAACGAATAAGAGGCAGTTACAACCGCAAGCAACACGGTTATTCCTCCAATCCATCCCATATGTTGAATGTTCGTATATTCAATAACGATTCCTCCCAATCCTGCACCTAATGTCATTCCGATGTTCATGAAAGCCGTATTGAAGCTAAGGACAACTTCCGATGACTGCGGCCTTAATGAAATCAAATAAAATTGATTGGCTGGCGTTGTCGTCCAGGTTGCCGCCCCCCAAATCATGATCGTCATAAGAAGCGTTACCGTTGAAGCCGTCGTTGATGTCAGCACGAATAACGTTGCAGAATGAAGGATCAGACTGATCAAGATCGTTCGGACAGGCCCCCATCGATCCACGGCGTAACCGCCAAAACGCGAACCGATAAAGGCTGACACGCCGAGCACAAGAAGCGCAGAACTGATCATTTCGATTGAGAAGCCAGCCAACTCGCTCAGCATCGGAGCAATATAGGCAAATACCATGGTATAACCCAAAATCCAGAATACCGTAGTGGCTAGCCCGCTGATCACCTGTTTATCTTTGATCAAAAGAAGCTGCTGCTTCAAAGGAACCGGACTCGCTCCTTCGAACTTCGGGATAAACTTTTGAAGCAGCAACAGATTGAGCAGGGTAACGACCGCAATAATAAGGTAGATGTAGCGCCAATCGAGATAGGCGGCGATCAACGTTCCGAACGGGACACCGAGTACCAATGAAACCGAAAACCCGGTAATGACTGTAGCAATGGCATTGCCTTGTTTTTGCGGCGAGGCAAGGCGGGCAGCGTAGCTCGTAGCAATAACGGTGTATAGCCCTCCGCTCGATGCCAGGATGATGCGGGAAAGCATAAGCATACCAAAATTCGAACTGCATAGTGCCACGATATTTCCCGCGATAAACGTGAGCAGGGCGTACATCAGTACCTTTTTTCGGTTAAACTTTGCTGTCAGCATCACCAGTACAAGCGCTCCGATTGCATACGACAGGGAATAAACCGTTATTAATTGTCCGGCTGCTGCAATGGATATATGCAGGTCAGCGGATATGATTTCGAGAATACCCGAAACGACGAATTCTGCGGTGCCTGTGACAAAGGCTCCTAGAGCTAATAAATAGATAGCAAAGCGATTCAATGGTGTTTTCACTCCTTCATCAAAAGCTTGCTATCATTTTATCTCGCATGATAGTATTAGTAAAGTTAATGTTATTCATGAAGGAGTTGAGTAAAAACTCATGTCATTTGTCCGTTTCGAAGTGTTCATTAAAGTTGTGGAATACGGAAGCTTCACGAAAGCCGCCGAAAAATTAAATATGACTCAATCTGCCGTCAGTCATGCCATCGCAAGCTTGGAATCGGAGCTTGGAGCAACGTTGTTGATCCGCGACCGTAAAAAAGGCGTGCTGCTGACAGAAGTCGGGCACAAATTGGTCATTCATATGAGAGAAATCTTGAACAGCATGGAAAAAATCAAGCAGGAAGTCGCTTTAACTGCAAGTTTGGAAACGGGGACGATACGCATCGGTACGTTTGCCAGCGCTTCTTCCTGCCTACTGCCTAAGATTTTATCGAAATTCCAGAAGAAGCACCCCAACATCGAGTTTCGATTTTATGAAGGCTCTTACGAGGAAATTACGGAATGGCTGCGTACAGGCGTCATTGACATTGGATTTGTGGTGCAGCAAAATTCAAATCCAGAGTTTGACGTGGTTCCCCTCACCAAGGACAACATGGTGTTAGCCTTTCCTGCCAATCATAAATTTAGTGGAAGGAAGGATATCGCCATTGAGGAGTTGGGGGACGAGCCGTTTATTATGCCTACCGGCATGTATCAGTCGCATATTTTAGACATTTTTCAGGAAGCGAAAATTAAGCCAAACATCCGTTTTGAAGTCTACGATTGCACTACCATTGCCAATATGGTGCAGGAAGGTCTTGGCGTTACCATAGGCCCTGAACTGTTTCTCAAAACACAGCCTCATCTTCAAATTGGCAGCCTGAATGTATCGAAATGGCGGACTGTAGCGTTAGCGTGCCCGTCGTTCTCCAGCGCTTCGCCTGCCGCGCAAGCATTTCTTACTGTGGCGCAAAATACGTTCGATAAAGAAACGTGATAAGGGGGAGGGGGTAAGGGGAGGGTAAAAAATTCCTCGTAGGTAGGTTCAAAAATTAACGTCATTCCGAAGGATCAACCGCCAGTTCCGAGTTTCAATTCCTCATAGGTAGGTTCAAAACCGGCCAAGGGGGAAGCATCGGTCCGCTCGTGACGACATTTTTTATTAATGCAAAAGGAATGTCTGAAACGGTGTGAATGAGAGAATGCTTTATTTCTGCGCAGTTATATTGTCGTCGATCCCCCGGCTTTTTTGCAGCATTGGGGGGCGACGACAATATTGTAACGAGTAATTAGTCTTTAATTTTAATTCCAAGAATATATTAATTCAAAATTAATGAAAATAAGTAAAAATTTGTAATAAATTAAGAGGGAATCAATCAACTGACTGGCCCTCATTTTGATACTCTAACAAATCTCCAATACCAACGCCTAAATAGCAACAGAGCTTGTCTAAAAGCTCCCTCGGGTAACGTTCCGTTTGATCGTTATAAAGAGCCCGTACACTATCGAAACGATAATCAATGTCTTTTGCTAACTGTCGAATGGAAATTCCCCTCTGGTCAAGAACTAACTTTAATTTTGAATGAATCAATGCTGCTCACCTCTGCTCAAATTGTAGGATTACCACTTACGTATGTCAATCAATGAAATAGAGAACATGAATTGACACCTTAAACGGGTCGGTGTACAATGATGTTTATGACACGTTAAAGGTGTCGGCAATTAAGGGGGTGATATATTTGTAGTTCTGCGTAGAGAAAAAGAAGGCGGAACTGAATAAAATTATCGAAGACGATGAGGATTCGGTTATTTTCTATACCTGGCGCACTCAGAAGTACTCGGATCGGGAGATCATGGGCTTGGAAAAAGGTGGACAAAGGTTTATAATTTAACCATGCTTTTTGTCGTCGACTCCCAATGCTGCGAATAAGCTCGGGGGTCGACGACAACGAAAACTACGGGGCAGAAGGGTTTGTAGCGTTAGCTGTTGGAGATACGAAAGTGTGGGATATGTGGAAATGGCGTAGTAGCGGGGTTTTTATGGGTTTTGAACGTACCTACGAGGATTTGAAACCGATGTACAGCACGTTCGTGCATAATGATAAACGTAAGGTTTTGAACGTACCTACGAGGATTTGAAACATCTATGCAAGCATTCGCAACGAGCACTATCGTGATGTTTTGAACGTAATATAAGGAATTGAAACCTCATACGGATTGCGTGTTTGAAACAAAATTTTGTATCATTTTGAACGTACCTATGGGAATTGAAACTCCGGCTGAATACGGGACTCAGCACTCGGTGTTCGAGTTTTGAACAGTTCTCACATTCCGCACCCCTCTGACCCAAAAAATAGCGAATTTTGTTGTATGCTAGAGTCACAGAACGGAGAGTCGGGAGCGTATACTTGCGACTTTTAGCACGGAGACCCTGCTGTTAAGGCTCACGTAATTGTCAGTGCATTTATCACCGTCAATGACGTGAACCTTTGTATATCAGGGGACGCCACTTTAGTGAGAATGCTAATGCCAATCATCCAGGAGACGGAAAACGGCGGTTATCCCGCCGTTCCTCGTTGTCGGTCCATATCACGAAAGAGGAAGTCGTGAACTATCATCAATGCCGATGGACAAACACGACTGTAGAACACATGTTCTGAGAGAGGCCATATTATTGACATGGGCCTGAGAGCGCAAAGGCCAAATCGGTATCGAAAAACGTGAGATTCGACTTGGTGACGCCGACGGTTCCTTTGGGAGCCGCCCCGTAAGATAGGAGGACACTTGGGCTTGGGGTACGGGAAATGTAAGACCGTCAAATGACCTCTTATATCTTTAAGATTATTTTTGAATCGCTCTACTAACTGAGAAGAAGCGTCAGGCTTTGCGGAGCGCAAGGTGATGATGCACGATGACATTGCATCCCTTTACGCGCGAGGCGGGCAGCGGCAAGTCCGCTCTCTTGCGGCGCTTGTTCCGCTCCAAATACAAACGCTCACGTCATTGACGGTGAAAAATGCACCGACTAATGTTGAATACAATGGCTGGCGGAGGGCTTGCAGTATCCCACGTCCATCGTACTATATTTCATTGGAGTGCCGATGTTTTTTTACATGAAACCGGGTAGAGCACCGCTTGCTGCAAAAGCGCTGCAGCCCGTTTTTGGATTGATCCACATAGAACTCCTCGCAGGGGGGAGAAGCACAAATTTTGAGTCGCCCTCTTCCATATTCCACGAGTACTCTTCCCAACGTAAACGCACAGATCGCACTAATGCGATCGGCCACGCTAATTTCTCTCCCAGGATGTTGTTCGTACACATAATCGAATGAACGGTCTGCCTTGATCTGTAAGCGGGATTGAATAGGTGAACGTTGTTCGAATTCATTCAAGATTTGCACCAGATCGGAATCGTTCTCCATAGCGATATGATGTCTAAGCTGGTCGCGATAGGAGCGTGTTGCTTGAAGGTCATCGTCAGAAATAGGTAACCCTTCAAACAGATCATATTTTTTAAGAAGCGCCCTCAACTGCTCTAAACTTCCAAGCAGCTCGGGTTGCTTATAATAAGGATCGTATGTGTTTAGAACATAGCAAGTAAATGCAAGCCACTGATCTTTGTCATATTTCATGGTATTGACTCCTTCATTGCTTTCATATATTGTAATACTTAAATTTTACTTTAAGTCTTACAAATTGGGCAAGGCCAACGTTATTTTTAATTTATGCGAAGGGAAGTGACTTATGAGGAGAACTATTTGCATCATTCATGCCCCGATCAATCTTGGTCTACGAAAACATCCGGACGGTAAAGAGAGGGGATGTGGAAAACTGCCGGAAGTACTTGAACAAATCGGTTTTCATGATTCAGTTAAACCTCATGATGTAATCAAGCTTTCTCAACCTGTCTATCCGGCAATTGAACAGTATGATGACGGTGCATTAAACGGTCGCCCAATCGCTTCTTTTTCTATAACATTGGCCGATGAAGTGGAAAAAGCATTGGAGCGCCAGGGTTTTCCCCTTGTGTTGGGCGGGGATTGTAGTGTACTTATCGGAAGTACCTTGGCTTTAAAGCGTAAGGGAAGATATGGACTGATTCATCTTGACGCACATCCAGATTACTATAATAAACTCAATAAAGATAAAGCAGCTGTGGCAGGAATGGATTTGGCAATTGTTTCGGGAAAAGGAACGGAAGTTCTTACAAACCTTGAAAATCATAGACCATACATACGCAGTAGGGACGTCGTTAGTTTTGGTTACCGTGAAGCTGATCCTGAACAGGAGATTATACAAGAAGCCATAGCAGACGGCATTACATGTTGGAGTGCAGCGAGAGTTCAGAAACTTGGAATTGAACAAGTAGCTGACGACGTATTGAATTTCATAAATCAGACAGAAGTTGAAGGTTTTTGGCTTCATTTGGATGCGGACATACTGGATGCCGCGATCATGCCTTGTGTGGATTGCCCGGAGTCCGAAGGTCTACAGTGGGACGAACTAACCATCCTTTTGAACAGGATACTTTCTTCGCCTAAAGTGATCGGGATGGATGTGACTATTTTAGATCCTGATCTGGACATTATGCATGAGGTAACGCGAACTTTTTCTGCATTATTAACAAAAGTGTTGAGAGTGGAAGTAATCCGACACGAAGAAGCGTAAGATCATAGGGGTTGGAAAAAGGTGGCGGACGTATTATAATTTAACTGTGCTGAAGTTGTCGTCGACCTCCAATGCTGCAAAAAAGCCGGGGGATCGACGACAAATGAATGGCGTAGCGACGGGATTTTGGCGATTTGGGTGACTTGAATGTTTTGTGTAAGGAAAGGAAACTACAGGAATTACGGCATTTTGATGGGTTTTGAACGTACCTATGAGGAATTGAAACACCTTCTCCGCACCTGTAATAGTCATCGATCTGCTTTATAGTTTTGAACGTACCTATGAGGAATTGAAACAGCAATATTACGGCCCTATCCGAATCGGAACTGGTTTTCGTTTTGAACGTACCTATGAGGAATTGAAACATCGAGCGCCGTTGCATCTCTTGCAGCGCCTTCACAAGTTTTGAACGTACCTATGAGGAATTGAAACATTTCTCTGTAAGCTTAGGCAGCATGAAAATTCCTTCGTTTTGAACGTACCTATGAGGAATTGAAACTCTTGCGCCAGTTCTTGACAAGCTGCTGCCGATCATGGTTTTGAACGTACCTATGAGGAATTGAAACAAGAAGAAAGTTGCAAGTGTTTTCATGATGTTGTCGTTTTGAACGTACCTATGAGGAATTGAAACTGCAGTTGATGATCGTACTTTCTTCTATCGAAAACTCTCGTTTTGAACGTACCTATGAGGAATTGAAACACTTCAATGACCCCATGAGTCAACGGGAGCCATTTAAGGTTTTGAACGTACCTATGAGGAATTGAAACCGCGAAGGTGTCGAGATAGATACAAGCGGCGGGGACGTTTTGAACGTACCTATGAGGAATTGAAACCGACTTCCAAGACGATCAATTCGGGGCATATGGTCGTTGTTTTGAACGTACCTATGAGGAATTGAAACTCCAAAGACATAATCTTGCGGCCCATGACGTAATGTGAGGTTTTGAACGTACCTATGAGGAATTGAAACTGGAACGATTGAAGCCAAAACCTTGCCACGTTACCAGCTGTTTTGAACGTACCTATGAGGAATTGAAACAACAGCATGACGGATAGTCAGCTACGGCGCTTAATCAAGTTTTGAACGTACCTATGAGGAATTGAAACCACGTAACTAATCTGCATGTCGTACACTTTTTAAAGTTTTGAACGTACCTATGAGGAATTGAAACCAACATGACCCATACAGAATCACCGATACTAAGCGGACGTTTTGAACGTACCTATGAGGAATTGAAACTATGCAACCGCTAAGGCGTCTCCCATGGCAAACGCTTCGGTTTTAAACGTACCTATGAGGAATTGAAACAGTCACCGAAGCCGCAATATGTTTTGACCATACTTCCTGTAGCGTCTCTTCCATCCGAACCCTTTTGTCTGATGGATTCATTGTGACAGGCTTTGCTTCCTATGAACAGATTTGTTTGATTTGACGCTTACAACACGATTGTGGAACACATGTTCTGATGGAGGCCATGTTATTGACATGGGCCTACTCTATTGTATTACTTAGTGTTGTTTTTTAAAACTTTTCAGCCTCTTCAAGATTGTCTGTTTGTAAAACAATCTTCTCAGAGTCGAGAACAATCATACCCCTTCATCTACAGACGGCAGGTTACAAAGGAGATCGTTTGAATATGGTTATTTCGATAAAAAAGTGGGTGCTGTTCAAGTTCCCTTTTCTATACAAGGTTAGAGTGGCACAGTTGCAAACTCGAAGGCGATTTCAAGATGTTTTGGCACGGTGCCTGTTTGCCCGACGCAAATCTGCTATCGAACTACCTTATCGCTGCGCGAAGCATAAATCCGTATTGCGGCGGACGCTGCAGGGTTCCGACCCACAACTGCAGGAGAACAAAATTACTAATTTGCGCATCGCCCTGGGACATATTGACGGCATTATAATCCGTCCTGGAGAGACATTTTCATTCTGGCGCCTCGTCGGCAAACCAACGGCTCGCAAGGGGTATATCGACGGGCTCATGCTCGCTTACGGCGAGGTTCGCAAAGGAGTTGGGGGAGGACTGTGCCAGTTGGCGAACCTGCTATTTTGGCTTGCTCTGCACACGCCGCTGCAAATAAAGGAACGCCACCATCATAGCTTCGACCTCTTTCCCGACGACCGCCGCACTGTACCGTTCGGAAGTGGTACAAGTATCTTTTACAATTACCTAGACCTCCGTTTTTTTAATCCGACCGACTATACGTTCCAACTCAAACTGTGGCTCACCGACACTCATTTGGAGGGAACGGTTCGCTGTGATTCCTTACTGCCGTTATTGTATCGGATTGAGGAACGAAATCACCGCTTTTATGAATGGAACGGGTTATGGTATCGCGAAAACGAAATTTGGCGGCTGGAGCTGGATGCGGCTTCAGGCGATATACTAACTGAAACTATGCTGCTGCATAACCGGGCAGAAGTTAAATATGTGGTACGGCAGGAGAAAATGGGACATAAGAGTGTGGGGAGATATGGGGAAGAGAAGTGAGTTTTTCTTTAGCGGATTGAAATGTTGCAAAAGCACCCGACTGCTACGAGGGTACGGCAACCATTCCGCTAACGGGCAGGATAATTACAGATTTTAGCCGAGAAAGCCCTTGCCTTTAGGCATGGGATGAATCGGCTTAGGACAAGGGCTGTCTTTGGACAGCTTCATTGTCCTACATTCCTTCGTGTTTTTGCAGTTGTTATTAAAATTGATACAATTGGTATATAGGACAAGAATATAGAAGAACGACCACAACCGTATCACTCATCAACTATCATTTTGTGTTTTGCCCGCGATACCGAAGAAAGGTATTTGTGAGTCAAGTCGAAGCGAGATTTAAAGAGCTTGTGCAAGAGCTATGCCAGAAAAACGATTGGCTTATGGTTGCGATGGAAGTCATGCCAGATCATGTGCACCTATTCTTAAACGTGCTGCCAACGGATTCTCCAGCGGACGTTATGGCAAAATTGAAAGGTACGACCTCGCGATGTTTGCGTCAAGAATTTAAGCAC
>NZ_FMTT01000098.1 GCF_900100345.1 Paenibacillus tianmuensis | reverse complement strand
ACTTTCTCGAAACTTTTTGAGCTTTGCTTTTTTGGCTTCTGCCATGATTTTGTTGAAGTAGTTCCACTATCATGAGTTTTCAGACACGCCCTAATAAACTCTGTTACTAGGATCGCATATGAAGGTTTATCCATGCCATTACTTTCCCAGTTAAGGTTTTTTATTCTTTCTCTGGCTTGTTCAAAGTTAGAATTCAATTTTCCCACCTCAAATTTTGGCTCAAAACCGAAATCACTGCTTGACCCCTTCCAACAAAAATGCGAGGCATACAGATACCAGTAAAATCAAGCATTAAGATTGTATAACTGAACGCTCAACTTGCCATATTGTCTGTCAAGCACTGATTATGGCGTAGAGCCCGAATTTGTTAGCATTTTAGGGATGCAAAACTTTTGACTGGCCAGTATATCATCTAAAATACGTTAAATTACAACTCAGTTTGGATCATTTCTAGCACTCCTTCATCAAACCTAGCCCCAATAATATTTGCACCTGCCCAAATTACATCATCCAATTTTGCATTAATAAAATTCACTCCTTCGAAATTTCCATTAGCAAGATTTGCACCACTAAGATCGACATCTCTAAAAGATGCATGCTTTGCATTGACACCTGATAGATTTGCATTTCGAAATGTACTACCATTAAAAATGGTGTCATACAAGTCTCCATTTGTTAAATCAACCTGATCAAAACATGCCCTGTCGCAAAAACTGATTTTAATTTTAGCAAATCTCATGGTTGATTTATTGAAGTTTGCATCCTTAAAATAACAATCTGCAATATCAACATTTTCCAAATTACAGTTTCTAAAGTCAGCGGAATTAAAGTTACAATCACGAAAAGACGCTCTGATAATGGAAGATGCCCTTAATTTAACACCAATAGCTGTCATTCGATCAGCCATGACTTCAGAAAGATCTGAAAAAGCAAGATCTATACCAGAAATATCCATTGATTCAATTATTTCTTTTTTATATATAGAGGATGCTAATTTGGAAAGTATTTCTTCTCTTTCGCTTCTTTGATTAGCCATTCACTCCCCCCCTTGTCTCAGTATTTGTAAATTTTTTAAATATCTTTCCCATGCTATATTTGGATTAAATGAAACTGATCTTTTACTTTTACTAAAGTTGGGTATAGCGAATACTTCATACTGTTCCATATACTCCATTACACAAATCCAGCGATCAAGTAATTCATTAGCATCTGCCTCCCAAGGCTTATCTACAAGATCAATTCGAATACCTCCCCAATCCATTTCTGTCACGTTGGCAGGGATATTTATGAATATCTCTTTATTAAATAAATCAAGTATATCTCCGCTAAAATAAGTTCGAGTTCCCATTCCCAGCGGACCACACGGCCCGAAGGTAACCGGAGCAGGTTGAGAGCAAAAATTCATCCATTTATGTAAACGATCACGTTCAGTTTGCCACGGTGTAGAAACTGGCCAAAAGCCATGAGTAATTCCGTACCGTGGCTTAATAATACTCGCAATATTTTCTGATAGTTCATAAATTTCAGACCAAAGTTCTTTGGGTATGTTTTTAAAATCAAAACCAAAATAAGCTCTAAAATTTGAAATTAGATCGAAGCTTCCCGAATACTCTATTGATTGTGCTCGCTGAAGGTATAACTCTGAAAACCTTGGTTGTTGCAAAATCATCCTTTCCTTAATCTCATCACGGTCATAGTCAACTTTTACCATTTCACTATTTCCCCATGAAGTTGGTTTAAAATGATCCTTTGTTTCGAAAATATTTAATATACTATTTATTACATCTATATCTTCTAAATCAACACTTGGAAACATGGAAATGCCAAAAATTTTAGGAAATACACTCATAGTTTCAAATACCCCCAACTCAATTTATAGCTTCTCCCAATAACCTTCTCCAGTCTCTCTATCAACTACCCATTTATGAGTTACTTTACCACTACTGGACAGTGAAAAGTTCTCATATAGGAATAGCTAAGGAGAGTCTTCAACACGACTTGGTCAGCTCTCCTTTCGCCCTCCTTCGCACCGTACGTG
>NZ_FMTT01000099.1 GCF_900100345.1 Paenibacillus tianmuensis | reverse complement strand
GCCTGTCTGTTCATGTTTCATTACTTATTCGACAAGTAGGTATGAATTTCCTTACCATAGATTTCTAAGGTCTTTAGTTCAACTTATATAGTATACTGATTTGAACAGAAGAAGCAATTTTTCTATATCGTCTGACATGGCAATGGCTAAGAAACGGCTAGATGATTTTTTGAAGTTTAACGAACTGTCTAGGGAAATGTTGATGTAACCGAAGGAGAGTGTTTGCGTGGCAGTAATGATCATTGCGGGAGATTTGCTGGAGGCTAAGGAAGACATTGTTGGTCACCAAGTCAATTGCCAAGCCGTGATGGGCTCGGGAGTAGCCCAATTATTAAAAACGAAGTATCCGAACCTGTATACGTCCTACCTGGATTATTGCAAAGATAAGGCTCCGGAGGAGCTTCTCGGAACCCTTCAGCTTGTAGCTGTGCAAGGGAAGTTCATCGCGAACCTATTCGGTCAATTGACCTATGGCCGATCAAAGAAAGTGTATACGGATTATGTCGCGCTAAAAGAGGCCCTGCTCTCGTTAAAAAATTATGCGAAAGAGCACGCTTTAACGGTGGCGCTTCCCTATGGGATCGGCTGCGGGTTAGCCAACGGATCTTGGGAGATTGTGGGGAAGATGTTGGAAGAAACGTTCCACGATTACGAAGTGACGCTTTATCAAATTCAATAAGCGTTCAAGGGAGGAGCGGTGCTTATCGCGCACAAGCGCTCCTGTAACATCCGTTAGCCGGGCTCCATGCTCCATGAGCAAGCGAATAAGCTCTGTGTTATCGTCATGAAATGCGGCCGTATGCAAACAAGTGTGGCCGCTGCTGTCGAAGATATTCGTCAGGGCACCGCGGGTCAAAAGCAGCCGGATGACCTCCGGGTCCCGTTCCCCCGCAATCGCGGCATGCAGCGCGGTATTCGAAGGAATGTAAGAAAGTTTGGAATGCGACACGGCATTCACATCCGCACCATAGTCCAGCAGCACCTGCACGGTAGCTTTGCTGCCGAAATGCGCCGCGAACCCTAAGGGAGTCAGCCCGTCGCCGTTTTCCGAATGGGCGAGACTCGGATGAATCGCCAGTATTATCACACCGTGTGCCGCAGAAGAAGTCTTTTTGCTTCTTGAAGTTTGAGTTCGGTCAATAGAGGAGTTGAGCGATTGAATCGAAAAAGACCTTTGGGAGTCGCCTTAATTGGGAGTTTTTATATATTCGGTTCTGTTGTATTATGGTTATCGTTATTTTTGATTGATTTCTCTTCTGAAAAGTATGGAATCGCAGCCAGATTCGGCTTGCCGAATGTTCCGGAGCATCTTGCCCGAATTCTGGTAGGAGTGGTTTCGCTCGTCATGGCTTATGGGTACTTGAGGCTCAAGCGTTGGGGGTACTGGCTCATGGTTTCGTATTCAATTTATTTTCTGACCGTAAGCGGTTACCTGTTCGTTCTGTACAAGGATCAACCTTTTTTAGGAAATGTGATTTGGTCGCTGATCGTTATAGCCTATAGCTATTCTAAGCGAAGTCATTTTTATACGAAGCCTCAGCAAATTTGGGTGGGGGATAAATCGGTATGATTGATTTAGAACGACTTAATCATTTAACTGTTGCTACAAGAAACTTGGACGAAGCGAAGCATTTTTATTCTGAAGTTCTTCGATTTAAGGAACTCGCTCGCCCACCATTTAAGTCAAAAGGGGTATGGTACGATTTGGGGGAACAGCAGCTTCATGTCGTAGAGAATCCTTATAGCGAAACGCTTCGGGCAAACGGAATAAATTCGTTAGAAGGTCACTTTTCGATTTGGGTGAAGAGCTACGGCAAAACGCTGCAATGGCTGGAGGAGGCAGGCATCGAGTACGAGGCCGAGCCTGACAGCGCGGCAGGTTTTTCACAGATCTATATATTGGACAGAGATAATAATGTCATAGAATTTGCGGCTCAATCTAAAAATTAGCGGTTGAACTTTTCAACATGGTAAACGGAGTCGATTGCATTCAATTAATATACCAGCTTTGTAGCACTCACGATT
>NZ_FMTT01000102.1 GCF_900100345.1 Paenibacillus tianmuensis | reverse complement strand
CCTGAGTTCCCGGATTGTATAACGATGATGAATGAAAAAATAGCATAGGGACAAGGCATTTAGCCGAAAATGGTTGATTTTACCTCGTTACATATTATATAATGTATAACGAGGTTGGTGTTCATTATGGCGATCATTTATCAAACCAATAAAAAGACAGGCATTACCTATGCCTACAACAACGAGCCCTACTGGGATAAGGAAAAACAGCAGTCTCGTGCAAAGCGGACGCTCATCGGGAGAGTCGATCCAAAGACGGGAGAGATCGTGCCCACCCGAGCGTATCGGAGAGAGACGGAGTCTGGCGCCCCTGCCAAGAAGCGCGGCCCTGTACCGATTACCAGCTTTCAGCGTAGTTTCTACGGTGCAACCTACCTGTTTGATCAAATCGGCCAGGAAACCGGTGTTGAAGCTGATCTCAAGGCCTGTTTCCCGGACAGCTACAAGAAGATCTTGTCCATCGCTTACTTTCTGATCGTCGAAGAAAACAACTCATTCAGCCGCTTTTCCCACTGGCAGCGCATGCACATTCATCCCTTTGGAGCAGATATTCCTTCGCAACGAAGCAGCGAGCTGTTCCAGTCGATTGAAGAGGCACAGCGCATGGCCTTTTTCGAGAGACAAGGAAAACGACGCATTGAAAAGGAATATTGGGCCCTCGACATCACCACACTCTCCAGCTACTCCGAGGTGCTCAAGCAAGTGAAGAAGGGCAAGAACAAGGAGCATGATCGCTTGCCCCAAATCAATCTGGCGCTTCTCTTCGGCGAAGAATCCGGTCTGCCTTTTTACTACCGAAAGCTTCCCGGCCATGTAACGGACGTCAAGACGGTCCGGCAACTCATGCAAGAGTTCCACATCATGGGCTACAAGAAAGTGAACGTCGTGCTGGATCGTGGCTTTTACAGCAAGCGTAATGTGGATCATCTCTATCAGAATCATCAAAAATTTATCATTGGCGTCAAACTGAATCTCTCTTATGTTAAAGCGCATCTTGAAGAGGAACGGGAGCGTTTGAAGCTTTGGTCGAATCTACATACGCAGTACGGAACCTACGGCATCTGCAAACGAATCGACTGGGCCTACGAGCAAGAGCGGCCGTACAAGGGCGACGTGCTGCAAGAGACGCGCAGGGCCTACCTCCTGCTCTATTACAATCCAGAGAAAGCAGCCAGAGATCAAGCAGACATGAATGAGTACCTGACCAGTCTGTATCGGGATCTGCAGGAAGGCAAGTTGCGTGAGCATTGCCGCAAGGACTACGCCAAGTATTTCGAAGTGACCGAGACCCCGAAGCGTGGCCGAAAGGTTGTACCGAGAGAGGACAAGATGCTCGAGGCGGCACAAAATTATGGCTACTTTGCCCTGCTCTCCAACGAAGTCAAAGATCCGGATGAGGCATTGTCGCTGTACCGAAGCAAGGACATCGTAGAGAAGGCATTTGGCAATCTCAAAGAGCGGCTGAATTTCCGGCGAATGCACGTTTCTTCGGAAACTTCACTCAATGGCAAGCTATTTGTCGAATTTATTGCCCTTATTTACCTTTCCTACGTCAAGAAATGCATGCAAGATGCTGGACTCTTTGAATCCTGGACGATGCAGGGGCTGCTCGATGAATTGGACACCATAGAGCGATTTGAAGCGCCTGGACACGGCCGGATCTTGGGCGAAGTGACACAAAAACAGGCTGACTTGTATCGAGCGCTCG
>NZ_FMTT01000104.1 GCF_900100345.1 Paenibacillus tianmuensis | reverse complement strand
AAGTCCAGTTCTGCGGGACGTTCGGCATACAACTTCGCACGGATGGCCGAGGACGCCAGAATTACGGGCGATGTATCGGCTATGGAGAAGTTCGCGGACAATGCCTTTCGCGTAATCAACGTGACTCACGCATCTACCGAAGGGTTGGGTGAGACGTTCAAATACGCGATGCCCGTGGTAAAAAACCTGGGCTGGAACGAAACAGATATGCTGATGTCTTCCGCTATGGGGGCTATCCACGGCATGGAAGGGTCAATGGCAGGAACGCACATCAAAGACTTCGCCGAGCGGATCAACCCGTACAAATTCCTGGGTACACGAGGCGGCGCGAAGCAGCTCAGCGCGATGAATGATGCCGGGCTTCTTGACGGCGTAGAGCAAGACAAAAAAGGCAAAATCATAGGCTTTAAAAATGCCGCCCTGCTCAAAGACAAAAATTCACTCAAAAGTTACGTTGATATGGTCGGAGTCCTGACCCAAAAGCACAAAGAATTCATCGCTGCCGGGAAAAGCGAGCTTGAATGGGCAGCAAAAATGAACCATATTTTCGGCGAGCAGGGTCAAGACTTCGCTATAATCTCGTCACACCAAGAGACGTTCGACAAGCTCATGAAATCGATAAACAGTCAGAAGGGGCTCCACAAACAAATTGACGAGATCCGAGAGTCATACAAAGGTCAAGCGCACATTCTCCACAGTAAAATTGAGAACCTGACGACATCGATCGGGAACCACTTGCTGCCGGAGATAACGAAGTTAATTTCCGCCATCTCTCCCGGAGTGACGACAGCCACAAAATGGATCGATGCGCATCGAGACGAAGTGGTCGTGGCCGGGAAGGTAGTTGCTGCCTTCGGTACATTCATGCTCGCGCTGGGAGCGGCAAAACTTGCCATTGGGACCATCGGTACCTTACTGACGGGCCCATTTAAAACCGGGATAAACACCGTGGCAAAAATGCTAGAAGCTATGGGAGCAAAAAAAGCAGCTGATAAACTGAAAGATACCTTGCCGAATAAGTCTATTCAGGCAAACGTCGTCAACGTATACGGGAAGGCGATCAACAATTTAGGCGGTGGAGGACCTGGTGGCGGAGGCGGTACTTTTGTTGGTACTGGCGGAGGAAGGTCTGGCAATGGCGGAGGAAGGCCCGGTACCGGAGGCGATCTACCTCCTCGAAGCAGCACACACGGCGGCGGGAGGGGCGGCAGAGGCTTTGGAAAGGTCCTGACTTGGGGAAAAGACGTCTTGGGCAGAGGTGGATCTGTTGTAATACCGGTTGTAGCGGCGATGAGCGCATGGGATGTTATGTCTGCGCCTGAAGGGAAAAAAGTAGAAACCGCGGTGAAGACTAGTGGAACTATCATCGGAGGATGGGCCGGGGCCGAAGCCGGAGCAGCGATGGGCGCAGCGCTCGGCTCAGTTGTTCCTGGACTCGGGAACGCAATCGGCGCCGGATTGGGAGCAATCATAGGCGGCATCATTGGAACCAGCATTGCGGATAGCATCACAAATTCGATCTATGGGTCAGCGAGTCGAGCGAAAGAAACGCTGCTTCAAGAGCAATCGGATCAAGCCGAAATGGCTGCTTCCTCCCAGTATAAGGAAAAAGAAAAAAACTGGAATGAAGCTACAAGCCGCGTCAATTGGTGGAAGGTGGACACAAG
>NZ_FMTT01000105.1 GCF_900100345.1 Paenibacillus tianmuensis | reverse complement strand
AAGTCCAGTTCTGCGGGACGTTCGGCATACAACTTCGCACGGATGGCCGAGGACGCCAGAATTACGGGCGATGTATCAGCTATGGAGAAGTTCGCGGACAATGCCTTTCGCGTGATCAACGTTACTCACGCGTCGACTGAGGGGCTAGGAGAAACATTCAAATACGCGATGCCCGTAGTAAAAAACCTGGGCTGGAACGAAACAGATATGCTGATGTCTTCCGCTATGGGGGCTATCCACGGCATGGAAGGCTCCATGGCCGGGACCCACATAAAGGACTTCGCCGAGCGGATCAACCCGTACAAATTCCTGGGTACACGAGGCGGTGCGAAGCAGCTCAGCGCCATGAATGATGCCGGGCTTCTTGACGGCGTCGAATATAACAAAAAAGGCAAAATCATAGGCTTTAAAAATGCTGCCCTGCTCAAAGACAAAGATTCACTCAAAAGTTACGTTGATATGGTGGGCGTATTGACCCAAAAGCACAAAGAGTTCATCGCTGCCGGGAAAAGCGAGCTTGAATGGGCAGCAAAAATGAACCATATTTTCGGTGAGCAGGGTCAAGATTTTGCCATCATATCTTCTCACCAAGAGACGTTTGACAAACTCATGAAATCGAAAGACAGTCAGAAGGGGCTCCACAAACAAATTGACGAGATCCGGGAGTCCTACAAAGGTCAAGCGCACATTCTCCACAGTAAAATTGAGAACCTGACGACATCGATCGGCAACCACTTGTTACCCGAGATCACAAAGTTAATTTCCGCCATCTCTCCAGGTGTAACGACCGCCACAAAATGGATCGATGCGCATCGAGACGAAGTGGTCATGGCCGGGAAGGTAGTTGCTGCCTTCGGCACATTCATGCTCGCGCTGGGAGCGGCAAAACTAGCTTTCGGGACAATCGGTACCCTGTTGACAGGGCCGTTGAAGACTGGGATAAACACCGTGGCAAAAATGCTAGAAGCCCTCGGAGCAAAAAAAGCAGCCGACAAACTGAAAGATACCCTGCCCAGCAAGTCTATTCAGGCCAATGTTGTCAACGTCTACGGAAAAGCGATTAACAATTTAGGCGGAGGCGGCGGATCAGGCGGCGGTACTTTTGTTGGTACTGGCGGAGGAAGGTCTGGCAACGGCGGAGGAAGGCCCGGTACCGGAGGCGAGCTACCTCCTCGAAGCAGCACACACGGCGGCGGGAGGGGCGGCGGAGGCTTTGGAAAGGTCCTGTCTTGGGGAAAAGGAGTTCTGGGCAGAGGCGGGGCCGTGGTCATACCGGCTACATTAGCAATGGGTGCATGGGACGTGATGTCTGCGCCTGAAGGAAAAAAAGTAGAAACTGCAGCTAAGACTAGCGGAACTATCATCGGAGGATGGGCTGGAGCTGAAGCAGGAGCGGCGACGGGGGCAGGCATCGGAACCATGTTAGGCGGCCCTGCTGGGGCAGCAGTGGGCGGGCTCATTGGAGGCGTTATAGGCGGTGCTGCCGGCGCTTCAATCGCAAATAGCATCACAAATTCGATATTTGGATCAGCCAAACGAGCGAAAGAAACACTACTTCAAGAGCAATCTGACCAAGCCGAAATGGCTGCTTCCTCCCAGTATAAGGAAAAAGAAAAAAACTGGAATGAAGCTACAAGCCGCGTCAATTGGTGGAAGGTGGACACAAG
>NZ_FMTT01000112.1 GCF_900100345.1 Paenibacillus tianmuensis | reverse complement strand
GGTAACCCTCCCATTGTTGATGAGCAGCCGTGCACCAATATTGTAACAAGTCGTATACCGTAAACTTGCGGGCTTTGTCTTCATAACCTATCATTAGCACAATTGATTTGACTTCTTCAGCACTCAGAATGGATTGAAGAACGGATGGAATCGTGATACAATTTTTCATGAGATCGCCTCTTTCTCGAATCGGTTGGTGGTACAAACGATTCTACAGAAAAGGCGATCTTTTTTCTACCATTTAGTGGCTAATCAACAGGCCTGGCATTATATATATTTGTTTTCGAAAGATTGAGTGCAAGTCCTCTACTTTTAAGCATATCGGAGATTTCGCTTATTGTTTCAATTGCCTGTTTTTTTGAATCGACTCCTATTGTGATATCATCCATCCATCTGGTAAAACTGTTATTTGTTTTTTGTTTTAGAACCTCATCGATCTCAAACAAGAACGAATGAGCAAGTAAGCGTACTCCTTCAATATTGGTAGTAGGTAGACCTCTGCGAGAGTATGGTAAATAATCAGGTTTCCATGAGATATCCTCGATTATTTTAAAGATAAGATCAATAACTACCTCTTTTATACCGGTATAACTAGTAAGGACCTTCCTGAGCTCGTTAAGATCAATACTATCGTAGTAATTTGTTAGGTCAGTAACTACAATGTACTCTTTTTCTTCATTAAAGTTATATATCTTTTTTTGAAGTCTTTTCCATTGTTCGTGCCAATTAAAATATGAGTCCTCAATACTGTGTGGTTTAGCAACGGAATGCTTGTCTCTTGAATAAAACGCATTTTTAGAGGGTTGTTTTTTTAAGATTTGTTCGTTTATGTTCTCGACTAATACTTGGAAAACCAAAGCATCACTAGGCTGGGGATTGACTAGGTGTCTGCATATTCCATATTTCTTTTCTATTCGATATATTAGGGGTTGTGAAACCTTATAACTACCACTAATAATCTCATTACGAATGGTTTCCGCGCGTTCTTCAATATTATAGTTAAAGTCATGCCTGTTGATTAACCAGATACTGGTTTTTTGAG
>NZ_FMTT01000107.1 GCF_900100345.1 Paenibacillus tianmuensis | reverse complement strand
AAACAATTCCGTGGGATCGCAACACGCTACGATAAACTTTCTCGAAACTTTTTGAGCTTTGCTTTTTTGGCTTCTGCCATGATTTTGTTGAAGTACTTCCACTATGATGAGTTTTCAGACACGCCCTAGTAAAAAGAATGGTTTGAAATTCCTTTTTGGATTCTCGTTTTAAATCTTCGAGATGTTTTCTGAAAATTCTGGTAGGATATAAATACTGTGAACACAGTTGTTTCAGAATTTAACTGACCTTATAATAAAAATGAGCGCGCCAAATTAAATTAAAAGGGGCAAAAACATGAATACAAATCAACAATTAGTAATAAACAATTTTGAAGAAAAATTAAAAGTATTTACTCATGCAGTTAGTGGAGAACTTACAAAGGAAGAAGATTTCGTTATAGCAAATACAGGAATTCCTACTGATACATTCAATATATTATTGCCGAAATCTCCAGATATCAAAAATGCAGTTAAGATTAGACATGGAATCGATAATTTTTCTTATAAAGAATATCCCTTTAGTATTTGGATTGATGCTCAGTATTTAAACGATGATTGGAAAAAACTTATGCAAGAATATGACCTAAAAGAAACGGAACGTAATGTAATGATGAAACTTGAAAATACTCTTAATGTTGGTCAAAGAATTTCCCATCAGCTTATGATTACTAATGTGAAAAATAATGAAGAACTTTTAAAATATATAGAGGTATTTATGAGCTTATTTGAAGGTACACCAGAAAAAGATGCATTAGAAAGTTATTTTAATAAGTTTTCACAAATAAAATTAGGTTCAGAAGTTCAAATGTTTATTGGATGCATAGACGAAATGCCTGTAGCTACTGGTTTATTAATAGAAAGCAAAGATAGTTATGGTATTTATGATGTGATGACAAAAGAAACATTTAGAGGTAAAGGAATTGGCAGTGAAATGTTTCAATTTCTTCTAAATCAAACAAAGGATAAACAAAAACCAGTTGTATTACAGGCTTCAGATGATGGGAAAAATATCTATAAGCGATTTGGATTTATAGATGTCGGAGAAATGGTTGTATTTGAATAAGGGGTTTTCTTATTAAGCTAAAGGGCGCGATTGTTGAGCAACATAGATAGGAAATGATCAAACTTTTTTAGTAACTACTCAGAGGTAGCCTGAGAGCAGACCAAATAGGGGTACGGAGTACCCCTAAACGAGAGGGTTGAACGCATCTTAGACAGTTCGAAACGAGGGCATGAAAGGCTGGCCTTCCAGAGCGCGCCGAATATATTCGAGAATCGGCAACTTCTGTCTT
>NZ_FMTT01000109.1 GCF_900100345.1 Paenibacillus tianmuensis | reverse complement strand
TCGACGGATTTGCCGATCTGGAAGCTTTCTTGCTTGGATTCAAGGTACTTCCAGATTTTGTCCTCCCCGGTTACGGCTTGCGGCGCGCTCCAGTTCTCCTCGGTAATCAATTGAGGGGCAAATCCTCCAAAGGGAGCGGACGGGTCTTGTGGAGCAGCATGCACGGCTTGTACGCTTCCGAGCAAAAACGCTCCTGTAATAATCGATGACCATACTTTTAACATATAAATTCATCTCTCCTTTTAGCGGTTTGAGTGAATTAGAAACTGGTTTTTCCGGTGGCGGACGACAAACCAAAGGCCGGTGGCTTTTGGTTTGTCGTCCGCTCGTCCTTGCCGTGAATGTTGCGCTAAAATTAGTTCACGCCGACGGCAGTGTACGCTTTTTTAATGGCGGCAACTTGGGCAGAATTCGCTCCGTACAAGTCGGTTGCCGCCGAAATGGCAGCGACGCGCATGGCCGAGAAGTTCGAATACGGAGTCAGGTACTTGACGAGGGCTTTATAGAAAATTTGCTCAGCCGCATCGCGTCCGATGCCGTTCACGGTTACGCCGTAGTGCGTGCCACCTTGGGCGATCAGGTAGTAGGCTTTGTTGTTGATACCACTGTTAATATGCACGCCGCCGTTATCATTACCACCTTTGTAACGGTCTTGATAGCGGTCGGGCTGTCCGAAGAGCTTCGGATTCTCCATAGAACGGAGGGCGGGTTTTGTGAGGGTTACCAAGTCGCCGAGCAGCCAGTTTTTGGCTTCGACCGCATTCCCCATAATGTCGGCGATCGATTCGTTCAGCGCTCCGGACTCGCCCCAGTATTCCAGATCGGCCGTTTTATCTATAACGCCGTGAGTCAATTCGTGGCCAACGACGTCCGGATCGGCAGAGAGCGGTCTGAAGATTTTGCCTCCGTCTCCGTACACCATTTGCACTTTGTTCCATCCGGCATTGTCCCATTTGTCGCCGACGTGCACGCTTGATTTAAGCTGGTAGCCTTTGCCATCAATGCTGTTGCGGCCAAATTTATTTTTATAGAAATCGTACACTTTCTCGGCGTAGGCATGCGCATCGACCGCTGGGCCGTCGTTCCAAATATTGTTTGGACTGGTGAGCAGCGTTCCCGGCAGTGGTGAACTCTGGTAGCCCGCGCTGTATGTGACGATTCCTTGCCCGCGCGTCGTATCTTTCAATTGATAGGTAGAGCCGGATTGCGTAGTTGTAAACGTTTTCGTATCTCCGAGCACGCCTTTTCCG
>NZ_FMTT01000110.1 GCF_900100345.1 Paenibacillus tianmuensis | reverse complement strand
CTCAAAAAACCAGTATCTGGTTAATCAACAGGCGTGAATGGAAACTATTCTTTGGGGTTTGCTTTAGATCCTTCCCTGTGACTAATTCCAGGAGGTCAATCATCTTTTGCAATGTTTTGATCGAGCTACCTCCAGATGTTACGGAAAGGAATTTCTTAATGTCGCGAATTTCAGAATTATTCTCATATGACAACCTCAAAGCGTATCCTTCATAAGACTCATCCAAGTACATATTTGGTCGGCAAGGTAACAGCTTTGTTTTTTCTTTTTTCATATTTCCTCCCGAATAAATTTATTACTTAATGTATAAAGTATTGATTGTTTGGGCATAACGATTAGTAGAATTACAACCGTTGCACGAACATCGTATCGTCTAAAAGTAATGGACAAGAGTTCCCCGCTAAAAGCCATCTCTTGGTTCTGATTTTCCTTAGTAAAACAAACCTCATTGGGCACCCTGCCCGGATTGGCATTGATTAGCGTTGCTTGATTTGTTCAATATGTTGCTTGTAAAAGTCAAACCTGATGGTTTGTCCTCGATTTCTAGGATGATTCTCTATTGGAATCTTGTGTGAACCTAAGTAGTAATTGATATTAATAAGGGGTTGAGAAGATAGGAGTGCAATATCTTCTATATGAAGATGGGTTTCGTCAAATGATCCCTGTGATGCTTCAAGTAAAGGAGCGTCATATATGTGGTCGTAAACAGTTTTATTCAAAAACCACTCACGTTCATATGTCTTTCTCATAAATGAGTTTAAGAGGTAATTCCTGTTTCTGAGAAAACTCCAATGTGATAATTCAGCAGGAAAATTTATGCTGATTCTCGCAGACATGCTTTTAATAGATGAGAGTACCTTCTGACAATAAGTACAGCGACCCTCGAACACATCCTCTAATGTGAAATGCTTTAAGCAATCAGGACATCCCCACACCAGATTATTCCCATGTTTTGGACAAGTCATGTTATAAATTAGTGACCATGAATACCGATGATACTTTACTTCCTTCAAACAATAGGGACAAACTCTGGTTATTTTTTGACTAGGGCGTGTCTGAAAACTCATCATAGTGGAACTACTTCAACAAAATCATGGCAGAAGCCAAAAAAGCAAAGCTCAAAAAGTTTCGAGAAAGT
>NZ_FMTT01000111.1 GCF_900100345.1 Paenibacillus tianmuensis | reverse complement strand
GATCGCCTCTTTCTCGAATCGCTTGGTGGTACAAACGATTCTACAGCAAAGGCGATCTTTTTTCTACCATTTAGTGGTTAATCAACAGGCCTGTTATTGTATTTCCCTTATTTCTAATTACGCTGGATTAAGATGGAGAATTCTGTACTTATATTTATATTCTGTTACAAGATAGGGGAGTAGCTAGGTTTGGAAAAAGAATATAAAGAGATTAATATTTATACAGAAATTGAAAAGAAAATTAACACTTTTAACAAAACAAGGCACAATAGAATAAAAATGAGTATTCGATTGAAAGACTATAGCCAGAAGTGGAAATTTGTGTTTTTTGTTCTTAATATTGAGGCGGTAATCTTTGTGTTACTTTCCTTAGCAGGTAAGGAGATCAACGGAAAATTTGATGGTACCGTTTTCAGTATAATATCGGGAGTATTTTCAATCTATGTGATATTAATACAGTATTATATAAATGAACTTAATTATAATGAGAGAGCATTAAAGGTACACTATCATCAACTTGAAATCGAAGATTTGATACTTAGATTAAAGGAACTACTAATGAAAAGTAATAGTCAAGATAACAAGCCAACCGAGGAGACACTATTCCTTCACTATTCTATTATCACTCGTGAATACCAGACAATCCTAAAAAATAACGAAAATCATGATGAAGTAGATAATAAAAGAAGATTACAGGAGACAACCGTTGAAAACAAGAAAAGTATAAAGCCTTTTGATTTAACAAACGATAATATTATTTTGTTTGTTAACATTAACCTTCTATGGATTGTCCCGATCCTTTCTGCGATACTATTGTTTATTGTCTTTTAACTCATGCTTCACCTAAAGACGGTTTTGTATAAGTAAGTAACCGTCTTTAGGTTGTGAAATAAATTATTAATTATTTAATCATCTAATGTTGTATTGAGCGTCAAGCCATTTCAAGTAATAAGGATCATAAATATTAGCTTTTATTTTTTCTTTGACTAAAGGATCTTGTCTAGGGCGTGTCTGAAAACTCATGATAGTGGAACTACTTCAACAAAATCATGGCAGAAGCCAAAAAAGCAAAGCTCAAAAAGTTTCGAGAAAG
>NZ_FMTT01000113.1 GCF_900100345.1 Paenibacillus tianmuensis | reverse complement strand
TTTTCAATTTCCTTATTTTGGTTAATCAACAGGCGTGGTGTTACTTGGTCATATTGTTCTTTTGATACCCTCAGGAAATATATACCATCTTTATTAATTAATTGTTCACCCATTTCTTTTGCAAGTGATTCGTAATTCTCAATTTCTTCAGAGTCTCCACCAAAACCAACCATATATATCGCATCTTCTTCTTTTGTAATATCATTGAGATACCCTTCAGAATGAAAGAATATTTTAGAATTTCTATCTCCGTTTTCATCTACCTCATAAAATTCATAGGTAAGTCCTGTCCCCCCGCGCCAAGCACCCATTTTATTATTACCCAAAAAGTAACTTCCTGCTTTTTCAAGATCTAACAACTTAACTTTATTAGTTTTTGTATCATAAGAAAAAATGTGTATATATCTCATCATATTACCAAATACCATTAGTTCAGGGACTCCATCTCCATTCATGTCAAAAAAGCGATAGGTATATTTCTTCATATTTTGAGGGTCAAATTCAACTTCAGAATATTCCTCTTTTTCTAGTCTATTAATGTAAGATTCCTCTCCCTTTAATACTTTTAAATATTGTTCTCTGTAGAATGAATTTTCTTCTAAGTTTATAGCTTTAAAGTTTCCCATAAAATCTATATTACTACTTATCTCAGCGATTTTTTCATAAGTTTTTTTACTTACGTACCTTAATTCTTGAAGCTTAGTTTCAAGATTATATATTATTGATTCCGGAGAATTTTTAGGCACTGAATTACTCTCCTCCTCTATAAAGGTTATATTCGAAAGTAGTTCCTTACCTTCTACATTTTTATCTTTAAATTTATCATGCAAAACAAAAGTTGTAATTACTAGAAATAGCACACTAACCAAGAATATCAATACTTGCTTTTTAACTTTCATATAATTTTTACCTACCTTATCACGCCTGTTGATTAACCAGATACTGGTTTTTTGAGGTTTGACAAATAGACATGTTTTTCCAACACTTTGGTAGTGGCGATGATCCATTCAATT